>JAKQHS010000008.1 GCA_029557915.1 Bacteroidota bacterium | reverse complement strand
ACCGGTGGATATCTGGGTGACCGATCAGGCCGGGAACCAGGACTATTGCCGCACGTATATTTTGTTGCAGGACAACGGAGGCCAGGCGGGCGGAGTATGCAAGGATACGACACTGACCACCGCGAACATCAATGGTAAACTGTATACGGAGGATAAGGAAGGGGTTGAATTCGCGACGGTCGAACTCAAAGGAGTAGGCCAGGCGGCGATCCCATCCTTCAAGACGGGTTCCGACGGCAACTTTGCGTTCAGCAATATCCAATTGACTGGGCCGGTGAGCATCAAGGCCCTGAGGGATGACAATCCGATGAATGGATTGAGCACGCTGGACCTGGTCTTATTGCAAAAACACCTGCTGGGTACGGAAAAGCTGAAAAGCCCGTATAAAATGATCGCGGCAGATATAAACAACAGCCAGGATATCAGTGTGGTGGACCTGGTCGAATTGCGCAAGCTGATCCTGGGGCTCTACGACCAGATACCGGGCAACACGAGCTGGAAATTTATACCGAAATCGTATTCCTTTACCGATGTTCAGAATCCCTGGGGTTTTCCAACAGAAGAACTGCTGGATAAGATGAATGAACAGGAGGTGAGGGACTTTATAGGTGTGAAGATCGGAGACCTGAACAGCAGTGCTATACCGCACAGCTTGATCGGCACTGAGGTCCGGGGCTTTGAAAGAGGCCTCATCCTGGAAACTGAAGACCGGCTGGTTCGAAAAGGAGAAGAATTGAGTGTGACCTTCCGGTCACCAAACTTCCGGGGAATCAGCGGCTGGCAGGGTACCCTGCATACAGGCAACCTCCTGTTTGAAGGAATTGGTAATGATGGAAAATTGGATCTTAAAGAAAACAATCTCGGGCATCGCTGGGCGGCACAAGGGATGCTGACCATGAGTTGGAATCATCACACGGGAATGGACCTGGATGACCAAAGCCCGCTGTTTACCCTGATTTTCAAGGCTGGGTCAAACGGCCGCTTGTCAGAGATGTTGCGGATTGGCTCCCAACACACCGTGGCGGAGAGCTATGAGGGGAAAGGTGAACTGGGTGGCCTGTCGATTCGATTTGTAAGCCCGGAAGGCAATACGGTGACCTCACAAAGTGTATTGTATCAAAACTACCCCAATCCGTTTGATCAGCGTACAGTCATCGGGATTAACCTTGCCCAAGAGGGCAGGGGACTCCTAAGAATCATGGATATTACCGGCCGTACCGTCAAAACGATCGAGCGTGATTGGAGCAAGGGGTATCAGGAAGTATGGCTGGATCGCCGGGAGATCGGCGCCACGGGCTTACTGTACTACCGCTTTGAATCCAGATTTTTCACCGCCAGCAGGAAAATGCTCATTGTGGACTGAACCAAGGCCCAGAATGAATAAAATGGAAGGCCCCGGAGCGATCCGGGGCTTTTTTTATATATGAATAATTTATAATATTATTTACCTTTAGGATTGATAAATTTGTTCGTTATGTCAAAAAGCAAAGACCAGAAAAAAGAGGTTAAAAAGAAAGCAACGAAGACCCTGAAAGAAAAAAGGGCTGAAAAAAAGAACAAAGGGAAGTAGGGAGTCCCGATCGGTGGAATGGGTAAGGCCTGTCTAAAAAACCATCCCCTTTAATTTCAGTCCGCTGTCTTCCGGCCAGCCATACAGGATATTGAGATTCTGCACGGCCTGGCCGCTGGCGCCCTTCAATAAATTATCCAAAGCGGAAATCACCAGGAGGAGGGGCCCGTGTTTTTCCAGGTGGAGGATGCATTTATTGGTATTGACCACCTGCTTCAGGTCAGGATTTTCTTCCGTGATCTTTACAAAAATTTCATCCTGGTAATATTCCCGGTAGAGGGATAGGGCTTGTTCCGCGCTGAGGTCATTTTTTGTGTACACTGTGGAAAAAATACCGCGGGTAAAATTTCCCCGGACCGGTATAAAATGGATGGGTGCTTTGAACCCGGCATCCAGTTGGAGCAGGGATTGCCTGATCTCGGGGAGGTGCTGGTGGTTGAAAGGTTTGTAAATACTGACATTCGAACTGCGCCAGCTGAAATGAAGGCTGTCGCTGAAGGCCTGACCTGCCCCCGTGCTGCCCGTAATGGCATGGACATGGATATCCTCCTGGAGCAATCCTTCTTTGGCTAGGGGAAGCAAGGCAAGTTGGATACCCGTTGCAAAGCAGCCGCAATTGGCGATGTGGCGCGCGGGTCTGATCCTGGCCCGGTTCAATTCGGGCAATCCATATATAAAATCGTGGGAAGGATCGGCCAGCCGGTAATCCATACTCAGGTCAATCACCCTCGTTTTTTTGTCCAGGGAATGCTTGGACATGAATTCTTTTGCTTTTCCATGCCCGGTGCATAAAAAAACCACCTCGGGCCTGCCTTCCAATTGTTTGGAAAATATCAGGTCGGTCTCCCCTAAAAGATCCGCATGCACCGAGGTCACCGCTTTACCGGCCTGGCTTTCGCTCACCACCTCGGTGAGTTCCGCGAACGGATGATGGATCAATATCCGGATCAATTCTCCACCGGTATAACCGGCTCCGCCAACAATCGCCACTGGAACCATAGGAGGCAAAAATAAGGGATAAATTGAGGTTGAGGTTAAGGCTGAGGCTGAGGCTGAAGTTGAGGTTAAGGCTGAGGGGCTACTCCGCCAAACGGTGTATCTTATTGGCCGTAGAAAGGATCCGGGTGAAGCCCCGGGCATCCTCGCCGGTCCAGGCATTGTTCATTTCTCCGTATTGTCCCATCTTGCTTTTCATCATATCGTGGGGAGAATCCACCCCGTGCAATTCAAAGCGGTAGGGGAAGAGTTTGAGAAGCACCGAGCCGGTCACCCTTTCCTGGCTGTGTTCCAGGAAGACTTCGATGTCCCGCATGACCGGGTCCAGGTATTGGCCTTCATGCAGCATCATGCCGTACCAGTTGGCCAGTTGTTCTTTCCAGTATTGTTGCCATTTCGCCAGGGTATGTTTTTCCAGCAAATGATGGGCTTTGAGGATGAGGACCGGGGCGGCGGCCTCAAAACCGACGCGGCCTTTGATGCCGATGATGGTATCCCCTACATGAATGTCCCTGCCTATGCCAAAAGGGGAAGCGATCACGGATAAAGCCCGGATGGCATCCACCGGATTGTTGTATTCCTGTTGATTGATGCCGGTAAGTTCTCCTTTCCTGAAAGTGAGGACGAGGTTTTCCGGTTCCTGTTTAGTGACGGGAGTCGGGAAGGCGGATTCGGGGAGATATTGATCGGAAGTCAGGGTTTCCTTACCTCCCACGCTGGTACCCCAGAGCCCTTTGTTGATGGAATATTGTGCTTTTTCCCAGGAAAGGTCCACTCCTTGTTTTTTCAGGTAATCGACTTCTTCCTGACGGGACAATTTCAGATCCCGGATGGGGGTGATCACCTCCAGTCCGGAGCCCAGGATATTAAAAATAAGATCAAAACGGATCTGGTCGTTGCCCGCGCCGGTACTCCCGTGAGCGATGTACCGGGCACCGGTTTGTTTGGCGTATTCGATGATGGAGAGGGCCTGAAACACCCTTTCCGCACTGACCGATAGTGGGTAGGTATTGTTGCGCAGAACATTTCCGTAAATCAGGTACCGGAGGCAGTTTTGGTAAAAATCACGGGTTGCGTCCAGCACGGTGAAGGAAGCCGCCCCCATTTGCCGCGCTTTGGTTCCGATCGTGTGAAGTTCTTCTTCGGTGAACCCCCCGGTATTAACGATCGCCGCATGTACTTCCAGGTTTTTCTCCAGCTGCAGGTATTTGATGCAAAAGGAGGTATCCAGTCCGCCGCTGTAAGCGAGGACTACTTTGTCATATGGAGCCATTGTTTTGTGCTAAATCGTTGATGATCATCCGGGAAAGATCATAGGGCATTTCTTCCATTTTAGAGGGGGCCAGCATGCCGGTGCATAGGCACATTTTTCTTTCGTTGCGTTGCAGGATATCGTAGTTGGGACAACTGCTGCAGCCTTTCCAGAAGGCTTCATCCTGGGTCAGTTCGGAAAAAGTAACCGGTTTATAACCGAGTTCGGTATTGATCTTCATCACCGCCAGGCTGGTGGTGATCCCGAAGACCTTGGCATAGGGGTATTTATCCCGGGCCAGGTTAAAGGCTTTGATCTTGATCTCCCGGCCAAGCCCTGCCTTGCGCAGGTCCGGGGCGACGATCAGTCCTGAATTGGCTACGTATTGGCCGTGACTCCAGGTCTCGATATAACAAAAACCCGCCAGTTTTTCTCCTTGCAGGGCAATAACGGCGTCCCCGCTGTTGAGTTTTTTGATAATGTATTCCGGAGAGCGTTTTGCGATCCCGGTTTTCCTGGCTTTGGCAGATTCTTCGATCAGGTGGCAAATCTCCTCGGCATAACGGGCGTGTTCCGGCCCGGCTACGACTACTGTCACTGGTGCTTCTTGTACCGCCAGTGCATCGGTGATTTGATTTTCATGGTTCATTTTTACTACAATGGCTATGTTAACATGGAATTTGTTCGAATAAATCCAACTCGGTTAATTATTTTATTTAAGAAAATGATAAATACCTTCGTTGGAGGATCAACGGGCAGGTTGAAAGGACCTGGGGGAAAGGAGGTCCTGACTGATGAAAGATTCTATATGTGAAAGTACCTGAGGTATCACTGGTGCAAAGTTATCGATTAGCCGGAACTCGCAGATAAAAATGTTTGAATATTTTTAGCCGGTTTAAACCCGGATGGGCTAAATTTAGTCTTACCCGTTAGAAACTTTAAAAACTCAGATATGCGTACAACCATTTTTTATCTTGCTGCTGTCTTGTTCATTTTGACTTCTTTCACCGTCCAGCCTGCCTGGAAGATGATTGGGGAACGAGCGGTGAAATTCTCCTCCGATCACGACGTCATTAAAGTCGGCGGCAATGACTGGTACACCAAACTCAAAATAAAAGTCGTCGACGCCCCCCTGCACATCAGCAATTTCGATGTGGTTTTTGAAAATGGCGAACGGTTTGATGTGGCCATTCGTCAGGATATCCGCAAAGGAGGCGAAAGCCGGATCATTGATCTGCCGGGAGGAGAGCGCCGGATTGACCGGATTGAATTCCGGTACAGGACCACGGGGAGAGTGGCCGGCGGTACGGCTAATGTGATTGTCTTTGGGAGGCTGAGCCTTCCGCACGAGGGAGCAGAACGAGTGGAATTCGCACGAAGTAGTTCTCACGGAGAACACGAAGAACGCGGAGAATCATTGAATGGGAGGTAAAGAAATATCTCCGTGTCCTCCCTTGCTCCGTGCGAACTTTTTTTTTACCGGGGATGGGCGCACGGGGGCGCCGTGCAAGTAGAATTCTCACGGAGAACACGAAGCGCACGGAGAATTATATTTTAAGATTTATCCCAAGTGCAATAAGTGCAAAGTAAAGCCTCCGTGTCCTCCCATGCTCCGTGCGAACTTTTGCGCGGAGAAGGGCGCCTGGGGGCGCCTTGCAGGTAGAATGCACACGGAGAACACGAAGAGCACGGAGTTAATCGAATATGAGCAAAAGAAATATCTCCGTGCCCTCCCTTACTCCGTGCGAACATTTGCGCGGGGATGGGCGCCCGGGGGGCGCCGTGCAAGTAGAATTCTCACGGAGAACACGAAGAGCACGGAGAAGTATATTTTTAGAATTTATCCCAAGCACAATAAGGGCAAAGAAATATCTCCGTGCCCTCCCACGCTCCTTGCGAACCCTTCCGCGCGGGGAAGGGCCTCTAAAACTAAGATTGTCTCCGTGCTCTCCAGACCTCCGTGCGAACCCTATCGACTCTATTAGACAACCTCCAACGAAGCTCACAAGAAAAGGTCCGTCATCAATTCCGAACCGGGATCCACTGCGTAAGAAGTAAAATCATTCACTCCGGCTTCCCGCAAGATGTCTTCATCAATGCAAAACCGGCCGGACAGGGTGGAGGCATTGTGCCTGAATATTTCATAAGCGGCATCGGCCACGATTTCCGGCTTGCGGGACAGCCGAACCATCTGGTCCCCTCCAAGGAGATTTTGCACTGCTGCGGTGGCAATGGTAGTCCTTGGCCAAAGCGCGTTGACGGCGATCTTTCCCCTGAATTCTTCAGCCCATCCCATGACACACATGCTCATGCTGAACTTACTGATCGTATAAGCGAGATGCATGCCCAGCCATTTGGGATCAAGATGGATGGGAGGGGAGAGGACCAGGATATGGGCATGATCCGATTTCTTCAGGAAGGGCAGGGCATATTTAGTCGTCAAAAAAGTGCCCCGGGTATTGATCTGGTGCATTAGGTCAAACCGTTTCATTTCCGTGTTGGGCGTATCGGTCAGGGAGATGGCACTGGCGTTGTTGACCAGGATATCGATTCCGCCGAAGGTTTCAACCGCTTTGTGAATGGCCGCGGCGACCTGTTCTTCAAAACGGATATCCGCCTGGATGGGCAGGGCTTTTCCTCCGGCCGCTTCGATTTCAGCTGCAGCGGAATAAATGGTTCCAGGCAGTTTGGGATGCTCTTCGGTGGTTTTGGCCGCAAGCGCTACATTGGCGCCTTCACGGGCCATTCGAAGGCCTATGGCTTTACCAATACCCCGGCTGCCCCCGGTGATAAATACCGTTTTGTTTTTTAAAAAAGACATGGCTTTTGAATCTATCCGGCTAATCTAAGCGATAGAATCGGCTTTTGAATTTAAAATCCAATCCCAGTGCCTGGAATGGAATGGGGAAGGCTACCTTTCCAGGGTTCTCGAGACCCGTTGCCCGGCCTTGAGGTTGAGGGTATCCCGCACGGTCACGGTATTCCCATTGTATGTATTTTCCTGTATCAACAGGGTGGGGATGGAAGCGGGTACCGGAAACAAATGTAAACCGAAGGAATAGGAAGGATAGAACAGCACGTTTTTGTATTCCTGGTTTTTGTCCATCCGGATGGCTTTTACCGAAACGGTATCGGTTGGCGCGGAACCCCTGTTCCTGAAATCAATTTCGACATAGCCCACCGGGAGGATGGTGAAATCACAGCTTTGAAGATGACCGTCCGGCAGTTTCGCGGGGACCACAGGAGCCACCATCTCATTGTATTCGAACCGGGTAAGGCCGATATCCTGGACATCCAGGCCGGAATACTGGTAAAACTGGTTGTTCAGGGTGCCCGCTTTTAAAAAAGTGATAAACCGGTAAATCAGGGTGTCTTCAGGGTACGATATCTGCAGGGTGTATTTTCCTTCAAAATTGGTTTTTGCGGAATCCAGCCCCTTTCTGAATGCGATGGATCCGCAGCAGGGCTCTCCGTATTCGGTATACACCCAGACCCCGGGAACCCCAAGCCCGGTGATTTCATGGGTCACCCTGCCCCTCACCGTATAATTATACTGGTCAACGTCTTCCTGATTGCAGGATGCCAGCAATCCAAAAACTGCGATAAACAAATAAAACCTGCCCATACCTTGCAGGCACGAAATTAACCGATATTTTCATGGTTATGTTGAAAAGGGAATGTCTCTGCCTTGGTTTTCTGGGTTTGTGTCTTGTATCCTCCGGCCAGACCATTCTGTTTAAAAATTTTTATATCGCGGATGGCACCGGATCAAAGTTATTCCTGGGTGATCTAAGGATAAGGGACCATAAAATTGCTATCCTGGGTGAGCTCATCCCCCGGCCGGGAGAAAAGGTGATTGACGGCCAAAACCGAAAGATCCTGGCCCCCGGTTTCATCGATACCCACAGCCATCACGACCGCAATCTTGAAGATTCCGGTCAATATTCCAGCTTTCTGAATCAGGGTATTACCACCCTGGTCATTGGCCAGGACGGCAGTTCCCGTTTTCCCCTGCAGGATTATTTTGAACAACTGACCCGGGAGGGAATTCCGGTAAACCTTGCATCTTATTCCGGCCACAACACCCTCCGTTTTAATGCGATGGGCAACACCGAATTTAACCGGGAGGCCACCCATGGAGAAATCCGGAAAATGAAAAAGGGGCTGAAACAAGATTTAAAATCCGGAGCCCTGGGATTAAGCACCGGACTGGAATACGATCCCGGTATTTTTTCCTCAAAAGATGAAGTCTTGAAACTGGCCCTGGCAGCTGCCCGAAAGGACGGAAGATATGCCTCCCACCTCCGTTCGGAGGACGTCGGCCTGGAGGAGGCGCTGACTGAAATCATCGATATTGGCCGGAGAACCCGGATGCCGGTACATATCTCCCATTTTAAGATTGCCATGAAAGCCAAATGGGGTATGGCGGATCAGTTGTTGCAGCGGCTGGACAGCGCCCAAACGGCGGGAGTACAAATCACAGCCGATGTCTACCCCTATGATTTTTGGCTTTCCACCCTTGAGGTCCATTTTCCCAAACGGGATTTTGACAACCGGCAAACCGCTGAATTTGCACTCCGGGAGCTTACTCCCCCGGACGGCCTCATCTTATCGAGATATGATGCCCGGCCGGATCTTGTGGGTAAAAGCATTGCCCAGATCGCGGAGGATTGGAAGCAAGAGCCGGCAGAGGTTTATATGCAATTGATCAAAACCGCCAGGGATAAAAATGCGCCGGAACACGTCATGGGCAGGTCCATGCATGAAAACGACATCACCCGGTTGATGCAATGGAAGCATACCAATATATGCAGCGATGGCTTTGGGGGCGGCCGCCATCCAAGAGGGGTGGCCAGTTTTCCCAGGGTATTGCATTATTTCAGCGGACAACTTAAAGCTTTTGAATTTGAGACCGCCATCCATAAAATGACCCTACTGAGTGCAGACCATATGGGCCTGGCCCTCCGCGGAAAAATCAGTCCCGGATTTTATGCGGACCTTGTGGTCATGGACCGGGATCAAATCAAAGATCATGCTAGCCTTGAGGATCCCTATGCGCTCAGTTCGGGCATCGAACAGGTTTGGGTCAATGGGGTTCAGGTTTGGGATGGCCGGTCATTTATGGGATCCAGGCCCGGCATGGTGCTGAAAAGACAAGCTCAATGAATATTTATAGCACCGTCCAACGAAAGACCTTGCTCCTCTGGGCCGGCGTTTTATTGGGCCTGGTCTCGGTTTATGCCTCCTGGCTAAAATACCAGGCCCCGCCCCGTGCCTTTGAAGGCAGCCCGCTCCAATACACAGGGTATAATAATTATGTGATATTCAAACAGGCGTTTTTTCATCTGCTGGACCATAAGGATATGTATGTGCTATATCCCGCGGAGCATCACGACTTATTCAAATACAGTCCGGGTTTTGCGGCGGCATTCGGAATCCTGGCCTGGTTGCCCGACTGCATTGGACTGACTGTCTGGAACCTGCTTAATTTTTTGGTATTTTTCCTTGCTCTGACACGGCTCTCGGTACCCTGGGCGGCGCGCATCCCCTTGTTGCTGGTTTTTACCTTTCCTGAACTGCTGACCAGCCTGCAAAACCTTCAGTCCAACGGCCTGATGACCGGATTACTGATCTTTGCTTTTATTGATTTTGAAAAATCAAACACGGGGAAGGCGGCGGTCTGGATAGCCCTGGCCGCATTCATCAAGGTTTACGCGGGCCTGGCGGCCTTGTTTTTCTTAATCTATCCGGGCAAGGTCAGATTTATTATTCACGGCTTACTTGCTGTTGGGGTGCTCTTTTGTTTACCCCTGATATGGGTGCCACCCGCTGAAATGTGGGCCCAATACCGGGGTTGGTGGCGCATCCTCAGCCAGGATCATGAAGCTTCATTGGGAATTTCAATACTCTACCTGATCCATCTGGTGCAGCCGGCTTTCCAGTCCAAAACCTTTATTCAGGTGTTCGGCTTAGGGATGATCCTTCCCGCCTTATTTCCATTGCGGAAATTCGCTGATGTTTTGTCCAGGATCAACCTGCTTGCCTTCCTGTTTTTGACGATGGTGATCTATAACCATAAGTCGGAGTCGGCCACGTTTATCCTGGCCGTGGCCGGAATGGGGATCTGGTATTTTTCCAAGGCAAATCCCACCCGCCTGCAAACGGCCGGTATCGGCCTGGCCTTTATTTTTACCGTGCTCAGCGCTTCGGATCTTTTTCCGGCGAATATTCGCAAAAACTGGTTTGTACCCTATGGGGTTAAACTCTGGCCCTGTATCCTGATTTACTTGTTGGTTCTGAAGGAACTGATTCTTACCGGTTTCCGGGTTCAGGGAGCGGAAGAGATCCGGGGCTGAACCACGGCGTGGAATTTGGTCCAGGCACTGATACACATTTGGGTGATCGTTTGCCAGTCCTGTTCCGTGATGGACTGTCCCTTTTGGTCACGGAGGACCATGGCGGCCACCCGGTCGCGGGCATAATCCATAAAATTTTCTTTGGGAATGCTGTACATGATCTCCCCCTCACGGGCTAAAACGGCTTCCCAATCGGAAGGGGTAAATTTTTCTCCCTCTCTCCGGATGATCCACCATTCCAGTTCTTCTTCGGCCAGTTTAAAAAAATTAAAGGGGACCTTGCTCAGATCATTGAGCTGGCTGAAATAGGTTTTGAGATAAGGGAGGGCTCCGGCGTATTGGATGCGGTTTCTCCCTTCTTTAAAGACAAAGGCGGCTTTGGCCGATTGGTAGGCGATAAAATGGGACCGGATATAAGGGGCGTGAAACTGGGTTCGCATGAGCCGGCTCAGCTGGAAAAATAACCGGACCGGTCTTTTTTCGTAATAGGAGCGCCACATTTCGGCGTCCAGCCTGCCCACGGCCGCCGGGTCAAACTGCCTGAAATCTTTTTTAACGGGAAGGTAAAGGTCGAAAGCCAGGGCTGTTGCGAGGACGACCAGTAGGATGACCACAATGGTTCTGCGTTTCATGTCCGGGGATTATAAATGCAAAATTGCGAGCAAGAAGGACAGAAGTCAAGTCCATGAGTGAAGGGTGACTTCGTGTCACTCCTTCACTTCAGGCGCCCCTTGGCGATATTCCCTTACCTGGTCCAGGAGTTCCATGGATTGAATTACCGGACCCCATTCTCTGCCTGAGAAGAGGAGCCTGAACCATTTTTTATCCCGCTTTTCATATTTGATATTTATAAAAAGCCAGATCGCCAGGTATAAAAAAGCGAAGGTGACGGGGATCTGAACCAGGAAAAAACCGGCTCCTCCGTCTTTAATCATGTCCGCAGTGATATAAAAAGTAGTCCATACCGGCAACTGCAGAAAAAGCAAACGGGCGACCCAGAGGGTGGATGATCTCAGGCGGGCCAGTTTTTCCTGGGTATTGATCACCGGTTCCCCGACATCGACCTGGTAAATGAGGATCAATTGATAGAGGTAGATGCCGATCGCGAACTTGGTCAGCAAAACCTGGATGCCTGCGGATACCAGGAAAAAGGGATTGCCATAGGGAAAGGTATTGATGATCAGCAGATCCACAAAACACACCCAGAGGATGCCCATAAGCAGGGTAAAAAGTTTGAGGGGATTCATGGAGGCCAGCAGGGAGCGGACTTTCCATTTAGTGAGGTCCTCCGCATTTTGCCGGTTAAAGCGCAGGCATGCTTCCAACTTTTGATCGGTGGTTTTCCAGAGTTCCAGGAGTTTGTGGTCGTCCATGATTTTATTTTGTGTGGTTTGAGAATTTTTGTTTCAGTTGCTGTTTGATCCTGAAAACCCGGGTGGATACGTTGGTCGGGGTCGTTCCGATGATTTCCGCGATTTCCTGCTGGCTTTTCCCCTCGAGATAAAGCAGGATTAGGGCGCGGTCTATGGCTTTAAGTTGCCGGATGCAGGCAAATAAAAATTCAGTATCTGACTCCGGTTGAAGGGGTTCCTCTTCATCCTTCAGGTTGAGCAAATCAGCGGGGAGGTCCTGGTTGATCCTTTTCCGGCGGTATTCGGTCCTCAGGTGAGAAATGGATACATTGAGTGCGATCCGGTAGATCCAGGTGGACAAGGCAAATTGTGCATTGTATTTATGGAATGAAAGCCATAACTGAAGCAGTATTTCCTGGACCAGGTCCTTGCGGTCCGGTTCATTCCGGCAATAAGCGGCTGAGATTTTGTAGATGATTCCTTTGTGGGAATCCACAACATCCAGGAAGGTCCGCGCATTTCTTTCCACTGGTTGTTTGATTAATAAGGAGATGGTTAAAATTGCGTGCGTTTAAAATTCTGACCGACAATCCCTTCACGAAGGATCATCCATCAGGATATATTATTATTCGCCGGTGGGGCCAAAATATCACAATGGGACGGAATTTTTTATTCGCGGTATCTTTGCGCCATGGGTGCTCCCAGGTCAATCGCTTTTCATACACTGGGGTGCAAGCTCAATTATGCGGAAACCTCCACGCTCCAGTCGCTTTGCGAGAAGGAAGGGCTCCAGGTCCTTGAGTTTGACCAACCGGCCGATATCTATGTGATCAATACCTGCAGCGTAACTGAACAAGCCGATAAAAAATGCCGTTACGCGATCCGCCAGGCGCTTAATATTTCCCCCCAGGCGAAAGTCATCGTCACGGGTTGTTATGCCCAGCTCAAGCCCGCTGAAATCGTCGACATTCCGGGAGTCAGCCTGGTGCTGGGCGCGGGCGAAAAATTCAGGCTGACGGAGTACCTCGATGCCCTTGCACAGAGCAACGGGCTCTCCCCCCTGCAATCGGGCACCATTGGGGAGGTTAGAACTTTTAACAGTTCTTATTCATTCGGTGACCGTACCCGTTCCTTCCTGAAAGTACAGGATGGCTGCGATTATAAATGTTCGTTTTGTACCATCCCCCTTGCCCGCGGAAGGAGCCGGAGCGATACGGTCGAACATGCCGTGGAAAAGGCCAGGGAAATTGCCGCTAACGGGGTCCGGGAAATCGTACTCACGGGCATCAACCTGGGTGATTTTGGCAACGGTACCGAGGTGATCGAAGGGATGAGGCCCAAAAAATCGGCCCTGTTCATTGATCTGATCCGGGCCCTGGATGAGGAAGCCGGTTTACCCCGCATCCGGATCTCCTCCATCGAGCCCAACCTCCTCACCGACGAGATCATTGAATTTGTAGCCGGCTCCCGCCGATTCATGCCCCATTTCCATATTCCCCTCCAGAGCGGCAGCGATGAATTGCTCAGGCTGATGCAACGCCGATATGTTTCAAGCCTGTACGCCTCCCGGGTGGAGTACATAAAATCACTCATGCCCCATGCCTGCATCGGGGTCGACGTGATCACCGGCTTTCCGGGTGAAACGGAGCGCCATTTCCGGGAAACCTATGAATTCCTGCACCGCATGGATGTTTCCTACCTGCATGTATTTACCTATTCCGAAAGACAGAACACTCCGGCGGTCCATTTGCCCCATTCCGTACCGGTGCACCTCCGCCGTGAACGCAATGAAATCCTTCGGCAACTTTCCGAAAAAAAGAAACACTTTTTTTATCAATCCCACCTGGGCACTTCCCGTCCCGTCCTGCTTGAGCATGACGGCAACGACCGGCAGTGGTGCGGCTTTACGGATAATTATATCAAAGTGTATGTGGATAAAAACGCCGGGGCGCCCAATGAGATCGTGATGGCCAGGCTGGAGGGATTCAATGGCTTGGGCGAGATGGAAGGAGAAGTAATATATCAATTTGCGGGTTGAAGGAGACCCGCAGCCGCGGGAGGTGAACGGTGAAGGGTGAACGGCGAAAGGAGAGAAAATGCCTATCTGCCCAAAAACATTATTTGGCTTAAAGCACCCCTCATCAATTAGTTGATTCGTTATTCCCTTTTAGAGGAGAAAGGGAGACCGGAGAAAAGGATGTCCATGCCTTCCCTCATCGTTGAATATCTTTTGAACAAATCCTGGACTTGTCCCTGAATAAAGGCCCGGTCCATTTTTGATTAAAAAAAAGATGGCCCGCTTTCATTTTATCACCCAATGGGCGCTGGACGCCCGGGTCGAAGAAGTTTATGAAATCATCAAGGATTCATCCGCCCTGTCCCGGTGGTGGCCTTCCGTCTACCTGGAAGTGAATACCATTTATCCCGGGCTGGCTAATGGGGTGGGTAAAAAAGTGGCCTTGCTGACCAGAGGTTACCTCCCCTATACCCTGCGCTGGG
Organism: Bacteroidota bacterium; assembly: GCA_029557915.1. Lineage (GTDB taxonomy): Bacteria > Bacteroidota > Bacteroidia > Chitinophagales > Saprospiraceae > JADJLQ01. The sequence continues at coordinate 529 of JAKQHS010000008.1, read as the reverse complement.
ATTTTGAAGTCATCCAGATCATCCCTTGTAAAAAAATAGTGCTCGATGCCTTCGGCGATCTGGAGGGTCGGGGGACCTGGACCTTCAGTCCGGAAGATAAGGGCTGCCTGGTCGTCTTCGACTGGGATATCCGGTTTCGGAAAAAGGGATTGGCCTGGCTGAGTTTCCTGCTTCGTCCGGTCTTCAGATTGAACCATCGATGGGCCATGAAACAGGGATATGAGAGCATAAAGGAGGAGATCAGGAGAAGGAGGATGGTAAGTTAGTAAGTTAACAAGTTAGCAAGTTAGCGGTTGATGGCAACATAGAAATGAGTCACTGAAAAGTGACTCTAAGATGCAAAAATGCCATTGGGAAAAGGGAGATACTTGTAACAGAAATTCTTGCGATGGACTTCAAAAAAAATTATTTCGGTTACGGGAAAGGGCGAATAAATTATTCTACGAGGACGGCAAGAGTAAACGTAGCATAAGCAGGAAGCTCAAAGTGTCTTTTAATTTTGTCCTTAAATGGACCAAGGAAAAGGGGA
>JAKQHS010000006.1 GCA_029557915.1 Bacteroidota bacterium | reverse complement strand
ACCGGTGGATATCTGGGTGACCGATCAGGCCGGGAACCAGGACTATTGCCGCACGTATATTTTGTTGCAGGACAACGGAGGCCAGGCGGGCGGAGTATGCAAGGATACGACACTGACCACCGCGAACATCAATGGTAAACTTTATACGGAGGATAAGGAAGGGGTTGAATTCGCGACAGTCGAACTCAAAGGAGTGGGCCAGGCAGCGATCCCATCCTTCAAGACGGGTTCTGACGGCAACTTTGCGTTCAGCAATATCCAGTTGACCGGTCCGGTGAGCATCAAGGCCCTGAGGGATGACAATCCGATGAACGGATTGAGCACCCTGGACCTGGTTTTATTGCAAAAACACCTGCTCGGTACGGAAAAGCTGAAAAGCCCGTATAAAATGATCGCGGCAGATATAAACAACAGCCAGGATATCAGTGTGGTGGACCTGGTCGAATTGCGCAAGCTGATCCTGGGGCTCTATGACCAGATACCGGGCAACACGAGCTGGAAATTTATACCGAAATCGTATTCCTTTACGGATGTTCAGAATCCCTGGGGATATCCCACAGAAGAACAGTTGGACAAGATGCAGGAGACGGAAGTTCGGGATTTTGTAGGAGTAAAGATCGGGGACCTGAACAGCAGCGCGGTACCGCACAGCCTGATCGGTACGGAGGTGAGGGGCAATGATATTGGCCTCACCCTGGAAACCGAAGACCGGGTAGTCCGAAAAGGAGAGGAAGTGAGTGTGACCTTCCGGTCGCCAAACTTCCGGGGGATCAGCGGCTGGCAAGGTACCCTGCATACCGGAGGCCTGCAGTATCTGGGCGTCCGACAAGCTGGAAAACTGGATCTGACGGAAGAACATATCGGCCGTCGCTGGGCCGGTGAAGGCATGCTTACCATGAGCTGGCACCATCATACGGGTCTGGACCTGGATGAAGAGACCCCGCTGTTTACACTGGTGTTCAGAGCCGGTGTGGATGGGCGATTGTCGGAGATGCTTCGCTTTGGGTCCCAGCACACCATAGCAGAAAGTTATGAAGGCAAGGGGGAACTGGGTGGTCTGTCGCTGCACTTTGTGGCGGCCGACGGCAATGCGGTGGCGTCCCGGAGTGAACTGTATCAAAACTATCCCAATCCTTTTGACCAGCGAACGGTGATCGGCATCAACCTGGCCAAGGAAGGGAAAGGGGTGCTCCGGATCCTGGACATCACGGGCCGGACCCTCCGGTCCTTCGAACGCGAATGGTCGAAAGGATACCAGGAAGTATGGCTGGACCGCAGGGAAATAGGGGCTACGGGAGTGTTACATTACCGCTTTGAATCCGAGTTCTTCACCGCAAGCCGCAAGATGATGATTGTAGATTGAGGGCTTCGTATGCTTTAATACAAAGGGGAAGCCCCGGAATGATCCGGGGCTTTTTTTATGTATTAAAATAAAATATATCTACTTGTTCATGAATAAAAATCTGGTTCTATTCATCAGAATGTCAGGTTTAAAAATCAATGCATATTGAAGGATGAACCTTTCGTATGGTTTGCCCCTCAACAAGGTTACATTTGAATAAGGTATAAAGAAAAATTCCCTTTATACTGAAGATTATGAAGAAGCTGCTGATCTCCTTGGTCCTTTGGGGCCCGTGTTGTTATTTGGTTTATCCTCAATGTTCGGCTATTGAGGTCAATAGTGCTGAGGTCATCCGTACCGATAGTTTAACCGGTTCATGTACCTATATCATTCAAGCTTCCATAACTCTGGACCATGGGAATGCCTCAGTAAAAACATTCTATACTTGTGGATCACAAGGTCAGGAAATATTGTTACCGGATTGTTTTCGTTGGAATAATCCTTCCACACAAATCTTCACTTCTTCCGCATTTTCCTGCCCCTGTGGGGAGGTGGTTTATGTAAGAATGGTCGGTCAGTCCAATCCTTCTTGCGGAGGCAATGCGTGTGGGGATATCTTCTCTTCCAGTGGAGGGAATGTGGCTTCCGGACAATTGGCTTTGGATCTGTCCAATTTCAGGGTCCAAGGGGCTCTACCCAACCGCATCTGTTTCAGCTGGAGCATGGCATCACTCGAAGCCGGTACGGAATTTTCGTTGGAGTGCAGCAAGGATGGCATTGCTTTTTATTTATTATCCACCTTAAGAGCTGGAGATTTTAAGCTCCAGGAAAATATGGCGTCCTTCTGTTTAAACCAATATGGCCAGGACCCTTATTTCAGGCTGAAATCCGTGACGCTGAGTGGCGAGGTATCTTATTCCCCAGTCCGGTATCTTCGACCTTCCTCCCTTGCTGCGAGCATCCGATACGTTGGAACAGAAAGACAAATTCGTTTGACTGGGGATGAGCTGAAATTGGAAGCCGGCTTGTTGATGCTCTTTAATTCCCATGGTCAAATCGTTTTCCACGAGCAGGTGAGATCCAATCTCATAACTCTTCCAAATTTACCTCCGGGCCTCTATGTAGTGAGAATAGACTTTTCAGGCACTTCCCTGGTTAAAAAAATAAGGATTTAACCTATTGGACTAGGTTTAGTTTATCGAACCATTCTTCCTTCCGGAAGGAGTTCATGCTCAGGATGGTACCGGAGGTAAAATGAAAGATTAAACCGGGTTTCTTTTTTTCAATTTTGTCAAGGTAGGCCTGGTTGATGATATAACTCCGGTGTACCCGTACAAAATCGGGGTGTTGTTCAACCACGGATGCATAGGTCTTTAAATTTTTCCCGCTGATCAATGCCCTGCCATCCTTAAGGCTGAAGGAAGTATAGGACCCTTCGGCCGATAAAAATACGATTTCATTCAGCGGGAGGACTATAATTTCTTTTTGCGTATTGATAAAAATCCGGGTCGGGTATTTCAGTTGTTTCTGGAAGTACCCTTTTAGTTCCTGCAATTGCTCTTTTTGAGCAAAGGATGGAGCCTGAGTCTTAGTGATGTATTTATAACGTTCGATGACTTCGAGGAGGGCCATCTGGGACAAAGGCTTTAGAAGATAATGCAGGGCGAAGGCGTTAAAAGCGGCGATGCTGTAATCAGTATAATTGGTCAGAAATACAATGAAAGTATTTGACCCTTTGAGTTGGTCCGCAACATACAACCCGTTTTTACCCGGCATCTCGATATCCAGCAGGAGGATGTCCGGCCGCAGGTTTTGAACGGCCTTTAGACCCTTTTCCGCATTGTTTTCTCCGCCGAGGTAAATCAATCCGGGCGTCTGTTCGACAATCTGCCTGACTTGATCCAGGTAAACATATTCATCATCAATATGATATATGCACAGGTTTTTTTTCATACGGATATAAATTCGATTTTTGTGGTGATTCCTTTTCTTTCAGGATTTTTCACGATTTTGAAAGTGGCGGGTATTCCATTGGTTTTCAGTGCTGCCAGCCTATTTTGAGTGAGGGATAAGCCATGACCTTGCCGGATTACTTGGTTTTCTTCCAGGCCCCTGCCGTTGTCTTCCACTAAAATCGCCGGGTGTCCGTTTTCTTCCGTAACCTGAATTATGATTTCGCCGGGATAGTCCAGTCCGGAAAGCCCATGCTTGAGACTGTTTTCCACCAAGGGCTGTAAAATCATGGTGGGCACTTTCATGGAGTAGGTGTCGATATCCGGATCTATCCGGATGGAATAGGAAAAGTAGTTCTTCAACAGGAGTTGCTGCATTTTCAAATACTCTTCAATATATTCAATTTCCTCTTCGAGGGAATGAACCGTATTTTCGGTAACGGTCAAGGTTTTTCTGAAAAAGGTTCCTGCCTGGTAGATGTATTTCCTCAGAAAATCAAACGCCTCCCCAGCCGGGAGGTTTAATGAAAGTATATTAAAAATATTTTGAACAAAATGTGGATTTATTTTACTTCTTAACATGGCCTCCCGTGATTTTAGGGCCTCATTTTCGATGGTGAGCAGCCTTTGTTGCAAAGAGTAATTCTCCTTCAGTTTGTCTCCAAAACGCAATAAAAGGCCGACCATAAATAAGAGAATTTCCAGAATGGTCGCAATGGAGTTGAAGGTGTGAAAAAGCAAATTCGGGTTTGTTCGAAAGCGGGTGTTGGTCTGGACCAGGAATTCAGTTACGACAAAAGACCCCACCAGCAAGAGAGAGCCCAGGATGATCAGGTGAATATATAGTGGAATATTTTTACGCATGATCGCCACCAGGCTGCTTAAACTCAGGATGCCGAGCAGGCCCAATAGCCCAAAGGTCAGGTCGGTTAAAAAACGAGGCCCCAGCCATATGAAAGGATAACTAAATAACGTCAGTAAAATCGTGACGCGGAACAATCTGTGCATCCATTTTCTCACTGCATTCGGAATCGAGTCGGGGACGAAAACAACCGAATAAAGAAAATTAAAATAAGCCAGGCCCATGCAGAGCTTCATAAACCCGTCAAAACAAAAGGCACATTTAAACAGGGAAGGGAACGGCTCGGTGATGGCGGTGCCTAAAAAATAGGCGATTATGGTCAGGATATAAATCAGGTAACCCAGGTAGACCCTGTCCTTGGTCAGTAAATACAAACCAGAAATAAAAACCAATTGAACCCCTGTTACAGTAAACAGGATTATCGAAATCACTTGCTCAAGGGACACACACGAGGATTGGAAATAGGTTCAACTACTTGTACAAAAATAAAAATTTATATAAAACTATTACTTAATATTTAAAATACCCTAAACCAGGCAAATTTCTTTTACCCTTCCTCCTTTCTTGCGCAGCGGGAATGTTTTTTTTTAATAGTTGTTTGACCGGATTTGCAAAATAGCCTAAATACTTTGTGAAGGCCTTTTTCGGTCCGTGATCTTTCTGTATTAATTATTTCATGGCATTAGTCCTGTCCCCGAGAGGATTGCGTTTGAATTAAAACCTCTTTCCAAAAACAGTAAACAGAGTATTATAAAAAAAATCAAGTTTAATAACCTGATAATTAGTCTATTAGGAATTAATTGGAAAGCAATATGAATTTAACGTTTGATGGTCTGGATTAAAGCTTCTGGTCGCTGGGGAGCTACCCTATGAATGATTTTCCGGTACAGATAAAAAAGGGATGGATTTGTGGTCGGCCCGGACTTTGATGAAGGGAGGATTACAAATACTGTCATTTCATGAATTTTTTTTCCAAACGGATTCAGGGGAGAATTCCTACCCCCCTTTATAAAACGGTCAAACATAAACTCAAATTCCTGATTCGTACTTTCTCCTTCCTGGCTTCCGGGCTGGTCCTCGCCTATAGCGGGTGGAAATGGTACGATCAAAATCAGCCGCTTGCGCTGATGGCCGGCGGCCCCTCCGGTTCAGTATTCCGCGATTACAACGGGGATGGAGTGAAACAAAGCGGGGAGCCGCTTGTACCGGGCGTGACGGTCAACGCCTATGACGCCAGTGGGGCCCTGTGCGCCACCACAGTCAGTAATTTCTCCAATACGGCTCCCAATTACACCTTGCCCATGGGTTGCAGCGGTCAGATCCGGATCGAATTCGTAATCGGTTCCCTGGATGACTGCCTGGATCCGGGAATTGATTTCACCGCCCTGAACGGGGCCGCCTACGGATCCTCCGTCCAGTTTGTGGACGCCTCCACCATGACCCCGGTCAATTTCGGCTTGTACAACCCGGCCGATTATAACCGAGGGGCCACCAATTCTAAAGTCTTCATTCCTTGTTATACCACCGGTGATCCGCTCGTGGTTGGAACCTCCCGTTCCGGGGCCTGGTTCCTCGGATATCCCTATAACAATTCCGGTACGGTTGCCAAATCCAATATGGTCACCGGGGAAACAATTGGTTCCACCTGGGGTGTGGCCTACAGCGACCAGGCCAAGGTAGTTTTTTCCGCCGCTTTCCTCAAAAGACATGTGGGACTGGGAACATTGGGGAGCGGTGGAATTTATAAACTGGTGCCTACTCCCACTTCCTTTACCGCCACTTCTTTTTATGATATGGATGCCAACGGACACCGGACACGTGCTGCCGCCGGATGCGTCGCTTATGGCAATGGAAGCAGCTTTACCATAAATGCCGCGCCAGGCACGGAAGTCACCTATAATGGGGTGGTGGATCCTCTGACCGGTTTGGCCTGTGGTCTTGGGGTAATAGGAACAAATGCCCAGCGTGGACTTTTAGGGGATAAAACAGCTAAAAGCCATGACCCGGCTGCTTTTGACCAGGTCGGAAAGGTTGGCCTTGGTGACATGGAAATTAGTGATGACGGGCTTTTCCTTTTTGTAACCAACTTATACTCCCGCCGGATTTTTCGCCTTGAACTTAACGATGCTTACAATCCGACGGCCATAGTCGCAGTCGACAGTTTTAACCTGCCTTCTCCAAGCCCTTCGGTCACCAACGGCGTGCTCAGGCCCTTTGCCACCAAATACCATCGCGGGAAATTATTTGTGGGCGCCCTCAGCACCGGCGAAAACGGTGGTGTCAATACGGTAGGTGGAGCCACGGACATGAATGCCTATGTATTTGAACTGGACAATGCCAACACCGCTCCTTCCCTCACCGCTATGAGCCAGACCCTGACCTACCCGCTTAATTATCTCAAAGGACCTTCACGGAGGGATATGACCGGGGTTAACCGTGGGGAAAAGTGGAATCCCTGGACCCGGAACAATGATGTATCCCTGAGCACCAACGCTGCAAACGAGTACCGCACCTATCCCACCCCCATGCTCACCGATATCGAATTCAACGAGCGCGGGGACCTGATCATGGCCTATACGGACCGTTCCGGACACCAATGGGGATGGATCAACGACAGACACTTTACGGGAACAGTGCTGATCCGGTACATCGTGGGCGGAGATATCTTGATTGCCGGCGTTAACTGCAATACCGGCGCCTACACCCTGGAAAGCAACGGATCCTTTAACTCAACGAGTATAGGTTTTACCACCAACACCGTCGTATCCGCACCCAATGTCAACGGGGTAGGTAATATGGATGGTCCTGGCGGAGGCGAGTTTTTTGACCAGGAATTCTATAATCCTTATCACGATGAGACCGCCCAAGGTTCCATGGCAGTGCTTCCCGGAGATAATAAGATCATCACCACCATCATGGATCCCCTGGGTATTTTTGAAGGAGGAACCATAAAATTCTCAACCCTCAACGGAGATGAAAGCCACCGGTACCGTCTGTTTGAAAATGCCACCGGCAATTTTGGGAAAGCCAACGGACTCGGCGACCTCGAATTGGATGGTTTAATCCCTCCCCTGGAGATTGGCAACCGCGTCTGGTTTGATACCGATATGGATGGAGTCCAGGATCCCGGAGAAGCTCCGATCGCCAATGTCACCGTGGAATTATACGATGGCGTGACCCTGATCGGCACGGACGTCACCGATGTCAACGGGAATTATTATTTCGACACCCTGAACGTGGCCGATGGAAACCAATCTATAGGGGGCAACCAGAAAGGTCCGCAGCCCAACCGGACCTATACCATCCGGATCGGCTCCGCAGACTGGACAGGCGGGGCAGGGACTGGGGACCTGACCGGATATGTACTCACCATGGACAATGTGGGGGGGGCGGGCCAACCCGATGTAAGGGACAATGACGGAGTATTGTCTTCGATGATCCCCACCATCAGCTATACTACAGGAGCCCCGGGACAGAACGACCACACCCTTGATTTCGGATTTATCCTGGCCGACGAGCCCATCGTCGACCTGGCCTTACGCAAAACCATCGACACGATACTGCAGGATGGCACCAATCCCACCGCCCTGAATAATGGCGATACGGTCAAATTTAAAATCCAGCTCTTCAACCAGGGAGAATTGGGGATGGACAGCCTGAATGTCACGGATTATTTACCCGCCGGATTCAAGTTTGTCAATGCGACCGGCACCGGCCAGGTCAATGAAGGTTGGGACGGAACAGACCCCAATAATCCCGTTTATAAATGGAGAAGCAATACGGGAAGCGGCGGAGGAGGAAGCCTCACTACTGCTCAGACCCTGCCTTTGACTGCCCAAACCGGAGATGGGGTAAACTCCTTGTCCTTCATGCATAATCCCGGTACCGGATCCAACAGGTTATTGGTCCTGGGTATTGCCGTTGGAAATGACGATGGCACAGGAGAGCCGCCCACGGTGACCACTGCACAATTTCAATCCGTTAATTTGGATTTTGTGGGCACAGTACAAAGCCCGGGAGCGGGTGGTTCAAATGAAAATGACGTCAGAATTTATATATACAAACAAAACAATCCAACCGGGTCGGGGAATATCGATATCAGCATTTCGGGCACTGGAGATATTTCCGCCCAAGCGGTCACCTTTAACGGGGTAGATCTCTCCAATCCACTCGGGGCATTTCAAAACACCTCCGGATTGACAAGTCCGGTGAGCAACATGTTCTCGGCCTCTTCAGGGCAGGTCGTTTTCAGCATGTTAGGAGTCGATGGCGGAACGTCCATTACAAGTACCGGTGGCCAAACTGTCATTTTCAATGGATCGAACGATCAGGTATCCGGAGCAGCGGTATATGAAAATGGTCCCAATCCAACAACCACCTTTACCTTGGGTGGAGATCAGGATTGGGCTTTAGGCGCTGTACCAATAAACGTCTACAGCCAACCCCCCTTCAACCCGGGCGATACCCTCGAAATATGTATTTACACCACCCTGGAACATGTGCCGGGCAGTCCCACCGCGGCTGATTTTACCAATTTTGCCGAAATCAGCTTTGCCCGGGATACCAACGGCGTGGACCAAAGTGCAAACGACATCGACAGCCCATTGAACAACAATCCCAATGACAATGCGGGAGGGCAACAGGGCAGCCCGGCCGATGATTATATCAATGGAGACGGGTCCGGAACTCCCGGCGACGGGGTAGCGCCCACCGACCAGGACAATCACGACCCGGCATTCTTGAATATTTTCGATCTGGCCCTGAAAAAAACCATTGATACGGGCAGTATATCGGGTAATGGCCTCTACACCATAGGCACCGACATTACATTCAATATCACGGTGACCAACCAGGGTACCGATACTGCTCAGAATATAGAAATCACGGACTATTTACCCTGCGGACTTAGTTTCTCCCTGGCGCCACCCAACCCGGGATGGACCAGGACCGGTTCACTGGCTACTTATACCGCTCCAGGGCCACTGGCTCCCGGCCAATCCCTGATCGTACCCATCATCCTTCAAATCAGTCCTTCGGATTCATGCAATCCTGATCCCCTGGATTATATCAACGTCGCCGAAATCAGCGGAGCCGAGGATGATGAAGGAAACACCTACACCTCAGATGTGGACAGCGATTACGACCAGATCAAAAACAATGATGCAGGGGGCAATGTCAACTCCCCCAGCGACGATGTGATCACCGGCGACGGCACCGGCACGCCCAATGACGAAGTGGCGGATACGGACGAGGACGATCAGGATCCGGCCGAACTGCTTGTATTTGACCTGGCCTTGCGAAAGATCGTTTCACCGGCTACCCCAGGCTACCCGGGGCCATACAACATCAACGACCTTATCCGGTTTGATATCACGATCTTCAACCAAGGCAATATCGATGCGGATACCGTAAGCATCGTGGATAATCTTCCAGCCGGTCTGAGTTTCACAGCCGGAGACAATACCGGACTGAACTGGGTCGCAGGACCGGGCGCCAACCAGGTCCAGCGAACCCTCAATATGGTTGGCGGGGATACCCTGAATGCCGGGGAAGACACTACGGTGTCCATCTTCCTGAGGGTCCTTCATACCTCCGGGGGGATTGGGGCCTACACGAATATTTCGGAAATCACTTCCGCCACTGCCATCATCGATGGCCTGAACGTGACCATGAGCGGGGATGCCGATTCTCCCTATGATGCCAATGCGAACAACGACGCCGGGGGGCAGGTGACTTCACCGGCAGACAACGAGATCTTAGGCAACGGCACGGGATCACCCGGCGATGGAATTGCTTCCGGCGATGAAGACGACCAGGATCCTGCCCTGGTAACCATAGTCGACGTGGCTTTGAAAAAACTGATTTCGGCCTCCACACCCGGGCCATACCAATATGGAGACAACGTACAGTTTGAAATCACCGTAACCAATCAGGGAACCATTGCATTGGACAGCATGGAGGTGACGGATTATATACCCTCCGGTTTTACTTTTGGTGCTAATCCGGATTGGACCTTGTCTGGATCCGATGCAATGCGGGTCATCAGGTCCCGTCTGGATCCTTCGGAAGACACCTTGATTACGATTAACCTGGTCATCGCAGCCGAATCAGACCTGTCTAAAGTGGACAGTGCCTGGATCAACTATGCAGAAGTCAGCCAGGCTTTCGATACCCTGGGTACCGATGTCAGCCTGCTGGATATTGACAGTGATCTCGACAACAATCCCGGCAATAATGCAGGCGGCCGCCCCCTCAGCGATGCCGACAACTACATCGATGGCGATGGGACGGGCGTCATAGGAGACGGAGTGGATACAACCGACCAGGACAACCATGATCCGGCATTGGTCAGCGTAGTGGATGTCGCTTTGCGCAAGATCGCCGCGGATACGCTGGGTGATGCCAGCCTGGCATTCGGAGACACCATCCGGTTCGACATTCAAATCTTTAATCAGGGCAATGTGGTGATCGACAGCTTGACCATCACGGATTATATTCCGGAGGGCTTCGCCTACCTGCCCCTATTCAACCCTGGCTGGAGCGGATCTTATCCAAGTCCGCAATACGGATGGGGCACTTCGGATGATCTCTTACCCGGTGAGAGCGATACTATTAGCATATACTTACAGATTGTATCCGTCGGTGAACCCAATCTGGCAAAATATACCAACTATGCGGAGATCAGTTTTGCCTCCGATACCCTGGGTGTAAATCAAAGTTCGAATGATTCGGACAGTCCGCTGAACACCCTGGATGACGACAATGCAGGCGGCCAACCGCTCAGCCCTGCCGATGATTATATCGATGGTAACGGATCCGGAGCCATAGGAGACGGAGTAGACTCCACCGATCAGGACAATCACGACCCGGCCTCGGTTTATCCGCGGGTCGTGGATGTAGCCCTGGTTAAAAGAATTGGCTTTACCACCCCTGGGCCCTTCACCCTTGGAGATACGGTCGTATTTGATCTGAAAATCGTCAACCAGGGCACCATTACCCTCGACAGTGTTTATCTCGTAGACTATATCCCAGCAGGTTTTGCCTTTGACGCCGTTTTAAATCCGGTCTGGACTCTGCTCGGTAATCAGGCATCAACGATTGTGGACGAAACCCTTTTACCGGGCCAATCCACGATTGTAAGCATATCCCTGATCATTTTAAAGATTACGGACCTGAGCCTGGTAGACAGCGCCTGGACCAACCGGGCTGAAATCACCCGGATCTTTGATGAGGACGGCAATGATGTTTCAAGTGAAGATGCAGACAGTCCCCTGGACAATGATCCGGACAATAACCCCGGAGGACAACCTGGCAGTTCGGCCGACGACGAAGAAAATGGCGACGGGACCGGCAGTCCTGGTGATGGAGTGCCAGGCACGGACCAGGACAATGCGGATCCTGCTTTTGTGGACCTTCCCGATCTGGCTCTGCGTAAAATCATCCAGGATACGCTGGGCGATGGCTCTCTGAACTACGGAGATACAATAAAATTTGGGATCCAGTTATTCAACCAGGGCAATATCCCGGTAGACAGTATCCGGATAGAGGATTCCATACCTTCCGGCTACAGTTTTGTGCCCGGTAGCCTCAATGCAGGCTGGATCTTGGCCGGACAGGATGCAAGCTATGACTGGGGTCAGGGAGATACGCTTTTCCCAGGTGAAATAGATACAATTTGCATTTACCTTACCTTGAATATGGTGACGCCTTCTGCGGCCGGCCACTGGATAAACAGGGCTGAAATCACTTATTTTGCCGATACCACAGGGACCCCTCTGGTGGACATTGATTCCAATCCGGATAATGAGCAGACCAATGATCCCGGAGGTTCCCCAGACACTCCGTCGGATGATGCCATCGATGGGGATGGAACCGGCATGCCCGGAGATACCAGCCGGACCACCGATGAGGACGACGAAGACCCCGCCGGTTTGAAATTTTACGATCTGGCACTGGTAAAACAAGTTGCTGCAGGCAGTACGGTAACTGCGTACGGGGATTCAGTCAAATTCTTGCTGACGATCATCAACCAGGGTACGGAGCCCGTGGACAGCATCCTCATTACCGATACTTTACCAGCGGGTCTGATGTTTGACAATTCACTTCCTGTAAATAATATCTGGACTCCTGTTGGTAATGAATTGACCACCATGCTGCGAACAAGGCTGGACCCGGGAGAGGATACGGTAATCTGCCTTGCGCTGAAAGTCCTTAAAAATTATGATTTAAGCGTCGCAGGGTCAACCTGGGTCAATCGGGCTGAAATCAGTTCGGCATTTGATACCCTGGGTATGGATATCGACGACCGGGATATTGATTCCCCTTTGGATGAAAATTATGGCAACAATGGCGGTGGGCAGCCCGAAAGCCCTGCGGATGACGAAACGGGAGGTAATGGAACGGGCCCGGTTGGCGGTCCGGATTCCGGCACCGACCAGGATAATGCCGACCCGGCACTGGTAGAGGTGGCCGACCTGGCTTTGCGAAAAGTGGCTATGGACACCCTTGGCGACAATGTCCTGCTGTTTGGCGACACAGTAAAAATCGCCATCCAGATCTTTAACCAGGGTAGTATTCCGGTAGACAGTATTGTCATTACCGATTCCCTTCCGGCGGGTTTGGGATTTGTGACTGGTCCGCTGAATGCGGGCTGGGTATTTAACGGGTCCGATTACGAATACGGCTGGGGAACTGGGGACACCCTTTATCCCGGTGAAAGCGATACCGTCTGTATCTATGTGATTTTTCAGTTGGGATTTCCGGGTACCCCAGAGACCTATACCAACCTGGCGGAAATCAGTGAGTTTTTTGATACCGATGGCAATCCGCTCGACGATGTGGACTCTGCTCCGGACGACAATCAGGCCAATGACGGAGGCGGTGAACCCAAGACCGGGTCTGATGATCCGATCGATGGAGACGGAACCGGTATGCCCGGTGATACAAGCAGTGTGACCGATGAGGACGATGAAGACCCATTGGAACTGGGCTTCTTTGACCTCGCGCTCCGTAAAGTGGTCAACGCGGGAAGTACCGCCACTGCCTATGGAGATACGGTGAAGTTTGATTTAATGATATTCAACCAGGGAAGCATCCCCACAGATAGCATCATTCTCACGGATTCCCTGCCGGCGGGTTTCAGTTTCGATGCAACGATTCCTGGAAATGCAGGCTGGGTTCAGTCGGGCAACAAGCTGACTAAAGCCGTGAGCGGACTCCTGCTGACCGGGCTGGAAGATACTACGGTTTGCCTATGGCTTACCGTCGAACAGGTCCTGAATCCTGCGGATCATGCGACGGCCTGGATCAATTATGCAGAAATCAGTGAAGCATGGCTTGCGGGCAATAATATAAGCATTCTGGACATTGATTCTGAATTGAATAATATTTACGGAGACAATGCCGGCGGACAACCGGACAGTCCCGCGGACGACGAGGTGGACGGGGATGGAACCGGGGCGATCGGTGACGGAGTGGATACCACCGATCAGGACAATGCCGATCCGGCAAGAGTTGAGATTGTGGATCTGGCCCTGCGTAAGATCATCATGGATACTTTGGGCGACGCAACACTGGAATACGGCGATACCATCAAATTCGCGATCCACTTGTTTAACCAGGGCAATGTGCCCATTGACAGTCTGGTGGTCAACGACACCCTGCCCAACGGATTTAGTTATGTAAATGATCCTGGACTGAACGCAGGATGGGTATTTGCGGGGACCGAGGCCAACTACGGATGGGGCACCGGCGGCACCCTGTTTCCGGGCGAAAGCGATACGATCTGCCTTTATCTGCGCCTGGAGATGGTGACCTCCGGTCTACCTGACTTCACCAACCGGGCGGAGATCAGTTATGCACAAGATACGACCGGAGCGGACCGGAGCAACGATGATATTGACAGTCCGCTGAATGATAATTACGGAGATAATGCGGGAGGTCAGCCTGGAAGTCCGGCCGACAATGAAGTGGATGGAGTTGGAACCGGAATGATCGGAGCCGGGGTGGATACCACTGACCAGGACAATGCGGATCCGGCCTTTGTCGAGGTTGTAGACCTGGCGTTGCGTAAGATCATCGTGGATACACTCGGCGACGCGACCCTGGAGTATGGCGATACGGTCAAGTTCGCGATCCATCTGTTCAACCAGGGTAATGTAGCCATAGAAGAACTGGTGGTAAACGATACCCTGCCTAACGGTTTCAGTTTCGTGAATGATCCCGTGCTGAATCCAGATTGGGTGATTTCAGGGAATGAAGTGAATTACGAATGGGGCAGCGGGGATACCCTGAATCCGGGCGAAAGCGATACCGTTTGCATCTACCTCCGGATTGAACAAGTAAACGGCGGTATTCCGGATTATATCAACCGGGCGGAAATCAGTTATGCGGACGACCTGAATGGGGTGGACCGGAGCGGGGATGATATCGATAGCGAGCTGAATGACGAATATGGGGACAATGCCGGCGGCCGACCGGAAAGTCCTGCGGACAATGAAGTGGACGGAGACGGCACCGGCGCGATCGGAGATGGAATCGCAATGACGGACCAGGATAATGCAGACCCTGCTTACGTTGAAATTGTGGACCTGGCTTTACGTAAGATCATCATGGATACGCTGGGTGATGCGACCCTGGAGTATGGGGATACGGTCAAATTCGCGATCCATTTGTTTAACCAGGGCAATGTGCCCATCGACAGCCTGGTGGTCAACGACACCCTGCCCAATGGCTTCAGTTTTGTCAACGACCCGGCTTTGAATGCGGGGTGGATGTTTGCTGGGAGCGAAGCCAATTATGGATGGGGCAGCCTTGATACCCTGTACCCGGGTGAAAGCGATACGATTTGCATTTACCTGAGGCTGGAAATGGTGACTTCCGGAATTCCTGACTTTACCAACCGGGCGGAGATCAGTTATGCCCAGGATACGACCGGAGTGGACCGGAGCAATGATGATATTGACAGTCCGCTGAATGAAAATTATGGAGATAACGCGGGCGGTCAGCCCGAAAGTCCGGCAGATAATGAAGTAGGTGGTGATGGTACCGGAGTAATCGGGGATGGAGTAGCTCCAACTGACCAGGACAATGCGGATCCGGCCTTTGTCGAGGTTGTAGACCTGGCGTTGCGTAAGATCATCGTGGATACACTCGGCGACGCGACCCTGGAGTATGGCGATACGGTCAAGTTCGCGATCCATTTATTTAACCAGGGCAATGTGGCCATCGATAGCCTGATGGTCAACGACACCCTGCCCAGCGGATTCAGTTTTGTGAATGATCCTGGCCTGAATGCAGGGTGGACCAATCCACTCGGTAATGAAACCAGTTATTTCTGGGGCGAAAGCGATACCCTGAATCCGGGCGAAAGCGATACCATTTGCATTTACCTGCGACTGGAACAAGTGAATACGGGTGTGCCCGATTTCACCAACCGGGCTGAAATCAGCTATGCTGAAGATCTTACCGGTGCGGACCGGAGCAACGATGATATCGATAGTCCGTTGAACGATCAATACTGGGACAATGCCGGCGGCCAACCGGAAAGTCCTGCCGACAATGAAGTAGATGGGGACGGCACCGGCGCTTTAGGTGATGGAGTTGCTCCTACTGATCAGGACAATGCTGACCCGGCTTTGGTACAGGTGGTGGATCTTGCTTTAAGAAAGGTGATCCTGGATACCCTGGGTGATGCAACCCTCGAATACGGTGATACGATCAAATTTGCAATTCATTTGTTCAACCAGGGCAATGTGCCGGTCGAGGAACTGACCGTCACGGATACCCTACCTAACGGATTTTCATTCGTTGACAACAGCCTGAATACCGGTTGGTCTTTGCCTGCAGGAAATGAAACCCAATTTGTCTGGGGAGCAGGGGATACCCTGAATCCGGGCGAGAGCGATACCCTTTGCATTTACCTGAGGTTGGAGATGATCCTGAGTGGGATACCGGATTTTGTGAACCGAGCCGAGATCAGCAGTGCAACGGGTTTTGGGGAAACCGACCTGAGCGACTCCGATATTGACAGCCCCTTGAACGGCAACTATGGAGATAACGCCGGCGGTCAGCCGGACAGCCCGGCCGACGATGAAGTGGAAGGTATAGGCACGGGAGCCATTGGGGATGGAGTGGACTCCACGGATCAGGACAATGCCGATCCCGCCCGGGTGGAGGTCTTGGATCTGGCTTTGAGGAAATTGCTGGTACCCGGCCCGCGGATGACGGTGGTTTATGCGGACACGGCGGAATTCATTATTGAAGTGATCAATCAAGGAAACGTACCGGCAACCAATATAAAGATTACGGATTCGCTGCCGGATGGATTTGTGGCAGATGCCGGCGTAAACCCAGGATGGACCACGGTAAACTCCACCTCTGCGTACAGCACGTATTGTTACACCTTGACCGATACCCTTCATCCGGGGGATACCGCCAGCCTGAATTTTTATGGCATTGTTGAATCATCTGAGATGCAAGGTGCCTGGATCAATTATGCAGAGATTACCTCAGTTCAGGATACGACCGGAGCCGACCGCAGTGGAGACGATATTGATTCCTCTCCGGATGGAAATGTAGGTGGAAACGATGGGGGCGGTCAGCCGGAAAGCGAAGCCGATGATGAAACCAACGGAGATGGTACCGGTGCAATAGGGGATGGTGTAGCTTCAACCGACGAGGACGACGAAGACCCTGCAGCCCTGATGCTGTTTAACCTGGCCCTGAAAAAGGAAATAGATGGTTCCACTCCCGGACCTTACCGGTATGGAGACACGGTTCGCTTTGTAGTAACTGTGGTCAACCAAGGCAATATTCCGGCGACCAATATTGAAGTCAGTGATTCGATACCAGCCGGTTTTGCTTTCGATGCTGGATTGAATCCGGATTGGACCGGACCAGGCCCCGTGGTGACCTTAGTGTTTACGGACACGATTGCGATGGGCGACACCACAACGGCCCTGCTGGACCTTATTGTCCAACCGGTCGTTGACCCCATGCTCCGGCAGAATGCCTGGACCAACCTGGCCGAGATCAGCTATGCGGAAGACACTTCCGGCAACAATACCGATACCAACCTGCCGGATCATGATTCTTACCCGGATGATGATTTCACCAACGATGCCGGGGGGCGCCCGGAAAGTCCGGCAGATAATTACCTGAATGGAAACGGGCAGGGTCAGCCTGGAGACGGGGTGGCGGAAACCGATGAAGATGATGCGGATCCGGCCCTCGTGGAGGTTTTCGACCTGGCTTTGGTTAAACAGATTGATTCTGCGGGCACTCCATTGCCTTATACCTATGGAGACCTCATCAAATACAAGCTGCGGGTGATCAATCAGGGAAATGAACCGGCGGTCAATATTGAAGTCGCGGATTATATTCCCCAGGGATTGGTCTTCGACGGGCCCTCCAATCCGGAGTGGAGCCTGATCGATGACAGCACTGCGGTGACCACGATTGCGGATACCCTCTTCGCAGATGAAGATACGGTATTGTGCATTTACCTGAGGTTGCAGCCCGCTGCCGACCGGAATGCCTGGGTCAATGTGGCCGAGATCAGTTATGCCGAAGATTCCACGGGTGCTGATCGCAGCAACGACGATGCCGACCATGTTCTGGACCGTGACCGGACCAATAATGCAGGAAGCCAGGTCAACAGCCCTGCGGATGACTATGTGGATGGAGACGGTACGGGTAGCGCCGGTGATGGAATTCCAGGTACCGATGGGGATAATATTGATCCGGCCTGGCTGGATGTGTTCGACCTTGCCTTGATCAAGACGACCCCGCACCTGGTGGTGCAGGAAGGCGAAGTGGTGGACTTCTACATCACGGTCTATAACCAGGGTAACATCGATGCGGAGAATATCAAAGTGACCGATTATATCCCGCTTGATATGAGCCTGGCAGCCAGTCCGGGATGGACTGTCCTGCCACCCGACAGCGCCTGTTACACCATTCCAGGTCCTTTGTTCGTAGGGGACAGCATCACGATCCAGATAAATCTGCAGGTGGATGATCCTGCGGTAAATCTGCCGGAAGGGCTTTACAACTATGCCGAGATATCTTCCGCAACCGATACGATGGATGCGGATTATCCGGATATCGACGGAGATTTCGATGCGGATCCCGGAAATGATCCCGGGGGAGACCTGTTCAACGATGATGACAATAATATATCAGGGAACGGCAAGCGGGGAGAAGACGAAGACAATCACGACGGGGCCTATGTCATGGTATGCAAAGGATATGTTTGCAACGACCGGGTGAATGTCTCTTTTGGAGATCTTTGCGAGATTATAGTGACCGGGGACGATGTCATTGAAAATCCCATGTTGCCCTCTATTCATTACCGGGTAACCCTTCGGGATGCTTCCGGCAAAATAGTGCCGGATGCCAGGCTCACCCGGGCTCATATGGGTTATTGTTTCACCTATTCCGTTGATGCACCGGCATGCCCGGCCAACAGCTGTTGGGGAACAATTTGCGTGGAAGACAAGGCGCCGCCGATGATCGACTGCAGCGCGGACACGGTCTTGTGTTTTGAATTGTCGAACCTGCCTTCGGAAGGGATGGTAAATGACAATTGCAGCGGACCGGTAAAAGTGAATGTGGTGAGCGAGCAATACATCGACTATGGCTGCGACAGTGCATTTATTCAGGGCGTGGTCAAAAGGAGACTGATCGCTACGGATACCTGGAAGAATACGATGGATTGTGAAAAGATCTATTACGTAAGAAGGCTGAATATCGAAGACCTGGTCTGCCCGCGGGATACGGCGATCGATTGCAGCCTGGAGGTGGTCAACAAAGTGCCCTTCACCCATCCTTCGCGGAGCGGGGCGCCTACGATCGAGGGCATTGCCCTGTGGCCCAACAATGTATCCTGCAAGGTGCTGACGGACTATAAAGATGAGATCAGCGAGGTGTGCGGGGATGGGTATAAAATATACCGGACCTGGACCATTGTGGACTGGTGCGGGAGGAGGGATACGATG
>JAKQHS010000206.1 GCA_029557915.1 Bacteroidota bacterium | reverse complement strand
TGTGCTGCGCATCCTATACGCCGGAGCTCAAATGCTGATCTATCCCTCCCTGGGTGAGGGTTTCGGCCTTCCGGTACTGGAAGGCATTGCCGCCAATATCCCGGTGATCACCTCCAACCGATCGTCCCTGCCTGAAGCCGGTGGTGAAGTGGCCCATTATTTTAATCCTGAAGACCCCGGGGAGTTGAAGGAATTGATTGAGAAGGTCAGCGGGACGGCCAATTCAACGAAAAGCGACCACCGCCGGATCGAACACCTGCAAAAGTTCAATAAGAACAGGATAGCGAGGCAATATCTCCAGGAGGTTTATGGAGTATTGGTTGGGCGGAGGTAAGAGGTAAGAGGTAAGAGGTCACGAGGCGCCTCTATTTCTTCCTCTTTGATTACATTTGAGCGATATTCGGCAAACCATGGTAGTTAAGATATTTTCAGGCACCCAGTCCCACTATTTGTCGGAAAGAATCATGGCTGCCTATGGCAAACCCCTGGGCAATATGTCCCTGCAGCGATTCAGCGACGGGGAGATGCACCCCATCATCAATGAATCGGTGCGCGGGGCCTTTGTTTTTTTTATCCAGTCCACCGGCGCCCCCGTGGACAACCTCTTTGAAACCCTGATGTTTATCGATACGGCCAGGAGGGCCAGCGCGGATTATATCACCGCGGTGATCCCCTATTTTGGTTTTGCCCGCCAGGACCGGAAAGATAAGAGCCGGGTACCCATCACCGCCAAACTGATTGCCAATCTTCTGCATACTGCCGGGGCCAACCGGGTCATGACCATGGACCTCCATGCCGACCAGATCCAGGGGTTTTTTGACATCCCGGTCGACCACCTGCGGAGCGAGGCCATTTTTAAACCTTTCCTTAAAAAACTGTCGATGGAAAACACCCTTTTTGCCTGCGCCGATGTGGGCGGAGTAAAAAGGGCACGCAACTATGCCAAATCCTTCAATACGGACCTGGTGATCTGCGACAAGTCCCGCCAAAAACCAAACGAGGTGAGCTCGATGACCGTAATTGGGGATGTGGAGGACAAGGATGTGATCCTGGTGGATGATATCGTGGACACGGCGGGCACCCTTTGTTTTGCGGCCGGAGCCCTGCGTGAAAAAGGAGCGAAGTCGGTGAAAGTGATCTGCACCCACCCCGTGCTTTCCGGCAATGCCTATGAAAAAATCGAAGAGTCCTTCATCTCTGAATTGATTGTGACCGATACCCTGCCGGTCAAAAACCTTTCTTCCAAAATAAAAGTCCTTTCTTCCGCCGAGTTGTTTGCCAAAGCCATTGTGACGGTGCACGACCATAAGTCGATCGCGGCGCTGTATAATGATTGAGGTCAGAGGTCAGAGGCTAGAGGTTTGAGGCTGAAAGCTGATAGCTGACCACTGATAGCTGAAAATATTTTTCCGGAATTTCCCATCTTTTCATATCTTTGCCGGCCAATTAATAAATTTTGCCTTCATTATGCAAGTGATTGAATTAAAGGCCCATCCCCGTGAATTGAAGGGCACCCGCGGTGCAGCCGATGTACGGGCCAAGTCCCTGGTACCCTGTGTGGTATATGGAGGAAAGGCCAACCAGCATTTTGCCGTCGAACCCGCTGAGCTCAAGCCCCTGATCTATACCCCGGAATTCCGGATTGCCCAGTTGAATCTGGCTTCCGGCCCCTTAAAGGTTTTTGTGAAAGAGATCCAGTTTAATCCCATCAGCGACCAGGTAGACCATATCGATTTTATGGAACTCGTTCCCGGCAAGGAAGTGGTGGTGGAAGTCCCGGTGAGGCTTGAGGGATATGCTGTAGGAGTTAAAAACGGGGGCAAACTCAATCAGCGCATCCGTAAAATCAAAATCAGCGCAAACCCTGAACAATTGGTGAATGAGATCAAAGCCGATGTCACCAATATCGAATTGGGCACCACCATGAGGGTGAGGGATATTCAATTGCCCGAAGGAGTCACCGTGGTCACTGACGAGGCCATTCCTGTGGCAGCCGTCATCATTCCAAGGGCGCTGAAAGAAGAGGAAAAAGTTGCCGCCGCCCCTGCTGCCGGCGCAGCTCCTGCCGCTGCCGCTCCGGCCGCCGCCGCTGCCCCAGCCAAAAAGGAAGCCGCCAAAAAATAAGGCCCTTCCCTCCAAACCAGAAAGCGAATAATTTTTTTATAAAGATGAAAAAGAGGTCTTGCGCAAGCGGGATCTCTTTTTTAGCATTCAGCAGTCAGCACTCAGCACTCAGCACTCAGCAGTCAGCAGTCAGCAATCAGCATTCAGCATTCAGCAGTCAGTAATCAGTAGTCAATACATATGGCATAAAACTGATGGCTGATAGCTGATGGCTGATGGCTGAAAGCTGATGGCTAAAAAAGACACAGGCCTGTAAGCCGGATTCTGTTCCTTCCCCGAAAGAAAGGGCCTATCATTTATCTAGTTCCTGATTTCACAACCAGGAATCCAGCTGCCTACCCTCCCTGGATGAAAAATCAGTTGAACGGGCCGCTCAACTCCATCCCTCCGAAGTCTTAGCTCCGGAAAGCAGGAACCAGGGTTTACATGGCATTTCAATTCACAAGGTTTATCCCGGGACGGATTTGCATCCCTCCCGCGTGCGCTCTTACCGCACGTTTTCACCCTTACCCCGGGTCACCCCAGGGCGGTTGTTTTCTGTGACACGATCTGTTTCCGGACTGCTCCGGAACCCACGGATTAGGTGGTGTGACGCCCTGCATTGTCCGGACTTTCCTCCCCGGGGCAAGCCCCGCAGCGATAGACCGGCCTGTATCCAAAACAAAGGTAACCACTGCCTGGCCGGAAAGGTTGCTTTCCGGCCCCCTTTTGATGCATGCATTTTTTTTATATACAAAATTAAAATATAAGTTATTGATTAGTAAATATAAACACATATCATTAATAACTAATATATTGTGAAGCTTTTGCCTCCCTATGAAAGTCAACGCCGCCTTTGTCATCACCGGATTGGTCAGCTGGATGTTCCTGGGATTCATCGGATGGTATACCAATTCGGACCGGTATGCAGGCCTCTTGGTCAAAAATGCGCAAAACCGGCTCGACCAGATGGCCGGCCTGGCCCGGGA
>JAKQHS010000127.1 GCA_029557915.1 Bacteroidota bacterium | reverse complement strand
TCGAGCCCTGTAAATCTGAGCAAAACAGGCCGAAGCAACTCCTGATATCATCTCTGAAAAAGCAGGAGGCTAAAGTTGAAAACGGTCAACCAAATTCAGGCATGGACAGACCTCTAACCTCTAACCTCTAACCTCTAACCTCCTACTCTGATTCGTATTAAATATTCTCAGGAAAGGTTTAAAGCGCGTCATTGGCTCGGGGCAGTCGTGGATTTACAGAGGTTCTTGCAGTATATGAAAGCCAAAATTCTACTGGCCGGGAATACCGGTGGATTGTCTGGTGGATACCGGATTCAAATCATGAAATATCGGAAACGGTACCGGTATCAGGTGCTTGGTGATCTACCTGAGCAGCCCATATTTAAATATTCGTTGATTATCAATAAATTGAGTAAAAAAAATTAAAAATTTTCGGGCGACAAAACGTTGAGTTTAAAACCGGATGTTCCTCAATCCAAAACATCCAGGAGTTATAAATTATGAATAAGAAATTTTAGCTTCATCCGGGATTACTCAAATTTCTTAAAACTATTTTTTGTATGAATAACAAACCCCTATTATGTATAGCTGTGTGCATGCTATTTTGCCTTCAGCTTTTCGCCCAGGACAGACAGGTTTCGGGTACGGTCAAGGACGGGACTGGCTCCGGCTTACCTGGAGTCACCGTGCTTCAGAAAAATTCAACCCTCGGAACCATCACAGATGTTGATGGGAATTTTTCGATGAGCGTACCCAATAATCAGACTGTTTTGGTATTCAGTTATGTGGGATTTAGCACTATGGAAGTGGCTGTCGGAGAACAAAGCCAGTTAAGCATAGTGCTTTCCGAAGATGTCAGTACCCTTTCGGAGATCGTGGTCACGGGATATGGTACGCAGCGAAAGAGTCAATTGACAGGCGCTATTTCTTCCATATCGGCAAAACAAATTTCCGAACTTCCGATCACAAACCTGGCACAGGCGCTTACGGGTCGCGCTACCGGAGTCAACGTTACCCAATCGGGTTCTAAACCGGGCTCTGTCCCAAAGATCCTGATCCGGGGCCGTCGTTCCTTTAATGCCGGGAATGATCCGTTGTACGTAGTCGATGGTATTCCGCTTTCTGCCGGATACGAGGATATCAACCCCAATGACATTCAATCATTGGAGGTCTTGAAGGACGCCACGGCCACGGCAATCTACGGAGCAAGGGGGGCCAACGGAGTGGTGCTGGTCACTACAAAAAGAGGTTCTTCCAAAAAGGGTAAAACCACGATTACCCTGGATACCTACGCCGGGCGGTCTGATGCTTTGGATAAAATAGAGCTTTTTTCAGGCCCGGAATTTGCAGAATATGTAAGAGAGGCTTACCGGGCAACGGGCGGATACAAAGATGCGGCTGGGAATCCGGTCCCTACGGGTGTGGCCGATGCCGCAGCGGATGCCAAGGTGGCCGTTTTAGGCGGTGACCCAGAAGTGGCCGCAGGCATTTTAGCCAATCGCAACACCAATTACCAGGACCTGATATTAAAACCCGGATTAATGCAGAATCACACCCTTGGAGTGCAGGGGGGTAATGAGAGGACTGCCTTTTATCTCTCGGCGGGATTTTTTCAGGATAAGGGGATAACCAAAGGCCTGGATTACACCCGGTATTCATTAAGGGCAAACATTGACCATACGATCAACAATTTTTTGAATGTGGGTCTTTCTTCTTACATGATGTTTTCCGACAGAAACGGAGAAAACCTTAACCCTTATTCATTCACCCTGCAACAAAATCCGTTGGGACGTCCTTACGATGATAACGGTAATCTTATTTTTTCTCCAACGAACGATGCGCTGCTTACGAATCCGCTGTTTGAAATCATTCCTGGAGCCCAGGTGGACAATACCAAGAGATACAGGATCTTCAATTCAATTTATGCAGAAGCAAAAATTACCAATGGGCTTAAATACCGGGTAAATTTTGGACCGGACTTTACCCTGTCGCGTTGGGGTAGATTCATTGGTAGTTTAACCAATGCGCGAAAAGGCGGAGATGCCCAGGCATTAAATGAAAACAGATTTGGATTTGACTGGACATTGGAAAATATTGTGACCTATGAAAAAGCGGTTGGAAGACATCAATTCAATTTTACCGGACTTCAATCCATTCAAAAGGACCGTTTTGAATTGTACCGTACGGAAGTGACGGGCGTCCCTGCCGAAACACAGAAATTTTTTAGCCTGGGTACGGCCGGCGCCGTTCAGGCCATCCGGTCGGACCTGGTAGAATGGACGATCAATTCATACATGGGCCGTTTAAACTATGCTTTTGATGATAAATATTTGTTGACGCTTACGCTCCGCCGGGATGGATCGAGCCGGTTTGGAGAAAATACCAAATACGGTAACTTTCCCGGAGTGGCTTTTGGATGGAATATTGCCCATGAGGCATTTATGAAATCCGTCAACTGGGTTGATGCATTGAAACTCCGGGCCGGCTGGGGTAAAGTGGGCAACCAGGCGGTCTCTCCCTATCAAACCCAAGGCTTGTTAAGCCGGACCACCTATGCCTGGGGGACCACGGCGGCTTTTGGCTACAGGCCCAGTACGATCGGAAATCCCGATTTGAGATGGGAATCTTCGGCTACTGCAAATTTAGGACTGGACTTTTCCATTTTTAAGGGAAGATTACAAGGGACAATCGAGGTGTATAAAACGGATACCGAATCCCTGCTGTTGTCTGACTTTTTACCGGGTTCTACCGGTTTTAATGCGGTCACCCGCAATGTGGGGCATACCCGGAATAAGGGCATCGAATTTAACATTACTTCAACGAACATAAATACCAACAGTTTTAAATGGGAAACGGATTTGGCCTTTTCCAAAAACACGGAAGCAATTGTAGAATTGTATAATGGAAAGGTGGATGATTTGGGAAACCGTTGGTTTATCGGAAAGCCCCTGAATACCTATTTTGATTACAAAAAAATCGGGATCTGGCAAACCAATGAAGCGGATCTCGCTAAATCGTTCGGTTCCGAAGTGGGGCAGATAAAAATTCAGGATACGAATGGGGACGGCAGAATCAATGCAGCGGACCGGGTCATCTTAGGCAGTGATATCCCTGATTTCCAGGCTGGTTTGACCAACCGTTTTTCGTACAAGGGATTCGACTTCAATTTTTTCCTTTACGCCAGCATTGGTCAAAAGATCGTATCCGGTTTCCACCAAAACAATAACGCACTGGCCGGGCGTTACCAACAGATAAAAGTGGATTACTGGACTCCCAACAACCCAACCAATGAGTTTCCCCGGCCCAAAAGCACCCAGGAGTTCCCCGTTTTAAATACGTCGTTGATTTATTTTGACGGAAGCTTTATTAAATTGCGGAATGTCAATTTTGGATATACCTTTCCGGCTTCGTGGTCTAAAAAATTGAGGGCAGAGTCCGTTCGGGTATTCTCCAGCATCCAACAACCTTTTATCTGGTCTGAGTTCAGAAGCAAATACAATGGGGTGGATCCGGAAGCTACGATTACCAGCTCAGCGAACGGTATTACGGCCGTTAATAATGGAATCACCCCGGCAACCCGGGTGGTGACCTTTGGATTTAATTTTAAGTTTTAGCGTTTAAAATTCATTTTTTAACATGAAAAATTCATTAAAAAATATATTAAAAACAAGCCTGATGGCAGGCCTGTTGCTGACCTCCTTCTCTTGTGGAAAAGATCTTTTGGATGAAGAGGTGATCTCCAATATTGGGAATGATTATATGAATACTCCGAAAGGTTATGAGGATGCCGTCCGAGCGGCCTATTCGACCCTCAGGTACTTTTACGGTACCCAGCAGGGGCTGACCCTGACAGAGTATGGCACGGACATCTATGCCACGGGGGCCGACGGAGGGTATAAAGGATTTCACTTTTACGATGCCCAATTGCAGCCTACCGTGGATTATCTGATCAATACCTGGGATGAGTTGTACCGGGGCATCAATACTTGCAATGCCATCATTGAAAGGGCCCCGAATGTCGCGGGACTTTCAGACGCGGTTAAAAAATTGAGGGTTGCCGAAGCTAAATTTTTACGCGCACATTATTATTATATTTTGCATCAGCAGTATGGGGGGGTGCATCTTAAACTGAGCGAAACCCTGTCGCCCTCCAAATCAACGAGCCGGGCATCGGACGCGGAGATGTATGCCGCCATCATTAAAGATTGCAATGAAGCCATTGCCGATCTTGAAAACAAGGGTCATTCATCGAATTACGGAAGGGCAACCAAGGCCACGGCGGAAACCTTGCTGGCCAAGGTGCTTCTCGCCAAAGCCTATGGACCTTCCAAGGCCGGTGATGATTTTCAAAAGGCGGCGGACTTATGCACGAACATCATAAACAATTACGGATTTAAATTGCTCGATGATTTTGCTTCCGTGCATGATGAGAACAACCAGGTCAATGCGGAAGTGGTTTTCGCCGTGCAATACACCACGGATCAACTGGCCAATACGACAAACAATACGGGCGCCGCAAATGGAGGGAACAACCTGCATTTATTTTTTGGGATGCAATACGATGTTCAGCCGGGAATGAAAAGAGATGTATTTTATGGCCGCCCCTTTAAACGGCTGCGTCCCACCGCCTACTGCCTGAATACGGTATTCGGAGAACGCACCAACGATTCCAGGTATAATAAAACCTTCCGGACGGTTTGGCTGTCCAATAACCCGGGGACCAATCTCAATTCCTCCTTTGATAATTCTAAAGCTAAACTCAGTTTTGCTGCGGGGGATACATGTATTGTTATCCCAGGGTATGAAATGAGCAAGGAAGAAAGAGCGACGAAAAAATACCAGGTATTGGTGCCCAGTGCATACAATGAAGCCCTTTTTCCGACCTTAACCAAGTTTTTTGACACCAAACGGGCCGACCTTACCGATGAAAGGGGGTCGAGGGATTATATCGTGTGGAGATTGGCCGACATCTATTTAATGCAGGCGGAAGCTTTACTTCAATTGGGAAAGATCAGTGAAGCCACGGCTGCCATCAATGTGGTCCGGGTCCGTGCCGGGTATCCGGGTAAAAAGGATTTGATGAAAATTACTGAAGCCCAGATGACCATGGATTTTTTGATTGAAGAGCGTGCACGTGAACTGGCTGGAGAGCAAATGCGTTGGATGGATCTGAAGCGCTGGGGTTTGCTGGTGGACAGAGTAAAAAAGTATAATCCCCAGGCTTCTGCTATTTCCGATAAACACAATGTAAGACCGATTCCACAAACCCAAATTGATCGCTCCGAGGCAGGATCTTTTGCGCAAAACCCGGGTTATTGATACCGGTCCTGTTTAAATTATAGTTTAGAGAATGGATAAGGCCCCGGTCAGGGGCCTTATCTTTTAGCATGGGTTTGATTCCCTTTAAAGGAATCCATGGTCAGGATTGGGGAATCCCTCGATTAAACTCAGGATAAATGGCCATCACGAACCAAACGTTCCCCGTTATACAGAAAATTTGATTCTGGATATACGGACCAACAGAACATGGCCGGGCAGGAAACTTACCGGTCACCCCCGCCCTCCTGGATTTCAGGGGCAAAACAACGTGGGCTGCCGGGTCTTCTTTTTAATGATTAACTTAACGCGGTTCAATAATTACTTGAATGGAAAGAAGAGACTTTATACAGCAGGGATTTGCCTTTTCCATGATCCCTGGATCGGCCGCCAGCCGTTTTAAAAGCGAGGCCGCACCGGCCGAACAGGTCGTGATCGAGAGGCCCGTTTCCGGTCAACCCCATAAGGGAAAAGTCCTGGCGGTGATCCAGCCCCATTGCGACGATATTTCCCTATTCGCCGCGGGCACGGTGGCCAAGCTGATCAAAGAAGGGTATGAGGGCTATATGATCCGGACCACCAACGATGATCATGCCGGAAGAGGGGAGACCGTGGGGGATGTCGTTAAAAACAACCTGGTTTCCAATGCGATGGTGGCCAAGGCCCTGGGTTTGAAAAAAGTATTTGACCTCGGCTACCGCAATCATATGATGGACAATTACAGCATGCAGGACATCCGGGGCAGGCTGATCTTTTTATTCCGGGTCTTGCAGGTGGATACCCTGATCTGTTACGATCCCTGGGGTTCCTACGAGGAAAACCCGGATCACTACATCACCGCCCGGGCGGTGGAAGCCGCGCGCTGGATGGCCGGTGGAGGCCGTGACTACCCGGAACATTTTGAAGCCGGGCTCAAACCCAAAGGGGTCGCCGAACGCTATTATTTTGCCCGCGGCCCTCAATTGTTCAACCGGGTGGTGGACATCACCGAGGTCCTGGAGAAAAAGATCGATGCAAACCTGGCCAATTTTTCACAGGGCCCGGCGGGGGAAGCCGGAGCCGTCCTGCGGCGAAAACTGGCAGACCAAGGGAAATATCTTCCCCTCCTCGGTCAAAACGATAACGAGGCCAACCGCAATTATATCAAACATTTTGTACTGGACATGGATTCCCTCTATCTCCGGGGTGTGCCCTCCGACCGACAGATTGGGGAGGCTTACCAGCTCGGCTGGGCCGAACGCTTCCATTATATCGGGCCTGAACCTTCTGTTTTGCCTGAGTATTTGGAGAAAAATGTGAGGAATAAGTAGTCAGCAGTCAGAAATCAGCGGTCAGTAGTCAGCGGTCAGTAGTCAGCAGTCAGCAGTCAGCGGTCAGTAGTCAGTAGTCAGTAGTCAGTTGCCCGAAAGCTGAAATCTGAAATCTGAAAGCTGATCGCTGATCGCTGATCGCTCAATCATAATATCTCCCGATATGATCCGCGATATGTTTTCTCAATTTTACGATATCCAACAGCCCCATTTGATTGTAGACCACCTTGCCTTCCGGGGAAATCAATAAGGTATAGGGAAGGGCGCCCTGCCAGTTGGGATCCACGGCTTCGATGAAAGCATATTTATCATCGCCGTCGTAGATGTAGTTTTTATTGGATGCCAGTTTTTCCTTGAGCAGGGCGAGGGCCTTGTCGTAGTTTTTTGGGGCGTCCATGGAGATGGACACAAATTCAAAATCACGGCGGCGGTACATGTGGTGGGATTCCACCAGGCCGGTGAATTCGCGAACGCAGGGACCGCACCAGGTGGCCCACACGTTGATCAGGCGGTATTTGCCCGTGCCTTCATTTTTTACCAGTTGTTTTACCTGTTCGAGGCTGGCTTTTTCCAGCGCCACGGGTTCTTTGGCCCAGCCCTGGACCTCGGAAACCTTGCTGGCGGACTTCTCAGCCCATTTAACGGAGCAGCCAAATACCTTGGTGGTCTGAACGGCCACCGGGGCCCCTTTAAGCAGGGCATCCACCGCATTTTTCAAGTCATGGACTTTTTCCCTGCCGATGTGTTCGTTGTCATCGATCCTGCCCTGGTATCTCAGTTTTCGGGATTTGTCAAAAACAAAGGCATGAGGAGTCGCCACGGGCCCGTATTTTTTGGAAACCTCCTGGGTGGCTCCATCATAGAGATAAGGGAAGTTGTAGTTTTTATCCTTTGCCCTCATGATCATCTCCTCATAACTGTCGCTCAGATCGGTATAGCCGAGCTCATCGAACCGGACCGCAGCATCCGAATTCGGACTGATGACCACCATGGTAACCCCTTTGGATTTATAATCATTGACGAATTTGATCATCCGGTCCTCATAGGCCTGGGCCGTCGGACAGTGATTGCATGAAAACAAAATGACGAGGATATCCGCTTTGGAAAAACTGGTCAGGGTATACATCTTCCCATCCACTCCTTTCAGGCTGAAGTCGGGCGCGGAGGCGCCGATTTCCAGGGTTTTTACTTCTTCCGAATGGATAGAGCCGCTCAGCACCAAGGCCAAACAGAAGGAGATCATCGTTTTAATCATATCTTATAATCCTGGTTTAAAAATAAATTTAAAGGAATACCCATGCACCTGCAAGGGATTGAAGGAATTCTTCAAAGGATGGATAAGATTGAGCAGGGGAATGGAGGTTAGAGGTTAGAGGTTAGAGGTTAGAGACCTGTCCATGCCTGAATTTGGTTGACCGTTTTCAACTTTAGCCTCCTGCTTTTTCAGAGATGATATCAGGAGTTGCTTCGGCCTGTTTTGCTCAGATTTACAGGGCTCGATGCCCTGTAAATCCTGCTTTTTAGTCGATTGACTCGTTCGTCGTTCGACCTGTTTTGCTGACTCAATTTAAACAATTCATTTCAAATGCGCAGGGGGTTTTTCGACCTAAACCACTATGCGGCTTTTCCGTATTGTACAACCGAACCGCTCGGTCAACCGCTTG
>JAKQHS010000177.1 GCA_029557915.1 Bacteroidota bacterium | reverse complement strand
TCATCCGGTACCAGTTCGAGGTATCCCAGGCCGGTGTTGGCCGGAGGTATAAAGGTGGAGTGGCTTGCGCCGGGGGGTAAGGATTCCGGGGCATAACCTGGAATGGACCGGTGTTGCAGCTGGGGACCTCCGGCATGGAGGTACCGGTTGCCCGTGCTGTCGGTCTGTCCAAAACGGACCAGGGAGCTGAACGGGTGGCCCTTGCCGTCCCCCGCATGGCAGGAGCCGCAGCTGGTAGCTACGAATAAGGGGCCCAATCCGGTCGGGGAGGTGAAAACTTCATCGTTAAAGGCCCGGTCCCCTGCCAGGAAACGGCTGTTTTGTTCAAAACTCAGGCCCTCCACCGGACCGTCCAGGAGTTCGTCTTCGGCAGGAGCGGCGGGTTCCAGGCTGCTGCAGGAAATTAAAAGAGCTAAACTTGGGGTTATACAGGGTCCGATCCACTGAACGATCCGGTGCATTATTTTATTCGTAAAAGTTTAAAGTTAGACAAATCTAACAATTATTTTTATACTTCCATAATACATTTTTTATGCATCCCCGGAAAGCCTACCTTTAAGTCATGCATTCCCATACCGAAGAAAATTACCTCAAGGCCTTGTTTAACTTGGCGAATGAAAAAGGCGAGGTGAGTGTGAATGACCTGAGCAAGATCCTGGCCATCAAGATGCCCACGGTAAACAGCATGGTCAAAAAACTGGCCGGCAAAAAGCTGGTTCACTATGAGAGTTACAAACCGCTCCGCCTCACGGAAAAAGGCAAGAAGGAAGCCGGCCTGATCATCCGTAAGCACCGGCTGACCGAGATGTTCCTGGTTCAGAAAATGGGCTTCGGCTGGGAACAAGTGCATGAAATAGCGGAACAAATCGAGCATATCCATTCCCCCTATTTTTTTGATAAAATGGATGAGATGCTGGGTTATCCGAAAATCGACCCGCATGGGTCCCCCATCCCCGATAAAACCGGAAAAGTGGATTGGATCAGATATGAGAAGCTGAGTGATTGCGGAGCCGGTGAAACCGTCCGGCTGGGCGCGGTAATTCATTCGACCGAGGAGTTCCTGAAATTTCTAAACAGCCGGAAACTCCATCTCGGTTTAAAAATTAAAATCAAATCGGTGGAATCTTTCGATGGGAGCATGGTGGTGTCTTATGGGAAAAACTCCACGGAGACGCTAAGCCTGACGGTCAGTGAGCGGTTGCTGGTGGAGAAAATCGGGTGAGAGTAGTGCGCACGGAGCCAAGGAGAACACGGAGGTTGATTTTGTCAAGTTCTGGATTTCGTTGGATAACATTTTGAGACTTCAAATTCATTAAAAAGATAATCTCCGTGTTCTCCTTTCCTCCGTGCGAGGTCAAATAGGCGGGGCCGCCTGAAGGCGTCCCGGCATTAATCTCACGGAGAACACGGAGCGCACGGAGATCAATCATTGCAATCCCGGTATAAATAAAAAAATCTCCGTGTTCTCCTTACCTCCGTGCGAGGTCAAAGTAGGTGGGGGCCGCCAAAGGCGTCCCGTTATTATTCACAAGGAGTGCACGAAGAGCACGGAGATCAATCATTCCAATGCTGGTATAAAATAATCTCCGTGTTCTCCCTTACTCCGTGCGAACCTTACCCCGGTCTCCGTGATATTTATTGTTTTACCTCCAAATCGATATCACAGAAAAAAAGGCGCTCCCCGAAATCTGGAACCCTCACCAAACGGGCTCCCTGCCGGTCAATCAATCCTGACTGGGCATTCCCTTTTTTATCTCCATAAGCCGCATTCACTTCCACTATGGGTATCCCGAGATGGAGCGCCCAAAGCTCGGCGGAGGATTCATGGAAAGGACGGTATCTCTGGCTGGTACCCGAATTGATGGCATGGAAAATGACCTGGGCTCCCATTTCTTTGAGTTTCAGGGGCAGGTATGGGTTGAGAATCGTGGTATATCCGGGAGTAGCCCAGAGATCGTTGCAAACCAGGGCGCCAAAGCGTAATTGGTTCCAGTTAAAGGTTTGTAAAGTACCGGCAGTGTATTGTGCCATCTCACCGGTACCGGGTTTATCCACCGGGCTGCATACCAGGATCTTGGAATGGGCGCCCAGGAAGGTTCCCTCCGGGGAATAGATCCGGACCTGGTTGTAACAGAGTCCTTCTTCATCTTTAAAGCAAGTGCCCAGCATCAGGCCGAGATTCAATTCCCGCGCCAGGCCCAGGACTTCATTTAAAGCCGGTTCCAATTCCTTTTGGTTAAAAGTCGACCTGTAACCGGATAAGGAACCTTCGGGAGTGATCAGAAAACTTGCTTTGCCGGCGGCCGCCTCCCGGATAGCGGTAAGAATACGGTTTTTATTCGTTGAGATGTCATCGCTGACGTTCATCTGCAAGCCGGCCACTCTGAGCCCGCCTGAATCTTGTGCTGAAGACAGGGTAAAACAACCCAGCAGGCAGCAAAACAGGAGGAAAGTTTGGTATTTCTTTTTCATAGATAATTACAAATTACGGCAAATGGTTAGGAAACAATTATGCTTTGTTTTTCCATTGATTTACAGTCCCGGCCTAAACCAGGCCCAGAGCCAATCCGGCTGCCAACAAAATCAACATCACCGTCACCAGCACCTGTACCTGGCCCAAGGTCACCTTTTTGAGGAGCAGGTTGCCCAGGACCGCTCCCAGGAAAGCGGAAAAGGAAGCCAGGGCCAGCAGGATTGAATTTTCCATGAGTTCCGAGTGCATGTATTTCTCCGAATAAACAAAAAGCCTGGAGACATCCACCAGGCAGGCGATCAACACCCCGGTGGCGATATAGGCTTCTTTGGACAAGCCTGAGCGGATCAGAAAAGCGCTTCGGAGCGCTCCCTGGTGGCCGGACAATCCTCCGAAAAAACCACTGAGCAGGCCTCCGGCCACCATCTTATTTTTATCAAATTCTATCTTTTTAAGGGAGGGCAGGCTTTCCATCAGGGCAAAAAAGACCAGCAAAGCGGCGATGATGAGTTTAATGGGGGTACCATAAAATAATTTACCTCCAAGTTGATATTCGAACAACGGGGACCAGGCGCTGAGGTTCAACAGGAGTTTGGCGCCGAGATAGGCCCCCAGTATGGCCGGTACGCCAAAACGCAGAACGGTGGTGACGTCCACCTTCCGGTTTAATAAAATGAATTTAAATATATTGTTCAGCAAATGGACCACCCCGGTCAGGGCGATGGCGGCATCGATCGGGAAAAACAGGGCGAAGACGGGCATCAGCAGGGTTCCCAGCCCAAATCCTGAAAAAAAGGTAAGCAGGGAAACCGAAAAACTGGCGAGGCAAAGGATCAGTATTTCCATTTCTGCAGGATTATAAATGGGTGGCGATCAAAGGCGCGATGTCAATCCGGTTGCTTTCATGCGCAATGGTGTTTACCGTTGCTATTTGACCTGCATAGGATTTTTTCAAAGAGGCATAAGCGCCTTCTGAAAATACGGCATGAACTCCAATACAAACCGGTTTTTCAAAGCCGAGAACCTCCAGCAAACCTGCCGCGGTGCTTAAGGTAGTGCCCGTGGAAATGATGTCGTCCACCAGGACCGGGGTATGGCCGCGGTAGGCATTCAGATCAGGCAACCCGATTTCCACCTGACGGTCACCCTGCCTTATTTTTTGCAATACTTCATACGAAGCCCCTGCATCAGAAGCCACTTCCGACACCCATTGCCGGCTTTCGCTGTCGGGGCCAAGGACAAGGGGTTTCGGGATATGGATTTTGATCCAGGAAGCGATAGCCGGTGCGGAGCGCACCACCCGGCTGGGCACCGAATAAATATCAGACAGTTGCTTAAATCTGTGCAAATGAGGATCCACCGTGATCAGCCGGTCCACAAAGCCAGAAATAAATTCCGCAAAATAAGAGGTCGTAACCGCCTCGCCGGTTTGAAAAGCCATATCCTGCCGCATATACCCAAGATAAGGAGCCACCAATACCACTTCCCATGCGCCCAGATCTTTACAAAGGCGGCCCAGGAAGTAGAGGGGAAGGCTGCGGGTATCAGCCTGAACCAAACTGCAGATCAAAAAGACCTTCTTATTTTCGACGGATGAATGCAGCCTGACCAGGGTCTCCCCGTCCGGAAAGGTCCGGAGTTCAATTCGCCCGGTTTTAATCTCTGTGTGGGTGGACAATTTTTCGGCAAGGGCCTCATTTCCAGGCAGGGCTAAAATTATTTTTTCCATCTGCCGCTTTATTGAATGGTGATCAGGTCTTCAATGGATGCCAGGTATTCTTTGCTGTACGCCATTTCCCCGGTAGATTCACTATGTATGCGGAACAACAGGTCACCCGCATTTACTTTTTTGCCGATCGGGGCAAAAAATTCAATGCCGGCCGCCGGGGATTTGGGCGCTCCAGCTAATTTAGCCACCTTGGCCAGGTTACGGTTGTTGATTTCCGTGATTACCCCGGCTTTCGTGGAGCTTACATCAAATTGATATTGAGCCAAAGGGGGTTCCCTGAAAGCGCCCTGGGCCAGGCAAATGGTTTTAAACTTTTCATAGGCCTTCCCATTTTCGATAAACTGCAGGGCATCCGCCTTTCCTTTCCCTTTTTCAGAATAATTGACCATTTCCAGCATTAGTCCGGCCAGGGCGGCGGACTTATGTTTTAAATCGGCCGGAGCTTCGGTTTCATTTTTCAGTACCGAAAGCACATCCCGGGCTTCCAGGGCCGGTCCGATGCCCACGCCTACCGGCTGGCTGCCGTCGCTGATATAGGTGTCTACGTTGAGGCCGATGGATTCACCCACTTCGTGGAAATATTGTTTTAATCGCTTGGCATCGTCATGGCTTCTCACTTTGGCCGTACTGCCTACAGGCATATCGATCACCACATGGGTGGAGCCGGCCGCGGCTTTTTTGGAAAGTACGGAAGCCACCAGCTGGCCTTCACTTTCTATATCCAGGGCTTTTTCCACAGCAATCAGAATATCATCTGCAGGGCTGAGTTCCATGGCTCCGCCCCAGGCAAGGCAGCCCCCGGTGTTGTAGACCACATTTTTAATGCTTTCAATCCCGAGGTCCACCCGGGTGATGACTTCCATGGTGTCGGCCGTACCGGCCGGTGAAGTAATGGACCTGGAGGAGGTTTTCGGGATCGTGAAACCTGCCGCGGCGACAATACTCACCACGATGGGACTGGTCCGGTTGCCGGGCAAACCGCCCACGCTGTGTTTGTCCAAAACGACCGGTGAACTCCAGGAAAGGCTTGATCCGGCCGAAACCATCGCCCGGGTGAGCGCGGTGATCTCCGGAAGGGACAGATTGTCCCCGGCGCAGGCGGTGACGAAGGCAGCCAGTTCGATATTGGAATATTGTCCCTTGGCTACATCCTGGATGATTTGCATCAATTGATCCTCCAGGAAAAATTTGTCGTACATTTTTCCCCGTACATAAGCAAAGGAACGAACCGGTTTTAAATGGTGTATATTGATGATATCCCCTTCCCGGACACCCAGTTTTTTCATGGCTTCCGGAGAAAGACCCGCTTCATCGTGGCGCACCAGGTTTGACAAAACAGCCATCAGGGTGGCTACGATGGTTTGACCATTGGCGCTGACCTGCAGCCGGGTCAGCGAGGTGAACCCTTCCGAATTGCAGATCTCACAATCAATCCGCATATAAATGGCATGCTCTTTATAGGTATCGATGCCGATCGATTTTACCTTAAGTTGGTTGTAGGACCTGTGGTCGTGCATTTCCATAGAAGTCCAAAAATAGGGATCAGGAATCAGTAATCAGTAGA
The DNA here is from genome assembly GCA_029557915.1 of Bacteroidota bacterium. Classification (GTDB taxonomy): domain Bacteria; phylum Bacteroidota; class Bacteroidia; order Chitinophagales; family Saprospiraceae; genus JADJLQ01. The sequence goes on along the minus strand of JAKQHS010000177.1, from coordinate 3,601 downwards.
CAGTTTAAAAGGGGTCAGCCTTCGAAATAGTCGGCAAACAAATGTATTTGTTTTTGAATGAGGTCCAGGTTAGCGGACGCTTCTTCGGTTGTTTTACTTTCTTTGAAAGCGCTCACCTGTTGAATAAGGGGTTCCAACCAGAGATGGAGAGCATCGTGGTCAGGGCCTTTCATCCGGCATTCACGGATCATTTTGTCCAGGCCCGCCTGGAGTTCGGCGGCCGTTTTGAGATATGATTCTTGAGTAGGGCCTTGCATGTTTACGGCCCGTTCCACGATGGACTGAAGATTTTTTACGTTTTCCAGGGTGGGTACATCCGATTTCCATTTGGCCCCCTGGTTCAGGGATAGGCCATGATCCGGATGATCGTGGACCTGATGGTTTTCCATTGCTGGTTGTTCGGGGCCGGATGCTGAATTTTGTTTGGTTTTGCAGGTGATCCAGAGGATGCCAAGCAGGGAGATCATAAGGATATTTTTCATTTCAGCCGGATTTGGTTTAGAGGCAAAGATAAGGGGCCATGGAATAAAAAGCATTTAAATACTTATATTATGGAGGCGAATCCGGAGCACGATTAAACCTTTGTCCGCCGGAAAAATCTTTTTCAACAGGGCTTCACAATAAACCTATTTTTAGGAAAAGGAAATTCACGATCAACCGCCAACCGTATGAAAACCATCATTGAGCCTTTTAAAATAAAATCAATAGAACCGATTTATTTTAATACCCGTGAAGAAAGGGAAAAAATCCTGGAGGAGGCTTATTACAATCTTTTTCTCATTCACTCCAGGGACGTCCTGATCGATCTGCTCACGGACAGCGGCACCAGCGCTATGAGCAGCGGGCAATGGGCGGGCATAATGCAAGGGGATGAATCTTATGCCGGCAGTCCAAGCTTTTACCGTTTTGAGGAAGCGGTGCGTACAGTCACCGGACTTCCCCTGGTGATTCCCACGCACCAGGGCCGGGCCGCGGAGAAAATCCTGTTTCACCTCCTGGGCGGTAAAGGCAAATTCATTCTGAGCAATAACCTTTTTGATACCACCCGCGCCAATATTGAATTTTCCGGGGCAGAAGGCATAGACCTGGTGTGCGAAGAAGGCAAACATCCCTCGTTCCCGGCTCCGTTTAAGGGAAACGTGGACACCGCGGCCCTCCAAAAATTTATTGAAAAGACGGGGGCGCAAAACATTCCCCTGGTCATTCTTACTGTGACCAACAATTCGGGCGGCGGCCAGCCGGTGAGCATGCGAAACATCCGGGAAACCAGGGCTATTTGCGACCGTCACGGCATTCCCCTTTTTATCGATGCCTGTCGTTTTGCGGAGAACGCCTATTTTATCAAACTCAGGGAAGAGGGTTATGCCGGGAAACCGGTTCCGGAAATTGTAAAGGAGCTTTTTTCCTATGCCGATGGCTGTACCATGAGCGCCAAAAAGGACGCCTTTGCCAATATCGGCGGTTTCCTGGCCCTGCGCGATGAAAAGCTTGCCCGCCAATGCAGAAACCTGCTCATTATTACGGAAGGGTTTCCAACGTATGGCGGCCTGGCGGGCAGGGACCTCGAAGCCATTGCCATTGGACTCCGGGAGGTGATGGATGAACATTACCTTCAGTACCGTATCCGCAGCATCGAGTACCTGGCCAACAAACTCATTGACGCGGGCGTCCCCATCATCCGTCCCGCCGGGGGCCATGCCGTGTACCTGGATGCCAAAGCGTTTAACACACATATTCCGCCAGACCAATACCCCGGGCAGGCCCTGGCCTGTGCGCTTTATTTGGCCGGAGGGATAAGGGGCGTGGAGATCGGGTCCCTTATGTTTGGCAAATACGATGCTGCCCGTCGACTGGTCCCTGCACCAATGGAGCTTGTGCGCCTGGCAATTCCGCGAAGAGTATACACCCAGAGCCATATCGATTACGTGGCCGAGGTCGTCATCGAAGTATTCCGGAAAAAAAGGGAAATCCAGGGCCTGGAAATCACGGAAGAGGCTCCTATGCTCAGGCATTTCACGGCGAAGCTGAGACCGGTGTCCGGGAATGGACCGGCAGCCCTATTTTGAAGGCCGGCCCGCGTGCACTATTTCCTTTACTATGTAACAAAGGATACCCTTAACCCCTTCCCGAAGAGGCGAAATTTGTAGTATAAATTATTTATTATGAAAACGTCTTTAAGATATGGGGTGCTCTTCGGAGCATTAGCTCTGATGCCCCTGCTCAATAGCTGCACTAAAGAGGAATCCATTACCGAAGACTATGCGAATTTTGATGTAGCCGCTATGCGTCAGCGGGTAAACCAATATCCCGTCGCATCCCTGAGCGCCGAAGAAATCAACAGCCTCAATTTCATGCGGGAAGAAGAAAAACTCGCCCGTGATGTCTATAACGGCCTGGCACGCCATTGGAAAGTCAACATTTTCACCAATATTGCGGCCAGCGAGCAAACTCATATGGACGCCATACTGCAACTTCTGAATAAATACGGATTACCGGATCCGATAGTATCCGACGGGGAGGGGGTATTTGCCAATGAGGCGCTGCGCACCCTGTATCTGCAATTGATGGAAAGGGGATCCGTGTCCCTGCTGGCTGCTTATCAGACGGGCGCTTATATTGAAGATCTGGATATCAATGATTTGAACAACGCCAGCGAATTCATCGACAATGAGGATATCCTATATGTGTACGGCAACCTGAATAAGGGCAGCCGCAATCACCTGAGATCCTTTTACCGGAATGTCCTCCGACTGAACGGCACGTATACCCCCTCATTCCTAAGCCAGGAAACCTTTGATGCCATCATCAGCGGCCAAATGGAAACGGGACCCTGGTGGTAAACCGAATGAAAAAGGATTAACAAATTGAGGTCATGAAAACCTATTGGTTGATCGCGCTCGTTTTGATGCTGGCTCCCAGCTTGCGGGCCCAGGAGACGGCCAGGCTCAGTGCAGAAGATATAGACGCTATCCTGTTTATGCGGGAAGAAGAAAAACTGGCCCGGGATGCTTATGAATTGTTTTATGTAAAATGGGGAGTGAATCCCTTCGGCCATATCCGTTTCAGCGAACAAAACCATATGGACCAGGTAAAAACATTGATCGTGTCTTACAAGCTTGAAGATCCCATTGAAAAAACGGCAGACGAACCGGGCAAATTTGAAAACGGGCAACTTCAGAACTTATATGCCGAAGTGGTAAAAGAGGGATCCACCTCGATGATGGCCGGACTGAAAACAGGGGCCCTGATTGAGGAAATCGATATCCTGGATCTGGATGCCCGAATGGCCCGGAGTCAAAACGCGGATATCCGTCGTGTATTCAGTTATTTAAAAAGGGCTTCAGAAAATCACCTGAACGCTTTTGTCAGAAAGCTCAAAGTCAACGGGGTGGACTATAATCCGGTAAAGATGAACAAAAAACAATTTGATGAAATCCTGGGAGGCAATGAACGGGGATGCTGCAGAGCAAAGTGAGTTATTGAATGATGGCGTTTTAAGGCAGTACGTAACAATTGATACCAACCTCCTTTGCGTATTCCGATAACTTTGAAATATCATATTGAGATAAGTTTTTGAATAATAGTTCGAGTTCAGGGAGTT
>JAKQHS010000175.1 GCA_029557915.1 Bacteroidota bacterium | reverse complement strand
GCATCCGTAAGGTCGCCGTCAAATTCTTCTTCACATTCAATCTCGTTATAAGGGGTGTAATCGTACCTGCAGGAACCGTCATCGGCATGCAGGGTGGGGTCGTAATCGTATTTGCCGTTGCCGCTGGCAAGAATATTGTCGTTGTGGTAATCGATGTCGCATACGGCATGGGCATATTCGAGCCGGTTGTAACGGTGGCCGCGGATAAAGTATTTTTTGCCCTTGATCTCCCGCGCGTCGGCTACGTTGTCGCAGTACCAGTAAAGGTCGGCAGGTTCTTCGCAGACCGGCGGGGTTTTATCATCCACGTAGATGATGACCATACAATCGTTGTACAACCTGGCAGAACAGGTGTTTCCAGGTTCCAGGCCTCCGAAATTATTGGTGGCAGAAGGCAGGGATTCTTCATCTCCAAATTCAAACTCGCAACTCCGCACATAGGTCTCGGAACCGGGATATCTGCCACTGTAATCCACAGACGGCGGATCCCAATGGGTCGGTTTACAGAACGGTCCAAAACTGCTTGTACAGTTTTTATAATTCGGACTGGTTTTGTCATTCAAGTAGAAAAACTTGTAATTATGCCACAACCTGGAAAGCTTAAAGGAATTGTACGTAAACCAATCGTGTTTGCTGCAGGGGAAAACATGGGGATCGTAAAGGGGTACCCCGCAGGCTTCATACACCCTGAGGACCACCTGGTTTTCACCGCATTCGCTGAGGTCGATATAGTCTTTAAAAATGAACACATTGATCCAGGCTTCGAGCCAATCGTCCCAGCGGTCTTTATATTTCCAATAGGTTGAATTGCAATTGGCCGTCCAGTACGATTTCCACGCATTCCGGGCAGCTTCGATGGTATCCATATGGGCCACGGCAAAATGCAATACATTGCAGCAGTTGTCCCTGCTTCCGTTGTCGAGATCGGCGGCATAAACCCTTGCCCAACAAGTGCTCGGATCCACCGTCGTACGGGTGTATTCATCGCATACCGGATTCGGGGGGGTCACGTCGCTGACCTTTACATAGATCGCGGTGTCCGTGCGGTTCAGACAGGCATCCACGATGGATACTTCAAGGCGGTGAAAAGCTTTGCCTTTGTAGTCTGATGGGATGGCCGGAAGGCTGATTTTACCGGGCAAAGTACCGTTGATCACGTTGATCTTAGCCGGATGGCTCTCCAGGGTGTATTGGGCAATATAACTTTGTTTTGCATTGACATCGCAATCGTCCACGATCAAAGCATCCAGGTTGATGTTGGCATAACAATTATGAGGACTGGTATTTGCTTTGTAATAAAACTTACTGTTGGATTTGACGATGGGGTCTTCGGAATCCTCTACTTTGATGTATTGAACACAGGTCGTGTCCGTACGATTACACCAATCCACGATCAGCCACTCCCTTCTGATTTTAAAACCGGTACCGCAAATCGGGATGATCTGGTCTGTCCAGGTCAGGCTGGTCTTGCAGAAACCACCCGGAGCAGGATACATGGCTACGGAAGAATCAACGAGTATGCATACTGATCCTTGCATGACCAGCACGCTATCGTCGATGAATGGAACCACTTTGAGTCCTGCCGGTACACATTTGCGTCCGCCGCCAGCCGTATCTCTTTTTTGAAGATCAAGCAAAAAATCCGGGGATGGGTAGTTGGGACTGTTTTTGTCTTTGGATATAAGGGTGATCCCTTTGCCCTGACAGTTGACCCGGCAGCCCAAAACGATGGGATCCGGGCAGGTGACGTTGGACAGGGAATCCCTTCCTATGGTGAGGGTATCTGAACAAGTGGCGGAATTGCCCCAATCATCCCAGGTCCTTATGGTCCGGATCACCCGGCCAAGGCCCGAGACGCTGTCGCAACCCCAATCCGACCACTGCATGCTCTCAATGGCAGAAGAGCCGGCCTGGCCGCAATTGTCTATGATTTCACCCACGATTTCTGACAATCGTGCTACCTGGAAACAGGAGACCCTTACATTCTTGCACACCGGTTGTGGGGCCGCCTTGTCTTCAATGGTGACATATCCCCAGCAGCTGTTCCTGCTCACCGTCTCAATAACCCGGTAGATGAACGTATAACCGATATGGCTTCGGTTGACCTGGTCACCACCTGGTAATTTGGCCGTACCATAAGGATAGCTCAACTCCACATCATAAGTGGTGCAGGTGAGACCCGGATTTTCAAGGAAATCATCGGGCACAAAGGTTTTAAGACATCCATCAGCCGGCATGGAGGCATTGACATGATCGTTGCACACCAGGTTGCAGGTATCCGCCTGGGCACTCATGCTCAATGAGTAGAACAATGCCAGGACCACCGGCAGCCAGCATCGTTTCAGACATAGGAAGGTAATTGTCTTTTTCATTCTAGAAAGTGTTTGATTGAATCAATAGATTTAAAAAATTTAAACTCATAAAGTCGATTTGCTTGCCCTAGCTGTTCCAAAACCATACCAAAACGCGGGGTTTAAAAGACTGGATTTCAGGAAAATAAGCCCCGAAAACAGATGAGTTAAAACAATTACCTATTATAGTATGTTAAACAGTTTTTTACATATTGCACTATTATTTAATATGAATAATTCATTAAAAAAAATCATTATAAATTTTTTTAGTAATATGACTTTCACGGGTTTTAAAGTTTATTTTTAGAGCGGTTGGATTTTATTTTTACCGGCCGGAAAGCGAAACAAAAACATGGGTCAGTACCGGATTTTCCAAAGTTGTTTTTGGCAACTCAACTCCGTTGTTTATCGTGAACACAAGACGGTCCTTTGCTGGGATCCTGCCTACACCTCTGCGGAAATTGAAAAGGTCCGGGCAGCGATGGATCCGTCCGGGACGGTTGAACACTACCTTTTATATACCCATGGGGATTATGACCATATCGTCGGGGATTCCGCCTTTACCGGACCCTTGCGGGTCGGTTCGTTTGGGATGGCAGAGCGGACGGACAAAGCCGAAGCTTTGGGTTTGATCGAAGCCGTAGATCATGAGTATTATGTTCGAAGAGACTTCCTGCCCAGGTTTCCAAAGCTGGATATTAAGGTTGAGGACAAGGGTCCTACCACGCAAAGGCTGAGCGATGTGGAAGTTCATTTTTTC
>JAKQHS010000162.1 GCA_029557915.1 Bacteroidota bacterium | reverse complement strand
CCGTCATGCCCACTACTCGGTCCTGAAGGCCGAGGGCGGTCAGGTCGTCAAGGAAGGCTTTCACGGCACCGGATATCCGCCGGAGAAGATTGGCATGTTCACCGGTTGCGTGATCCCCGTTTTGCACCTGGTTGTCGTGGTGTCAAAGCCGCTGATGCTTACTTTATAGATACGGGTCTTCAGTCCTCCGGCAATCAGGCGGGCTACTATCTTCAACTGATCGGCCAGGTCGTTGTCCTCCGGATAACTGGCTTTGTTTTTCGCTTTCCCAAAGGCGTCCTTCATTCGTTCGCCGTAGGTATTGGATTGTTTTTTTATCAGCCGTACATAACCAAGTTTATCTCCAAAAGGCGTTTGGGGTAAGGGAGTCTCGAAGCCCTGGATCAGTTTATTGAAGTCCTCCGGATTGGCTATGGTGACACTCATGCTGGTCGCCGGCCCCTGGAAAGCCAGGCTTTGGCCATAACCGATTTCCACAGACAGCGGATCCGGCATGTCCTCAGTGGGAAAACCATTAGGATAATTGGAGTATTCATGGTTGAGGTACCTGCCGGCCCAGCCGGAACTAAGCACTTCTTCCGCATCCGAGGCCGACATCCATATATCGGTGGACCGGAAATGGGAATAATTGGGCGAGGGATAACCTACGGACTGGATGATCTTTATCCTGCCTTCCGTATAAAGGCCCCTGATTTCATCCAAAGCGGGGTGAAGGCCGGATTTGATGGTCGTTGGGAGTGACAAAACCTTGTTGGCAGGCAGGGCCACGGATTGGCGCGCTTTGTTGTACAGGTCCATCTGGTCAAGGGGAATCACGGTATTGAGTCCGTCGTTGCCTCCATCCAATTGAATGATCACGAGCACACGATCCGTATCCAGTTTGAACCAGTCAAACCACTGGGGCATTTTATTTGCCCTGAAAACAGGAAAAATGGAGCCTGCCGTCAGGCTTGATCCCGCAAACTGAAAGAAATCCCTTCTTTTCATGACCATTACATGATTTGATATTCATCCATTTGCAGGATGTATTGATAAAAAATTTTGAGGCGGATATCCACGGTATTCCTGGCCATGGGATCATTGGGTTTCGATTTCCATTCCTGCCAGGCGTTGGTCCAGTAATGGTCGCTGACCTGCCCGGAGAGCAAAATGCTTTTGAGATATTTTTTGACCTCCGCATCCACCGCTACATCATACAGCCTGCCCAGCACTTCTTCGATCAGGAGGTTGGGATTTTCCGGATGGATCAGGGTGTCGGTATAGGCCGGCCAGTCTATGGTAGCCACGCCCTGGTCCATCTGATAGCCATACCAGACCAGCATGTCCGAATGGATCCCGCGCTGGTAGACGGTATGGGTGCTGATCCAGGAACGGTCGTATTGGGGGAATTGATAATAAGCCGGCCAACCCGAAACATTAGGAGGGTCCCCGATATCCTGCTGAAAAGAGGTGAGAAAATAATACATCACCGTCTGCGCCTGGAATTTGGATTTTATCTCTCCGGGGGAGGAGGGGAAACG
>JAKQHS010000149.1 GCA_029557915.1 Bacteroidota bacterium | reverse complement strand
AAATAAAAATGAAAACAGCAGGTACCCCAGCATGGAATAAAACATGAAGGTCATGGTGGAAATTCCGGACCGGGTCAACCGGGTGATCACGATATAGATGGCATAAAAAAAACTGGCTGCGAGAGCCAGGAGATTTCCTGCCGTCAGGTCAAAGTGAATAATCCTGGACCAGCCGATCATGTAAATCACTCCGTAAAGGGCTATTCCCACCCCAACCCAGTAATAGGCCGAAGGCCTTTGATTTCTGAAGATCAGCAACAAGAGGCCGGTCCATACCGGGGCCAGGTTGCCCAAAACCGTCGCCACCGCCGTATTGGAAATCATCAGGGACATATTCCAGCAGGCCAGATCCGTAGCAAAAAATAAACCGCAGAGCAAGGCCATTCCAATTTTTCCCGGAGAAAGTTTATAATGCTTTTTATACAAAACCACCGGCAAGAGCACCATCATGGCCAGGGCCACCCGGTAAAAAGCAGAAGTCAGTCCCGGCACTTCCGTCAACTTGGTTAAAATCGGCGAAAGGGATATGCAGGCCGCCCCGGTGAGTAAAGAGACTCGGGGGGAAAAGGTAGTAGGCAAGTTATTTAGAGTTGGTCAGGTGGTCGGTTTGCAAGTCAAAAAGTTTCTCAGACAGTTGGCTGATTCCTGACTTCTGATCCCTGACTACTGACCATTGATCCCTGAATACTTTTATTGCCACTGAAAAGCAAAATACGTACAGGGTTTGTCCCCGGTATTCCGGATGGCATGAGGAACCTGGGCGCCGAGAAAATAAACATCTCCCGATCTTCCTTTAAAAAAACGGTCCCCGATCTGCATTTCGGTATCGCCTTCGATCATGAGCACGATTTCTTCGGCCTTATGGGTATGGGGATCATGGCTGCGAAGCCCTCCATTCAGGGTGGTCACATGCATTTCGAACCGTTTGGTCTCTGAGGTCGCCTGGTCAAAATAACGGCGGATACCCCCCTTGTCGTGGGGATTGAAACTCAGATGCTCCCAAACGCGCACCAGGGAACGAACCGAATCGGAGGCGGAATTTTTCATTTTGGCTTTGTAACTGAATAGGTAAAAATCCAGGGCCTGGGAGCCATGGTTTTTCAGTTGAAATCTTTCACCGGGCAATACCAGGGCGATGCTCCCGGGGCTGAGCCCCACGGCCGGGGTTTTTGAATGGAAATCGCCCGATCCGTTTTTTACGAGCAGAAGGCTTTCCCTGTCCGAGCCTCCGCCATCGTACGATTGACCGGCGGGGACCGAGAGGAGCTCAAACCGGGCATCCTTCAACAGGTCCAATTCTCCTTCAAAGAGCAGACCGGGATTTTGTCCCGAATAGACCGTGGATTTCACCAGGCCTTGAGCATAACCATCCCGAAAACACAAGAAAATAAAGAGACAGGTAACCAGGATTTTCATATTATGATTTTTTAAATATAATTCGTGTTCGCAAGTTCAACGCATTTGATACAACCGGACCAGTTGTTTGAGTTCGTCCAGGGATCGGTTGATTTTTGGATAGGACCCCGGGATCGGCTGCTTGCTGAAGGTCTGAAAATACAGGAGGCAGGAATCGCGCCACCACTCCGCTTCCCACCTTTGTCTTTTCAGTTTGCCTTCGATCGCCGCGTAGAATTCCGGGTCCAGGCGGCCTTGAAGGGATTGCCAGGCTTTCAGGAAACCGGCCGCACGGTCCACTCCCGAATAATATCGTTTGCAGAGTTCTTCCCACAGCGTATTGCCCGTATTCAGCTTTTTGTTCCAATTCACGTGATGGAACCAAAGCAGGTATTTCAGGGGGATGGTTTCGGGATCCTTCCATTGGGCCTGCACCTCCGGGGCATAAAGACCGATGGCTTTGCTGCCGCCTTCGGTGCGGTCAAAACCCAGTCCTATACTGTCGGCCCGGTGGTAGTAGGTCGAGGTCCAGTCCGCACGACCGCTCCGGGCCAGCCAGGGTTGGGGGCCGAAGTGAATGCTTTCCCCCATGATGTGATGCAGTCCAAGGGGAGTCATGTAGTCCACACAGGCTTCGTGGCTGTCCATCATGATCTTTTTGATCACGTCCACATCAGCGATATTCCGGGTGAGCGTCATGCGAATCCAGTCTTCGGCAATAAAGCCAGTTTGCAGATCAGGATCCCAGGCCAGCTTCCCGAAGGCATACCAGTTAGCCTGGTTGCCAATATGCCCGCACCAGTTGCGGTCGGAACCGGTGTTGGCCACCCCGGCGATGCCGGTCAACTTGTGCCGGTCCACCGTTCCATCGATGATCCTCGCGACTTTAGATCCGGTCCCTTTTGAATAGGTATCACTGTCCAATACTTCCTTGAACATATTGGCGAGATAGACCCAATGGGTGGCAAAACCCAGGTACTCCTGGGTGATCTGGAATTCCATCATCAAGGGGGTGCGGGGCATGGCCCCAAACAAAGGATGAAAAGGTTCCCGGGGCTGGAAATCGATCGGCCCGTTTTTCACCTGCACCAGCACATTATCCAGGAACTGTCCATCGAGCGGTTTGAATTCATTATAAGATTCTGAAGCGCGGTCGTTATTGGGATTGGCTTTGTAAACAAAAGCCCTCCACATCACGATGCCGCCATGGGGGGCCAGGGCTTCCGCCAGCATATTGGCTCCGTCGGCATGGGTGCGGTTATAATCCTGG
>JAKQHS010000134.1 GCA_029557915.1 Bacteroidota bacterium | reverse complement strand
ATTGGTTGAAATCTACACTTCTGGCATTACCCTCTCATCCGATAAACCGGGTGGATGAATTGCTGCCCTTAGCCAAATAACTAACCCTTCTTTATTCATACCGCTAATCCGAGTATATGTACTTGGCCGGGTGGATACGTCAGACAGGTTCGAGCGGTCCCGAAGACATTCGGGATCGGAGCACAAAACTGTCAACCCGCACTGAACTTGAATAGAAGCACAAAGCTCCATCCCGAATGCTTTCGGGATTGCACTGCCTGCCCCGTGAGGCACGAAACGGGGTCAGCCCGCCTGACGCAAAACCCTTGTTAGCACTCCTTTTTCTCACCCCTAAACGAAATTCAAATAGTTAATTTCTTCAGTCAATATCTTCCTTTCTGTCTCATTTAATGTCGGAGTTAATTTGCTTTTCATTGTTAGTCCGATTTGCAAAATGTCAAGCCATGTAGGGTCGTTTAAAATTGCTGCATGGTCATAGTCGTCATTTTTCGGTGAGTCGTATTTATCCAATGCTTCGTGCCAGTCTTTAATTATTTCAAACTCCTGGTCAGTCAACCAACCTTTGTCAATCGCATATTTATAATTGTCGTCAATTCCTAAGTCGTCAAAATAACTACACATAAATTCTACAAATGACCAATGCGGATTTATATTTGTTTTGTCGAGCCAAGATTTCTTTTGAAGATCAAGCGAAGTCAATTCGTTAATGCAACCAAGCCACCTTTCTCGCCATAATTTCTTGTCGTCACTTGTCATGATATTTGTCTGTATCGTCAGTTTTTAAAATGAGTGCTAACGGTTAGGGCTTGGCGATGTGGCGGTATTCCGTGTTACCAAAGCCCGGATTGTTATTTGATAAAGATAAGTTAGTTGAATGTTATTGATTGCATGATAGAACCGGTTACACGAGACCAAAGCTGAGCAGCGAACGGAATGATGAGAATATGTTCTCCAGCCGCCATATCGCCAAACCCCATGTTATGTGCCGTACTTTTTAAGCCGTTGATATTGATGGGATATTGTCACAAAATTATTGTTGCACCAAATATTGCAAAAAAAATAGTTCCAAGAAAGAAAAATACAAGAAAAGCTCCATATACTTGATATGGATATACCTTTAAGAGGTCGCCGACATGGTTTTGTTTTTTTATTAAATTGGATTCAATACCTAGTTTCTCCAGCCACTTTACAGCACGGTATTGATAAAATGCGCCAGATAATGCCGCCAATAACCAGAATAACCATGCAATCAAAAGCAAATAGTGAATTGGAATTTTATCTTTGAATCCCAGTATTTTTTCCAAGAAAGTAATAGAAAGGACAAGAGCACCAATACTTAATTGGGTAAATGTTTTTGCAGTGTCCATATATCCGGCCATGAGTTTATGCTCTTCTTCCATCATTATTTTGGATTTTTCTTCGTCAGTCATGTTTAAGAGATTATGAAGTGTGATAATTAGTTAAGCAGATATTCTTTATTAACCATAAGCTTAAATTTCCGAGACCGTTTTTAGAATTGGCTCACTTTTAATGAAGCATCTGAGTAGTATGGCACATAACATCTTTATTTACCAATGTTTATTGCGTATATTTTCTTATATCTTCCAAATTTTAGACAATATCCAAGCCATCCAACGGGCTTTGCATACGAAATTTATTAGTGTCGGTAAGGTGGGCCTGTCTGCCGCCAGGCAGGTATAGATTTCTGTGTTTTTAGGTGACGAGTACCCATTGAGGCTGTACCACTGTATGTATATTGGGTATAATAGGAGTCGAACTCCACCTGCCGATCCGGAGGCAAAAGGCGGTCCACTCCTTTATCCGCTACCACTCCGCTAACCATTTTGATTAATTCATAGGCGGCCAGGGTTTCCTGGCACCGCCTCCAGGTCTCTTTTTCATAAGGTATGCACCAGCTTGTGGTACCCTGGTTTCAATGACTACGGGGTATTTTTTTAATCATAGCAATACTTACCGGATCAAAATGTTCGGTCCGGAAACCGATCAGTTTTTGTCCCTGGGAATTAACAGGAAATATAAAGATCTTCATAGTGGGTTATTTTTTTTACAAGTGTGTCCATAGGCCGCATGAATCACCGGGTGTTCTATTTTCCTTCTTGCTAAATTAAAACCTAAAACCTTAATATTCAATGCATTAGCTGATTTTTTTTAAATAAAGGAAGTATTAATCGTTTGTTGTCGGGTATTAACCGTTTGTTGTCGAATGTAGCCGGATATATCCATTTGCAGCAGGAAACAAACGATTATCTTAAAGAGGAAGGTCGGAGCTAAGCTCCTCCCAAACGAGCAGCGAGAGGCGAGCAGCCAGAAGCGAGAAGCGAGATTGACTATTTACTATCGACTATTGATTATTGACTATTGTCGGAAGGGGTGAACGGTTAAGGGTCAAGGGTTAAGGGAGCAAAAATACAATTACGGATGCGCAGCGAGAGGCGAGATTGACTATTGACTATCGATTATTGATTATTGATTATTGATTTATGTCGGAAGGTCGGAGCTAAGCTCCTCCCAAACAATTGAGGGGTGAACGGTTAAGGGTCAAAGGTTAAGGGAGCAAAACTACTGACTACTGATTACTGACTACTGACTACTGACTACTGACTACTGATTCCTACCTACCACCCCTCCGCATGATCATCCCCCCTGGGATCTGCCCCTCCTTCCAGGCCGCCGTCCGGCCTGACCCGGATCGCATCGACCAGGCCAATAGAACTGATGGAACGTATTTTATGGCCCATGGATTCCAGTTTTGATTTCAGCACCGGATCGAAAGCATTTTCTTCCAGGATGATTTCATCGGGCAGCCACTGGTGATGGAAGCGGCTGGCCGCCACGGCTTCGCCCATCGGCATGTTCCATTCCAATACATTGAGGATGACCTGGAAGACGGAAGTGATGATCGTACTGCCTCCCGGCGTACCGACGACCATGGACAATTTCCCGTTTTTTTCCACGATGGTGGGAGTCATGCTGCTGAGCATTCTTTTGCCCGGCTGGATCGCGTTGGCTTCGCCGCCGATCAGGCCAAACATATTAGGCACCCCGGGTTTTACGCTGAAATCATCCATTTCGTTGTTCATTAAAAAACCGGCCCCGTCCACGATGACCTTGCTGCCGAAATTTCCATTAAGAGTGGTGGTGACCGCCACAGCATTCCCGTATTGATCGACCACGGAGAGGTGGGTGGTCTCAAAATGTTCCAGGGCCAATTTAAAGTTGCCCGCATAGACGCTGCTGCTTTTACTGGCTTGCTCCTCACGGTAATCCTGCATCCGGTATTTCAGGTATTTGGGATTGAGGAGACTGTCCTGCGGTACGGGGTAAAAATCGGCGTCCCCCAGGTATTGGGCCCGGTCGGCATAAACCCTGCGCTCCGCCTCTACCATGAGGTGAATGGTCCGGGAGTCCCTGAATCCCCAGTCTTTGAGAGGATAAGGCTCCACCATTTTCAGCAACTGACCCAGGGCGATGCCACCGCTGGAAGGCGGCGCCATGGATATGACCTTGTAATCTCTATATGGAACGATCACCGGCTTCCGCCAAACCGAACGATAGGCTTTCAGGTCATCGTGACTAATGATTCCCTTACCCTGTATCATTTCGGCAACGATGCGGTCCGCGACCGGTCCTTCATAAAATCCCGCCCGCCCCCGGTCCCGGATCTGCTTCAGCGTCCAAGCCAGTTCCTTCTGGATCAGCCAGTCGCCTTCTTTCCATTTGTTTGCTTTGACGAAGGCATTTTCCATTCCGTTGGTGCGGACAAACACCTCCCGGTAGTCCTGCAGCCTGGCAGCCTCGTCGGCGGTCACCTGGAACCCATCCTCGGCCAATCGAATAGCCGGTGCAATGATCTTTTCAAAAGACAGTTTGCCGTATTTGGCATGGGCCGTGATCAGGCCGTCGACCGTACCCGGGACCCCCGATGCCAGATGACCCAGGACACTGCCGGTGCCCGGATTTCCCAATGAATCCAGGTACATGTCTCTTGAAGCCAGGGCAGGCGCTTTTTCGCGGTAATCCAGCGTATTGGTCTCGCCGGAGGCCGCCCTGTAAACCATAAACCCGCCGCCGCCGATATTTCCCGCCCTGGGGTAAACCACGGCCAGCGCAAACTGTACACCCACCGCAGCATCCACCGCATTGCCCCCCTGGTGCAGGATGCGGATTCCAACTTTTGAAGCCAGGGGATGGGCACTGACCACCATGGCTTTCGCCGAGACGGCTTTTTTGGAGATCCCGGTCCAGTAGCCCGAAGGATTGATCTTCGGCGCGCATTGGGCCAGGAGGATCAGAAACAAGACCCAGAGGCCGGAGATTCTTTTATTCATAAGGTTTTCATTTGATGGATTCAAAGATAATAAGGGGTTGGTGATACGACTCATGGAATCACAGTCTGAAAAATTCTTAATAAGCGCAGGGCCATACCTTTGGGTTAATTCCAACAGCCAGGTGGTAGGTTCCCTGGAGGGGTCAGGGGCAGGCAATCAAAAATAACGTTCGCAAAAATATTAACCCAAAGCCTGCAATAAGGTGCTGTTTGCAAAATGAGGGATAACATAATCCATTCTCCCGCCCATTTAAGTTAAACCTCTCCAGGCGAGGACGCCCTGGAGCAACCTCGAATACAAGGCCGAAGCTAAGCTTCGTCCAAACAGTGCATGCAAGGCCGAAGCTAAGCTTCGTCCAAACAGTGCAGCCAAGCTACGTCCCAACATATCTATTTCATTATCTTTGATCAATGAGGCAGGTCTTGCTTTTCCTCCTACTGTCTTTGCAGCTCGGACTCCGTGCCCAATCGGCATATTCCAATGAATTCCTGACCATAGGCGTAGGCGCCAGGGCTCATGGAATGGGGGGTGCGGTGGTCGCCTCGGTAAACGATGTCAACTCCGCCTATTGGAATCCGGCCGGCCTTTCTCATATCGATGCACCCCTGCAACTCGGCGCCATGCATGCGGAATGGTTCGGAGGGGTGGGCAAATTTGATCATATTTCCCTGGCCCGGAGGCTCAATGCGGACCGGGCCGCCGTAGGAAGCATCAGTATGGTCCGGCTGGCCATCGACCAGATCCCCAACACCCTCAACCTGGTGGCTCCTGATGGAAGCATTGTTTTTGATAATGTTAGTGAATTTTCCAGCGCGGACTACGGATTCCTCATCTCTTACGCCACCGCGATCGGGGAATGGGATGAAAAAAAATCAAACCGCCTCGGCGCAAACGTCAAAGTGATCCACCGGCAGATCGGACCCTTTGCCAAGGCCTGGGGTTTTGGCATTGACCTGGGGATGCAGTGGGTCCGGGGCCCCTGGCAGTTTGGGCTGGTCGGGCAGGACCTCAGCACCACTTTCACCGGCTGGAGATATAGTTTTACAGAAGAACAGAAAATCCAATTGGAAAAAACCGGCAATATCATCCCGGTGAGCGCCCTGGAAAAAACCCTGCCCCACCTGGGCGCCGGTATCCTGCGGCGCTTTGGAAAGGAGGATGCCTTTTATTGCAATGTCGAACTGGGAATGAACGTCTTTTTCGATGGCAAAAGAAATACCGTGGTGGCTTCGGAATTTGCCAGCCTGGAACCTAAGGCCGGCCTGGAGGCGGCGTATAAAAAATATGTATTCCTCCGCGGCGGGTATGGAAATATTCAAAAAATAAAGGACGAACTGGATCCCCTCCGGACAAATACGCGTGGCCAATTGTACAGCGGGGTGGGCGTCCGCTTCGGCAGGGTCCAGATTGATTACGCCCTATCCAACATCGGCAACCTCGCCAAAGAATTGAATTATTCCCACATTTTTTCCGCCACCCTGAGTTTTACGGGTGAGTGAAGGCCGGACTTGCCCGGTGATTATCTTCCATTAAAAGCGGGTACCCAGGTAATGGGGGAGCATGGCCCTCCAGGTCGGCCAATCGTGCGGCATGTCATGGCCCCAGACATCGAGTTCGTGCGGGATGCCCTTCGCGTGCAGGACCCTGGAAAAATGTACGGAGGCCTGCGGATTTTCCCAGTTGCCTGAGCCGGTCAGTATATGAATATGCCTGCTCGACCGGATCCGGGAAAGGTAATGCTCATCGTTCAGGTTGGACAGGTAGGCCTGGGGGGAATTAAAATAGACATCGTCATCATAATATCCTTTGGTATAGGATTGCAGGTTATAGTCCCCGCTCATGGCAATGGTACCGGAGATCAGGTCGGGCCGCCGGAAAAAAAGGTTGGCCGCGTGCAGGGCGCCCAAGGAAGCCCCGCAGGTGATGATGGGAGTATCCCAGGAGGTATGGGTCCGGATATAGGGGATCACCTCATCGTAGATATAATAGTTGAACTGGTTGTGCCTGATGGATTTCAGTCTCGGATGCATGTGATCGTTGAGCCAGCTTTCCGAATTGATGCTGTTGACGGAAAACACCTTGCACTTGCCATGGTCGATAAAATGCGAGATGGCCCCGATGAGATGAAACCTTTCGTATTCGAGGTAATCGGCCGCCGCGGTGGGCAACATCAGTAAAGCAAAGCCATAATGCCCATATCTGGCAATTTCCATGTGTTTGTTCAAAGAAGGGCTATGCCATCCATCCAGGGTCCGGTGCATGTTTGATCGTTGAATTTGGATTCAGGCTGTAAATATCCAATATTATTCAGGAATGAAATCCTCGGGTCCTATGATTATCTTGCCCGGGGATGATTTTGCTGACCGCCAAACGGCTGAACCTTTCCTTTGATTCGCCCCGGGGATCCATCCAGGTGCTCAGGGATATTGACCTGGCCGTGCATGAAAAAGAGAGCATCGGCCTCACCGGGCCGAGCGGCGCGGGGAAAACCCAATTGGCATACACCCTGGGAAGGCTGAACGAATATTTTGGCGGCCGCATTCGTTGCGATGCTTTGACCTACCACCGGGCGGGTGAGGAATGGAACCTGATGGAAGACCACCGGATCAGGGCTTTCCGTAAAACCGAGATCGGTTATATATTCCAGGAGCCGTTTCTTTATTTTAACCCAACCCTGCGGATTAAAAGCCAACTGGCTCTTTCCTCCGCTTCCGGAATAAAAGACGAGAACCTGATGGGCAAATGGCTGGACCGGGTGGGCTTGAAGGAACAGGACCGCATCCTGAACAGTTTTCCTCACCAGCTCTCCGGCGGCCAATTGCAACGGCTGGCTATTGCCGGCTGCCTTTTGAAAAATCCAAGGATCATCATTGCCGATGAGATCACCTCATCCCTGGACCAGGGCGCTACGCAAAGGATTTTGGAACTGATTATGCAACTTAAGGAAGAACTGGGTTTCAGTATCCTTTGGGTGACCCACAATGAAACGGAAGTCGCCAAATATTGCGACCGCATCTGGTCGGTAAAGGACGGGCGGCTGGAGTCCGATATGCCTGCTGCGGGATTCAAAGCCCGTCCATTCAGCCTTCAGCGGAAAAAAGGCGGGGAGCCCGGCACCCGTGAAATCCTGCAGGTCACCGGGATCCGGAAAAAATATGGCCGGGCCGGCGTCCCTGGTTTTGAAGTCCTCAGGGGCATTGACCTAAGTCTCCGGGAAGGGGAGATCACCGGACTGGCCGGAGAATCGGGATCCGGCAAGTCCACCCTTGGCCGTATCCTGGCGGGAATGGAATCCTGGGATCAGGGCCGGATCCATTATAATGGCCGCGAACTCAACAGAGGGTTTAAACCCTTCCGTGAAATCCTTTATTTGTTCCAGGACGCCTTCAGCTCGATCAATCCCAGGATCACGGCTCAAAAGCTGCTTGATGAGGCCCTGGCGGCCGGGGAGCGCCGGATGGACCAGGAATTCATACTAAAGCTTACCAGGCTGGACCAGGCCATATTGCCCAGAAAAGCTGGCGAACTTTCAGGTGGCCTCAGGCAACGCTTTGCACTGGCCCGGGCCCTGGCGGCCATGCCCCGGATCCTGATCATGGACGAATCGGTCAACGCCCTGGACGTCAGCCTCCAGGAAGAGATTTTGGATATGCTTTTGCAGTACCAAATTCAATACCGGTTGACCATCCTTTTTATTTCCCATCAGCTCGAAGTCATCCATCGCCTCTGCGACCGGGTAGTCTACCTCAGGGAAGGGGTTCTGGAAGAAATAAGGGGATAAGCTTGATTTTCTGACTTCACTCCCTTATTTTTGCGAAATGAAAAAGCGTTCTCCCAATATGCTTTTTGTATTAGCGCTTGCAATCAGTTTTGTGGTTTTTTCCTATCTCAACTGGTGCCCAAGCACTTCAGAGGCCCTGAGCGGTTCTCCTTCCAGTCTTTTGGAAGTATCCCGCGGCATCTTGCGTATCCCTGAATTTGAGATGGTCATGCGTTTTGCGGAAAAGGTGATCGATTTTGTCCGCCCCTGATCAGGGTTTGATTTTTTCCTTCAGTACCGAATATAAAGTTTCCATGGGCAGCCCCATGATATTGGTATAGGATCCCTGTATCCCTTTTACGGCGCAGAGGCCGATCCAGTCCTGGATGCCATAGGCGCCGGCTTTGTCATAAGGAGGGAAGTGATTGATATAATAATGAATTTCATCGTCGGTGATGGGATTAAATTCAACCCAGGTTTCCACGGAACGGATTTCGGAGAAGGAGTCGGAAAGTACACAAAGACCGGTAATGACCAGGTGGGTTTTGCCCCCAAGGGTCCGGAGCATCCATTCCGCTTCCGGCCGGTTCAGTGGTTTGGAAAAGATCCGTCCACCCAGGAATACCAGGCTGTCGGCCGCGATCACGACCAATCTTTCCTGATCCGGTTCCTGGTTGAATATCTTTTGAGCTTTTTGGCTGGCCAGGTACCCGGGTACGGCGGTGATTTCAAGGTCGGCGGGATAATTTTCCTCATCGATATCGGCCACCCTTACCTCGAACTGGAAGCCGGCCTGCCTCATCAGTTCCAGGCGACGGGGTGATTGGGAAGCCAAAATGATATTATAGGGTTTCAACCATTCCATAAGTGCTCCTGGGCAAGATATAAAGGGAGCAGGGTCATGCCGCTGACCATGCATAGTTTCAAGAGGTTGGCAATAGGATGAAAATCACGGGGGGTAGTGGATTTGAACAAGCGGTAAAGCACATACACCAGGGGCAGGATAAAGCCGGGAAGGATGATCAGGGCTCCGCGCCAGAATGGATTTTCCGTTTTAAACATAAGGAAGCAGGCGAGCAGGACTAGGGTAAAGGTCAGGAGGAATGCGATGGCTTTTGAAGGGCCAATGCCGTAAAGCACAGGCAGGGTGCGGGCCTGGCCGGCCTGGTCCCCGGGGATGTCTTCAATGTCTTTGACCAGTTCCCTGGCCAGGGTGAGCAGGCCGCCGGTAAAAGCGCAAATAAAAAAATTCTTAAAGATCAGGAACCGGCCGGGAATGGAAAGGGAGGAGAGGGTTTCCGATTCGGTGGCCAGTGGAATCAACAATACCGATCCGCAAAGGATGGCGATGACCAGGTTGCCCCAAAACGCCGTTTTTTTCAGCCAGATGGAATAGATCACCAGGAGCAGGGCGACCACGGGGAAGATCCAGAAGAAACCGGTTTTATTAAAATAGGAGGCGATGACCAGGGCGAGGATAGCCGCCACAGCCAGCAGGATATAAAAAGCCAGCCAGGCCGCCCTTACGGGGATCAGGTTCCCTACAATTCGTTTGTCCCCCTTGTTGACGGCGTCAATCTGCATGTCGTATATATCGTTGATGATGAATCCGGCGCCCATAAGCAGGGCGAAGACCAACCCGAGGCAGGCAATGCTTCCATGCCCGAAGGCGGTCGCTATTCCGGCCTGATTCAAAGGCAGCCGCAACAAAAGGAACCAATGCAACCAGAGCGCCAGCGCGGTGATGACCAGGTTGGGCAGTCTAATCAGTCGAAGAAAACCGGAGGCAATGGAAAACACGGCTTGAAATTACCACCGATTCTGAACTTTTAGCACGAGTTCGATGAGGTCCCTGACGCAGGCTTTGCCTCCGGGCCGGGGAGAGATATAATTGGCGATGGCCTTGACTTCCGGTACCGCGTCGCAGGGGCAGGCGCGCAGGGCGGCATGGGCCATTGCCCCGAGGTCCAGGATATCGTCACCCATATAGGCGAGGGCGTCGGGTTCTATGCTCCGGTCCGCCATCCATTGTCGAAGCACAGGTTCCTTTTCCTGGGCATCGAGAAAAAGGTCTGTGACCCCCAGGCCCTGCAACCGGTGCCTGATACCTTCCGAACGACCTCCGCTGATCACCGCCAGGCAATATCCTTCCTGAAGGGCCTTGCGGATGGCATATCCGTCGCGAATGTGAAAAGTCCGTAGGCTGTGGCCGTCCTCGGTCAGGAGCAGGCTTCCGTCCGTCATGACCCCGTCGAATACAAAGGACTTGATGCGGTGCAGGAGGGGGAGCAGGGTATCGGGCATGCCGGGATTATTTATTGTTGTCCCGCCATTCATAGACCCATTTAGCCTGGATCTGCTCCAGGTGGGCTTCCGTACATTCTTCCCTGGGACTGGAAAAATGTGGGATTTCCAGCACCCATTCAATGAGTTCCGTAAAGCGGATCCGGTATATTTTGCCCTCATCAAATTCATCGCCAAACCGCTCGTACAGTTTCATGGCGATGTCTTCGTGGTCTTTCCAGTAAATGGGCAGGTCTTCCAGGTTTTTGATTGACATTGAATTTGCTTTTGGCGGGTTGAACAAAGGATCAGTGTTCGTGGCCGATGATCTGGGACTGGTCGGGAATGGTGACCTCGATCTCGGAATTTTCGTCCAGCACGATGCACTGGCAGGCCAGGCGGGATTCGAGCTTCGGATTCCGGGCGCGGTCAATAAAATCCTCTTCCTTTTCCGAAAGTTCCTCCAGCACCTCCATGCCCTTGTCCACATAAATATGACAGGTGCTGCAGGCGCAGACGCCGCCGCAATTGTGATTGAGGTGAATGTTGTGGTCTTCCGTGATCTCCAGGATGCTGAATCCCTTGGCGGGTTGTTCCACCGAAACGGGCTCCAACCGATGGTCTTCAAAACGAAACAGGATTTTTGCCATTCGGGTGTAAAAGTAAATCAAATGCTTTAACGTATGGATAAGGGCATAAGTTTAGAAAAAATAATTTTTTGGAATATTGGCTGAAAAAACGCAATTTGACTGAACAATATTCATGGAAGATTATATTCAGGAAAACCGGGAAGACCGTTATAAATTCAAAGAACTGAAGGTATACAGTTCCACAGAGTGGCTGGCCGATCAGAAGTTCAAATACAGGCAGGTGTTCGACCGGAACGAAACCACCTTCATCTATGTGGAACTGTCCCTTTACAATAAATTTTTTGACAAGGAAAGCTGGGAGGCCGTCATCCACCTCAAATGTTTTTCCTTGTCCAACAACAAACAGGAATTGTGCAACCTGGAGTTTAAAAAACAGATCAGCAAATACGAACCCCTGGTGGTCCTCCAGGAAGGCTGGGGCAATAAAAAAGAAGGCGCCTTCTGGAAAAAAGGCACCTACTATTGGGAAGCCTGGATCTTCGATGAAAAGGTGGGCAGCAAATATTTCTATATCGAAGATGCCGGCGAGCCCATGACCAGGATCCACAACCCCTATTTTGACATCAAATCGCTGCGTTTTTATGAAGGCAACGAAGACGACATCAGTCTCGACGACCGGGTTTATCTTAAAAACTTCTCCGCGGCCGAAACCCGGCTGGTGCATCTTGAACTGCAGCTGAAAAACAAAAACAGGTCCCACCACTGGCAATGCGAATTGTTTTTCCGTTTTTACAACGAAACCCGAGAACTCAAAGCGCAGGTCGTCAAGCTCAAAAGCATCCGGAAAGAAGAGGACCTGGTGATCTTTGCCGCTTCCTGCGGCATGCCTTCCAAAGGCAGCTGGAAAAAAGGAAGGCTGGCGATGGAACTGGTGTTCATGGATTCCCTCATCGCTTCCGCCGTCCTGGACTTCCGCGAACATGCTGAACCCGGGAATGTCCCTGTTTTCCTGCCCAACCAGTCCATTCCCGGTTTCCTCAATGCGGAGCAGGACCAGGATCTGAGCCTCGAGCAACTCCTGGGGCAGTTGGATCAGTTGGTAGGCCTTACCCAGATCAAGAGGCAGGTGCAGAACCACGCCAAATATCTTCAGTTTGTCCAGCTCCGGAAACAATATGGTTTCCGGGAAGAGGATGAGATCAATGTCCATTCCGTTTTCATCGGTAATCCGGGCACCGGAAAGACCACCGTAGCCCACATGATGGGCAACCTGTACCATAAAATGGGCCTCTTGTCCAAAGGGCATGTGCACCTGGTCGACCGGGTTGACCTGGTGGGTGAATACATCGGGCAGACCGCGCCCAAAGTGAGGGAGGCTATAGAAAAGGCGAGGGGAGGGGTTTTGTTTATAGACGAAGCCTACGCCCTGGCCCGGTCCAACGACGACAGCAAGGATTTTGGGCGGGAGGTCATCGAAATACTGGTCAAGGAAATGTCCAACGGGCCGGGCGACATGGTCGTGATCGTGGCGGGATACCCCAAGGAGATGAAATATTTCCTGGACTCCAATCCGGGGCTCAAATCCAGGTTTAAATTGTATTACGAATTTGCCGATTACACTCCCGAGGAACTGGAAAAGATCGCACAGGTGGCCTGTCTTAAAAAGGAGGTGAGCCTGTCGGAGGCTGCACGGGTAAAAATCTATGAATTTATTTTGGAGGCTTACCGCAACCGGGACCGGGCTTTCGGCAACGCCCGTTTCGTCTATGACCTGATCGAAAAAGCCAAGATCAACCTGGGCCTCCGGATCATGAAGAACCCGGGCAAATTGCCGGACGAATATGAGGAAGGCGAATTGGCGGAAATCCTGCTCGAAGATGTGGAGAAAATTGTTTTCCAGGATGCCCAGAAATCCGCCGTCATCCCGGTAGATGAAAAATTGTTGACCGCTTCGCTGACGGAATTGGACAGCCTGATCGGAATGAATGCCATCAAAAAACAAATCCATGAGTTGGTGGACATCGTCCGCTACAACCACCGGGTCGGCAAAGACGTCCTGCGCCATTTTTATTTGCACACCATACTGATCGGCAATCCGGGTACGGGCAAAACCACCGTGGCCAGGATCCTGGCCAAAATCTACAAAGCCCTCGGCATCCTCGAGCGCGGCCATATGGTGGAAACCGACCGCCAGGGGCTGGTTGCGGGATATGTGGGCCAGTCCGCACTCAAGACCTCGGAAAAGATTGATGAAGCCATCGGGGGGGTGCTGTTCATTGACGAAGCATATTCCCTCCTGTCCACCCGCACGGCCGGGGTGGATTACGGGAATGAAGTCATTCAGACCCTGCTCAAAAGAATGGAGGACCAGCGGGGCAGTTTTTTTGTATTTGTCGCGGGTTATCCGGACAATATGGAAGATTTTATCAAAGCCAACCCCGGCCTCAGTTCAAGGTTTGACAAAACGCTTCGTTTTGACGACTACCAGCCTGAAGAACTCGGGGAAATTGCCGGTAAAATGATCTCGGAACACGGGCTCAGCATCAGTCCGGAAGCCATGAGCTATCTGCAGGATTACCTTAAATTTCTCTTCCAGTACCGGGACCGTTATTTCGGTAATGCCAGGACGGTTCGCTCAGTCATCCTGGAAGCCATCCAGTACCATAGCCTCCGGATCGCCAAAGAAGGGGACAAGGCCAGGCCGGGCAGCCTGCACCGGATTGAACTGGTAGACCTCGAAAACTTTAAGATGAAGACCGAAGACATGCATTTTCAAAGAAAATCCATTGGCTTCAGAAATAATTAGCGGAAAATTCCGGGATTAAGAGGCTTCCATTTTCGCGCAATCAAATCAAGAGTATTGAAGTGAAGGAGATCCCGGTTCCTGATTAACAGTCCAAATTGAAATAAATCGAGACTGAGGTTCCATTGCCTTTCAAGCCGGAGCCTGTCCCAGGCCCCGGCCATATCGCGGCTCCAGTGAATATCGTCCAGGATGATCACTCCCAGATCAGGATGGAGGTATGGACTCAGTAGCCGGATATAGGATTCCAGGGCCGCGCCCCGGTGGTTTCCGTCAATGAAGATCAGGTCAAATACCGGGTGATGACCGAGGATTCCAGGCAGTACCTGGTCAAATGCCCCGATGAGGAGGTCTGGCTGAAGTCCTAGCTTATCAAAAGTGGCTTTTGCAACCGAGGCCAGGTAGGAGTCTCCTTCGACAGTAATGAGTTGACCTTTACCCCCAGGCTTGCTGAGGTAGGCGGTGGATAGTCCGGCTGCGGTGCCCAGTTCAAGAATATGGTTGGCTTCAAAAAACCGGCTGATGCGATGTAGGAGCCTCCCAGATTCTGGCCGGATGGCGGAGCGGCGGATAAAATCACTTAGCCGGTGCATGGATTGTTTTTTGCCCGGCTTTCCGGATCCCGCACCAAAATCGGTGTGTACGAATAGTTCATTATTTTTCAGCAGGTCGCCCCTAAGGTTTTCGATTTTTTCAAACCAGGGATCCTTTGCGTCGGATTCGAGGACTTCTCTGCAAAACCGGTAAAGAAAAGGGGAGTCGGCCTGGTGGATGGTTTTGGCCCGCTGGTAGTAAGACCACCATTGTTTCATGCGGAAAGAGAGACCGCTGTTCATCCGTTTAAAATATTAATAGAACCAGACACAATTTTAAGTTTCTCTTCGCAATAGTATTTCTTTTCCTGCGTCAATGGTTACAAAATTCCATGATGATACAACCTGCTGTCCTGGCCCTGCTTTTGCATTGCGGCTCGTGTTTTTCCCTTTGCGCCCAGAGTTATTTCACCACCGGCGGCATCCGGCTGGGCTCCGACTACGGGATCTCCCTCAAACAACTCATCCTGAAAAGGACCACTTTGGAAATGATCGTGTCCACCGATGACCAGGCCAAAACCAACCTGGGCCTATGCCTGCTTGCTGCCCAGCATAAACCCATCCTGACCCGGAACCTCAATATATTCTATGGAGCCGGACTGGCCTGGAACTGGCAGGTGGAAGACCTGCCCGAAGGCCTGGTTAAAAGGACTCTTTTTGGGATCCCGGTCCAGGCCGGACTGGAGTTTAAGGTAGGGAGAATAAATTTCAGTTGGGATTACACCCCGGTTTTATATATTAGCACAAAATCTAATGCGTTTGACAGCCTTAAAGGCCTCACCGTCCGGTATGTTTTTTTAAACAGGAAGGAGGGGAAACGCTTGGTAAAACAATTAAAATCAATCATTACAACCCGAAAAGGTAAATGAAGAATTTGGCGGTTTGGATTGCAGTCTTTTCCCCGTTGGTGATGCATGCGCAGATCAGTTTTAGCCCGGCCACCGGGCTGACCTCCCCGGCAGAACATTTTAGCGGCTCGGTCATGGGCATTTCAGATATGGACGGGGATGGCCTCGATGATATCGTTCGCCTGGATCAATCCAAAAATCTCTCCATCCAATACCAGTCCGCTCCCGGCCGTCCGTTCCGCTCCCGCGATTTTGGAGCCGTAAGCGGGGTGGAACAATGGAGCCTTTCGATCGGGGACATCAACCAGGATGGATTCAACGATATGGTCTTTGCGGCCAATGAAAATCCCGGAACCGTATTTTATTCGAGAAAATCGGGGGATTCCATCGTTTATGACAAACAATTCCTGGCCGAGTCCGAAAAAGCCTACGCGCAGGCCTGCAACCTAGTGGACATCAACGGAGACGGCTGGCTTGATTTTTTTCTTTGCAACGACCTGGGCGAAAACCGCATCTGGGCCAACAACGGATCGGGCAGGCTTGACGGATCGCCGGTAGCCTGGATTGACTTTACTACGGTCCCCGCCTCCGATAAATCCGGCAATTACGGAAGCGTGTGGACGGACATCGACAACGACGGGGATCTTGACCTTTATATAGCAAAATGCAAAGCAGGGGTGGACGATCCGAAAGACCCGAGGCGGGTGAATGCCTTGTATGTCAATAAAGGTAACGGGACCTTCTTTGAAAACGCTTCCGCTGCCGGCCTGGCCTCCGGGCATCAGTCCTGGGCCGTAGTGGCGGGAGACTGTGACCTGGACGGGGACCAGGACCTGTTTATCATCAATCATTATGCGCCCTGCCAGCTCATGATCAACAACGGTTTTGGCATTTTCACCGAAGCTACGGGCACCGGGATCCAATACGATGGAGCCGGGGTGCAGGCCGCCTGGGTGGATTTTGACAATGACGGCATGCTTGATCTCCTCATTGCGGGAAGCAAGCACCAGTTGTATCTCAATCGCGGAAACCATCAATTTGAAGCGGCC
>JAKQHS010000130.1 GCA_029557915.1 Bacteroidota bacterium | reverse complement strand
TTAAAATTTCCGGACGAAGCGGAGAATGAATGGGTCGTGGATTTGATCAATGGGGAAGCGGAAATCCTGCTCTCCAGCATAGATGGAACGCCAAGAAATTCTGTATACATAAGGGTAGAGGATGTCGATGCCCTGTTTAATAAATATATCCGACGTGGCTTGATCGTTCCAAACAATCCGGATTCACCCGTACACCAAAGTCCAATAGACCAAACCTGGGGATTGCGTGAATTTTATGTAAATGATCCGGACGGAAACACCCTGAGGTTCGCGCAATGGATCCGTTGAACCGGGCAGACCAATCGGTATTAAAAATATAAAAGGATTCAGCCGTGAATATTTGAACCCAAACCATGCAATAGATTTTCTATTACAAACCGGAATGCCTGCAAATACTGGCACTTCCCGGCCGAATAGTTTGATTTATAATTTAAGGTCGGCCTCCCATTTTTATCCTCAGCATAGGAGTGCCTATGTTTGCGGTAAAAATAGTCCGGGAGCGCCAGTCTTTATTGGCCTTCCGGCTTTCATTACGAAACTCTATTGCATAATTTGGGTTGAAATTTCTGCTGCTCCCTACCTGTAAAATCCCATCGCCACCCCTCCGTCCACGTTCAAGGCATTGCCGGTGGATTTGTTGAGCAGGCCTCCGACAAAAGCAAAGGCCGCGTTGGCTATGTCTTCGGGCAGGATGATTTCATTAAGCAGGGTGCGTTTTGCATAATAAGCGGGCAATTCTTCCACGGTTACCCCGTAAGCCTTGGCGCGGCCTTCTGCCCATCCGCCCGCCCAGATGTTAGACCCCGCGATCACGGCATCCGGATTGACCATATTCACCCGGATCTTGTCCGGCCCTAATTCGGCGGCAAGGAGGCGGGTCAGGTGGCCCTGTGCCGATTTGGCGGATCCGTAGGCTGCATTATTGGGCCCTGAGACCACCGCATTCTTGGATACGATATTGATGATATCCCCGCCCATCGCCTGTTTTTTTAAAACCGTCACTCCGGCTTTCGAAACCAGGAACTGCCCTTTCACCAAAATGTCGTAGATCTTGTCCCAGTCTTCTTCCGTATGTTCGGTCAATGGTTTTGAGAGGCTGATGCCGGCATTGTTGACGATGATGTCCACGCCCCCGAAGGCCAGGCAAGCCCGGTCAAAGGCCTCCTGAATCGAAGAGGCATCCATGACATTCAGGACTGTGGCTCTTACGGCGTCCTTGCCAAAAGCGGATACAAACTCCCCATGGGCTTCTGCCAGTCTTTCTTCGTGGATATCGTTCAATACCACGCAGGCGCCCTCGCTTGCAAATTTTTTGGCGATGGCCTTGCCGATTCCGCCCGCCGATCCTGTGATGAGGGCGATTTTACCGGAAAGGGCTTTGGGTTTGGGCAGGCGCTGCAGTTTGGCTTCCTCCAAAAGCCAATATTCAATATTAAATGCTTCCTGGCGGGGAAGGGCCGTATAGCTGGAGACGGCTTCAGCCCCTTTCATCACGTTAATGGCGTTGATATAATATTCACTGGCCAGGCGGGCCGTCGTCTTGTCCTTGGCAAAAGTGAACATGCCGACCCCGGGATAGAGCAGGACCACGGGGTTGGGATCCCTCATGGCGGGGCTGTCCGGGTGTTTGCACTGGTCGTAATACGCTTTGTACAACTTGCGGTACTCTTCATAGGAAGGCAGTAATTTTTCTTTCACCGCCACGGCATCGCCCAGGTCTTCGGCCGGATCCAGGCGCAGCACCAGCGGGCTGATCTTGGTCCTTAAAAAATGATCGGGGCAGGAAGTGCCCAGGGGAGCCAGTTTATCGAGATCAAACGAATTTACAAATTCAAGCACCCGCTCGTCATCGGTAAAATGACCGATCATCGGGCGTTCCGAAGAACAGAGACCCCTTAAAACAGGAGCCAGGGCAGCCGCTTGTTTTTCACGTTGCGTTTTATCCGGTCCGGTGATTTTTATTCCACCGAATACCGGCCTGGTTTTTCCATAATGAGCGCTCAGGTAACGGGCACAGGTTTCCACCACTTCCAGGGTATTGACATAGGATTCGTAAGAAGTTTCACCCCAGGTAAACAAACCGTGCGAGCCCAGCATGATCCCTTTGAGCTGGATCCCTTTGGCGCGGTTTTCATCCAGGCAGGCCCGGAGTTTGAGCCCAAGGTCAAATCCCGGCCGCTGCCATTCCGCCCAGCCGATTTCCCCTTTGAACAAATCTTCGGTTATCCTGCGCCCGTCTTCCGCCGCGGCGATGGCAATGGCCGCATCGGGATGCAGGTGGTCTATATGCTTAAAAGGTAAAAACCCATGCAGGGGGGTATCGATGGAGGGTGCTTTGGATTCGAGGTCGAAGATGCAGTGGTTAAAGAGGGCCACCATCTCGTCCTCGTATTGGATACCCCGGTAAACCTTTTCGAGGGCCAGGAGGCGGTCCATATACAAGGCGGCGCAACCCGACTTTTTAAGGGTACCAATATCCCCGCCCGATCCCTTGATCCACATGACTTCAACCGGGTTTCCGGTAAGAGGGTCTTTGTCCCTGATTTTTACGGAGGTGTTGCCCCCTCCATAATTCGTAAGCCGGAGGTCGGCGCCCAGCAGGTTGGACCGGTAGAGGAAAAGGGCGACTTCATCTCCTGCCAGGGAATTGGCTTTGGCTTCGTCCCAGAGGTAATGGACATGATTAAAACGACTCGTGGCTTGCATAGGAGGGCAAATTTAAATTGAATTGCGGACCTGGGGGTGAGCATGCGGAGTTTCCGTTCCCTTTC
This sequence comes from Bacteroidota bacterium, assembly GCA_029557915.1. Lineage (GTDB taxonomy): Bacteria > Bacteroidota > Bacteroidia > Chitinophagales > Saprospiraceae > JADJLQ01. The sequence goes on along the minus strand of JAKQHS010000130.1, from coordinate 2,166 downwards.
GGCTATGGCCAGGAGTTCCATTAAATTAAATATTTCTCACAGGGGCCCCGAGGGGCACGGAGATCCTTTCAATCCCGCTCCAAAGAAACTATATTCACCGGCAATTCCTGAAGCCGTAATTAAACCAAAAATGAATAAATTTCTATTCCTTGCGCTGGTCGTGGTATTACATGCGCAGGTCTTGGCCCAAAACGCATCCATCCAGCCGGATACTTTTTTTAAACCTTTGAAATGGCGGAGCATTGGCCCTTTTCGGGGAGGCCGTTCCGTCGCGGCCACAGGGGTGGTCGGAAATTTTACCACCTATTATATGGGGACCACCGGCGGCGGGGTCTGGAAGACCGAAGATCTGGGTATTACCTGGAACAATATCTCGGACGGCTATTTTAAAACCGGATCGGTGGGAGCCATCACCGTTTCCGAATCGGATCCCAATATAGTTTATGTGGGCATGGGAGAGCATGCGGTGCGTGGGGTAATGACCCATCATGGCGACGGAGTTTATAAATCCACCGATGCCGGCAAAACATGGAAAAGAATGGGACTGGAACTCACCCAACATATTGCCCGCATCGCCATCCATCCGAAAAACCCGGATATCGTCTATGTAGCCGCACAGGGAGCTTTGTATGGACCATCCGCCGAGCGCGGGGTCTATAAATCTACCGATGGCGGGAAAAATTGGTCAAAAGTATTGTATGTAAATGAAAAAACAGGATGCGCGGAACTGAGCATGGACATGAACAATCCCCTGGTCCTCTACGCTGCCATGTGGGAACACGGCCGTCTGCCCTGGAAGGTAATCAGCGGAGGCGAAGGCAGCGGGCTATATAAATCAACGGATGGAGGGGAGCATTGGGAAAAAATCCACAATGGCCTTCCGGAAGAAAAGGGGAAGATGGCCGTTTCAGTCTGCCGTTCCAATCCGGACCGGGTATATGCATTGATCGAAAGTGATTCGGAGAAAGAGGCGGGAGGCCTGTTTGTTTCAACCGATTCAGGAAAAAGCTGGGAAAGGGTGACCAATGACCACCGCCTGGTTCAGCGGGCCTGGTATTATATAGAATTGTTCGCGGATCCGTTGGATGAACATACGGTATATGTGCTCAGCGCTCCGGCCCTTAAATCGGTGGATGGGGGCAAAACCTGGGAAGTCCTTTCGGGGCCGCATGGAGATTACCATGACATGTGGATCAATCCCTCCGATTCAAAAAATATGGTCATTGCCGACGATGGCGGGGCGGGCATTACCGTCAACGGTGGCCAGACCTGGTCTTCCCAGGCCAATATGCCCACGGCCCAATTGTATCGCATCAATGTGGACAACCTGTTTCCATACCGCATTTATGCCGGCCAGCAGGACAACAGTTCAGTGGTAATCGCCAGCCGCGAATTGGGCAGCAGCGGCATCACCACCTCCAGCTGGACCGCTTCCGCAGGAGGGGAAAGCGCCTTCCTCGCTTTTGATCCGGATGATCCGCGATACGTTTTGGGAGGAAGTTATCAGGGCACGATCGAAATCCTGGACACCAAAGCGAAAGCAGGTACCAATATCATGGCGGCGCCCATCCAGTATCTCGGCATGGACGCGAAAGATTTAAAATACCGGTACAACTGGAATGCCCCGATCATCTGGTCGCGGCATGAACCCAATACTTATTATCACGGGGCGCAAAAACTTCTGAAGACCAGGGACCGCGGACAGAGCTGGACGGAAGTATCCCCGGACCTCACCCGGAATGAAAAGGAAAAACAAGGCAAGGGGGGTGGGCCTTATACCAATGAAGCTGTTGGCGCCGAAAATTACGGCACCCTGGCCTATGTACTGGAAAGCCCGCATGAAAAAGGAGTGATCTGGACGGGCAGCGATGACGGATTGGTCTATTTGACCCGGGATGGAGGCAAGAACTGGCAAAACGTAACGCCTTCCGGCTTGAAGGAATGTTTGATTAATGCGATAGAGGTATCCCCTCATGATCCCGCGACGGTGTATATCGCCACCACGCGGTACAAATTCAACGATCATGCTCCGGGTCTGTATAAAAGCTCAGACTATGGTAAAAACTGGGTGAATATCAGTTCGGGAATTCCATACGGCGCCTTCACACGTGTAGTCCGGGAGGATGACCAACACCGGGATTTGTTGTTTGCAGGCACCGAAACCGG
>JAKQHS010000117.1 GCA_029557915.1 Bacteroidota bacterium | reverse complement strand
GGAGAACGGCGATGGGGGGATCTTTTCATTGAAGGACGCGCTCGAAATCGTACCCGGGACTTTTCCGGATCCTTGGGCGGAAGTCAGCGGAAGGAGCCGGATTTTGTTCAACACACCCACGACTTATAAAATACGTTATGGCAACAACGGGAATGTGGATGCCACCATGGTGCCGGTCTGGATTGCCATTTCGGAAGTGCCGGGACTGGAAGTGAAATTTACCGGAGCAAGCTTTATAGAGTTGAATGAAACCGAAGACAGCCTGAAATTGGATTCGACAGACCATAATGAGTATATCATTACCGATACCGTATTAGGGGCGTCATTTAAAGCCCGGATATATCCTTTACTCATTCCCGTGATACCTGCAAACAGCTCCGAGGAACTGGAAATAAAAATCAAAGCCGGGTCAGATATCCAGATCAGGACCTGGGCCAATATGCCCTTTTTCCAATCTCCTTTGGATTCAAATGTCACTAATTGTCTGATCAGAGTTACTAGGGAGGTTGCCATCCCTTTGGTTTCCCAGGAAACAGGATATGTGATTCCTGTACCACTTCAAACCTGCCTGTTGACTACATTCAGTGCCAATATTGAAAAGTATTATTTCTTATATCATCAGGCAAATTTTATTAAACAATTGGTAATTGCTGATGTCATAAAAAATTTCCAGTTTGATCCTAAAATGTTTATAAAACTCACCCAAATCTTTTGGAGGATGGTGAAATCCTGTGCCAGGGCAAATAATATTCCTGTTGATGATCAATTAAGAAGGGCTTTTTCCGAACGCATTACAAGATCTTTAGTGAATCTTTATTTACTTCCTCCGGAACTTCTCTTGGATTGTCTTAAAGGCAATTGTCCCAAAACCAATGCATTCCGCTCCAAACCCGGCGAATGCCGCGAATGCGCCACTTTCTGCGCCATCAATGAAAGAGAAACCCGGGTCCAGGCTGTGTCTTCTTTTGACCCCAATGAAAAAGAAGGCCCTTCCGGTTTTCTGGCAGCCAATTATCATAGTTTTCAAAAGTCCATTCCTTTTACCATTCATTTTGAAAACCTCGCGACTGCCAGCGCTCCCGCGCATAAAGTCATGGTGATCGATACCCTGGATAAAAACGTGTTTGACCTGTCCTCCTTTCAGTTCGGTTCCTTCCAGATCGCGGACTCCATTTATCAGCCCGATAAGGGCCAATTTCGTTTTTTCGCGGACGTGCCCCATCTGCAAGTCATTGCCAGAGTCGAGGCCAGCCTGGACACAGCCACAGGCCGGCTGGAATGGATATTCAACAGCCTCCAACCGGGCAACCTCGAACCCGTCGATGATCCGGATATTGGTTTCCTGCCTGCCAATAAAACCAAGCCGGAAGGCCAGGGATCCGTGTCCTTTACTGTCGATTTGAAGGAAGATCTGGCTCATAGCACCCTCATCCAAAACAAGGCCCTGATCTATTTTGACGCCAACGCACCTATTGAAACTAACAAGTACTGGATGACCCTGGACCTCCTGTCCCCGGAAAGCAAGGTCCAGCCCCTGAATCCCATGCCCTCCGGCAATAAAATGGAGGTGAAGTGGTCCGGTACGGATCAGGGCTCG
>JAKQHS010000115.1 GCA_029557915.1 Bacteroidota bacterium | reverse complement strand
ATGAGTTAAAACAATTACCTATTAAATTATGTGAAACAGTTTTTTATATATTGCACTAATATTTAATATGATGAATTCATTAAAAAAAATCATTATAAATTTTTTTAGTAATATGACTTTCACGGGTTTTAAAGTTTATTTTTAAAGCGGTTGAATTTTATTTTTACCAGCCGGAAAGGGAAACAAAAACATGGGTCAGTACCGGATTTTTCAAAGTTGTTTTTGGCAACTCAACTCCGTGGTTTATCATGAAAACAAGACCGTCCTTTGCTGGGACCCTGCCTACTCCGCGGCGGAAATTGAAAGGATCCGGGCAGCGATGGATCCGTCCGGGATTGTTGACCACTACCTCCTATATACCCATGGGGATTATGACCATATCGCCGGGGATTCCGCCTTTACCGGACCTTTGCGGGTCGGTTCCTTTGGGATGGCAGAACGAAGGGATAAGGCCGAAGCATTGGGTTTGATCGAAGCCGTAGATCATGAGTATTATGTTCGGAGAGACTTCCCGCCCAGGTTTCCAAAGCTGGATATCAAGGTTGAGGACAAGGGTCCAAGCACACAAAGGCTAAGCGATGTGGAGGTTCATTTTTTCCCGGCGCCGGGCCATACCGCGGATGGGCTATTTACCCTGATCCCCTCCATGGGCTTATGGATCGCCGGAGACTATTTATCCGATATTGAATTTCCTTTCGTGACGGACCTGGGGGCTTATGCACAAACCCTGGAAACCGCATCCCGTATTCTGGAAGACTTTCCCATCGAAGTCATGGTTCCCGGACATGGCAATGTTGCACTCCGCAGGGCAGAAATCCTGGATAGGATCGAAAGGTCTAAGGCATACCTCGGAAGCCTTGAAGGTTCCGAGAGGATAAAGCCCTGGCAGGAATCCTGGGGCACCTCGCCCTTCTATTCTTTTTTAGACAAAATGCATGAAAAAAATATACAGCAGGTCCGGTCACAAAACCTATGAGACCCCCTTGCTGGGTAAAATCGGGATCCAGCCGGGGCAGCAAATCCTTTTAGTCCAGGCACCGGATTTTATACTCTTTCTATTCCGGAATGGCAATATCCCGGTCGATGTTAAAGCCATTGGCCGCAAGAAGTACGACCTGGTATGGGGTTTTATCAACAAACGGGACGACCTGGAAGCCCGGTTGCCCGGGCTCAAAACCAGGCTGAAGAGTACCGGCATGATCTGGATCTCCTGGTTTAAAAAGTCCTCAAAACAGCCTACCGAACTTACAGAGGACCTCATACGGGACGCCGCCCTCAGGAATAATTTGGTGGATATTAAAGTGGCTTCAGTCGATGAGAACTGGTCCGCCCTGAAGCTGGTCATTCCCCTGAACAAGCGGGACAACACCGCCTAGCCCCGTACTGCCTGGCTTAGATCCGCAGGGGATCTTCCGCCAGGATTTTTTCCAAACGGTCCAGCAACTGGGTCGCATCATCCCCGGTGAAACACATTGGGGGCTTGAATTTAAGCACATTGTCATCCGGCCCGTCAGTGCTCATCAGGATGCCGTATTGCCTCATCCTCCCGGCCAGGTAAGAAGCCCCGGCGCTGGCAGGAAGTCCATTTTTCATCAATTCAATTCCAAGGAAAAACCCGTGACCCCGGATGTCTGCAATCAGGGGATAGCGTGTTTGAATATTTTTCAGCCCTGCCTTTAGGGAATCCCCGATTTCTTTGGCCCGGTCCATGCTTTTTTGATCCATCAATTCCCGGAGGACTTCGCCGGCTATGGCACAACTGACCGGGTTTCCCCCAAAAGTGTTGAAGTACTCCATCCCGTTGTGAAAGGCTTCGGCCACCGGACGGGTGCATACCACGGCCCCGACAGGATGCCCGTTGCCAAGCGGTTTGCCAAAGGTCACAATGTCCGGAACGACCCCATAGAATTCATAAGCGCAGAAACGCCCGGTGCGCCACAGGCCGGTTTGGACCTCATCGGCAATATAAAGGCCGCCGGCTGCCCTGACCATAGCTACAGCCCGGTCCAGGAAACCATCCGGATAGACGATCTGGCCACCGCAACTCAATATGGATTCGGCAAACAAGGCCGCCGGGCCATGACCTTGCTCTTTCAAACCGTTGATGATATTTTCAACTTCTTTAAAATAAGCCTCCGCCTGGTCCATCCGACCGGCATATTTTCCGCGGAAAGGATCGGGCATCGGGATGAGGTGGGTATGAGGGGGCTTTCCTCTCCCGCCCTTGCGGTTAAATTTGTACGAGCTCAGGTCTATCATGAGGCTGCTGTTTCCATGGTAGGCCCATTGCATGGCCAGGATGTCCTCCTGTCCGGCGTATTGTTTTGCCATTCGAATGGCCAACTCATTGGCTTCGGTGCCCGAGTTGGTAAAATAACAGACCCGGAGGGAGGGTGCGAGTGCTGCGGTGAGCTGCTCTGCCAGGCCTAAGATGTTTTCATGGAGGTATCGGGTATTGGTATTCAATACGGCCATGGCTTTCCTTCCTTTATCCACAATCCTGGGATTTTCATGCCCGCAATGGGCAACGTTGTTGACCGTATCCAGGTATCTTCTGCCATGCTGGTCCAGGAGATATTGCATCATCCCCCTGCGGATCCAGAGCGGTTCCCGGTAAGAAACCGACAGGTTGGGACCCAATCTCTCCTTGCGAAGCCTGAGCATTTCCGTAAGAGAGGGTTCCTCCTCACGCAGGGAAAAAATACCAGTAATCAGTGCGGGATCAGGGCTCAGCGCTTCCCAAACGATCAATTCCCCAGGGCTGGCCACCCCTGGGTAATCGCCCTCGTGATCCAGCAGGTCAAGGATAATTTGAAAATGCAGGTGCGGGGGCCATCCCCCGTTTTCGTGAATGTTGCCAATCTTTCCGATCTCAAATCCGGCAGGTATGGCTTGTCCCCTGTCCAGTCCGCTGAATAACTCCAGGCCCAGGTGGCCATATAAGGTGTAAAAAACAAATTCCTCCAGATAGTGCTCGAGGATCAGGGTCGGGCCGTAATCCCGGTGCCCGCCGTTGTTTCTGATGCTATGGACCCGTCCTGAACAGGGCGCACGCACTACAGTGCCTGCGGGAGCAAAAAGGTCCAGTCCCAGGTGCACGGTTCGCCAGTCCGGACCCTCATTGCCTTCTCTCCGAAAGGCTTCCGAAGTATAAAAAGGACGGATTTCTTTATACCTGCCTATGCCCCTGGAGGTTCCATGGTCTTCCAGGATACGGCGTACCTGTTTATCCAACCGCAGGTCGTCCGTGAAGACTGAAAAATTACCCAGCTCGGTACTTCCCACCCCGAAATCAAAGAGATAAGGATCATGATCCATAAAATGATCGAGTACCGGATGAAAGCGGGAAGCTCCGATTTTTTGAATCCACCGGTCCATTCCCGGGACCGGCTTTTTTTCACATGCCGCTCTGAAGGAATAGCCGGCAAACCGTGGATGCACGTTGAGCCAAGCTTCCAACAATGACCAGGCATCCCGGTCAGTAACCTGCAGATATTGGTTTTCCGGGTGGTCTTGCCTGTTTATGGCTGAAACCGTCAGGCTGATCATCAATCGTGCGGTGATCTGAGCATAAAGAACCTCCAATTCTGCCTCCTCCAGCGGACAGGCCTTGTGGAAAGCGCCAACCACTTCGCAGGCGGCGCGGAGAGGGTCTGGAAGTTTCAGGATGGCATAAGTGCAGGCGATGGCCAGTTCATTGATCCGGTGCGTATATACCATATCCAGGAAATCGAGCAGGGCATGGGTTTCATAGGACTGAATTTCTTCATTCCACCGGCACAATACATTGTAATCGTTGGCATCGTTGTAATTGATTTGTTTGGGACAGGAATCCAGGAGGGGCAATACGTTTTTTTCATAGTGGTTCAACCAGGCGATAAACTTCTGATTCCAGGGGTCGGGATGGAGGTGCACAAAATCCCGGATCCAGAGCAGGCGGGATGGATCCCATTTGATAAAGCGGTGAGCGGCGGGGTCTTCAAAACCGGCCAGGCAGGAGGAGAGGCGGCCCATCATTTTACCTAAGGATTTCCGGGTGTTTGCCGTCACCGGCTTGCATTCCGCCCAGAGGGGAAGGGCTATCCATTTAAATACCCGAAAATGGTGATCCTGGTATCGTACCATACGATCACCGTCCGGCGCCATAAATACTTCCTGAAGCTGGAAATCATAACCTTGCTGATTAAGATAAAGTATAGCGCGGTCCTCCATCTCCAGGATCGAAGGATCCCTTCCGGGATGGGATTGTTTGACGACAAGCTTCCCGCCCTCCGCCGTGTCGAGAACGTACACCGCATCCAGTTCAGAATAGAGCGTGGTCAGCCTGCCTTCCAGGCGAAATGCTTTTTTCAGCAGGTCTTTGATTTCCTCTTCATGCATAAGCAGGCGTGTAAAATAAAGAAAAGCGTTCTACCCGGTTTTATAAATCGCGGCACCCGCCTGGGCATGGTGTCTTCAATTTGACTAAATTTGCGCCAAAATTCAGAAGATGAGCCGAATGATCACGTTGAGGGATTCCCTCCGGGAAGCCATGATTGAGGAAATGCGCAGGGATCCTCTGGTTTTCCTGATGGGTGAGGAGGTGGCCGCCTACAACGGCGCCTACAAAGTGAGCAAGGGGATGCTTGATGAATTCGGGCCCCAGCGGGTGATCGATACGCCCATCTCCGAGCTTGGATTCGCGGGCATCGGGGTAGGAGCCGCCATGAACGGGCTCCGGCCGATCATCGAGTTCATGACCTGGAATTTTGCCATCCTTGCTTTTGATCAGATAGTAAACAATGCAGCGAAGACCCTGAGCCAGTCGGGAGGACAATTTTCCTGTCCCATTGTTTTCAGGGGACCCAGCGGGAGTGCCGGCCAACTGGCCCAGCAACATTCCCAGACCTTTGAATCCTGGATGGCCAACGTACCCGGACTCAAGGTGATTTCCTGCGTGGACCCGGCGGATGCCAAGGGCCTGCTTAAATCAGCCATCCGGGACCAGGACCCGGTGTGCATGATGGAATCCGAGATCCTTTACGGTCTCAAAGGGGATGTTCCTGAAGGGGAATACCTGGTGCCCATCGGTAAAGCCGCGATCCGCAGACCGGGCAAGGACGTGACCATCGTCTCTTATAATAAAATGGCCGAAGTGGCCAAAAAAGCGGCGGAGGAACTAAGTAAGGAAGGAATAGAGGCTGAGGTGATCGATCTGCGGACGATCCGTCCACTGGATTTCCATACCCTGGTTGAATCCGTGAAAAAAACCAACCGCATGGTAGTGGTGGATGAAGCCTGGCCTTTTTCCGGCGTCAGTGCCGAAGTGGCTTATGAAATGCAAAAATACGCCTTTGATTACCTGGATGCGCCGGTGACCAGGGTCAATTCAGCCGACACCTCCCTTCCCTACGCTCCGACTTTGGTGGACGCCTGGTTGCCCAATCCGGCGAAGGTGATCCGCGCGGTGAAAGAAGTGATGTATGTGAAAGGGTGAGAATTGGTTGGTGGTTGGGAACCTTGTATTTTCCCCACGATCAGAATTTTAAAGTGATTCCTCCCACCACATTGATTCCAAAAGTAGGGTACTGGTACCATCTTCTCCATTGGTTGCTGGCCAGGTTGTTGGCCTGGACAAAGAGCCCGAAGTGTTTAGTCAGATGATAATCCGCGCCTAAGCTGATATCCAGCAGCACTTTTGATTTCCCGGAATTTCCCAAATCATCGAGATAAGGGATCCCGTCGTTGACGAAAGCCTCTGCAGTGAACAACAATTTTTGATTCAGGGATTGGTACTGGACGGAGCCGTTGAATTCGATCGATGGAAGTCCCCAGGCATTGGGTTCGGGATTATCGGAATAAAAATTCTTGTTCAGGGCGCTGCTGATGATGATGTGTTTGGTTGGCCTGAAGGCAAGGGAAGCCGTAATGTGAAAGAGGTCAATATCCCGGTAAATCACGTCAAATCGGCTGAAGTTGGCGGTATTCAATATAAAGAGGGGCAGGCCGTTGTTCTGCCGGTAGCCAATGCGCCCATCGTATTCAATGGTTTTAGCAGAACCCTTGATTCCTGCAAAATAGCTGGTGAACGTGTTGTTTGTAAGAATGGGCCTGGACGAAATAAAGGGATTATAGTCGGAAAGGGTACGGTAGCTGTTTTTGTTTAATCCTCCGTCTGCCCCGGCGATGGCCATGAGCTGGTTTCCTGCAATACTCAGGCTGAGGTTGACGGCGGGGAAAAGATTGATCTCTTCTTTGTGGGAAGTGACCCGCACCCCGGCTGAAATCTGGAATGATTTACCATGGATGCCGACCTGGGGCAGGAGGTAAAAGTTATTCAGTTCCTGGGACGCGGAATCTTTCAGGGTGTTAAAATCGGATCCCAGCTCGATGCCAAAGGAATGGCGGTCCTTGATCCATTTGGTAGCGCCGAGGTGGATATTGGCATTTTTTTCCTTACTGCCCAGGTTGTCGGCCAGGCTGGCAAATTTGATGCCGGCAAAGTAATTGATCCCGATTTTGCTCACCGTGGGATTAAAGATGCCTGCACCGATTTGCAGGAGGTCGTAGTCGTGCCTGAGGATCTGCTCCGGGGTTTCGGTAGTGGGATTTTGGATGTAGTGGCCGAAGTGGTGATAACGGTCTTTGCTGAAAGATGCATCGCCCTGGATCGCCATGCCGTCTTCCGTGATAAAGAGGGCATTTGCCTTGATGTCGTTGTCATAAAATTTCTGCGCCCTGTTTTTCTTATTGTTGTTGGCGCTGTGGTGGCTGAGGTCAAATCCGATTTTTGCCCGGTCATTCTTATTCCATCCATAGGAAAGTTTCCCATAAGCCTGGTTGGGCATTCCATACCCGGCTTTGAGGTAAAATGGATAGACGGGTAGGGGGTCCGCCGGTTTGAGGGGTACCGGCCGAAGCTGCGGGGCCGCATACTTTACATCCAGGACCCCTGGATTTACAGCATACTGATAGCTTTTTTTAGTGGTGTCCAAGGCTATGAGCTCTGGACTGATTTTAATTTTTTCGGTTTCGTCGAGCCTGGCGTCAAAATCCTTGACGACCTGGATCACGTCGACCGGCAGTTTTTGTTGGGCGCCGGCATGGAAGTTCAGAGCGATAACCGCTATCGGGAGGAATATTTTTTTCATGGGGCAGTGATCAATGGTTTTCAAATAAGGAATTCGATCGGAGGCTGTCCGTTTTCAGTTTGCTGGAGTTCTGTTGTTTTTTATTGACCGCATCGAGTTTCTCCTGGGTGATCCGGCTGATCGACGGATCTTCCTTGTAATTTTCCAGTACAGCTTCCAGGGCGGCTTTGGCATTAAACAGATCGTTCTTTTCCACAAAAAGGTCCGAAAGCAGGATCAGGCAGTGGGCGACCCACAAAGGATGATCCGCATTTTGCTGAATGGCTTGTTTGACCGCTTCCTCAGCCTGGGCGTTCTGTTTTTGAAGAAATAAGATATTGGCCAGCAAGTACCTGGCTTCCGCCGTCTGGACATTGTCGCTCAGCCGGGTGACGGTGGTGAGATGACCGGTGGCTTTTGGAAAATTTTTCTGATCGTAGGCAATTTTGCCCAGGTAAAAGGAAGCCGTGGATTTTTGTTCATCGTTTGCCTGCGGATTACCGGCCACTTTTTCCCCGAATTGCACCACATCCTGGGTCTGCCCGGTTCGGTAAGCGGAACGCATGGCCCCGAGCTGGGCTTCATACACGGTCGATTCGTCCGCGGTCTCCGCCCCGGCAAGTTCTGCGTAATATTTAAACGCTTTATTGAAATCCTGGGCATGATGATAGGCCAGGCTGGCGGCTTTGAACAGGGTGCGGTCGTAATATTCATTTCTTCCCCGCTGGATGACCCGCTCATAATCCTGGAGCGCGGGATCGTACTTTTTGAGCAGGGTGTAAGATTCTCCCCGCCGGAATAAGGCCGCGAGGGAATGAGCCCCGTTTGGAAATTTCTGAAGGTAGTCCGAGAACGCCGTCGTGGCCCTTTCATACTGGCCGTCTTCAAAATAACGAAGGGCCACGCTGTAATTGAGCGAATCCCGGGAGTAATTGGTCAGGTTATAGCCTGGCACCGATTCGATGAAACGGATGTATTCATCTGCAAGTCCAAGGTCGTCCACATAGATTTCCTGGATCGCGACCAGGGCTTCCTGGCTTTCGCTGGCGGTGGGATTGTGCTTGAACACGTTTTTATAATGGGTCAGCGCTTCATTTTTCTGGCCGAGGTTGTAATTAACCAACCCGAGTTGGATCAGCGCCCGGTTATAGATATTGGAACCCGGGTAATCACGGATCAGCTTTTTCAAAACGCCATTGGCCTCATCCATCTGGCCCTGGTCGGTGTAGGTGACACCCAGCTCATACAGGGACTCATCGGCATATTTGGATTGCGGTTGTTTTTTGGGCAGATCATCGAGTAATCTTATTTTTTCCCTGTTGTTCCCCTTGAGCCCCTGGAGGATGGCGGTCTGGTATTGCGCATAGTCATTTCCGGTGTATTTGTTCCGGATCACCTGGGCATACCCATTGATGGCATCATCATAGTTGTTCCGTTTAAACGAACAATCCGCGGCACGCAGGAGGGCATCCGGCAGGAGCCCGGGGTCTGCCCCCGTACTTTTTTGACTTAAAACGCTGATGCATTGTTTGAATTGATCACCGGCCGTCAGCCAGTTTCCTTTTTTGAGATAGTTGTATCCCTGCAGGTATCTGGCCATGGGCACCAACTCCGGGTTTTTGAGGTTGCTGCCGCTTCCCGCCTGGCTCAGCAATCGGTCCGCCCACTTTATGCTCTGATCGAAATCTTTCAGTCGATGGGTCAGATCAGCCTGCCAGTAGATGGCGGAAAGTTGGATATTCCGATCGAAGGAAGGATCAATGGCTTTCTGAAAAAATGGACGGGCCTCGTCCAAGCGGTCTTCCTGGAGCAATTGAAGCCCCCGGTTGTAGGCCAGGACCTGGTAGGCTTGCTTCAGCCGGGCTGATGGATTTTCCATCTGGTCGATGGTACGCAGGGCCTGCTCATAATTTTTTGTCCTTTGCAGAATATCGGCCATGATGTCCTGCGCCTGGCTGTAATACCGGGAAGATGCCGGAAAGTTGTTCAGGGTGGTAAGACCTTCCCGGTCATATCCCAATTCAGCGGACAATTTTCCATAATTAAAGGAGGCTTCTTCCCGGATATCTTCCTGGTACTGGACTTTGCTCACATTGTAAAAAGCGGTCCGGGCGGAAAGCCGGTCCCCCGAACGGAGATAACAATCGGCCAGGTAATAGTTTGAATTCTGGCCCAACTGGCTTTGCTGGCTGCTGATGGTCCTGAAATAGGGGATGGCTTTGGGATACTGGCCGAGATGGTAATGGCTGTAACCCAAGGCGTAATAGTCCGCTTCTTCCAGGCTTTGATTGGTTTTTTCAAATTCTTCCAGGTAACGGATGGCCGAGGAATAATCCTTTTTGCTAAAATAGGCGTGGCCGGCCATGCGCCGGATCAGGTTGATCCGGTCCACTTTCTGTGTCCCATCCAGGAAGGTCTTTGTATAGGCCAGCAACTGATCATACTTGCCCTGTGAAAAATAAATATAGGTGATGTAATAGGGTATCAGATCGGCGTATTTTTTGGACTTGGATGCGATATCCAGGCTTTTAATCGATTCATCGTATTGGGCCAGGAAATATTGCGACATGCCGAGGTAATAATTGACAGGGAAATAGTATTCCGTTTTCAAGCCGCTCACCGTCTTGAGGGCCAGGGCCGCATTCTTAAAATCTTTCTTGGCAAAATGGGAGTATCCCTGTTTGAACTTTATTTCACTGAGCGATTCACTGGACAGGCCCCTGGTATCCATGATATTGTAAAAGGCGAGGGCCCTTTCATAATTTTTTTGGTCAAAGTAATAATTGGCCACTTCCAGATTGGCCTTTTCGGCAATGGGGTCGGGGCGGTGCTTTTTAATGAATTCCGTCACCATCAGGTCGGCTTCATCCAGTTTGAGCCTGAGGCTGGATATGGCCGAATAGTATTCCGCATAAGTTCGCAGGGTCTGGTATTCGGGTTCGAAGCTCAGGCGTTGATCTTCCAGGACCTGTTGGAATTCTTTTTTGGCGCCGGAATACACGCCTTCCTGGAAAAGCCGAAGGCCTTCTTTATAATGGGCATTGATTTCCGAGTATAGGGCTGTTTTCTGTGCGGTCAGGGGAAAACTGACAGGAATAATAAAAAGGAATAATAGAATTGACCTGGCCATGTAAAATCCGGTTAAATGAAATATCAAAACTACGACGAAATTACTTCGTATTTAAGTGTAATTCAAGGACAAATTTATGAAAAAATTAACCTATATGTATCGGGGATCTTCCACGAAATAAGATTCTCCCATCCCCCGGGATTACCTGCTCCCCGCAAGCGCGAATATCATCGCTGATCCCCAGGGTTAATGTGCAGGTTTTGGATTGAACGCAGCGACGGATCCCGGTAGTATCCGGCATCCTTTAATGAAATGATAAAGGTCAGACGAGGGCTTCGCTGGACATAAATACCTGCCTGAGGATGCCAATGCATTCTTCGAGCTGGGATTGGCTGATCACCAGGGGAGGGGCAAGCCGGATTATATTGCCCCTGGTCGGTTTGGCCAGCAATCCCTGCCGGGCCAGGTCCAGGCAGATCTTCCAGGCGGTTTTGCTTTCCGGGTCATCATCGACTTCAATGGCATGAAACAACCCTTTTCCACGGGTGCCGACCAGCCAGGGACAGTCTTCCATAAGATCGGCCAGGGCAAGGCCAAGCATCTTCCCCAGTTTTTCTGCATTCTCGATCAGGTGTTCATCCTCCAATACATCCAGGGCCACGGAGGCAACCCTTGCAGCCAGGGGATTCCCTCCATAGGTTGAACCGTGCTGCCCCGGCCTGATCACTTCCATGATGGCTTTGTCGGCCAGGACCAGGGACACCGGCAACATCCCGCCTGAAATCGCTTTACCCAGAAGGACCACATCAGGGCGGATGCCTTCATGCTCGCAGCAAAGCCATTTTCCGGTGCGTCCCAGGCCGGTTTGGATCTCATCCGCGAAAAAAAGGATATTTTTTTTCTTACATAAGTCAAAAAGCGATTTCAGGTACCCCTCGGGTGGAAGGATTACCCCCGCTTCCCCCTGGATGGGTTCGATGATCAAACCCGCCAGGTCCGGTTCTGATTCGATATATTCCCTTGCCGAGTCCAGATCCCCGTAAGGTAAAATGACCAGGCCGGGCAGGTAAGGGCCAAAACCACCGGTGCTGCTTTCCTCCGTGGAAGCGGAGATCGCGCCGAGCGTGCGGCCGTGGAAGTTCGATTCAAAAAACAGGATCTTAGCACGGTTGGCCGCAATCCCCTTAACCTCGTAGGCCCATTTTCTGCAAAGTTTTATCGCCGTTTCCACCGCTTCCGCGCCGGTGTTCATTGGAAGCGACTGGTCGTAACCAAATCGCTGGTTGACCTTCTGTTCGAACAGACCCAGTTGATCGTTGTAAAAAGCCCTGGAGGTCAGGGTCAGTTTTGAGGCCTGGTCCGTGAGCGCGGCGACGATCCTGGGATGACAATGTCCCTGGTTGACCGCAGAGTAAGCGGAGAGGAAATCATAGTATTTTTTACCCTCAATGTCCCAGACTTCGGCTCCCAGTCCCCGGGTCAAAACCACCGGCAGGGGATGGTAATTGTGGGCGCCGTACCGATCTTCCAGCCTGATGTAATCCTGTGAATTCATAAAATATACGGTTTCAGCCCAAAGATACGGAAGCGCCGCGCACCAATTGGTGATGGATGGCCAGCACTTGCGGGATGACCGGGTGCCTGCCATCGTTGTGGATGATAAAATCCGCTTTTTCCTTCTTTATCTCCTGGGCCCATTGCTGGTTCACCCTGTTCATAATCTCATTTTCAGAAAGCCCGTCCCTTTTGATCAGGCGGCGGATCCTCAATTCAAGCGGAGCATCGACCACTATGATTTGGTCAAGGTCCCGGTCACTGCCGCTTTCATACAATAAAGCGGCTTCCTTTAAACAGTACGGATGACCTTCCTCCTCCTGGCGTCTGAACCAGGCCTCCCCATCTTTGCGGACTTCCGGATGAATCAGGGACTCCAGGGCCTGTTTCAGCCGGGCATCGGTAAAGATCGCCCGGCTGACGAAAACCCGGTTGTATTTTCCTTCAGGGGTGTAGGCCTGGGTGCCAAGCAAGTCGATAATCTGCTTTTTTAAACCGGGACTTTCCTCGGTGATTTCTTTAGCACGCCGGTCAGCCTCATATACCGGGATACCCAGTACCCTGAATATACCGGCCACAAAACTTTTTCCTGTCCCTATTCCGCCGGTGATCCCCACTTTCAGCATGAAACCCTTTAATTTATTGCTAAAAGTAAACATAGTTCAGGGGTTGAAAGTGGCGAGGAGATTTATTGCGGGCGAATTTCTAATTTTGGGTAAATGTGAAGGGTTACCCTAAAATTCCTTTCATAATCTTTTAATAGCGGAAAACAACATTCTGAATGAGGGCTGTGGCGGCGGTGTGGATTGCGTGGAGTTTTTACTGCACTTCATTTTCCCAGGTAACGGTTGATTTCACAGCGGATCTTACTGCTGGCTGTGAAGGACTGGAGGTCCGGTTTACAAACCGTTCTACCGGACCGGTGGCATCGTTGCGGTGGGATCTCGGCGGCCAGGAATCTGCTGAACCGGAACCGGTAAGGCAATTTTTGGTGAAAGGCAAGTACAAGATCTGCCTTTGGGTGACCGACAGTACCGGTTTGGTGGATTCAGTGTGCAAACCGGACTATATCACGATCCTGGAAAGCCCGGAGATCCAGTATGAAAAAGAAGACTTTCCACAGGCCTGCGCCCCATTACCGGTGAATTACCTGGTCCGCCATCAGGGCCTGGTATCCCTTTCGGTGGATTTTGGGGATGGGAATACGGAATCCCTGGATATTGCTGAACCGGAAGTACCGGTAAAACACACCTTTTTATCAGGGGGCCATTTCTTTCCGGTGCTAAGGGCTACCGATTCGTTTGGATGCAGTTCGACAATACCCATTGATACGATTGTCCTGCACGAGGTAAGCCCTGTGCTTGATTTTAATTCGCAGGTGTTGTGCGGTTCCCCGGCCGAATTAAGCATTACCGACCGATCGATCTCCACCGATCCTATATCTGCAGTGATATTCCGGGTCACTCATGCCAACCTCTCTGTTCAGTATGATTCAATCCCTAAAAGTCTGCAGTTGTTGGAGGCGGGCAGTTATTCGGTATTTCTGAAAATACATTCCGGGTTCTGCGCGGATTCGGTGTCCTATCCGGATGCCGTGCGCCTTTTTTTCAAGCCGGCTGCGGCTTATAGGGTTTCCGAGACTTTATTTTGCCGGGGGGATACCATGACTTTTACGGATGACAGCCGGTCATTTGAGGTGATCCGGTCCCTGGAATGGATGATAGGGGATCAGTCGTACTCCGGTCCCGTGCTTCACGTGCCCCTTCACCAGGGCTCTCTCACGGTCAGCCTGGTTGCAACCACGGAGCCGGGATGCCGCGACACCGCGGTCATGACCTTTCAAGTCATGGAGTCGGTCAGTGCCAGCTTGCCTAAGCTGCTGCGCGCCTGTGAAGGCAGTCCGGTAAGCCTCCAGGCCTCCCTTCCACAACCTGTTGAAGGGATGGGTTTCTCCTGGAAATACGGGGACCAGACCCTTTGTGAATATTGTCTTCAATATACGGTGAGGATGGATACTTCCAGGTCATACACCTTTGAAGCCAGGCATCCCAATGGTTGCCTTACCACTTATGATCAGTACATCGATGTACTTCCAAACCCGCTCCCGGACCCGGGACTGCAGGCCGATACCATTATCTGCAGGGGGGAAGTGGTGCCTCTCTCCGCCGTTTTTTTGGAAGACCTTTTTAGTTATCAATGGGACCCGTCCAGGCCAGGCTTATCCTGTTATGACCATTGCCGGAATCCGATCGCTAAACCAGACTCGACCACCACTTTTGTATTACAGCTCCGCAATGCCGTGGGTTGTATCCGGGAGGATTCGGTGAGGGTCATTGTCAATTCACCCAAGGGAATAGATCTTGGCCCGGACAGGATCATCTGCCCGGGTGATTCCTATCCATTTGATGTCCGGGAGGTATCCAATCACCGCTGGTCGGGTTCATCCGGTCTGTCCTGCACCAATTGCCCCGATCCGGTGGCCCGTCCGCTGAATTCATCCACTTATATTCTCAGCGCCCTGGAAGACGGCTGCCCGGTGACAGATACCATAAGGATTGGACTCCTGTCTGTGGAATTGTTGCAGGGGGGAAAAGATACGGTCCTGTGTTCAGGATCCCCGGTGAGGTTGGATGCATCCCGTTACCCCACGGCACGTTGGCTCCCTTCCGATGTCCTGGATGAACCGGACAGCCCTTCCCCTGTTGCAAGGCCAATCAGCGCCACGACCTTTTTTGTAAAATACACCGAGGACCTGTGTACGATCAGGGATTCGTTCTCGGTACTGGTTTTATTGTCCACAGAGATTACCGGCAGGGACCGGACGGTTTGTCCGGGAGAAGAATTTTCACTGACTGCGGAAGGCGAAGCGACCCGGTATCAATGGACGGGTCCGAATATATCATCGGGCCAGAATACCAACAGCATACGCGCCCGGGTGCGGGAGGCGGCTTCCTTCCAGGTCATTGCTCAAAACCATACCTGCTCACCCGATACCTTGCGACTCATGGTGGATGTCATCCCATTTATCAGCCTCCCAGCCCAGGTTTCCGTGAGCGCCATCAAAGACCTGCCATTTCAGCTCAACAAAACCCTGGTCCTGGACAGCCATTACCTTTTCCAGTGGACCCCGGCTTCGGGCTTGTCGTGCAGGGATTGTACCAGGCCTATTTTATTGCCGGACAGCCCCAGGACCTACCGGTTTTTGATTACTGATCCGGCAACCGGCTGTATGTTGGAACAAACGGTGTACATTCAATTGGTGGAGAGCTGCCAGGCCAGTGATTTTTTCAGCATGCCGAATCTTTTCACCCCCAACCAGGATGGGGTCAATGATCTTTTATTCGTGATTCCCAAAGCGGCAGACCAGATCCGTTCCTTCCGCATCTTTGACCGGACGGGGGACCTGGTCTTCGAAACCTTTGATCTCCGCGTGGGCTGGGATGGAAGGCTAAAACAAAAGGAAATGGGCAATGGGGTTTATGTCTACCTGGTTGAAGCCGAATGCCCGCAATTGAATCAGACCATTCTGCTTTCGGGGGATATCACGCTCATCCGCTAAAAGGCATCGGTGGATAAACATTCAAAAGCAGGAAATTCAGGCCATTGATGTTCTGCTTTGGTCTTTTGAAACAAAGCCATGAATTCTCCGGCCATGGAGACCGGCACGGAAAACCGGGCCTCAATGAGTTCAGCATATTGTTTTTTGAGGTCCCTGGCCGGTATGGATTTCAACCAGGCCGTGACCGGTTTGTCTAATGTATATGGAAAGAGGATTCTGAATTGAGCCTCCCGATGACGTGTGATGATTTCGGACCGGGTCACGGCATCTGCGGCTGCCTGCTTGTATGCCTGAATCAAACCTGAGGTCCCCAACAGGGTGCCTCCGAAATATCGGACCACCGCGATCAGGGTATTTTCCAAATGATGTGATTTCAACTGCGAGAGAATGGGTCGGCCCGCGGTACCCGGTGGTTCTCCGTCATCCTGTACCCGGGCATATTCAGGATCGGGCCCAAAGCGATAAGCATAACAAATATGACGGGCTTTGGGATGTTCTTTATGAAGACGGGTTACCAGCATCTTGACCTCGGACTCGTCTCGCAGGGGAAAGATAAAAGCTTGGAAAGTGCTGCCTTTATCCTTATAAGTCCCGGAAGCCGGTCCGGATACCGTTAAAAATTGATCTGTTCCAGACATGGGGCCTTGAGGGGAACTGTTATTCTTTAAAGGCCTTATCCTGTTTTCTGAAATTCAGCCGGTTGACCTCATCCCCGATCCGGAACCCATAACGCAGGCCTTCTTCACAATCTTTGCGGTAATGCACTCCCATATACATTCTGGAGAGTGCGTTTTCGTTGGCCATTTCGTGAAAGGAATTGAATTTTCGGGGTTTCCCCAAAAATTCTTTGCGGTGGTCATGGCTGTAATCCGCCATTTTAAAGGATTCTCCAAATGCATTCGTTAAAATACTGGCGGCAGCGGCGCCAAAAATAGCATGGCCGGATGGGTAACTTGGAAAGGAGGGGCTTTCATGGAGGGGTTGCCAATGGGGTTCGATCAGCCGCCCGATATAAGTTTCGGGTCTTTCCGTATTGTATTGATATTTAACACTCCAGGTCAATACCGCTGCATCATTAAGGGCAATGCCGATTTTAGCCAGCATTTCCAGCCGGTCCTCGACCGGCATGGACCTGGCCTTTTCCATGGCTTGTATCGCGATGGATATCCATCGCGAGGCGGCGCAAAACGTCACTCCGTGAAAATCATCAGACCAGAATTCGGAAATCCATTTTTTTTCAAGGGAAAGGGATTTGGATAGGGTATATAATTCCCAGGCCTGTGAAAACAATTCTGAGTTCTGATTTTCCGCATAGGGCAGGGGTGCAGCGATTTGCAGGCTGCGGATTCCGGGGGTAAAAGTCCTCACATTGCCCCAGTGCGGGAGGAGGGGAGGCATCTGATCTGTACCGGTCGGCTTCCAGATGCCGGGCTGGTCCGGAAGTTTAAAGGAAACATCATAATTATACAAATACGCATGGCGGCCCAGGGAATCTTGATTGGAATAAGCGTAGATCTGGCTGGCAATATACTTGCCATACCGGTCTGAAGGGAAAATCGCTCCGCTGTCCGCATTTTCCAAAAAATTTTCAAGCCTGGATTCATACAGATTTTTGCTCTCCGATTTCAACAGACGGTTGGTACTGGGATAAAAATAAAGGGCAAGATTGTAATAGAGGGCGTTGAGACTGGCTTCAAGGCAGTAGGGTTTCCTGGGATCAAACGGCTGGAGACGAAGATGATGGATCTGATGATCTAAGGGGAGGGCATTTGCGAATTTGGGGATCGCGGCCTCCCATCCGGCAATGCCCAGGTATCCAAAGGTCCTCGCGCTCACCGGCGGACGGTAACCGTCGGTATGGCGGTTTAGGACGAGAAAATGACTATACCAGTCCCGGATGACCTGGTTGGCACTTTGTTCTGATTTCAGTTCCCCGGATCCATGGGCACATCCTAAAAGTACGGTAGTTAATAAAAAAAGGATTGCGACCTTACCAATGCCCTGGACCGCCGGGGTGGCAGGACTGGAAACGAGGGCTTGGGCTTCCGGCAAGGAGGGACTGATTGGGGCATGCCTGAAACGAAGGATAAACCGGTTGCCTTTCTCCTGGTCCGAATAAACTTCCAAAGGAACCTTATGGATGTCCAGGATGCTTTTTACCAGGGATAGGCCTATCCCGGAGCCCTTACGGTGCTTATGTTCCGTAGTTCGGTAAAAAGGCTGAAATATTTTGGTGATTTCGTCCGGACTGATGGCTGTTCCGGAGTTCTGAAATTCCAGTCGGATCTCCTCCGGATCGGAAAAATCCAGAATGGTCCGGGTCGAGGAATCGTTGGAGAATTTGCACCCGTTTTCCATCAGGTTCATGAAGGCCAGTTTCAGCAGGGGCTCATTGGCCTGGACAAACATGCCTTCCTCCTCGACCGGAAGATGCATCATTTCAATTTTAATGTTATAGGAAGGATTGGACTTGTACAGGCTTTCCTGGGCCTGGTAGATCAATTCATCCAAACGCACCGCGGTGAGGGGAATATGATTGGCGTTCGAGTTTACCCGGGCCAGTTGTAGCAGTTTCTCAATGGTCTGGGTCATTTCGTCTATGTCTTCCTGAAGGGAGGAAAGGATCTGGTTGTATTCTTCTGGCGTTCTTTTTTTATTTATGGCATATTGTATTTGGGTTCGGATGGCTGCCAGGGGATTCCGCAGTTCGTGGCTGACGTTGGAGATAAAACTCTTTTCGGTTCGGAAAGCCTGGTCGATCCGTTCGAGGAGGGAGTTAAAGGTGGCGATCAGGTTGGTGAGTTCGTCGTTGTGCCTGTCCGGTTTGAGCCTTTTGCTCAGGTCCGTGGGCAGGATATGTTTCACTTCATGGATGATCCTGGAGACCGGCCGGAGAGATTGGCCGGCAAAAAACCAGCCTCCAAATGTGACGATGAGGACGGTAAACAGGGTGCTGATGAGGAGAATATTGCGCAATTTGACCAGTTTGGAATAATCCGGCTTGTCCTCGGAGACCACGATATAGTCCTTGTTTTGCCTTGACTTGTACAAAAATCCATAGGCTTTGTAGGGCGGGTTGATAAAACGGTAATCCCCGGTTTCCCGGATCTGCCGCAGGGCCGAAACCGGAGTATTGGGAGCGGAGGAAATGAGGGAATAAATGCGGTTGAGGTCGTTGTTGTAGATGGAGGTGTTGCCTACATCCTGGATTAATATTTCTCCCGGTTCCTTTTTATCGGGCAGGGGTTGAAGCTCGTCCTCATGAAACAAGACCATTTCCGCGGTCATCCTGGCCTTGCTTTCCAGCAGGCTGAAGATCTCCTCTTCGATATGGGCCTTGAATTGCCTGTAGATGAAGAGCATGGACAGGCCATAGATGCCGATGGTGATAAGGATAAACTGGTAGGATAATTTTGTCCTGATTTTCATAGGCCCCCTCACTCTTTTTTGATGTAGTACCCTATACCAAAATGAGTATGGATCAGTTTGTCGGTAAAATCCCGGTCAATTTTTTTACGAAGATAATTTACATAGACTTCAATGACATTGGTATTGATCTCCACGCCCAGGTTCCAGACTTTTTCAAGGATTTCGAGCTTCGGGATCACCCGGCCCTGGTTCCGGATCAGGTATTCCAGCAGGGAGAATTCCTTCGGGGTGAGTATAATTTTCCTGCCGGCCCGGCTCACTTCCAGGGTGGACAGGTTGATCTCAAGGTCTTCATAATTCAGTTTTTCCGCGGAGAGGTTTGAAAGGTTGGACCTCCGGTGCAGGGCGGAGACCCTTGCAAACAATTCTTTCAGGTCAAAGGGTTTGGCGAGATAGTCGTCTGCGCCCGAATCGAGGCCCTTGACCTTGTCATCGGTCTCATCCAGGGCGGAAATCATCAGGATGGGCGTTTTGATCTGTTTTGATCTCAATTTCCGCGACAACTCTATACCATTCATATCCGGCATGATTACATCCGTGACGATGACATCAAAGGGGGAGCGGTCAATTTTCCGGAGCCCTTCCTCGGCGTTGAGGCATAAATCGGTCTCAATCCCGTTTTCATTCAGGAAGGCCTGGATGGATAGCGCGGTTTTGGGCTCATCTTCGATCAGCAGGATTTTCATCTGCCCAAAGATCAGGATCTTTAGCCAGTTTTGGCTTGTAAATCTGTGGTTCAGAGGATTCTAAGCAAAATCTTAAGAAAAATTATGACCCAAATCAGTTTGTGGATTCCAGCCCTATTTTTACATTTGATCCGCAAGAAAGCTAGATTCTTGCTTATCTTCAATCTAATTCAACTCTTATGAACATTAATTTACTAAGACTTTGCCTCCCGTTTACCTTGTTAATCCTGGTAGCCAGTTGCCAGAAAAACACCATCGAAGAACCCGGTGAAGAAGTGCCGGAAACCAATCTGGTCGCCGATTATGACCACTCCGTGATCTGGGAGTGGAATGAACTCTTTGCCCGGATCGATAAGGATGCCCTTGGCTACAGGCCCTGCCCAGGCCCCAGGGCGCTCGCCTATATGGGTCTCTCAGCATATGAAATCGCCGTGCCCGGCATGCCTACTTTCAACAGTTTGAAAACCCAGTGGGGCACTGACTTAAAAATTCCCGATTTCCAGGTTGGGCAGAATATCCATTGGCCTACGGCCATCAACTCCAGCTATGCTTTCCTGATGAAAAAATTCTTTTTCAAGACGAATTTTGTCCAGGGATTCGGGCACATCAGTAATGCGGAAGCCCAAAAAATGATAGCAACCCTGGAAACAGGTCTTGAAACCAAATTCAAAGCAGAAATCAATGACCTGGTACTTTTTAACGATTCCAAAGCCTGGGGCGAAAAGGTGGCTACGGCGATATGGAACTGGGCTATCACCGACGCCTATGGTCATGAATCCGATTTGAATCCCCTCAGCAACGATCCCACCAAAGGAGATGCATTTTATTACAACTGGAGGGCAAAAAGCATGGTCGATGGTAAAGTGGTTCCCGGCAGATGGCAACCCACCAACGATAACCCCGACGGAGGCATGTTTCCTTATGGCGGCCGGATGAGAACTTTCGTGACCAACGATGCCCAGAAGTTGTGTCCCCCTCCGCTGGCATACAGCGAAAGCAAAACCTCTCCGTTTTATGCACAAGCCCTTGAAGTGTACAGCCTTTCTAATCCGGACATGAGATATGAGGACCGATGGGTTTCTGAGTTCTGGAGCGATGATATTTTTGGCCAGACCTTCAGTCCTCCTACCCGGGTTATTGCCATCCTCGACCAGGTCCTTGTCATAGAAAAGGCCAATCTGGAAAAAGCAGTGGAGTCCGTTGCCAAACTGGGCTTGGGCCTTAACGATTATGGGGTGGCCTGCTGGCACTCCAAATATGTCTACAATGTGGAAAGGCCTGAAACCTATATCAAGAGGCTCATTGATCCAAACTGGGAACCGATCCTTGTAAACACCGTGAGCGGGGTTCAGGGGATCACTCCCTCCTTTCCTGCTTATCCATCGGGTCACTCCACATTCGGTGGGGGTGCGGGCGTTCTGTTGGCAGACCTGTTCGGACAGAATTATGAATTCACCGACCTCTGCCATAAAGACCGCACGGAATTTCTGGGAATTCCCCGGACCTTCAATTCCTTTGAAGACGCCGGTTATGAAAACGCGCTCTCCAGGGTGACCCTGGGTGTGCATTTCAGGATGGACTGTGTGGCAGGCGTTGCTCTCGGCCAGGCTATTTCCAGAAGGGTACTGAAATTACCCTGGAAAAAATAAAGGGCTGAATGATTTTACCGGACTGAAACGGTTCCGGAACCATTAAAAAAGGTGTGGGGTTGTCTCACACCTTTTTTAATTCCCAATATCTTATAAAGTCCTTAGAATCACCTGGTTTTCTTATCAGATCTTTAAAAAATACCTGTTGGTTTTTATGTAGACTTGCGCAGGAAGTATATAACATTTCCGGCACCAAAAGAGGGGTGGAATTGTATAATTCCGTTGGATTTCAGCACAGGATTCGAAGGATCAAAATATGAAAAAGATCATCGTATGGACATTGTGGTTCGGATGCACCGGACTTTATTCCCAAAATGAAGATACTCTGATGGTGAAGGAGATCTCGAAAATAGAGATCCAGGGCTACCGTTTCGAAGCCGGAGCCGTCCGGCAACTTGAAGCGGTCCACCAAACGTATATCACTTCCGGTAAAAAAAATGAAGTGCTTACGGTCCAGGATCTGCCGGCCAATCTGGCGGAAAAAACCGGAAGGCAGATCTTTGCAAAAAAGCCGGGAATCTTTGTTTACGATATGGACGGTTCCGGGAACCAGGTAAACGTATCCAACCGGGGTCTGGACCCGCACCGGAGCTGGGAATACAATGTCCGTCAAAACAATATCATGACCAATTCGGATATCTACGGTTATCCGGCAAGCCATTACAGCCCGCCCATGGAATCCATTTCCCGGATTGAGATGATTTCAGGGACTTCCAGCCTCCAGTATGGTTCCCAGTTCGGGGGCATGATCAATTATGTCACCAAACAAGGGGATACCACCAAAGCCCTCAGTTACGAAAGCCTCAGTTCCATCGGTTCCTACGGCTTGCTGAGTACCTATCAGTCGATCGGCGGCAAAAGCGGCAGGTTCCGGTATTATGCCTATTACCATCGGCGGAATTCAAAGGGATACCGGGACGACTCCCGCTCGGATGCCCAGTCCCAGTTTTTTAATCTAACTTATGCCGCCAGTCACGATTTCAACATCAAAGCTGAACTGGGCAGAAGCCAATACCTGTACCAGATCCCCGGCCCCCTGTCGGACGCCATGTTTCGGGATAATCCCAGACAATCCACCCGCCGAAGAAATTATTTCAGCCCGGATATATATATTCCTTCTCTTTCGCTGGATTGGAAAATCAGCCCGACCACCCGGTTGAACTGGGTAAATTCGGCTGTCCTGGGTACCCGAAACAGTGTGCAATTTATCGGTCTTGCGGATACAGAGGATAAAATTGATCCGCTGACCGGACAGTATAAACCAAGGCAGGTTGATATCGATCATTTCAACAGTTATTCCAGTGAACTGCGCCTGCAACAACATTACCGGCTCGGAAAGGTAGGAGGCATCCTGGTAGGCGGACTGAGATTGGTCAATAACGACTTACACCGGAGACAACAGGGCAAAGGGACCACCGGTACGGATTACAACCTGGAGATCACCGAGTCGTCCTTTGGGCGTGATGTCCATTTCAAAACGGATAATACGGCTTTCTTTGCTGAGAATTTGTTTCAACTGTCGCCGAGATTGGACTTGTCTGTGGGATTGAGGCTTGAAAGCGGGACCAGCAAGATGCGGGGGATCATTTCTTACTTGCCGGATGAAAAAGTGCCACAGGATATTGATCACCGGTTCCCCCTGGTTGGCATCAGCGGTCAATACCGGTTGAACTCGAATCACCTGGTTTACGGAGGCTGGTCCCAGGCCTACCGGCCCGTTATTTTTGCCGATATCATCCCTGCAACGGTCCTCGACCGGTCTGATCCGGACCTGAAGGATGCTTATGGTCACAATGCGGAATTGGGGATCAAAGGTCAAATCAGTGCGAAGTTGAAATATGACCTCAGCCTGTTCCGGATATATTATAAAAACCGGATAGGTACCCATGTGCTCACAGAGGGTGCCGGTGAGACGTATTTCCTCAAAACCAATATCGGGAACAGCCGGACCCATGGGATAGAGGCCTATGCGGAGTGGAACCTGATAGATCAAGCCACCCACAGATTGTCTGTCTTCACGGCTTCGTCTTATTTTGACGCCATTTATCTCAATGGCAAATTGAGGGAAGGCAATGAAAACAAATCCCTGGAAGGTAACCGTCTTGAAACGGTGCCCGAATGGATCAGCCGCAATGGAATTCAATTTAACTACAAACTCTTCACCGCGGTCTTCCAGCACAGTTATGTCGACGATATCTTTTCCGACGCCGTAAATACCGTCCAGCCCAGCGCAAACGGTGCAAAGGGCAGGGTTCCCTCTTATACGATCCTGGACCTGAACATGTCTTATCGTTTTAATGCAAACTATCTGTTGAAACTGGGGATAAACAACCTGGCCAACCGGCAATACTTTACCAAAAGGCCTGCGGGTTATCCGGGGCAGGGAGTCTGGAGTTCTGACGGGCGGAGCCTGGTCGTTTCCTTCGGTATCCGCTTATAGTCCCCTGAGGATTTAATGTTAGTTAGCAAGTTGGCAAGTTAGCAAGTTGGCAAGTTCTGCTCGCTTCTCGGCATTAGAAGTCCTTGAAGCGGGCAGGAGTATGTGCGTGAGGAATTAAACCACAGGCTTCCCTTGAGGAATTCCATTGCCGGTTTTCAACTTTTAAGGCCCCGGGATTGTTATGTGCTTCGTATGATTCTGATTGTCCATGGGACCAATCGCCGGGGGAGCCTGAGCAAGCCGCTCACGGACTTTGTAACCAAATATCTCAAAGAAACCAGCGGGGAAGAAGTAGAAAGTCTCGATCTCGCCGAGATCCCGATCGAAGCCTTTGATTCCGAATCCATGTATCAGGCCGACCGCCATTCCTCCAGGCTGATGGACAT
>JAKQHS010000109.1 GCA_029557915.1 Bacteroidota bacterium | reverse complement strand
GCCCGGGTTAGAGGCGGCATAGAGCGCAGCCGCTCCCGTCACATGGGGGGTAGCCATAGAGGTCCCGCTGTAACTTGCATAGCCTGAAATGACAGCGCCTTTGGAACTCTTGGGGATGGAGGACCAGATGCCGGAACCCGGGGCTCCTAAGTCCACCGAATTGGCACCGTATTGTGAAAAGCTGGACAAGGCACCCGTATTGGTAATGGAAGCTACGGCTATGATGTTGGCATTGGGATAACTGGCGGGGTAACTGGGACTTGAATCGTTATTGCTTCCGCTGTTTCCTGCGGCGGCAACAAATAAAATCCCAGCCTGGTTGGCCCTTTCAATGGCACTCTGAAGTCCTTGGGAAAAACCACCACCTCCCCAGGAATTATTGGTGGCAACGAGGTTCAGGCCATGCCTCGTTTTTAAGTCTGTGAAATAGTCTATCGCTTTTATGGCATTGGCTGTGGTTCCGCCCCTTCTTCCTAAAAACTTGGCGCTCAACAACCGGACGTTCCAGCATACCCCGGCCACTCCTTTATTGTTGGCCCCGGCAGCTCCGATCGTGCCGGCTACATGAGTACCGTGATCATCGGTAGTGCCATCGAAAACAGAACTGTTGTTTCCGTCAAAGTCCCAGCCATAGACATCATCTTTATATCCATTGCCGTCATCGTCAACCCCATTGCCGGCAATTTCCCCCGGATTCTTCCCGGCGTTGGCGGCCAGGTCTTCGTGGGTGTACATATAACCCTCATCAATGATGCCGATGTAGACGGTTGATGAACCGGTATGATTATTGGCCCAGGCCGAGGCTGCCGCTGAACCATATTGATTAGCTGGTGAAGTAGCCGCTCCATACATGCCCCAGAGAGACCCGTTGCTATAGTAAGTGTCGTTAGAAGAGGCAAAATGATTATAAATCCAGTTGGGTTCCGCATATTCGATTTCCGGCAAACGCTGCAGGCGTTGGATGGCTTCCCCGGTACCCAGCGGAGAATTTACCAGGAACAACTCGGCTTCTCCATCAGCCGGGTTAATATTGGCCGTTTTCATGGCCGGAGTGGAAATACGCTCGATGATTTCCCCATCGATTTGTTTTAAGGCTTCCGAGGTTCTCCTAGCACCTGATTTTTTGATGGGTTTAAATTTTACGAGCAATTGATTGGGAACAAACTGGCCGGGTTCGGATTGAGCCAATGCTTGTTCAGAAACCGGGATATCGATTTGTTCACGCTCGCAGGAAACCAGGAAAACGAATACCCCTACAACAAGGATAAGACGAACTATCTTTTTCATAACATTCGAATATAAATTCAATTAAATAAAATAAATGAACCTGCAGCAGCTATCCCGTATCAGTAAGTTTCGAATATACAAAACGATTGAAATAATGAACCGGATAAAATTTGATAAGCTCCGAACTAAAATGAAAGCGATTACATCACTATATTTAGGCCCTAATTAATTCAGTTAGGATATGAAATTTCCCCTTTCCCTCTTGTTTTTCCTCAGCCTTTTATCAGCCTGTAAAAATTCTTCCCCGGAAACGGTCTCATCCGGGACAGGGTCGGATACCACCTCTGTAAAAGCAGAGCCCAAAGCCATTTCGGACCCTCTCATCACCGCTATTTACACCGCGGATCCCTCTGCCCATCTTTTTGATGGGAAGATTTATATCTATCCCTCCCACGATTACGAAGCCGGGGTGCCCCAGGACGACCTGGGCAGCCATTTTGCCATGAAGGACTACCATATCCTGTCGATGGACAGCATCGGGGGCGCCGTGACCGACCACGGAGTGGCGCTGGCTCTCGGGGACATTCCCTGGGCGGGCAGGCAACTCTGGGCCCCTGACGCGGCTTTCACCAATGGTAAATATTATCTCTATTTCCCGGCCAAAGACAAACAGGATATTTTCAGGATTGGTGTGGCGACTTCGACATCCCCTTCGGGGCCCTTCAAGGCCGAAGCTTCCCCGATCAAAGGCAGTTATAGCATTGACCCGGCCGTGTTCAAAGATGAGGACGGCAAATTTTACATGTATTTCGGCGGAATCTGGGGAGGCCAACTGCAGCGCTGGCAGACCGGCAAGTACGATACCACAGGGGTTGAACCCAATGACGAACGCCCCGCCATGGGGCCCAGGGTAGCCCGCCTCCAGAATAATATGCTGCAGTTTGCAGAACCGGTGAAGGAGGTCCAAATTGTGGATTCCGCGGGCAATGCCATCCAGGGCAAGGACCATGACCGCCGCTTTTTCGAAGCGGCCTGGATGCACAAATACCAAGGAAAGTATTACCTGACTTATTCCACCGGGGATACCCATTTTATCTGTTACGCGACCGGGGACAACCCTTACGGCCCGTTTACCTATCGCGGCATCGTGCTTCATCCCGTGATCGGCTGGACCAATCATCATTCGATCATCGAGATCGGAGGCAAATGGTATCTGTTTTATCATGACAGCAGCCTGTCCGGGGGACAGACCCATCTGCGTTGCATCAAGGTGACGGAACTGCACTATAATGCGGACGGGAGCATACAGCCTGTTACTGCGTATTTATAAAGTTCGACCCCTTCAGGGTCGTAGAGGATGAGGCTATGGTCCCGGGGCAATGCCCCGGGTTATGAGTGTTGAATCCCTTCGGGATCGAGACCCTCATCATTGTTTCCATAATATAGAATAGCCACTATTTGATCTTTCAATCCGATTGGATTAAGTTAAGTTGACCCATACAGTCGGATATTCCATTCCCAACCCCTCCACTTGTTGCGTATGAGGGGATTGGGAATGGAATATTCACAAAGCAGAGTGTAAGATTTTTTTAAATATTTTCCAAAGTGACTGATTCATCAAATTCTGACCATCTCATATAATACTTGTTCCCAGGCCCTGGGCTGCGTTCCGGGTTATGAGCATTGATTCTTTGGGGATTCCCTGTCGCCTTTTCCCTTACGCTGCTTTCGCCCTTCACCTTATTCTCTTTCGCTGCCTTCACCCTTCGCCGTTCACCCTTCACCTTATTCTTTTTCGCTGCCTTCACCCTTCGCCGTTCACCCTTCACCTTTACTCCCTGCTCCTCGGTCCATACCCAGGTCCCGCTTGCCCGTACTCTAGGGCCCCCGGATCCGGCCCCTTTCCGGAATACCCATCATTGATATTAGGCAAGACCACCCCTTTGTCGATCACCTCCGCTTCGGCTTTGAGCTGGAAATCATAACCGTCCTTGGGATAGATCCTGCCCCTTTGTTTTGGATCGGGCAAGGGGACCTGCATGAAGATATCCGGGCTGGTCTCCATACCATGCTTTTCCATTCCGGTATGTTGTCTGAATTCCTCCAGGGTATTGAAAACCCGCATGCCGAGTTCCTTATCATCAGCCTGGTTGAGGGAATCGTGCAGGGGAGAGCGCCAGCGGTAGCGACCCGGCCCGGCAGGTTTTTCGCGGTAAAAATTATAGTCCAGGCTGGAATAGGTGGTGTAATTGGTGGCCTGCAGGGAAGGCCTGGTGTCGTCGGGACCGATAAAAAGATTGTTCCTAAAATGGCCGTTTGAAAAATTGGTGATGGCCGCCTCCGCGATAAAGGTATTGTGCAGGGTATAGATCCCGGATGGACGGACCGTGTATTTCAGGGCGGTGCCGGGAATGTGATAACAGATGTTCCGTATAAAATATACCGGCCCTCCGAATACAGGCTGGGCGCTCAGGGCCGAGTGATAGGAATTGAAGCCCCGGTTCTCGAATACCCGGATATTATGCACCCCGCCGTCGGCTTCTATAAAATCATCCGACATGTTGAAGATGTCGTTGCGGTAAATATCGATCGATACGCAGGCTTTGCCGTCCTCGGGCAGGCCATGGGTATCGATGCAGACCCCGTCATGAAAGAAGGAGATCGTATTGTGACAGACCACATGACCCTGCCCATAGACTTTGATGGCATAATAGGAGGTGAGGGGGGCTGGGTTTTCCAGTCCGTACCAACCCACCAGGGTATCCGGATCGTGCCGTCCGGTCAGGATATTGTCGGCAATGTAAAAATCCCTGGAATCCGCGCTGTAAGTGACCACCCCGATGCCCACGTCATGGATCCTGCAGTTTTTTACCGTCAGGCCGCTGCAGCCCATCACCTTTTTGAGCCCGGCGTAAAAGGCAATGTCTGTGTTCCGGATGGTAAGGCCTTCAAAATAATGATAATCGGCAGCCATCACATCAAACAGGTGGTATGCTCCGTCCCCGTCAAAAATGACCTCCCCGTCTCCTGCGGCTTTGATCGTGATCGGTCTATCCGCTGTGCCTTTTTGGGTAAAAACATATGCCCCGTGGAAATCCAGGGCCAGGGCATCGGCATAACGCAGCCGATTGCCCTTATAAAGTCCCGCATGGACCAGGATGATATCACCCGGGCGAACCCTGGCTTCGGGCACGTTCCACCAGTCGCCGGTATTGCCTATGCCATAATAAGCCTCATTCAGTCCGGTGAAGGCGGGCTGTTCTTTGGGTCCGGTATGTCCGGGGGGATAGACATGGTAGACTTGTCCCTGCGGAAAGGGCTGGGGTTCAGCCCGGGTCTGTATATTGACCAGGTGCTCCGTCTCACCCTCGATTCCGTCCGGATCCGAAAGCCTGAAACGGCATTCATACCAGGTGGCCGGTTGAAGGTTAAAAATGCTGCCTGCAAATTTATCCGGTACGAGATATTCCCAGCGTTGTTCATGTCCATAGATCCTCTCCCCACCTATCCGGAGCAAGGGTAAGGCCGGCTTCCAGTCCTGGTCCCCTTTTTTCCGGTAACTGACTTCCACGGAGGCATTCCGGTTTTTATCCCCTGCGATGGACCATTCAAAACCGGCGCAAACCAGGGTGGGGGGCTCCACCTCAAATTGAATGGAACGGCAGCGGTT
The DNA here is from genome assembly GCA_029557915.1 of Bacteroidota bacterium. GTDB lineage: Bacteria > Bacteroidota > Bacteroidia > Chitinophagales > Saprospiraceae > JADJLQ01. Next base: position 106,626 of record JAKQHS010000109.1, on the reverse strand, counting down.
TTGGGAGGGGATGGTTTGAGGGGAAAGATAACTGGGCTGTAGGCGGAACAGGGTCGAGATCAAGAGGTGGAGGAAAAGGTACATGGTGAAATGGAATGGAATGGTATTTAAAGTTAAAGCAATTAAATCTTACCGGACCGCCGTAAGGAATTAAATAACCTGGGCAAAATTAAAGCGGCAGAATTATTCTCATTAACTTGTGTTGAGCCCCCGAATCAGGTATGGAATGAACAGTCCTTTTTCCCCTCAAAAAGATTTCTCCATGAATTCTGCTTTTCTTAGAAAGGCAACAGGAATTGTACTAGGTCATCTGGAAGACGAATCTTTTTCCGGAAACGAGCTGGCTGAAAAACTCAACCTGAGCCGTGAACAAACACATAGAAAGATTAAACAGTTTACTGATCTTTCTACGGGCAAATTTATTCGATCTATCCGGATATTGAAAGCCTGTTGTTATCTCCTTGAAGGCAATCTTTCGGTTTCGGAGATCGGTTATAAGGTCGGCTTCGGGGACCCCTCCTACTTTAATAAATGTTTCAGGGAAGAGACCGGCATATCCCCCGGTGAAATAAAAAAGAGCGGCGATTTGAATCCTTTGGCTAAAACACCGCTGCTTTCTTTTTACCAGGTGCCTGAAATAAAAGAGCAGTTACGGAACCATGGAATGGTATTTGAATTTCCCCAACAGGAAAGTATAAACCGCGGCCGGCCCGGAATTTGGCTTTCCGTCGTCCCGATTTCTATCTTTTTGCTGCTTGCACTTTTTTTTATGTTTGGAAAAAAGCGCAGTACAATTAAAATTGACCCCGGAGAGAACAATCGGATCGCGGTTTTGCCATTTATTAACCATACCGGCGATTCCTCGTTAGAAGGAGTAGGCGATATGGCCAGCAGCTGGATTTCCGGACAGCTCGCCGAATTAAAAATGATACAAACCGTTCCGTACTTTACGGTAAAGCAATACCAATCCTATATCGGGATTTTACCGGGAGATCCACTGGGAAGGCCTACATTCCGCGATCTGGTTGCCGCCCGTTATTTTGTGAATGGAAATTATTATTTAAAGGATGACCGGGTCTATTTTGACGCCAGTTTTGTTGATGCCGTCTCCCTTCAAACCATTTATCATTTGCCTACCCTGCACGGTGCAGTGGACAGTGTGATGAATACGATTGAAGACCTCCGCTTAACCTTTGCAGGGCTCATCACCAACCTCGACGAGGTGAAACTGGGCAAGCGCAAACCGCCCAACTATGAGGCGTACCATGCCTTTCTTACCGGCTTGCATCAAATGACCGTTGGACTGGCTACCCCGGAATCGCGATTGTACCTGGAAAAAGCCGCCGCGCTGGAACCGGATTTTGTGATGCCGCGGATCTTTTTGGTGTGGTTTTACCAGGGAAAAAAATTGGACACCTTGCTGCAGGAAATTGCTTCGATACCAAACATTACCACCTATGAGCGGGATGTGTATGAAATGTTGTACCATCTGCTGAATCATCAGTACAAAGAATCGCTGCGAATAGCTCTTCAAAATCTGGATAAATACCCCGGGGATTACTTTTTCAACTTGTTTGCCGGCCACAATGCCAAATCACAATTTATGCCGCGTTTAACCCTTAAAGTGCTTGACCAGATAAAGGACCCCTTTCCCAATAATGAATGGGGTATGTGGCACTATTATAAAGTATGGAATTACACCGAATCCCTGGCTATGCTTGGTCAGTACCAGGAAGCCCTGGACTACCTGCAATCCATTCCTTTGAAAAATTACAGCCTGGCCATCCCTCAACTCTTCATTCAGGTACAGGTCAGGCTGGGTAAAACAAGCCGGGAACTTGAAGCCTTGATTGAGGATATTGCCGGGGAGAAAATGAAATACCTTGCGGGCAGATTTGACGTCGACGAACAAAAAGTTTTAGCGGAGTATTATACCGCAGCGGCTTATGAATATCAGCTGGCCAACCACAGTACGGAAGCCCGGTATTTTGCAGATAAAGCGGTTTCCCATTACGCCCTCATACCCGGACAGAAAGCGTATAAATATGATATGCTGGACGCGCTCTACCTCTCGGGCGATTATCAAAAAACGAAATTACGTCTTGAAAAAGAATTAAAAAAAGATCCGGCCAATGACGAACTGCTTATTTACCTGGCGCAGGTGGAGGCCGCTATGGGAAAGGAAGGCGATGCTTTGAACCTGTTTGCAAAATACGATTCCCTGCCCCGGATGTATTGGCGCAGGCATGAGTTTCCGTATCATAAGGACTATCTCAAGGCAAGAATTTATGCTTTGCTTGGGTACCGGGAGCAGGCGTTTACCCTTTTACAGAATGCCCTTTACCAGGGGCAACTCTGCCATAACTGGGATTTTGACAGGGATGTATTTTTACAATCCTTGTTGGATTATGCGCCATTCCGGGAAATGGTCCGCCCTGTTGACGGGCCGATTCCACAATAAGACAACAAATGCAACAGGAGTACTACGAAAGGCAACAATAGGTAACTCATTGTCATTCAATGCCCTATAACTTGATGGCGTTTATTAATCCTCTAAACCCATTTAGTTATGAAAAAAATCATGAATGCTTTTGTCGTTTTCCTATTTCTAGTTGTTTCGGGAAAAAGTCCGGCGCAAAGCGCTGCGTCCAGGGAAAAAGCCGGTAAGCCGGAACCTCATCGCGAACAACACATCGCTATCGAGGATTTTCCCAAAAATATGGCGATCAACCATCTTAACGGATGGGGGGGTATGACGGTTGCCATCAATGAAATGCCTGCCGGCACCGATCTTTCGCCTTTGCTTGAGGGTCTGAAAAATAACAGCTGCCAGGTTCCGCATTGGGGATATATTATAAAAGGTTCTTTGCGCCTTAAATACGATGATGGCAAAGAAGTGGTATTAAAAGCCGGGGATGTATTTTATATGCCGCCCGGGCATACCGGTTCCGTGGTGGAGGATCTGAAATTATTAGACTTCAGTCCCGAAAAAGAGATGAAAGGACTCATCAGTCATATTGAGAAAAAAATTGCGAGTCCTAAACAATAAGGGAAGATCCTGGAATCTTAAAGCAGCTGGCAGGTTCCAAGTTAAAAATGCTGCCTACGAAGTTACCCGGTACGGGATATTCCCAGCGATGTTCATGCCCAAAGATCCCCCCGATCCGGAGCAGTGAAATTGCTTTTTTCCAGTCACCGGCCACCCTTCTTCCAGTAACTGAGTTCCACGGAGGCATTCCGGTTTTTATCCCCTGCGATGGACCATTCAAAACCGGCGCAAACCAGGGTGGGGGGGCTCCACCTGAAAATTGAATGGAACAGCAGCGGTTTTGGGGAGGACTGCCTTCCTTTGGAAAATCGGTTTGGAGGGGTATCGGTAATCCTATAAGGGAAAAGATGGAACAGAGGCATGGCGATCAGGTATTAATCTTAAAGGTAAAAGAATAGACAGATACCGGTCGGTAATCCGTCATGAAAGAAAGCGAAACCCTTCCACGTACTGTAAGGTATTTATCCCATGGATATATTTGTATTGGTTAGCGGTCTTCCTGGCAGCCATTTTCTAAACCAAGCTTAAAGCCATGTCGAAGCAGTTTTCATTCATCATTCTGATCAGCGCATTCCTCATTTTCTGCATGTTTAGGCCGTTTATGCCTGGCCGGTATGACCAATTGGCCGTGCCCATTTCTTTTATGGTCCAGATTTTCAGCATAACAGGCTTGTCGTGGGTGCCCCTGGGTGCCCTTTGGTTGATTTCAGTACGTGACGAATCCGGTTTCCGGAAATGGGGCAACCGATTCTTGATTTACGCTTTGATCCTTTCAGGCCTCCTTGCCTTACTGGTTTCGGTCGCCCCGTTTTCTCAAAACAATACTTCCTTTGCAGTCTTATTTCTGGCCTTCGTTTCCCTGGTCCTGGGGATGGCCTATGGCAAAATCAAAAATTCGGCACCTTTAGACAGGAGTTTCCATCGGGCGATACTGATATACTTGATCCTGATCCCTTTATTGGTTTTTACGTCCAGATTCTTGTTTATGGAAAGGGCCGTACAATTTTCCCGTGATCTGGCCATCAGGAACAGCGCCGGGCTCATCCAGAAAATTGAGGATTATTTCAAGAGTCATGGGCAATACCCGGTTTCGCTTCAGGCCCTGCACAGCGATATCGTGCCCGGCGTGGTCGGCATCCCCGGGTATTTTTACGAACCCAATGGCCAGGCTTACAATCTTTATTTCAAACCCTTATCTGACGAACTGGATGCGGATGAAATCGTCATGTACAATAAACAGGACGAACACCGCTTCTCCGCCCATGATCTTGACCTTTTGGAATATTCGGGGGAGGCGCTGGCCTTAAGGCGGGGCGACAGAAGAAGGCTCAGGCTTTCAGCTCCGCACTGGATTTCAATAAAGTTTGAATAGGTGGATAACAACGTACCGGCGTCAGGATATTAATGTCGGGTTTCTTGGAGGGCTCCCGGCAAATATCCTCTGAATGGTAGGACAAAGCATTCGGTCGAATCGGGGCGACCCTGGAAACATTTGTACATTTAATTGCTTTTTTCCAAAGCCGTTCCATATTAACCAATCATGAAAAAATTCTTTGTCCTAAACCTCCTTCTCTTAACCGCCTCCCTGACCCAGGCTAAAATCACACCCACTCATCTCCGGTGCGAATACCTGGAAAATCCCCAAACGATCGACGTCCCCAAGCCACGCCTCTCCTGGATCAATACCGCCGGACCGGGTGAACGCGGACAGTTCCAAACAGCCTGGGAGATCCGGGTGGCCAGTTCAAAAGAGAAATTGCTAGTGAACCAGGCCGACCTGTGGTCCAGTGGAAAGCGAAAATCAGGCCAATCCACCCTCGTTCCCTATCAGGGCAGGCCGCTGACTTCCCGGCAGGATTGCTGGTGGCAGGTGAGGACCTGGGACAAAAACGGAAAGGTTTCCGCCTGGAGCGAAACGGCATTCTGGAGCATGGGATTGCTCGAGCCCCATGAATGGAAGGCCCTGTGGATAGGAGCCCCCTGGCAGGGCGAGGAGGCCATGCCCAAACCGCGCTTCCGGGCTGCCGGGGATACCTCGGCGCTGCCCTATTCCCCGCCCCCTGCACCTTATTTGCGCAAATCATTTAAACTCTCCGGCAAGGAAGTAGTTTCCGCGCGCGCCTATGTCACCGGGCTGGGTTTTTTCGAATTCTATGTCAACGGTAAAAAAGTGAGCGAGGACGTCCTGGTCCCCAACGTAACCGCCTATGGCAAACGCCCCGGCCTGGAAAAAAACTATATTTCCATACCGGATACTTTTGATTACCGGGTGATGTATTTGTCCTACGATATTAAGGACCTGTTGCAGACCGGAGACAATGTCCTGGGGGCCATCCTGGGCAATGGTTTTTATGACGCGCCCATGCACTGGACCCACTCTTACGGATCTCCTCGCTTTTTAGGCCAGGTTCATATTACCTATCAGGACGGCACCGAAGAGTTGATCGTAAGCGATCAAAGCTGGAAGGCCTCCAAAAGCCCCATCGTGATGGATCTTGTTTACGACGGCGAGCACTACGACGCCCGGCTGGATCAGGCAGGCTGGAGCAGTCCGGGTTTTGAGGATGGGCATTGGGAACCGGCAGCCCTCCGTAAAAAGCCCGAAGGTTATATGAAAGCCCATATGTCTCCCACGGACCGGGTCATGGAACGCCTCAAACCGGTAAAAATTGAAGCCCTCGAGTCCGGCAAGTACCGGGTTGACTTTGGACAGGAGATCTCCGGCTGGCTGCGCCTCATCGATGTGGAGGGGGAGCCTGGACGCAAAATCGATATCAAGTACCTCTCCGAATCCTATATGGGCACCAATTCTTATACCTTGAAAGGAGGAGGGCCGGAGTCCTATGCGGCGCGGTTTACCTGGTTTGTATTCAGGGAGGTGGTGATTTCCAACTGGCCGGGACTCTTAAGACCCGAAAACCTGGTGGCCGAAGCCGTTTACTCCGATGTAAAAACCACCGGGAAATTCGAGACCTCCAGTAACTTGTTCAACGACATCCATAAAATCTGGTGGCGGAGCCAGACCGACAATATGCACGGGGGCATTGCCAGCGATTGCCCGCACCGGGAACGGTCGCCCTATACCGGCGATGGCCAGGTGGCCTGTGTGACGGTCATGCATCATTTTGACGCCGGCGCTTTTTATACCAAATGGATCCAGGACATCCTGGGGGCCCAGAACCGGCAGACAGGTTACGTCCCCAATTGCGGCCCCTGGCAACCCGGATGCGGAGGCGGGGTGGCCTGGGGCGCGGCCATCAACATCATGCCCTGGGAATTTTACTTGCATTATGGCGACCTCGATATGCTGAAGAACAACTACGAAGGCATGAAAGGATACATCAAATACATGCTCACCTGGACGAATCCGGAAGGCATCATGCACTCCCAGGCTCCGGATCCGGCCAAACCCAATCAATGGCTGAATCTGGGGGACTGGGCCCAGCCGTTCGAACTGCCTCCCAGCGACCTGGTTCACACCTTCTATCTCTGGCGATGTGCCGATTTTACGGCCCGGACCGCTAAAGTATTGGGTGATCAAAGCGAATTCCTGCATTATCAGTCCCTGGCAGACAAAACCCGGGCCGCCTTCCGGAATAAATATTACGATAAGGTAAAGGGGACTTATGGCCCATATGGCGGGAATATTTTTGCCTTAAAAATGGGTCTGCCCCCGGATCAATATCACCGGGTCCTGGCCGCCCTGAAGGCGGATATCCTGGCCAGGGGAGGTCACCTGGATACCGGGATTTTCGGGACCCAGTTCTTTTTTGAAGTCCTGTCTGAAAACGGCCTCCATGACCTGGCTTATGAAGCTATGAACAAGACCACCCAGCCCAGTTATGGCTGGTGGCTTAGCCAGGGCGCAACCACTTCCTGGGAACATTGGAATGGAAGGGGTTCGCGTAATCATCCTATGTTTGGCGGAGGGTTGGTCTGGTTTTACCGGGTGCTGGCAGGTATGAATGCGGATGCCTCAAAACCTGGTTACCGCCACCTTGTTTTCAAACCACAGCCCGCAGGGGATCTCAGTTTTGTTTCCTATTCGAACCAGACTCCTTATGGCCTGGCTGGGGTAAACTGGAAAAAACATGAAGGCTCATTCCTCCTGAATGTTGACGTTCCGGTAGGCAGTACAGCTACGATATATGTGCCCGCATCCGGACCTGAAGCTGTCACGGAAGGTGGTAAAAAAATAAAAAACAACAAAACACTCCGTTTTGAAAGGATGGATGGGGGTCATGCCGTTTTTACAGTGGGTTCGGGAAGGTATTCGTTTGAGGCAAAGAGATAGGATAAGGTTGAGGTTGAGGTTAAGGTTAAGGTTAAGGTTAAGGTTGAGGTTGAGTATAAGTTTGATGCTAACAAACGAAATCTGAATACTGTATACTGAATACTCCAATATATATGTCCGAGATAAAAACAAAACAAACCGGGGCGGATGTTTACGAATTCATCCGGACTTTTGCCGATACGGAACAAAAACGGCAGGATAGCCTCGCACTGATCCAGATGATGCGGGAGGTCACCGGATACGAACCCAAAATGTGGGGCCCGTCCATAATAGGATTTGGCAAATACCATTACAAATCGGAACGGAGCCGGCAGGAAGGGGATTGGCCCCTGGTCGGCTTTTCCCCGAGAAAAGCCGCCATTTCACTTTATGTCTACACCGGGAGCCCCGAACAGGCGCATTTGCTCGAAGGATTGGGAAAATTCAAAATGGGTAAAGCCTGCATTTATATTAAAAAACTGTCCGATATCCATCCGGGGGTTTTGAAAAATCTGATGAAGGAAACCATCCATTTTCTGCAAGCCCGGTTCGGGAAAGGATAATCTCCAGCGCTAAGAATCGACCATTTTCCTGGAGATTCTGCCCTTTGAGAATGTCCATTCCCTTTTATTAAAGCCCGGTAAATAAAGATACCCTTATGCCGGGGTTTTCATTTCGCCATACATAGTTCCGGGTAAGCCCAGAACCAGTATTCTTCCGCAAACCTCGAGTTTACCTGGCATTTTATCATCCATGTGGCTTTGAAGAAATGGGCTCGTTGCCGGTCTTTCTCACATTAAATTCGGAGACTTGAAAATGGGAACAGCAGGCCAAATACCCATCAAACCAAAAAGCCGATCAGTCCGCCGATTTCATCTAAAAATGAAGCTCTTGACTTAACTTTATGGACAATGCCATATAGATTTTTTAAGAACATGGTAAAAATGAAAAAATTAAAAGGACCTCGCCCAGCCTTGCCTGCCGGGCCTGGATGGGCCAGGTTTATTGTCTATTTAACCTTTCTTCTAAAAATTGAGCCGGTGCTGGCCCAGACCCCGAACCTTGTTTACATCATGACCGACGACATGGGCTATGGGGATTTGAGTGGTTATGGGAATAAAAAGTTTGCCACGCCCAACCTGGACAAACTGGCCTTGCAAGGAGTGAAATTTTTAAATGCTTATGCCGCGGCCCCGGTTTGCACCCCCACGCGTACCGCTTTGATGACGGGCCGGTATCCCGCCAAAACGCCGGTGGGATTGATGGAGCCACTCCGCAGTCCGACCCTGGACAGCGCCTATGGATTGACTGGGGATATTCCTACGCTGGGACGCTTGATCAAGGCCAGAGGCTATGAAACGGCATTGATCGGAAAGTGGCATTTGGGTTTCATGCCGGATCAGCGACCGGGGAAAAATGGATTCGATTATTTTTTTGGCATCCTGAGTGGCGGGGCCGATTATGTTTCACACAAAGGGACCAACGGCACCAAGGCCCATGACCTCTATGAAAATGATTCTTTAGTTTACACCCAGGGCTACCTGACGGATTTAATTACTCAAAAGTCCGTTGCTTTTATAAAACAAAAACATTTAAAGCCTTTTTTCTTAACCATTACCTTCAATGCCCCCCATTGGCCCTGGCAGGGCCCGGCGGATCCGGCCTATCCGGATTCCATGGCCTTTACGGCCGGCGGCTCTCCATCCATCTATGCCGCGATGATGAAAAGCCTGGATGAAGGCATTGGTAAAATCATGCAGGCCCTGGACGAGGAACAGTTAAGCCGGCAAACCCTGGTCATTTTTACCAATGACAACGGCGGGGAAAAATATTCCGACCAGGGCGGCTTATCGAATAGGAAATTTACCTTGTGGGAAGGCGGCATCAGGGTTCCTGCCTTCGTTCGTTGGCCCGGTAAAATCGAGGCGGGAATGAGTACCCCCCAGGTCGCCATTACCATGGATTGGACAGCGACCCTGCTGAAAGCGGCCGGCGCCAAGGCCGATAAAAATTTCCCTTTGGACGGAATAGACCTCATGCCCGTTTTAACCGGCAAGAAAAAGGAGATGCACCGTACCCTGTTTTGGCGAACTTTTCAACGCAGCAAACACAAAGCGGTTCGTGACGGACACTGGAAATACCTGCAGGATGAAGAAGGAGAATATCTTTTTGATCTTACCGCCGACCAGGAAGAAAAACAGGACCTCAGGAAAGAACACCCGGAGAGGTTCGAGCGGATGAAAAACAAAATGAATCGCTGGGAAAAAACAGTCCTGCCCCCCATTCCATTGTAAGCCTCCGGAGGGCCAGTCATTTTCCCCTTATCTTTGCACCTTTTTAAACCTTATGTTTCCTCCTTACGATGTGATCGTGGTCGGAGCCGGCCATGCCGGGTGCGAAGCCGCGGTGGCCGCGGCCAATATGGGCTCCCGGGTACTGCTCCTGACCATGAATATGCAGACCATCGCCCAGATGAGTTGCAATCCGGCGATGGGAGGGGTTGCCAAAGGCCAGATCGTAAGGGAAATCGACGCCCTGGGCGGATACAGCGGCATCGTGACCGATCATACCATGGTCCAGTTCCGGATGCTCAACCGTTCCAAGGGTCCGGCGATGTGGAGCCCGAGGGCGCAAAGCGACCGCAACCTTTTTGCCCGGAAATGGAGGACCCTGCTGGAAGCCCATCCCAATATAGATTTCTGGCAAGACATGGGCAGCGGGATCCTTGTGAAAGAGGGCCGGGTGACCGGTGTGCGGACGGCCATGGGCCTGGAAATCGAATCCAAAGCAGTAGTCCTTACCAACGGCACCTTCCTCAACGGCATCATCCATATCGGGGAAAAACAATATGGGGGCGGCCGCGCCGGGGAAAAAGCGGCACAAGGGATCACCGAACAATTGGTTTCCCTGGGTTTTGAAAGCGGGCGCATGAAGACCGGCACTCCCCCCCGGATCGACGGGCGAAGCCTGCATTATGAGCGGATGGAGTTGCAAGCCGGGGACGAACCGGCCGGTAAGTTTTCATTTACGGACACCCCCAGGCTGGAAAAACAATTACCCTGCCATATCACTTACACCAACGGGGAAGTGCATGAAATCCTGAAGACCGGATTTGACAAAAGCCCCATGTTTGCCGGCCGGATTCAGGGACTGGGGCCACGGTATTGTCCTTCCATCGAAGACAAGATCAACCGCTTTGCCGATAAGGAAAGGCATCAGCTCTTTGTTGAGCCGGAAGGATGGGACACCTGTGAAGTATATATCAACGGGTTCTCCTCTTCCCTGCCCGAAGACATCCAGTATAAAGCCCTGAAAAAGATCGAGGGATTTGAAGAGGTCAAAATGTTCAGGCCGGGTTATGCGATCGAATATGATTATTTTCCCCCGACCCAGCTATCCACGAGCCTGGAGACCCACCTGATCAAAAACCTGTTTTTTGCCGGACAGATCAATGGAACCACGGGTTATGAAGAAGCCGCCTGCCAGGGCCTGATGGCCGGGATCAACGCCCACCTGGCCATTCACGAAGAGGAGCCTTTTGTCCTCCGGCGTTCCGAGGCCTATATCGGGGTTTTGGTTGACGACCTGGTCAACAAGGGGACAAACGAACCCTACCGCATGTTCACCTCCCGGGCAGAATACCGGATGCTGCTCCGGCAAGACAATGCGGACCTCCGCCTTACGCCCCTGGCATTCAAACTGGGTGTCGGAGGCCTTGAGGCAAGGATGGACGCAGTCAAAACAAAACAAGGCGGGGCCGCTCAGATCGAAGCCTTCGTCAAATCCGCTTCGGTCAGTCCGGACCAGATGAATGGTTATTTGGAATCCATTGGCAGCGCAACCTTATCCCAGAAAGTCAAATTGCTGACCATTCTCCTGAGACCTGAAATTTCCTTACCGGCTCTCGGGGAAAAAATCCCCGTCATCGGTGATTTCCTTTCGGCATTCCCTGAAGACTCCGTTGAACTGGCAGAAATCGATATTAAATACGAGGGTTATCTCCAGCGTGAACGGGACCTGGTGGATAAGATGAACCGGCTGGAAGAAATGAAACTGCTGGATAATTTTAATTACAAGGCGATTACCAGCCTCTCCGCCGAAGCCCGGGAAAAACTGAGCCGTCATAAACCCCGCACCATCGGCCAAGCCAGCCGGATCAGCGGGATCACCCCCAGCGATATCAGCATTTTATTGGTGCATTGCGGGAGATAGGGTAGAGGCGAGAGGTAAGAGGCGAGAGGTAAGAGGTATGAAGTATTACTCATCTCTAACCTCTGACCTCAAACAAACATCCTCGTCCCGGCATACCTCTCTCTGAACTCCTTGGGAGTTTCCCCTTTCTTTTCCTTGAACAAACGGTTGAAATAAGATTGGTTTTTGAATCCGCATTTGAAGGCGATCTCTGAAATGGAATAACTCGAGTCCATCAGCATGCGGGAGGCATTGCCGAGGCGGATATCGTTGATGCTGTCGACAAAGGTTTTACAGGTCGTTTTTTTGAAAAAACGGCTGAAAGAAACTTCGGTCATGCCGACCATTTTGGATATTTCGCCCAGGGTGATGGATTTGTGGTAATTGCTGCGTATATAATCGTAAACCAGTTCCACCCGGCGGTTGATAAAGGTGGGTTTTTCATCCGCAAAGGATTCATTGGAAAGCAACTGGATGCCCCGGGTCAGTGAAAGGTCGTGCAGGATGGAAAACAATTCGAGGACCGAATCAAAACCGCTGAGTTTGGACAATTTGCGGATGCGCGGTTCCAGCTGCGCGATGGTTTCCCGGGGGAAGCTGATGCCGCGGCCGGCTTTTTCCAAAAGGCTTTTGATAAAGATAAGCTGGTTGCGCCGGAGGAATTTTTCGTCCAGGAGGTCTTTATGAAACTGGATGGTGATCTCAAACATTTCCCCTTTTTCCTTATTGTACTTATAATTATGGGTCATCCAGCAATGGGGCAAACGGCTACCCACCAGAACGAGTTCAAGATCCCCGATCTCTTCGGAATGATCCCCCACCACACGGAGTACACCGGCCCCATTGTGAATAAAATTCAGTTCGATTTCATCATGGGTATGGATCGGAAAATCAAAATCCTTTTTATGACGTTCGAAGACCAGGAAACAATCATACTGGGTGAGGGGGGTGATCTCTTTGAACATTTCAGCCATAATTATTTGGGGTTGAGAATTAAAAAAAGAAAAGAATAGTTTGGAGTCTTTTGAGCACCTAATACTAAAAAGATACTTTCATTTCCCGGAAAAATTAACACTTTTATATTACATATTTATTTATATATAATTGTATATAATTGATAAACAGATTATTAACAAAACAAAGCCCTTAGCATTTTTTTAACATTCCGCAATCGATTGCGATAGAATCGGGTCCGTACCACTTATCAACAGCTTTTTAAATGGTTACGCCGGTTATTGAAATTTCACTGCTATCGGAAGACGATCTTTTCAGGAGAGTGGTATTCTTTGGGGAGCCTTATGAGGATCTGAATTTTCCTGCACTTATCATTTAATGGTGCAGAAACGGACTTCTTTCAAAATCCATGGTTCGGACCATAGGTCAACGGATTTGTTCAAACGGAATATTCCCGATGCGGTACATAGGCCAGTCCTTGTAGTCAAAATGCCACCATTCGGATTCGTAAACGGTGAACCCTTCAGCCTCCATATGCCTTCGCAACAGGTCTCGCATGGTCCGCTGGCTTTCCGTCCCTCCCCGGTAATCCGGATAAGACCTCTCTGTCATTTCATCGTACCCTCCGGGCATCTCGATTTCCAGGCCAGTGCGCAGATCAAAAAGGCTCAGGTCAATGGCACAACCGCGATTGTGCTTGGATCCCTTCCTGGGATCGGCCACAAATATTTTTTTCTCCTTTGGCGTGATGTCCCAGAATAATTTGGTCACCGACCAGGGACGGTAACCATCGAATATCAGTAAACCGTAGCCTTGGGATCGCAGGGCCTGGTTGACCCTGGACAAGGCCAGGGCTGCATCCCGCTGGAGGAAGGCCCTGGCTTCGGTATAAACAGGTCTCCCGGCCAGGTTGTTTGGCGTGGCATACCGGATGTCGAGCTTGAAAGTTGAATCGATCCGGATGAGTTCTACCAGGTCGGTCGCCTTAAACGCTCCCTTTTCTGTAGGAGGTTTCAGGCCGCAGGAGTGGATGAATAAAAAGAACAATAAGGCTCCTGCAGACACGAGCCTTCCGGATTTGGGTCGCAATGGCATGGGGTAAAAATAAGGAGGGGTTTGGGATTACTACCACAACACCCCATCAGGCCTGGCTGACCTGCATCATTAATGCAACAGCAGGGGGAATCAAGCCCAATAAAATCAGCCACTTGCCGCGCCCCCCAATCCCATATTTGCCTTTCAGCATGATGAGGCCGGTCAGGTTGATGAGGATCAGCAAAGCCGCAAATACGTCCGAGGCCCATTTCCAATTTCGTACGCTGTTGCGGTGAAGCACATTCGTTTGGTAGAATACCGGCCTGCGGCTGATTCCTTCGTACAATCCCATTTTTTCATGGAAGTAAACGTGAAGCGTAGCCCTGTCAAAATAGATCTTTAATTGGTCGGGGGTGGGAAAATCATAGACCTTGAAGGAAGGCATGCCCACCATAGCTGCCAGTTTGAGAATATCATCCCGCTGAATATTTTCCCTGGACATCGACTGATCGAAATAAACCGTATCCCGGTTGATGATGAAGTCGGGATTCCAGTCATCTACATGATTCAGGGCTATACCTGAAATGCAGTAGGCTAGGATCAGGGAGGCGCAGAAATAACCGAGATCCCGGTGAAGGGCCCGGTTCAATTTACTGAATTTCACCTTTCGGCAGTAGCGGGTTGGATATTGGCCGCGAATTCACGGCTTATATTCTTAATCCAGGTTTCCACGTTTGGGTCGGGAAGTATGGCATCGGCCCGGTAAGCGATCCGTTGTTCATGATCTTGGATCTTGGTTATGCCGTCGCCTATGATCCTGACCTGGAACATCTCGTCATGCGCAAGTAGGACGGGAATCACGACTGCTTTTGATTTTTCCTTCAATACCCGCTCAATGGCGGCGGAGGTGCTGTCGGGATTGTAATGCACCAGATGGCCGCACCACCCGTATGCATAGGCTCCTATCCCGGTCTCCTGTTTTACAAATCCGGCAATATCTTCAAACAGAGCCGACCATTCGCGATTATACTGGGCATCGCCATAACCAATCAAGACCAAACCTTCCTCCGCCGGATTGGCCGACAAGACCCGCGCCCTTCTTGTAGTGTTTTGTTTCAAAACCCCCGGAAAATCAAGCAGGGGGGTGATATGGGTCTTCGCCCGGGGGGTATAACGTTCTATTTTCTCCAACTTCAGGGTCTCCATGGATTGGGGGTCTGCTTTCTGGCCGATGATGGTCGGAATGTCGTCAAAGGAATGAGAACTCACCGTGAGGAATACCGGCACTACGATGATATCATCGACGCCCGCGCTATCGCAGGCCTTAAGCTGAGTGGCCAGGGAGGGTTCGGTATATTCCATGAAGGCCGTTTTCACCACGGAAACCCCGGGCACGAGCAAAAGGGAATCTTTCACTTTTGCTTCCAGGTCATGCAAAGCCGCCCTCCAGGTGGCCGACCGAGACCCGTGGTTGACCAGGACAATTCCGATATTTTTTCCCTCACCGGCATTCAGTGCCAAAGTTTCTCCTCCCCTCTTACAGGAGAGGAGCATGGTTGCCAGTAAAAATAATACGGCCAATTGCCGGGAGCGCGAAATCCTCTTCATAGATCAAATTTCCTGCGAAAATAGATCTATTTAGATTTTGTCCAAATAAAAATAATAAATTTTAACAACCAAAGCTATTTCCAAACCACCCACTAACCACCCCCCACCTTCACCCTCAAATACTTAATGGTCTTCCGGTTAAAAGTATAAGCGATGTGGACCAGGCCATCCTCCGACTGGATGATTGCGGGGTAAGAAAATTCCCCGGCCTGGTCTTCCAGGATCATGATGGTTTTCCAATGGATGCCGTCCCTGGACGCAGCAAGGTTGAGGGGATACCGGTTTCCTCCCCATTTTCCTTTGGGAATGCCTGAATGATTATATACCAATAAATGCATCTTATCCTTCAAACTGAGGCCGTCAATTCCGGAATTAGGGTTGGGGAGTATACTCGCGCCAAAGGGGGACCAGGTCCTGCCCCCGTCACCGGACCAGGTTTCAACGATGATTCCCTGTTTTGAGCGGTTCAGCAATTGCAGCTGTCCGCCGGGGTGCATGAGGAGGGTAGGTTGGATTACCTCGAAACCTGAATTGGGGTGGATGGCCTGAAACCTGCTCCAGGAGCCCGTTTTCAGGTTAAACGTCTCCATATGGATATTCCAGCCTTCGTGTTCCGTACTGGAGGGGCATAATAAAACGGAATCGAAGAGAATGGGTTTGTTTTTTACAGGCCCAAGAAAGGGAGAGGGGATTCTTTCCGGTTTAGTCCAGTTCTTTCCCCCATCCATTGATTTGATCAGCATGCCCCACCATTCCGAAGGGGAAGGACCCACTTTATAAAATAAAAACAAAGGGCCCTTCTTTTGCTGGTAAAGCACCGGGTTCCAGCAGGGGTAGCGTTCAGCAGGCGATATCATGCCATTGGCCACTTCCCTGGGTTTGGTCCATTGACCTTTGTGCATCCGTGAAAACCAGATTCCCACATCCCGGTTTTTTTCATGGGTGCCCCCAAACCAGGCGATTACGGGGCCTTGAGGGGTGGAAGCCAGCGTGGAGGCATGGCATTCCGGAGTGGGTGCGGCGTCCAGCTCATATACAAAACCGGAATCCAGGACCTCAACCGGGGCCTGGGCACTGGAAATAAAAGGAACCAGAAAAACAAGGAGGAAAACAAATACGGATTTCACTTTCTTAGTTTGGCTGCCAGGTAAGATAAAAGAAATCCGGTCAAAAAAATGATGGTAGTGCCGAATACCACCGTCAGATTGGGATGGAAGGGATTGGAGAGCCCAGACCAGGGTCCTCCCTTCAAAAGCAAAGGGGAAAGAGACAACCAGCCGATTAAAATAACTCCGGCAATCACGCCTGCCAGGGCATGCCGGGACTGCGTCCGTTCCGAGATAAAGCCCAGAAGAAACAATCCCAGCATGCCTCCGCTGAATACCGATGCCAGGGCCCACCAGGCATCGAGTATGCTGGTCACTCCCTGGAGGCTCAAGGCGATGCTTATCCCGGCCAGGCCAACCAACAGGGAGGATAAATACAAAACCTGCATTTCTTTTTTATTGCCTGGTTCAGCCCGGATGAATTTTTTATAAAAATCTGTGAGGAGGATGGTCGCAGAACTGTTGATGCTGGTCGATACGGTGCTCATGCCGGCTGCAAACAAGGCCGCCACCAGCAAACCGGTCAATCCGGCCGGCAGATCATGGACGATAAAGTAGGGAAATACCTGGTCTGCCGCGCCAGGGTTCTTGAGTCCGGGAGGCAGGAAATCAGGATGGACCTGCACATAGGCAAACAGGGCGGTCCCGATAAAACAAAACAAGAAGGATACGGGGAGGTACAACATAGAGCCCATCCAGGTCGATTTCTTGGCTCCCGCTTCCGTCCCGGTGACCATATACCTCTGGATATAGTTCTGGTCAATGCCGAAATTCTGGAGATTAATAAAAAGCCCATAAACCAGGACCACCCAAAAGGTGGATTCCGACCATCCGGCACTGAAGCTCCCGGGATCAAACTTATCCCACTCGATGCCGATCCGGACTACTTCCGAGATACCTCCGGGTATCCTCCATACCAGCAGGAAGGCCACGATCAGGGCTCCGCTGATCAGGATGAGAGCTTGCAGGGCATCGGTCCAGATCACGGCGCGGATCCCTCCCATCATGGAATAACCGGTGACGGCGAGGCCTGTGACGAGAATAATCCAGGCCTGGTTCCATCCGAAAGCGGTCTGCAGGGGGATGGCCAACAACAAAAGAATGGCCCCGGCCCTCATCCATTGGGTGAGCAGATAACAACCGGCAGCATAAACCCTTGCCCAGGGACCAAATCGGCCCTCAAGATATTGATAAGCGGATACGCTGCCTACTTTCCGGTAGAGGGGTACAAAAAAACGGACGGCGATCCAGGCAGCCAGGGGGATGGACAAGCTGAATACGAATGCATTCCAGTTGCTTTGATAGGTCTTGCCAGGCAGGGCGAGAAAACTGATGCTGCTCACATAGGTTGCGAAAATGGAAAGCCCCGCAACCCAGGCGGGGATTTTTTTTTCGCCGCTGGTATAGGCGGACACAGAGGTATTTTGCCTGAAAAAACTGGCCCCGAACAAGACCGTTGCGCCAGTGACTAGAAAAAATATAAAAATATCCCAGGACTGCAAGAGAAATGGATGTAAGAACAAGCCAAGATCGGGAGATCAACCCAAAATAAAGAAACCCTTATATGGTTATCGGTTATTAGTTAAACTGGCCAAGTATGCTTTTCAATTGAACATCGGTTTCTTTCTCCTTGATTTCCTGGATCCAGCTTTTGACTTCTTTTACACGGTTTTCAAGCACTGCCCGGGCAGCGGGGTCTTTTTCGTGGACCGCCCGGGTGAGGATCATTTCTTTAACCTCAAATAAGGCCCGGACAAAATAAAACTTGCTTGTTTTATCCAGGTTTGGATTTATGGATTGTTCAAACAAAAAGCCGGCTTTCGAAAACTGAACCTCCGCAGGAACGTCTTTTAAAATGGCCAGGTATTTATCCAGGAGGTTGGCAGCCAGGCTGGGATCGTCCGCAAGTTTCTGGTCAAAATAATCCAGGCTGGCCGGGTTATTTTCAGCGGCGAGGACTTCTGCAATCGCTTCCTGGATATAAGGATTTTTTTCCTGCTGGAGGTTTTTGACGGCCAGACCGGCTTTCACCGGGTTTATCCTGGCCAGGGCTTTAAGCGCTTCCCCGAGGACCACATAAGCGCTGTCGGCTTCCAGTATATTATCCAGGGTGGCTTCCAGGGAGTTGATGCCTGTACCTTCCCCGAGTATCCGGATGGCGGCCGCCCGCACCTGGGAATGCGGATCGCGCAGGGCCATCCATTTGAGTTTGTTGATATCTTCAGGTTTCAGGGAAGGCGGATAATCCAGCGCTCTTAAACGAAAATACCAGTAGGGTTCCTGGATCGCTTCCCTCCAGATTTGGATATAATCCCGTTCTTCGGTGAGCGCATTCAGGGCGTTCAGTTTCAGCTGCAGGTTATTGCAGGACTTCCACTGAATTTTATATTCATTGGCGGTAAGTTCGGGTTCATCCCATTCGGTCAGCAGGATCCGGTCGGGATCCAGCACGATCAGGCTGGGTTTGGAATCCACTTCGAGTTCAAACTGCTGGTTTCGATGATCGAGCCATAGACGTTTTCGTACGATTTCCCCATTGGCAAAATGGAGATCCGCGTCCAAAGGAAGGCGGAAAACCCCGGGAAATTCCTTTTCCTGGGTCTGTCTGACCTGGAGAAGGACCGTTTTGGTGCTTGCATCGAAGGTATGGGTATAGCTCAGGGTCGGGTGACCGGGCTTCAGGTACCACTGGTTGAAAAACCAATTGAGGTCCTCCCCGGTGGTTTCCTCAAAAGCCAGTCTCAGGTCATGCACCTCGACCGATTGAAATGCATGCCGGCGGAGATAAAGATTGAGGGTGGTCCAGAATGCTTCCTCTCCCACATAATGCCGGAGCATGTGGAGGACCAGTCCTCCTTTGTTGTAGCTGTGGGCGTCAAACATGTTTTCCTTATCCGCATAATGATAATCGATCAGATCATGGGCCTGTCCAAAGGACACCGAGGACAGATAACCCATGAGTTCATTCTCCCGGTGACGATCGGCCTCGTATTTGCCGTATTTATGTTCTGACCAGAGGTATTCGGCATAATTGGCAAAACCTTCGTTGAGGGTCAGGTTAGCCCAGGATTCACAGGTGACATAATCCCCAAACCAATGGTGAAACAATTCGTGGGCCACGATGTTGTCATTGGGGTCGTCAATCAGTTCACGGTGGGTCTTTTGGATAAAATCCCCGAAGACCACCGCAGTCACGTTTTCCATGGCCCCGCTCACATATTTTCGCACCACGACCTGGCTGAATTTTTTCCAGGGATATTTCAGGTCCAGTTTTTTGCTGAAAAACTCGAGCATTTCCGGGGTATGGTTGAATATTTCCTTGGCATAAGCGCCGTAAGGTTTGTCGACATAATATTCAACAGGGATGCCTTGCCAGGATTCCGTCACTTTAGCAAAGGGGCCGGCCGCGATCATATACAGGTAAGGGGCTATGGGCTGATCCATGACCCAGGTATCGGTGCGGGTGTGGTCGGTATTCCTTGTGCTTTTTACAAGTAAGCCGTTGGAAAGCGTCAGCATGCTGTCGGGAACGGTCAGACTGATTTCCCCGGTGCACCGTTCGTTGGGTTTATCGATGGTAGGGAACCAGCGGCTGTTGTATTCCGTTTCGCCCTGAGACCAGAGTTGGGTAGGCAGATTGGGGTCCGTCCCCCGGGGATCAATAAAATATAAACCGTTGTCGTCGGTAATGGCGGCGCTGCCCGTGGTTTGATTCCGGCTGGGATTTCCCCGGTACTCCAGGAAGAGGTCCAGGGTATCTTTCCGGCTGTATTTTTTACCGAGGCTGATCTTCAGAATTTCCCCGTCATACCGGTATACCAGGTTTTTGGACTGTCCGCCGGCGGAAATCGTGTGAATATCAAAGCTTTTGGCATCCAGCTCCAGGCTGTCCGTAGGATAAAACAGGGGCTTGAGCCTCAGGCTGGCCTTGCCGTGAACCTGTTCGTTTTCCCAATCAAACTTTAGTTGAAGGCTCATATGGAGAAGATCCCAGCGACGCGGATGACTGCTGCGGTAAGGAACGGTTTCTTCTTCATCTTCTGAATACGACAGGTTCTCATCCATTTCCGGGCTGACCACCATGGTATCCAGCTGGCGGAATTCCATTTCTTCGGTCAGGAGGGAATCTTCTTCCGCTGGCCGGACCACGGATTTGGCCGAAGGCCTGGAGGAACTGCAGGCTTGCAGCAAGAGCAGGAGGAAGATATAGAAGGCCAGTGGTTTCATATTATAAAGGGGTATTAAATGGGTTTGATCAGGACAAGGTATCTTTTGTGGAATAATGCCATGCCATGGTACTCGAAATGAAGATCAGGCCCGTCAAAACGATCGGGGGCAGAAAAGTAAACAGGATCATAAACAGGAACAAGGCCCCGAAAACCACCATCTCAATGAACAGGAGGCCCCTCCAGAGCGAGGCATCCAGTCTTTTACGGAGAAAAAATAAATTGATCCAGCCTCCGAGCAGGCAGATCAGGGTAAAACTGGTACTCAGCCCGTTGAACAAATCAAAGGTGCTCCGAGAAAAGCCGGCACCCAGGTCCTGCTTGTAATTGGTAAATAGATCGATCAGTTTTTCTTCGGTCTCATTAGTGGCCCTGGGTTTGCCGAGAAAACTCATGGAATGAAAAAAAGCGGTCAGGAACTGGACCGTAATGAGGGCGAATAAGGATTTACGGAGCATTAATGAGGCTTGAGGGCTGGGGGAGCGGAACTCATCCGGGCAAACGAGGTAAAGATCAAAGCGTTTTGACGAAAAGATTTCTCCAGCGGACCTTGATGCCTCCCCCGTCGTGGATCTGCAGGGCGATCTGGCCGCTGCGGCTGCCGATTTTATCATCTTTCAGCCGGATCATTTTATGGCCATTGAGCCAGGTGGTGACCTGGTCATCCTTCACCCTGATCCGCATATGATTCCATTCCCCCATCTTGAGGTATTTGGTGTCTTTGCCTTTGGTGGGTTTGATGAGCCAACCACGTCCATAGGATTCGTAGATTCCACCGGTGCTGTGGCCTGGGGGGGCTACTTCGGCCTGCCAGCCTGTGACTTTGGTGCCTTCAAAAGAAGAGTGGAAGAAAACCCCGCTATTGCCGTTGGCTTCCTGCTTGAATTCGAGTTCCAGGTCAAAATTTTTATAGGTGCCGGCAGTGCCCAGGTATCCATACCCTTTGTCCGGGCCGCTTTCACAGATCAGCTCCTGGTTTTCCACATACCATTTTTCGGTACCGTATACGATCCAGCCGTCCAGGTTTTTGAGGTTAAACAATTGGGCCTTGGTCTGGGCGTTCAGGGCGGCGAGGGTGCAAATAGTAAAGATTAAAGTGAGTCTGTTTTTCATGTTGCATTAAAAAAATTAAAAATAAGGATATTATTCAAAGGCATTCCGGATATCCTTCAGGCCGACACCGAGCAGTTTTCGCGCGATTTCGTCCAGGCTGCTTTCTTTGCCCTGGAAATGCAGGGTCCGATGACTGTGCTCGAGGGATTCCCCGGGTTTGAGACTTGCGGCGGGTGAAGAGGATTCGATTTCATAAAAAGGCCCCATCTGCGTACCGTTTTCCAGGGGCCCGTCGTTGTACGCATTGACCACGTCCCCTGAAAAGGGAGCCTCCTGGATCTTCCAGAGGGAATTGACATAATCGCCGGCGGTATCCGGCAGGCTGTATTCCACAATGGTGAGGATATTCCTTTCCTCATCAAAAGATCCGCAAAGAGGTTTCGCCCTGAAAGCGTTCACCCCGATCTTGCTCCTTTTCCGGCCATCCGCCTTGAAATAAAAAACACCGTCCCCCGTCTTCAGGCGGTCCGCATCCACTTTGCCAAAATAGTCGTCCGTGACCAATGCACCCATCGAGGATTCGGGGCCTTCTTTATAGGGAATGACCACCGTGGCCGTTGGACTGGGCTTGAACATACCCAGAATCCAGATGGACGGCATGCCGGTCTGTTTATTCCATTCATTCTGTCCCGCATTGCGTATTACGTTGCGGCTTTGAAAACCTACGGCTTTGATGTCTTCGGCCTGCTGGATCCCATGGGTATAAAGAAAAGCGGCAGGGGAAAGCAGGCTGACGATCCTGCTGACCACGATCTCCATCGGGGTGTTGGAATAGTTCTTGAGTTCGAGTTTTTTGAAAAAAGCCACTTCATTGGATTCGATCGAAACGATTTCAAAGGGTTCAATATCGAAGCCATAGGGCACCTGCCAGTGGTCATAAACAAAGGGTTCGCCGGGTTTAAAATACAGGGAAAACTGTCCTCCTTCGGGTCCTAACCAAAACCGGTCCTCTCCTCCATAGGCATTCATGTGGGGCAGCTTTTCCATCGAAGCGATCAGGTCGTAATTGAGCCAGCCAAAACTATAACCCTGGAGGCCGTCGGCCGTGCTGGTCAGTACCCGGCCTTGGTATTCCGGCGCCAGCAAAACCATGCTTTTGAAATTTTCATCGTACAATAAAATGGGGGTTTTTCGCTGCCGGATGAACCGGAGGTCGTAGCCAAAGGTATTGCGTTCATAATCCTGGACCGTATTGTCGACGATCCATTTTCGCAGATCGTTCGGATTGCGGATCACAGGCACTTCGGTTTTGGGTTTTGATTCTTTACAAGACAGGCCCGTGAATAAGGATAGGGCAAATAGGATATATATGGTCCGTTTCATATCGTTTTGTTTTGATTGATAAAGGCCTCATGCCCGTTTATTTGATTTCCCAGCGGATGAAACCGGAGTTTCCTGGTGGAGGCGGGGCAAGGCCCCAGGTGAGGGCGTCCTTTTCCGAATTGCCTCTGGCGCCTTCCACCTGTTTGGGGAAGGCTTGTTTTAGTTTGACGAATTTCAGCCCGTCCGCGGCAAACCAGGCGTTCTGGGTGTCGGTGAATACGGCAATCACACCGGGCCCCTGTCTTTGGATAAGGGAGGGACTGCCGTCCAGCAGGGCCCTGACATTGTTTTGTTTGATATGGCTTTCGTTTATGTTGGCCGAGACCACCAAACCGGTCCGGGGTGTTCCCCCCCATTTATCCAGGCCGGTATAATACAACCATACCTGGCCATTCAGGTTGATCGGGTTGGGATCGTCCACCCGGAACGCGTCGAAACGACCGGATCCCTCCTCGCTGGCTTCAAGGACCGGCGCTGCGCTGTTCAATTTGATAGACAGGCGGATGGGGCCATCTTCATTGAAAAGGAGTTTAGCCAGGCCAATTCCGGTTTTATTTTCCGGGGACCCGTCCTGGTTGGTAAATCCAAGCCGCGCACCGACGTAATACAGGTAATAAAACCGTTCATCTCCTACCCTTATTGCCGCCGGTTTGCTAACGCCGCCACCATCAAACTGGTCCGGCGCCCCGACGTTGATCAACAGACCCTGATCGGACCAGGTATGTCCCTGGTCTCTGGAAAATGCATAATGAATGGTGCCTCCATACCCCGAACCCGCAATCGGCGAATTGACCGGCTCTTTTACATAAAAGACATAGGAAAACCCATTGTATTGTATGATATTGCTTGGCTGGGAAACGATAAACCGGTCATCGGCTTCCCATCCTGCAGTACCGCTGATTTCGACGGCTTTGCCGGTCAGGGCAGACTCAGTCTCCGCGTGCCTGGGGTCTTGTTTGCAGGAGAAGATAATAAATGAAGGAACAAATAAAAACAGGATTGCCGGAATGCGCATGAGGTAAATTTAAGAGCCGCAAAATTAATGATTTATGGGTGGTCAGTCAGAGGTTTCAAACAACAGATTCCGGGATATTCCTGCTTGCCGCCCCGGTAATTGATTCAAATTAGTTAATTAACAATATATAAGCCGATAGAAAGGACCTGCCCCGGAACCTTTAGAAATTTGCAAAAAAAATTAACAAACCTGCTTTCAATTCAGAGTCAGGGGCTTAGGAACACTTAATCATTTCTTCACAAACCGCCTTAAACGAATACCGGTATTTTTGATCTGACCAGAAAATTCAAAGGCAATAAGGTTATTCAAAAATAAACTGCACGATCCGCAGGCTGAATACTATTAGCCGGAAAAACAGGAAAAGATGTGGCATGAATCCCTGGCATTGCGAAGTTTGATCTGGCCTCACCGGGGGAGGCTGTGCCTGACCTATATCCTTTTTTCCCTCGAAATGACCGGCTCTTTGCTCCGGCCTTTTTTCATCGGCAGGGCGATCAATGACCTGATTGATCACCAAAGCCGGGGCCTGCTTGAACTCGTGATCGTTCATCTGGCCTGGGTGGTCATCAGCTATCTCCGGCACCGTTTGGATACGCGTACCTACTCCGCCATCTATACCGCCATTATGACTTCCATCCTTTCCAGGATATATCCCGGGAAAGAAGTCAGTAAATGGAGCGCAAGGTCAGGGCTGGCCAAGGACCTGGTGGATTTTCTCGAGTATGATGTGTATTTTATTCTTGAAGCGGCTTATAATATTTTCGGTTCCCTGATCCTTTTGAGCATCTACCGGTCCCCGGTGGTCTGGTTATGCCTTGCCGCCCTGGTACCCGTTGTCCTGATCGGTTTCTGGTATGGCCGAAAAATGCGGTCGCTTCAAAAAGCGAAACACGATGAACTGGAAAGCCAGGTAGATATTCTGACCACCGGCAATATTTCCCGGATCAAAGATCATTACCACCGGCTCCAGAGATGGCAGATCCGGATCTCGGACCAGGAAGCGCTCAATTTCGGGCTGATGGAAATCATTGTGATCTCGGTAATCACCCTGGCCTTACTGGTTTCCACGGGTCCTTCGGCCGATAAAATCCATGCCGGGGACCTGGTGGGCATTTATTATTATATTCTCAAGTTCCTCAACGGACTGGATACCATACCCTATACCCTCCAGCGCTGGAGCATGTTGGGGGATATCCTCCGCAGATTGCAACCCGGGCCGGTCAGCGGGATCAAAACGATAGAGCAGGAGGAGGTGGTAATCAAAGAAGAAAAACTGGTTGCCTGAAATTACGCGTCCTTAGGTCCGGATCTTTCCATGGACCTGGAGTAAGGGTTCGGGAGGGCATAAACATTTATCGTTTTCCGGAAATTAGAAAGTTCCTCCCTGGTTTTTACGGGGACGACCCTGGCCCGGACATCAAAGTCCTCGAAGAAAAACAGGTCATAATGATGATCGTGAATGAGGTCAAACAACTCGCTCTTTTCCTGCGGGCTGCTTTTCTTAAAAACTTCCGCGACGAGCACGGGCCGGAAGGCTTCAATCAAATCGGAAATGGACCGGATGATTTCTTTGTCATAACCTTCCGTATCGATTTTGATGAAGGATAGTTTGTTCAACTGGCCGGGATATTGTTGTTCCAGGAACTTTTTGAGGTTCACTCCCTTGATTTTACCCGGCTGAATGTATTTCCCGTGTATGCTTTCTTTGGTCTTTGAAATGCCCCCGTTGGCGAAGGAAGCTTCGGAAGAAATAAAATAAAATTCCTCCTCCTCTACCGTGATGGCAAAAGGATGGGCGTGGATATTGGTTTTATCCCTGTTCAACAAGGCATTTTGCCGGAGAATTTTAAACACAAACGGATTGGGATCGAATCCCAGGGTGGTACCCTCCGGGCCTGCCGCCAGGGCCATGGGTACGGTGGTATCCCCGATATTGGCGCCGATATCAATGGCAAGGCCCCGGGTCGGATAAATTGTTTGAAAAAATCGACCATTCCCTGTTTGATTTCAAACGGCCTGACCAGGGGGTTATCCCAGTTTGTAAATTCCACCCGCCCTTCCTGAGGAAGGCTAAAGACATCTGTCCGGGTAGCATATTCGCGGGTGATCCGCCTCGCAAGTTTCTTGCGGAAGGTTTTTTTTAAATATTCGAGTATTGCCATAGTTAAGGGAAGCGCTGGAAAAGCCGGCCAAAATTAAGCGCACGCCGGACATTCCTGTAATTTTTGTAATGAATCCTCCGTTTCCCTTCTCAGTCTTGGGAATTGCGGGTCAATACGCTGTCCGCGACCCAGCTCATATTCTGCTGCATCATACAGTTAAAGTGGCCTTTGGGGCAAGCCTTGCGGCCAAATCTTGCACAGGGGCGGCAGGACAGTCCTTTAATCTCAAAACTTAGGTTCTGATCTTCCCGGCCATTGCCGTAAAAGGGCCAGAAGCCAAATTCCGCGAGGGTGCTGCCCCAGATGCTTCGGATGGGTTTTTGCAATGCGGCGGCGATATGCATCATTCCCGTATCAGGGGTGATCACGGCCAGGGCCTGCTGAAGGATGGAGGCGGATTGTTGAATGGTGAAGGTACCACAGGCATTATACACCCCCCCGGTCACGAGCCGGTCTGCCGCGGCCTGTTCATCCTTTCCGCCAACCAGGACTATGGGGTATTTTCCATTCACCAGAGAAATCAATTCCTGCCATTTGACGACCGGTGGCCTTTTTGTGAAATGGGCGGCCCCAATGACCAGGGCCAGGTAGGGTCCTTTAATCCCAAAATGGCCGTGCGGATCCACCCGGTCGGCATCGGGGATAAAAAAATCAAGCCCTTTGCCATCATCGAAAACCTTGTATTTTCTGAGGCTGTTCAAATAGCGGATGGCTATATGGTCTTTAGAGAAACGATTGATCTTGAAATATACGGACAACCATTTTGAGAGGTTACCTTTTTGGTAGGAAGTGGAAGGTACCCGCCAGAGGGCAAGCTTTACGCGGAGGGATCTCAGGTTTTTATGGAGATCGATGATCAGGTCAAATTTTTCTGCTTTCAACAGCGGCAGGATCCCGGACCAACCTTGTTCCAGGGTCCAAACCCGGTCGATCCAGGGATTGGCGTTGAGCAATCCGGCAAAGGGCGGTTTGGTTAAATAATGGATTTCAGGGCCAATCTGGGTCTTGAGGCAGCGGACCAGTAAAGAAGTAAGCACCACATCCCCCAATGCGCTGAACCGGATGATCAAAACCTTTTTCACCGGCTTCCCTGCTTTATGATTGTTGTGGATTTCAGAGCCTGATAAACTTGAGACTTCCGGTATGGCCTTCAATAGTCAGCGTTAATGAATAGATGCCCGCGGACAGGGAATGGATGGGAATGTCCAGGGTTTGATCGCCGCCGGCGAAATGGCCGGTGGACGACCATTTCAGCCGCCCCATGACATCATATATTGCAAACCGGTTTCCTTCGCTGGGTTTGGGCTGGGTCCAGCCGACCCGGATTTTATCCCTGCTCACCGGGTTGGGAGATAAGCGGACCGCATAGGCCTGGAGGGATTGATCTTTAAACGGAGTACTCAGGTCCCGGGCGCCGTTGGCAAACCAATTGCCCTGGCGGGCATTTGAGATGAGGGCCGTGGCGGTTCCGGTGCCTTCAATTTTGGAATTGTTTACGGAGATCTGTCCGATCACCTCCGTACCGGACTGGGTGCTCGCATTGAAGATGACCTTGTCATCGAGGGTGGAATAAGAAGGCCAGGCCAGTTCAGAATTTATAAATATGGTATCCAACCTGCCCGTTTCCAGGTTTGCTCCCAACAACAGATAGGTAAACGGATCCGTATCTTCCACGCGCATGTCAAAGGCAATAATGTACGGGCTGTTTTTGGAAAAGGTGGGATTGCCGACGCTGGTTTGTTCCGGGAGCTGGCTGAAAAGTTTGACAATCCTTCCGTCCCCCCAGTCCTGGGTGGTTTGATCGTAAACCCGCAGGAAGGAGATATCCCAATAATTGATATCCGCCCAGTCCGTGTTCGGGATGCTGTTGTACGCGTCGTACATCAGCCACTCGCCGCTGAAATCGAATTCGATGGCGTCGGCATAAAGGACTTCCCCCGTGGTGATTCCTGAGGTGTAAGTGGGATTATACAGATCAAAGGTCCGCCATTCCCCCCCGGAACCCAGGCCGAAGTCATAGATATGTATCCTGTTTTCTTCCTGGTCCTGCAGAGCCGCGATCCGGTTTCCATCCCTCGAAATGGCCACATTTCTCCAAAGCGGCTGGTCCTGGAGTATGCCCTCATCGGTGATCTGGCTGATATTCCAGTCAACGATGACATAATGAATTTTTTTATCCTGTCCTACAAAGACAAATGCGGAACCGTCATCGGTGACGCTGGTGCGGCTCTCCGGCCTGGGGTCTTTGGACGATAAGGGATTGGCTACCAGGTTTCCGGCAGGATCCGCAAGGTATAGGGCTGTGGAATTTACGTCGGCATATACGATAAAGTCCTCTCCGGGATTGGTCTCGGCATTTTGTTCGGTAGGGGTTGGTGCACCATCAAGGATACCCACCAGGTCATAGGCGGCCTTCGCCGCATTGACTTCTGCACCGGAAGCCCCGTATAGGTCTGTCGCAGCCTGGATGACCGCTCGCCTGCAATCTACAAACCGGGAACTCCGGGTCAGATACAGGGTCAGGGCCCGGTAATAGATCTTTTCCGCTTTATCCAAATCATTATTGATCCGGATGGTAAATTGATAAAAAGCCCAGTTGGGAATTCCGCTGTTGATGTGCACGCCGCCGTTGTCGGCACTTTCCGTAAAGCGCTCTCCATAGACCCTGGGTTGGTATCCGGGGTCCCCAAATTGAAGTCCCCCGTTGTGGGGATCGCTCAGGCTCCTCAGGGCCCCGCTGGGGAAGGCGGATAATTTCACCACAGATTCGCCAATGAGCCAGTCGTCGCGGTCAATCAACCGGCCGAAAATATCTGCGAAGGATTCATTGAGCGCACCGCTTTCGCCTTCGTAGTCCAGGTTGGCCGTCGACTGGATCACCCCATGAGACATTTCGTGACCGGCGACATCAAGGCCCTTGGCCAGGTTGGAAAAGGCCTGGTCGCCGCTGCCGTAAAACATAGCCTCCCCGTTCCAAAAAGCATTGTCCATCTGGCTGCCGTCCTCTTCGGTAATATTAATCATGGATACAATGTTCCCGCCCTGACCGTTAATGGACAACCGGTTGTTCTTGCTCAGGAAATATTGATAAGCCAGGCCCGCATTATTGTGCGCGGAGGCGGCGGTAGGGCTGATCCAGCCGGTATTGGTGGATCCGTTGATCAGGTTGGCGCTAAAATTCGGGTTGGAAGGGCTGTTATTCTTGCCGTCAAAAGTCCAGATGACACCCGAGGGCTCCTCCGTATCCGTCCCGATGCTTTTAAACATGGACCTGGAGGCATCCAGCAGGTAATATCTGCCCCCTTCTTCGTAAGTGTTCAGGGAAAGAAGGGAGCCGTTGAGATCCATTGCCGGCGTGCTGGTTTTTCCTGCAAATTCAAAGGAGGGATTTCCGGTATTTGTATCCGTTACCGGATTTAGTCCGGCTTCTGGATGGCCTTTGCAATGATCATGAGGAAGCAGGGAGCAGGTGTTTTTGTATTTTTTAAAGATCTGTCCCTGTTCCGCGTCCACGATATATTTCCAGATCTCCAGTCCGTTGGCGACATAGGAGATTTCATAGGTCAGATGCGGACGGTCGGCGGAATCGTGAAAAATGGTAAGCACGGCTGTGCTCAGGGGCCGGTTGAGGATAGCTAAAAGTTGGTCCGAAACCGCATGTAGGCGGCCTTCTGCTTCCAGGTCCTTTTTTACGATGTCCAGGGCAGCGGCTGCTTGGATCCGGGGATGCGTGTTGAGGGAGAGGGGGGTGGGATAAACCGTTCCATTGACCTGGCTGAGTTGATCTTTGAACCCGTGAATCACCAGCTCTCCGCCGTAAACCGGGATGTTTTGGTAAACCTGACGGACCCGGATATGTTGCATGTTCACTTCATCGGTTTCGCGGGAGACGATCTGAAATTCCTGGTCCACGGTTTTAATTTTCATGGCTTCCTTTAAGGGTTCCAGGAAGGCCGAGACCGAGGATTGCGCGTTGCGTTGGTTAAAACCGGTTTTTTTACTGCTGTTAGCCCAGAAGGAATGATGGTCTTTATGGATGTAATCTATGGCAGTGGGCCTGGCAGCGGTTTTTCCGGGAGTAAATTTTAATGGACGGAATTCGTTCCATGCGGGCGGAGCCTGTTTGTGGCGGCTGACAGGAAGCGGCAATTTTTTCATGGGCTGCAGGACCTGGTTCTTTTCTGTCCTGGAGGTGAAGGGAATGGATTTGAAAGGAACCTGTCCCGTGAGCATTCCGGAGCAAAAAATGAAAACAATAAAAAATCTCATAATTGTTTTGATTATGGTTTGGGCAGAAGGCCGATAAGGTTGGAATAGAATAAAACAAGGTTTGTCGGTACAGGGGATTGGCCACCCCATACCAGACGGTGCCGGTTTTGTTTCCGCGTATATTCAACGAATTTGTAAATATTGCCGGGATCTTCCAGTTGCATTTCCGGAATCCCCAGGAAGAAATAATTATTGAAAATCTGGGCCGATTGATTCTTTTCCAGCTTGATTAAAGAGGTAAAGGTTTTGGCCGTAAGGCTTTTTTTGGAGTACAGCCGTCCATTCTCCATCAGCGCATAGGTGGTTTCAGCGCCTGCAAAGCCCCCGCCGTGTCCAAAATAGAGAATGGCCTTTTTATATTTTTCAGGTTTGAATTTCTGGGCAGTATGGGTTCCGGGCAAAAGGGCCATGAGCAATGCGGTCATTAATATTTTCAATATGAAGATGCGGGTTGTCAATACGGCCTTCCTTATTTGATGGTAAAACGAAACGGTAACTGGTTATTATATGTCAAATCGAAGGTATTGCTTTTATCCCTGAATGGACTTATTTTTGAAATCTTTAATCACCTCAAAAGATATTGTCTATGAAACAATTGCTGATGACTTTGGTTTGTTCCCTGCTGTTGACTACGGGGGCATTGTACGGACAATCCTGTCATTCCAAATCCGCGATGTCAGGTTGTTGCAAAAAATCTTCCGCAGCGGCCGCTTCCCTGGTTGCTTCGCAGGATCCTTCCATTGAAGTTCGTAAAGATGTGGCCACCGGCGAGGTATCGTATTTCCGTAAAAAAATGTGTTCTTACGGAGGGCATGTTTCTTATGCCGCGCTGAACTTTGATGCCAAATCCAACGCATTTGTCAATCAGCCTCCGGCGGTTTCTTCGGAGGCCCAGCTCCTGAGAGTTTCCAATGAATCCGGGCAAAAAGCTAAAATGGATTGCAGTAAAATGTCAAAAGCAGAATGCCTGGAAAGAATGGCCCGGGGTGAGTGCACAGACAAAGCCAAGACCTAAAACGACAGCCGCGAAGCGCTAACGTTTTAAATTAATCCATAATATATAAACCGTTATCCGGTTCTGCCGGATAACGGTTTTTTTATGCTGCACAGCATGGGCGGCACCATCCAGAATCAGACTTTAAAATTTAAATATAATTTTATCTTTGTTGACCCTCAGGCCATATACCAAAACCTTTTTTGCCTATGCCATTCAGTTATTTCAACTCTGTAGACGAGACCATAGGGAACACGCCGATCATCAAGCTTAAAACGATCTCAGAACAGGTAGGTTCAAATGTTTACGCCAAATTCGAATCTTATAATCCCGGGCATTCGGCCAAAGACCGGATCGCCCTGTATATCATTGACAAGGCGGAAAAGGAAGGCAAACTGCGGCCCGGAGGAACGATTATAGAATGCACCTCGGGTAATACCGGCCGCGCGCTTGCCATGGTCGGCGGACACCGGGGATATAAATGCATTTTCACGGTTCCCAACAAAATCAGTGAGGAGAAAAAGAGGATCCTGGTTGCCCTGGGAGCGGAAGTACATGTCTGCCCGGCTTCAGTCAAGCCGGAAGACCCGCGGTCTTATTACAGCCAGGCCCAGTTTTTTGCCGACAGCATCCCCAACTCCTATTTTGTCAACCAGTATTACAATATGGATAATGTGGATGCCCATTATCACCTGACGGCGCCTGAAATCTGGACCCAGACCAACGGGGCCATCACTCATTTCCTCGCTTGTTCGGGCAGCGGGGGAACCCTGAGCGGCATTTCAAGATATCTTAAAGAAAGAAACCCGAATATAAAAGTCATAGGCATCGACGCCTATGGCTCCGTGCTTAAAAAATATTTTGAAGAAGGCATTTTCGATGAATCGATCATCAAGCCCTATGCCCTCGAGGGAGTGGGTAAGAACATCATTCCCATGACCTTTATCACCGAACACCTGGATCAGATGGTTCAGGTCAAAGACCAGCTAGCCATCAAAAGGGCCATTAAACTGACGGCTGAAGAAGGCCTGATGATCGGGCCCAGCGGCGGGGCCGCGATCCAGGGGGTGTTTGAGATCCGAAAAGACCTCAAACCCACCGATCAGATTTTGATCCTGGTCCCCGATCACGGAAGCTTATACCTCAGCAAGCTGTATGACGATGAATGGATGAATGAAAACGTATACCACAAACCCAAGAAAAACAAGTACGGCCTTCCTTCCTACGATAAAATGAAGAAGTTGCTGAACGGCATTTACGAAAGTTATAAACAATAAGTATCGGCGGTATGCCCGGTAGGCTCCGCTTTTTAAAAGCTGCCCGGTCCGGTTTTTCCGGACACCTTAAACCTTAGTTTTTTTCATGGTAACCACGGAATGCGCCAGGCGCTCCTTCCTTGTTCAACTGTTTTCCCCGCTGAATCACTCCAGATAGGGATCCAGAAACCCGCTCGCCCGCAGGAATTTCAAAGGGTCTTTGATATCCAGGATGTCCCGGATCGCTTGGGGTTTGTCCGCGGATTTATTAAAATATTGCTGGGTGATCTTATAGCCCATCCAGTATCCGAGGTCATTGGGCCTGTCGTCTTTTCCCGATACCCCATAAAGCCAGTCCTGGTAATCCGTACTGTCCATCCGGGCCACGAATTCCCTGCACAGGTTTTCCAGGTGGCGGTCCCCGTAGGCATGAGCAGCAGGGTTGATATGCTTCCCTGAAATGAGTTCTCCTATAAAATCGGCGCTGCCTTCAACCAGGCTTTGCCTCAGCAGGTTGGGTTGATTGACCCAGTTTTTTTGCTGAAAGTGGATCAGTTCATGGGCTACGATGTGGGGGATATTGCCAATCTCTTTTTGCATTTCCGCTCCGATAAATAAACCGTTTTTGTTAAAGGTTCCTCCGGAATTGAAGGTACCGATCACAAAATATACCGGAGGATAAACGGCTTCGGGGTACCAGTATTTCAGCGCATAAAAAGCGCTCCTGCACTGTTTTTCTGTTTCATGGATGCGCAGGGTGTTTTGCCTTATGCTATCATAATCCGCCCTGTGCCGTTTGACGGTGTTGTAGAGATAGTCCGCACTCCGGATCCGGAAGGGGGTGAATCCTTTCACGCCCTTGCTTCCCACCTCGAGGTAATGGGGTCCAAAAGGATTGACCGAGGTATCTTTTACAAAAAGATCGTAAGCCGTCCAAAAATGGTCAATGTCCGTGGTAAGAAAAAGGGATTGGTCCGGGTCCCCGGAAAACGGGGTCTGGGCCCCTGCAGGAAAACGGACGGACAAAAGCAAAAAGAAAAGAAGTGCAGCTTTATTCATGTTGAAACGAGCCGCAAAATTAAATAAAAGGAAACGGAGTCCGTGCATTTCCCATAGCTTGCAAAAGGGAGCTACCGGTCTTTTAATCCGATCCTGCCGAATCTTTTGGCATCGTCGAGGGCAAGCGCGGCCTCTACCCATTATTTCCATGCCCCGAGGATCAATCCCATGATGGTAAAAGCCACCACCATGTAACCCCCGTTGATAAGCATATACCGCCAGGATTTTCTTTCAAAGAGCCCGATGATAAATATCGCCATGCTTACCCACCCGAAACCGGTAAAAAAACCATATAAGGCCCCGGTTCCGGCTTTGATCCCCGGATCCCCCAGGAAATAAGCCAGGTTGTAGGACATGATTAAAGAGAAGACGAAGGCGAGCCCGAAAATCTTTGCCATATTGCCTTGCCGGAGCATTTCATCGGTGAACCGGTTTTCTTCTTTCCAGGCTTTTTCGAAAAGCACGGGAGACCACCATAAGCCTCCGAGTAAAAAGGTGGACAGGGCAGCGACCAGGACTGCGAGGTGATTGATCTGGATGGGTTCCATAATAATTTGTTTTTATTTTTGAAGTAATGAAAAAAGATGGGCTTGCCTGCCCTTGGGATTTACGGTTTAAATCTAGGAAGCCGCGAATTACCCGCCGGGCTCCTTTTACCCAAGCGGAAAAACCGGCTGCTGAAACGGAAGCACAATGAGCAATAAGTGGAAATCCTCCGATGCCCGCTTGATCCTGGATGATACCGTGGTGAGGTTGATCGGTGTTCCTTTTTTCGGCTTGGTCATACCCAGTGCGACCGGCCTGATCGACCGGGCAGCCCTGCCGGTCCACCTTATCCTGATTTATTATTTATGGTTTGTTTTCACTGCCTGGATGGTCTGGGAAGGCAACCGCTACCTCCTGTTCCGGTATCACACCACCATTCTGCAAAGCCAGTCCCTCCTTCAGAAATACCTGACCATGATCGGGCTCAATTTGTTTTATACTATTCCGGCTGCCCTCCTTCTTCTTTTTGGCTGGAAATGGGCGGCCGGTGCCGATGACCTGCCCCCCCGGCAGATTTACCTCACGGTGGCCGTCATTGCAATCTGCGTAATCTTTGTGTCCAACATGTATGAAAAAGTGCTGCTGGTAAAGCGGACTGAACAGGAGAAACTGGTGGCCGAACAACTCCAGCGATCGAAGATCCAGGCCGAACTGGAAGCCTTAAAAAATCAAATCGATCCCCACTTTATGTTCAATGCCCTCAACAGCCTTTCTTTTCTGATCGAAAACGATGCAAACAAGGCCCGCCAATACACCGAAAACCTGGCCGAGGTGTACCGGTACATTTTACAAAGCAAGGATAAGGACGTGGTCCTGCTCCAGGATGAAATCGACTTCATGAACCTCTACGTATCCCTGCTGGAACTCCGTTATGAGGATGCCTTCCAGGTACATTTCGGGTTTGACCCCAGGGCCCAGGGACAGACCTATCTCATTCCGCCCGTATCCATGATGATCGCCGTGGAGAATGCGGTAAAACACAATGAACTTTCCAAAACCTCCCGCCTGGTGCTGGACATTGACTGCAGGGAGGACGAACTCATAATAAGCAATAAAATGAGGGTGCGGAAACAAGGCTATCCTTCCACCTCGACCGGGCTTAGAAACCTGGACGAAAGGTTTGACAAGTTGCTGGGCAAAAGCATCAGGTCCTTCCGGGAAGGCGGCCGTTTCATATTGTGTATGCCCCTTCTGAAACTCAATGGCTGATGCGAGTGATCCTGGCCGAAGACGAGATCACCGCTTCCCGCAAGCTGGCCCACTTGCTGCTGAAGGCCGACCCCTCAATCGAAATCGTGGCTTCCCCTGAAAGCGTAAAAGCGGTGGTCGACTGGCTTCGGCACCATGAGCCCCCAGATCTTGCATTTTTTGATGTACGCCTTTCCGATGCGCTGTCCTTTGAAATCTTTGACCGGTGCAAAATCGGTTTCCCGGTCATATTTGTCACGGCCTACGATGATTACCTGCTGAAGGCCTTTGACCACAATGCCGTCCATTACCTGCTCAAGCCGGTCACGGAGGAAAAGTTGAAAAAGGCGCTTCAAAAGGTAAGTCAGCTCAAAACGCATTTTCTGTCCGGCATGGACCATTTTCTCAAAGACCGGAAAGTGAACGCAACCCGCATCCTGGTTCACAAGGGCGCATATTTGATACCCCTGGATGCTTCAGGCATCGCCTATGCTTTTACCGAACATAAAATCTGTTTTGTGCGGTCGGGGGAAGGGGATTTGTACGTGGCAGACCAGACCCTGACTGAACTGGAAGAAAGACTCGACCCGGTTCTTTTTTTCAGGGCAAACCGGCAATACCTGGTCAACCGGAACTTCATCGTCCGGTTCAAGTCCATTGAACAGAGCAAGATTTTGCTGGAGCTCAAACCCTCCGCAAGGCAGGAAGTGATCATCGGAAAACAAAATGCCGTTGGATTCAGGAAATGGATAAAGGATACCGGTCTTCATTGACGATTTTTGTATTTTTCCTCTTTATAAGGAAGCCGATGAAAAAGATTTTAGTCCCGCTCATTTTGAGTTTTTGGACCTGTTTTGCCATGGCCCAGCCGGAAATCCAGGTTTCCGATCTCACCCGCATCCAGTCTGTTTCCAATGTGTCCTATTCCCCGGAAGGCGACCGGATCCTGTTTACCGTCACTTCGATAAAACCAGACCCCAGGGACCCCTGGGAATATCAATATGGCACCCAGCTTTGGATAGGGGATGCCCAAGGCAATGGACTGCGCCCCTTGACCTGGGACGGTGCTTCCAGTCCGTCCTGGAGCCCCGATGGAAAAAATATTGCTTTTGTGCGGGGGATTGAAGGCAAAGCCCAGGTGTTCATTCTTCCGCTGGAAGGTGGTGAAGCCTGGCAACTGACCCGGGAAAAGAACGGGGCGGCTAATCCGGTCTGGTCACCGGACGGCAGCTATATTGTTTTCAACAGTTTATTTACCCTGGCCGATCTGGCTGCGGACAGCACGCTCAATGCCGGCAATTCCTTTCCCGAATGGCCGATGGAAAAAGCAGGTTTCCGGGATAATGCCTATATCCTTCCTTCCAAGACCAAAGCCAACCCCAATGGCACATTGGATGAGATCAGGACTTACCTGGCGCTCAATGAAAAGGATAGAAAAGCCAAGGTCATCAACAAACTGGTATTTCAACAAGAGGCCACCACCAGCAACGACCTCTCCTTCAGCCACCTGTTCCGGATTGAGGTCAAAGCCGGTGCAAAAGCCCGGGCCATCAGCTCCGGTTTTTATTCCTTTTCAAATGCCGGATTTATTGGCAACTCCCCCCAGTTGCTGGTACAAACCGATCTCGACCAAAAGGAGCACCCTGACCGCAGCCTGGAATCCGAAGTCTATACTCTAAGCCAGGACGGGAACTTGCAAAAGTTGCTTGGAAAAGACGGGCTGTCCTTCGGCCAGGCCCAGGCTTCTCCGGATGGGAAATGGATGGCCTTTACCCGGGGCGAGACCAACCGTGTCGGTATCCCCGCCCTCGCTATTATGCCGGTCCGTGGCAAAGAGAGGGATATCAAGGTCATCCCGCACGATCGGACTGTCGGCAACCTGAAGTTTTCACCGGATGGCACCTCCTTGTATTTTACTTCGCCTTCCAATGGCGGGGTAGTCTTGTACCGGTTGCGCCTGGAGGATCTGAAAAAAGAACAACTGAGCGGTTTTGACGAGGGGATAGGTAGTTTTGATGTGAGCCGGGACAACCAGCTTGCTTTTGTCAAGACCCGGGTGTCCAGCCCCTATGAATTGTTTATCTCGGACCGCAGCCTGAAAAATCAGAAACCCGTGACCACCCTCAATACCTCCTGGCTGAAAGACAAACATATCAGCTATCCGGAAAAATTCACTTTTACAAACGACCAGGGCATGAACATCGAATATTGGGTGATGAAGCCGGTCGGATTTGCCGCGGGCAAGCAATACCCGGTGGTTCTCAATATTCACGGAGGGCCCTCGGCCATGTGGGGTCCTGGAGAAGCCAGCATGTGGCACGAATTTCAATACTGGTGCGGCAAAGGTTATGGCCTCGTGTACTGCAATCCCCGGGGATCGGGGGGCTATGGGCAGGAATTCCTGCGAGCCAACATCAAGGACTGGGGGAAAGGCCCAACCGATGATGTTTTGAAGGCGTTGGATGGGGCCGCATCGCAGGGATGGATCGATACTTCCAGGATGGTGGTCACGGGCGGATCCTATGCGGGTTACCTGGTCGCCTGGATCATCGGCCATGACCATCGTTTTAAGGCCGCCTGTTCCCAACGAGGCGTTTATGACTTGAAGACCTTTTTTGGGGAAGGGAATGCCTGGCGCCTGGTGCCGGGATATTTTGGAGGGTATCCCTGGGAACCGGCCACCCGGGATATCTTGGAAAGGGAATCCACGATCAACTATGTCCAGCAAGTGGGCACACCACTCATCATTTTTCACGGAGAACAGGATCTCCGTACCGGGGTCATTCAGAGCGAACAGTTTTATAAAAGTTTGAAAGTAATGGGTAAAACCGTGGAGTATGTCCGTCACCCGGGAGCAACCCATGAGCTCACCCGCAGCGGGAACAACAGGCAACGGATCGACCAGATGCTTCGCACCTGGGAGTTTTTTGAACGGTTTATTCATCCCAATAAATAATCACGTATGAATGCGGTAATGATCACGGGGGTTTCTACCGGTATCGGGCTGGCGACCGCCAAATACCTCAAAGGATTTGGTTTCCATGTTTTCGGATCGGTCCGGAAACCGGAAGATGCGGTAAAACTGGAAAAAGAAATGGGGCCGGGTTTCACCCCTCTTATTTTTGATGTGCGTGACCGGAGAGCCATTGATGTCGCTGCGGCACAGGTGGCCGAAATGATCGGCGGTCAATACCTCAGGGCGCTGATCAATAACAGCGGCATCGCGGTTTCCGGACCGGTCCAGCATGTGTCCATCGACAAGTTCAGGGAACAGCTTGAAGTGAATGTCATAGGACTGGTCCAGGTGACCCAGGCTTTCCTGCCGCTGTTGGGCGCCGTGAAACCGCAGACCGGGAAGCCGGGTAAAATCATCAATATCAGTTCGGTGGGTGGACGCCTCAGCCGTCCCTTTTACGGCCCTTATAACGCCTCCAAACATGCGGTGGAAGGACTCACCGGGTCCCTGCGCCGCGAATTGCTGGATTTCGGCATCGATGCCATAGTCATCGAACCCGGCCCTATTGTCAGCGAAATGTATGAGAAAGCCAAATACGATACGGATACTTTTGAAGGCACGATCTATCACGATCTGTACAAGCATAAAAATAAATTCATCGAATTTTCTCAAAAGATGTCCATTCCGGCCGAGGAAGTGGCCAGGCTGATCCACAACAGCATCATGATGGACAAACCCAAAACACGCCAGGTGATCGTGGCGAAAAAATGGATGATCGAATTGATGATGAAATTGCCGGACCGGGTGGTGGACAAAATGATGCTGAAACAAATGAAGGGGGTATTGGAGAAATAAGTAGTCAGTAGTCAGTAGTCAGTAATCAGTAGTCAGTTCCTCAGCCTCAGCCTCAGCCTCAACCTCAACCTCAACCTCAGCCTCAGCCTCAACCTTAACCTTTTTCTCAAACCTTTTTTCCTTATTTTTGCAGACTAAACGATTCATCATGAGATATTTAACAGTGGTTTGCCTGGTGTTTTTCGTCTGGACCGGGCTCAGGTCGGAAGGTATCGTTTTTCATCAAGGGACCTGGCCGGAAGCCTTGGCCAAAGCAAAAGAATCCGGGCAATTGATCTTTGTGGATGCTTATACCACCTGGTGCGGCCCGTGCAAACTGATGTCCGCAAAGACCTTTCCGGACAAGTCCGTCGGTGAATTTTACAATACCCATTTCCTCAATGTGAAGCTGGATATGGAAAAGGGGGAAGGCCTTGATTTTTCGGATAAATACGGGGTTTCGGCTTTTCCAACCTTGTTGTATATCGACGGGGAAGGCCAGTTGGTGATGAAGGCGGTGGGTTACATGGATCCCGCCAAATTCCTGGATGCGGGCAGATCTGCCCTGAAGAAAGGCGACAAATCGGCGCTCTATGCCAAGGAATACGATGCCGGCAAGCGCGATTTTAATACCGTTTACAATTATGTCAAGTCGTTGAACCAGGCGGGAAAACCCAGTCTTAAGATTGCCAATGATTACCTCAACAGCCAAAAGGATCTTACCACACCGGATAATCTCAGGTTTATCTTAGAGGCCGCTACCGAAACCGATTCACGCATCTTTAGCCTTGCCGTCAAATCGAAAGAAGCCCTGGTCAAATTGTTCGGGGAAGAAAAGGTAAAATCCAGATGGATCCAGGCGGGTCATCGAACGGTATTAAAAGCCGTTGAATTTCAGTCTTTTGATCTCCTTACAGGTGCCCAACAGGAGATCCGTGCAGCAATGCCAGAAGAAGGCGATGCTTTTGAATTCAACTCCAACATCCATTATTATACTTCCGTCAAGGATGGGGAGAGCCTGTACAAGGCCATGAAAAAACTTCCTGCCTCCGTGGAAAAAGATCCGGGTCTGATCAACCATCTTTCCCTTGAAGTGGAAAAATCCTTTAATACGGACGAAAAACTGACGGGTCTCTGCGAACAGTTGCTTTCAAAATTGATCAATTCGTCTTCCGCGGTGGAACACCAGTTTACCCTTGCC
This sequence comes from Bacteroidota bacterium, assembly GCA_029557915.1. GTDB lineage: Bacteria > Bacteroidota > Bacteroidia > Chitinophagales > Saprospiraceae > JADJLQ01. The sequence continues at coordinate 66,268 of JAKQHS010000109.1, read as the reverse complement.
CGGATCTACGCCCTGAATGGCAAGGCGGAAAAAGCCAGCAAACTGCTGAGCCAGCTCATTCCCCTTGCCAAAACCAAAGGAATGGATACGGTGCCGATGGAGCAATTCAGGATGAAGCTGGGGTCGTGAGCAAGAGTCAAGAGTCAAGAGTCAAGAGTCAATGGTCAATAGCCAATAGTCAATGGGAAATGGTCAGCGATTGGCACATCTTTCCAGCCTTCTGCTTCCGCCCTTCAACCGCCAGCGCTGATTCAACATATTTCCGGACCCGATTAACAAATTACGTTTCCTGATTTCTGGCTATTTTTAGCCAGCATGCTTGAGTTTTTTTTAAGCCGATTGTTCCGCAACAGATATAGGCAGGTGGAGTCCTGGATGAAGGAACCCATACGTTTTCAAAATGAACTGTTGCAGGATATATTATACAAGGGGAATTATACGGAATTTGGCAGGAATCATCATTTTTCGGCGATCCGGGATTACGAGTCCTTCATCCGGCAGGTGCCGGTTCGCAATTACCCGGAATTTCAGCCCTGGATAGAGCGGATGCGAAAGAGGGAAGAAAATGTCCTTTGGCCGGGCCTGGTGGATATGTTTTCAAAATCTTCAGGCACGACCAGTGGAAAAAGTAAATACATTCCCGTCACCCATGAATACCTGGAGTTTAACCATATCCAGGGTGCAAGCGATACCCTGTCCATTTTATACAACCAGTTTCCAAACCTCGGGCTTTTCGAGGGTAAAAATATGATCATTGGGGGGAGTCTGGAGCGCCTGGCGGAGTATCCGGGTATTGTAAGTGGCGATATATCTGCCTTGCTTTTGAATAATATGCCCTGGTATGCCCGGCAGGTTTTTGTACCCTCCATTGAACTAGCCACGGCCCAGGACTGGGAGTTTAAACTGGCAGAAACGCCCGGGCAAATTCTGGATGAGCCCCTGGTGATGTTTGCCGGAGTGCCGACCTGGCTCATCGTTCTTTTTAAAAACATCCTCCAGCAAACCGGCAAGGAAAATTTGCTCCAGATCTGGCCTGGCCTGAAATTATACATTCATGGCGGGGTCAATTTTGGCCCTGTCCTGCCTGTATTTAAGAAACTGATCCCGAGCGAATCCTTTTTGTACCAGGAGGTGTACAACGCTTCCGAGGGGTATTTTGCCACCCGGTACAATCAGCAGGGGGAAGGCATGCTGCTTTTGCTGAACCATGCCGTCTTTTACGAGTTTAAGGACCTTCATTCCGGAAATATCGTCCCGGTGGAAGGGATCAGGCTGAACACCCCTTACCATCTGATCATCACCAACAATTGCGGATTGTGGAGGTACGATACCGGGGATGTCATCGAATGCACCGGCCTGGACCCGGTGAGGATAAAGATCGCAGGCCGGACGACCCAGTTTATCAACGCTTTCGGCGAGGAAGTCATCGTGGAAAATGCCGAGAAGGCCCTGGAGAAGGCCTGCGGAGAGCACCAATGTATGGTTACCGATTTTACAGCGGGACCGAAGTATATGGACGGGGGCGGAAAGGGGGCGCATGAATGGATTATTGAATTTGAAAAAAGCCCTTCCGACCTGAAAGCGTTTGCGCGGTCCCTGGACCTGGCCCTGCAAAGCCTGAATTCGGATTACGAGGCAAAAAGGACCAAAAACCTTGCCCTGGAACAGTTGATCATACATGAGATGCCCAGGGGCTTTTTTTACAGCTGGATGAAATCCCAGGGTAAGCTGGGGGGCCAGCATAAGGTACCCCGCCTCAAAAATGACCGTTCGATCATCGATGCCGTCCTTCAATTTTACAATCATGGAAAAGGATGACCGGCTCCCGGAGCAATGGATGACGGACCTGGAAGGCCAAAAGCCCTTCCTGGACGAGGCGGCTTTTCTGAGCTTATTGGAAGACCGGGTAAGCCAGCTGCTGGCTGATCAACCGGATTTGCTATGGAGTTTCCTTTACCGGCTGGATGTGGAGGAGTCTAAAATCAGGAAGGCGCTTCAATCCCAGGCGGATGCAGCGCATGCCCTCGCCTTATTGATCCTGGATAGGCAAAAACAACGGGTGGCCACCAAAAAAGCTTACCGGGAAGGCTCCGGAAGAGCATTTAATCCCCCGGATCTTTAGGGGTGGATCCGGGTGTATTCTTTCAAAGTTGATTTTCGTTAAAACACACATTTTTCAGCATTTCTAATTGGATTTAGAAGTCATTTTTACAAGAAATGTAAATATTTCACACTATATACCTTAAAATGGGACTGATTCTTGAAAAAATGAAAATTACAAATCTTGGGACTTTTTGGATTTCTGGGGGCTCTTCCCGGTTATAGATTTGAGTCCTAATCAAAAAAAAGTACTGAATATGTCTTTCAACAAACGACTTGCATGGATTCCGTTTTCGATTCTACTGTTAATTGTCTTATTGAGTTTGATCCATCCCAGCATTCCCCAGGCGGTATATGCCGGAGATGACCTGGTAGGCAGTGATATTGCCTGGATGATCTGCGCCAGCGCACTGGTATTGATCATGACCCCGGGACTGGCCTTTTTTTATGGAGGGATGGTGAGAAAGAAAAATGTGATTTCGACCATGCTGCAAAGCTTTATCAGCATGTCTGTGATCAGCATCATTTGGGTAGTGGTTGGATTTAGCCTGGCTTTCGGCGACAGCATTGGAGGCATCATCGGCAACCCCGCAACCTATTTCATGATGGATGATATCCTGGCTCAGAAACCCTGGTCCCTGGCCCCAACCATTCCCCTGGTGCTCTTCTGTTTTTACCAGCTGAAATTCGCCATCATCACCCCGGCCCTGATTACCGGGGCCTTTGCGGAACGGATCCGCTTTTCTTCCTATGTCTTGTTTATCATCCTTTGGTCTTTGCTGATATACAGCCCGCTGGCGCATATTACCTGGCATCCGGAAGGCTTGTTTTTTGGTTTGGGTGTACTCGATTTTGCAGGAGGAACCGTGGTGCACATGAGCGCGGGTTGGGCGGCCCTTGCCGCGGCCCTGTTTTTGCGCCGCAGGTCGGAGGCGACGGGGCTCGAACCGGCCCGGATCACCTATGTCATGCTGGGTACCGGTTTACTTTGGTTCGGCTGGCTAGGTTTTAATGCGGGTTCGGCTATGGGAGCCAATTCCCTGGCGGCTACGGCCATGGCTACGACTACGGCCGCATCTGCCGCCGCCGCTTTCAGCTGGATTATCTTTGAATCCATACGCGGCCGCAAACCTTCCGCCATGGGGGCCTGCATCGGCGCGGTGGTTGGCCTGGTCGCCATTACGCCTGCAGCGGGATTTGTCAGCATACCCCATGCACTGACCATCGGGATCGTCGCCAGCATTGTGAGCAACCTCGTGGTGGAATGGAGGAGCCGGACCACTCTGGACGACACCCTGGACGTATTCCCTTGCCACGGGGTTGGAGGCATGGTAGGCATGATCCTCACCGGGGTCTTTGCCAGCCAGGCGATCAACCCGGCCAATACCACCGGCAACGGATTATTTTTCGGAGAGACCAAATTGTTCTTCATCCATCTGCTGGCTTTGATTGCAGTTTCCATTTTCGCCTTCTTTGGTACTTATATCCTGCTGAGGATTACCAACGCCATTTCTCCCCTTCGGGTGCATGACGAAGAAGAATTCCAGGGCCTGGATCTTTCGCAGCACGGAGAAAAGTTATAAAACCTATTGCTACATCTATCGGGAAACCCTGGGGAGCGCGAAAGCGGTAACCCGGGGTTTTTTGTTTTTCCCCCGGAGGATTTGTATCCTAATCCGGTCCTGTTCACAAACCGGTGGATGCTCTGGGATCAGAATGATAGCCTTGCTCTCCCTGACCGGGTTTTTACCAGGTCTTGCATCCGGCCCGTGGAGGCGATCCGTCAACGTTTACTTAATGCCTGAGTTTTCAGGACCTCTGCCGGCCTTTCGGACCCAATACTTCCAGAGTATTCCCAGGGTTATAGCTTGAACCCTCCTTATCCCGCTGGGCATCACAATAAACCGGTTAATCTGAAAGCTTAAGGAGGTCAGGGCAAGGAAAAACAACCGGCCTCTCGTTTTAAACCTATATATGCAGTAAACTTATATATGGTATATTTTCTATTTTTTATTCCATTTTAACCGAATTACAAAGTAAAAGTGAAAGATATATTGTTTATAAAGCAAAATAAGCCAATAATTGAACCTATTTCATGAAAAATTCAAATTTTAGTTAAAACCGTATCAATCGATTCGATGACACAATAAAAGGGTTTTTTTATCCCACCAGCCCCCTGTGCCTCAACTAGATTTGCAATCAACCCAAACAATTGGTCTATGAAAATTGTGATCGTTGGCAACGGTATGGTTGGCTTCAAATGCTGTGAAAAACTGACGGGCCGGGCCCCGGGCCGTTTTCAGATCACCGTGTTTGGCGAAGAGACCAGGCCTGCCTATGATCGGGTTCACCTCAGCGATTATTTTTCCGGAAAGGAAGAAGCCAGCCTTTACCTGGCTCCTGCCGAATGGTATGCCGGACAGGGCATTCAACTGCATCTGGGGGACCCGGTTTGCCAGATAAACCGTCAGTCGAAAACAGTGGATTCCTTCAAAGGCAAAAGCGTCCCTTATGATTTACTGATTTTGGCTACGGGTTCTGCCCCCTTTGTTCCCGTCATAGAAGGTATTGAGAAAAAAGGCGTATACCTGTACCGCAACCTGGAAGACCTCGACCTCATAGAATCCCGGGCTGCAAAATCCCAGAAAGGAGCGGTCATCGGAGGCGGCCTGCTTGGCCTGGAGGCGGCCAAGGCCCTGCTTGACCTGGGACTCCGGGAGGTATCTGTGATTGAATATGCTTCCCGGCTTATGCCCCGACAACTTGACGAAATGGGGAGTCAAATCCTGATGGAAAAACTCAAAACCCTAGGACTGAATATCCTGCTCGGCAAGAATACGGTCGCCTTGGAAGGAGATCCGGGGATCAGGCAATTATTGTTCAGTGACGGGACCGGTCTGGATACGGACTTGTTGGTTATTTCGGCCGGTATCCGGCCAAGGGACGAATTGGCACAAATGGCCGGACTGGAAACCGGGACCCGGGGAGGTATTGTGGTTGACGAAAACATGCAGACCTCGGATCCTTTTATTTATGCGGTCGGAGAATGCGCCTTGCACAAAGGAATGATTTACGGGTTGGTGGCCCCGGGTTATGATATGGCCGAAGCAGCCTGTTGCCACATCCTGGATCAGCCAAAGCCCTTTGCCGGATACGATATGAGTACGCGGCTGAAACTTATCGGGGTGGATGTGGCAAGTTTTGGCGACCCATTTGCCAACGGTTCTCAGGCGGATGTCATTACCATTCATCATGGACCGGAGGGGGTCTACAAACGCATCAATATCTCCAAAGACGGAAAAAACCTGCTCGGCGGGATACTCATCGGGGATGCCTCTCAATACAACCTTCTGGTCCAGACGGTAAGGAATAAAGTCATCCTGCCGGCTCAGCCCGAAGATCTCATCCTGGGCGACCGGGGGAATGCTGTTTCAGGAGGTCTTGGCAGCCTGCCCGATGAAGCCCTGATCTGCAGTTGTGAAAGCATCTCCAAAAAGTCTATTTGCGATGCCGTAAGATTTGAGAAATGTGAAAATGTGGAATCCATCAAACGATGCACCAAAGCCGGAACCGGTTGCGGAGGATGTGTGCCTATACTTAAAGATCTGATGACGGAAACCCTTAAGGCCGAAGGGAAATACATTCGCAACCGGATCTGTGAACATTTTGAATACAGCCGGCAGGAATTGTTTGACCTGGTGAAATTGTACCAAATCAAGACCTGTAACGAAGTGTTGTCCCGTTTTGGCAGCCAGGATGGATGTGAAATCTGCAAACCGGTGATCGCATCCATCCTTGCCTCCCTTTGGAATGAAATGCCCCTCCGGTCCGGAAACGGAACGGCCCAGGACAGCAATGACCGCTTCCTGGCCAATATCCAGAAAGGAGGGAGTTATTCGGTAGTACCCCGCATTCCGGGAGGAGAAATCACCCCCGATAAATTGGTGGCCATTGGTTTGACCGCTAAAAAATACAATTTATATACCAAGATTACCGGTGGACAACGAATTGATCTGTTTGGGGCCCATCTCCACGACTTGCCCCTGATCTGGGAAGACCTGATCGCCGCCGGATTCGAAAGCGGTCATGCCTACGGGAAAGCCCTGCGGACGGTCAAAAGCTGTGTCGGCAGCACCTGGTGTCGTTTTGGCCTGCATGACAGCGTCAGTTTTGCCATCCGGATCGAAGAACGTTACCGCGGGCTGAGGGCTCCCCACAAAATAAAATCGGCAGTAAGTGGGTGCATCCGGGAGTGCGCGGAAGCCCAGAGCAAGGACTTTGGCCTCATTGCAACGGAAAAGGGCTGGAACCTTTACGTATGCGGGAATGGGGGGAGCAAACCCCAACATGCCCTCCTTTTGGCTACGGACCTGGATGAGCAGACCTGTATCCGGTATATCGACCGGTTTCTGATGTTTTATATTCAAACCGCTGATCCGTTGACCCGCACGGCCACCTGGCTCAATAAAATGGAGGGAGGCATCGATTACCTCCGGAATGTCGTGATCCGGGACAGCCTGGGCCTGGCGGCTCAATGGGAACAGGAAATGGACCAGCATGTGGCCTCCTACCAGTGTGAGTGGAAAGTGGCCATCGAGACCCCTGAAATAAGAAAACGTTTTACTCATTTTGTCAATGCACCGGGTGAAAAGGATCCCACCCTGGACTTTGAACCTATGCGGGAACAAAAAAAAGCCAGGGAATGGAAATAGGAGAATCTGCAGAGCCCGGAGATAGCGGGCGGACGGACGAACACTGGTTTTTTGCCTGTTACAAGGAAGAGGTCCCGGAAGACGGAGGCGTTTGTATAAAATACGGGGACTGCCAAATAGCCCTGTTTTATTTCGCCCGCAGAAATGAATGGTATGCCACGCAGAATGAATGTCCGCACCGCAAGCAGATGGCCCTGAGCCGGGGCTTGATCGGCAGTGCAGGCGATGAACCCAAAGTGGCCTGTCCTTTCCATAAAAATACCTTCTCTCTCAAATCGGGGATAAACCTGAATGGAAATGAACAAAGCCTGGAGGTCTATCCGGTCAGGCTGGATGAAAACAAAGTGTATATCAAAATAAAATAAAAAGACCCCGGCTGATGTAGGAGTCGAGACGGGGTCCTGGTGAAATTAAATTGACGAACAACTTAATCCATGTTCAAATGTATTGCAAAAAAGCAATAGCTTCCTTTGCATGCGCGGCCGTCTTGCTTTTCGGGCCTTTGTCTGTACCAGCTCAGTTTTCCATAGCGGGACAACTTCGTACCCGCTCAGAAATCAGACATGGTTACGGTAATCTCCTGCCCTCCGGCTCTAGGCCGGCTGGTTTTACTTCCCAGCGTACCCGCCTCCAGATGAATTACCAAAATTCAGGGATTGGCATTGGAGCCAGCGTTCAGGATATCCGGGTCTGGGGCCAGGACGGGTCCACCATTGCCCCGGCCGATGGTTCGAGGCTGATGCTTCACGAAGGCTGGGCGGAGATCCTCCTGACGAAGACGATGGATTCTTTGGACGGACCCCCATTGATTGGATATGTGAAACTCAAACTCGGCAGGCAAGAACTCAGTTACGATGACCAAAAACTCATCGGTAACCTGGACTGGCTTCAGCAAGGACGGCGCCATGACATGGCCCTTCTCAAATTAGGGATTAAAAAATGGCAGATTGAGATCGGCCAGGCTTTCAACCAGAATGCAGAAGGTTTTAGGGCAACCTCCTATGTCCCGGGCTCTGTGCCCGCTACAATAAAAAATGCAGCGGGCACGCCGGTATCGGTGCCTGCAGGCCTTGTCCCCCTGACTTTGGGCGGTCAGGTCAACGCATTAAGCACTCCATCGGGACTCCCTGTCTATATTCATCCGTCCGGTACCAACGCCCCTTCACAACATTATAAATCATTTTCGAGTTTATACTTTTCCCGCAAAAGCAAGCTCTCCACCTGGTCTTTCCTTTTTTTTAGAGATCGGTTTACGCGTTACAAGCTGGATTCCATAATCCTGGATGGAGCCTATCTCTACGGCAGGAGATTTATAAAAAGCGGAGACCAGGATGATTTTGATTACCGCACACTCTCCAGAACGACCATCGGTTTCACGATCAGCCAGCACCTTGGCCGGATTTCGGGTCTCGGCTGGGTGGGGCTCCAGGCAGCAATTTATCATCAGACCGGCCGGGACCGGGACGACCTCCGCCTGAAAGCCTGGCACTGTTCTTTTTCGACCTCCCTCCAATGGGGCCCTCTCCATATCCAAGCCGGTTATGATGCCTTATCCGGTGATGATGACCACACCCGCCCGGGCCACAGCCACCGCTTCGATCCTTTGTACGGCACGCCTCACCGGCATTGGGGCTATATGGATTTTTTTTATGTAGCCACCGGGTCTCCGCTTGCTGGACTGCAGGATGGATACCTGAAAATTAAACTGGTTTCAAAAAAAGAGAACCTGTCCACCGGGCTTGACCTGCACCGGTTCCATACAGCCCATCACTTCCCCGACGACCGCGGCAATACCATGAAAAAATATCTCGGCCTGGAACTCGACTGGATCACCACCTTTAGCCTCAATCCCTATACCCAGATCGAATCCGGGTTCTGTTATTACCGAGCCAGTCCTTCCCTGCAATATGCCAAAGGGTTACCTCCGGGTACGTACCAGTCTGCACCTGCCTGGGCTTATGTGCAATTTAATATCCGTCCCGGGTTTTTCCTGCAAAAATCCACCCCATAATAAAAAAACCATGTCTCAAAAATCCTTATCCGTACTCAACCTGCTTTCCTTCAAAGGGGTGCAGATGCGCACCTTTCACATTACCTGGCTGACTTTCTTTGTTTGTTTTTTCGGTTGGTTCGGACTGGCTCCGCTGATGCCGGCCATCAAGGCGGACCTGAACCTGGATAAATCGCAGATTGGCAATATTGTGATCGCTTCGGTATCCGGTACCATCGTGGCCCGCTTGCTGATCGGCCGGCTTTGCGATACCTGGGGGCCGCGAAAAACCTATACCGCACTCCTGCTGCTGGGCGCTTTACCGGTCATGGCAGTCGGCTTAGCCCGGGACTACAGTTCTTTTCTTCTTTTCCGCCTGGCGATCAGCATCATCGGAGCCTCCTTTGTAATCACCCAGTACCATACTTCGATGATGTTTGATGACCGGATCAAGGGGACCGCCAATGCGGTAGCCGGCGGCTGGGGCAATCTGGGCGGGGGCATTACCAATATGGTGATGCCCCTCATCTTCGCGCTCCTGGTCGGATTCGGCTTTACGGACAAGGAAGCATGGAGGTATGCCATGATCTTCCCGGGTCTCCTCATGCTGGTCATGGCTTTTTTCTATTACCATTATACGCAGGACTCCCCTGCGGGGAACTATGAAGATCTTGAAAGAAGGAAACCCGGTAAAATCAAAACCGATTATTCGGTGCTGAAGGATTGGCGGGTGTGGGCGCTTACCCTTGCATATGCGGTCTGCTTTGGCATGGAAATCACCTTTGATAATGTAGCCGCCCTCCATTTTGTCCAGGAATACGATTTGAGCCAGCAATCAGCCGGTTTTTGGGCCGGCATGTTTGGCTTCATGAACCTATTTGCCCGGGCGCTGGGAGGGATTTTTGCCGACAAAGCCGGGCGGCTTTACGGGTTAAGAGGGAAGGGATTGCTATTGTCGGGCGTTCTGATGTTCGAAGGCCTGGGCCTGATCTTTTTTGCCCATGCCGTTTCATTCAGCCTGGCCATTTTATCTATGATCGGATTTGCCCTCTTCCTGAAAATGGCCAATGGAGTGACCTATGCCATTACCCCCTTCGTCAAGCCCGCCCAGGTGGGTATGGTCAGTGGTATCGTCGGTGCGGGAGGTAATCTGGGGGGCATGGTATTCGGCTTTTTATTTAAAAGTAGAAGCCTGACCTACCTGGACGCTTTCAATTATATAGGTATGACGGTGATGGCCGTGGCCTTCCTGGTCTTCCTGACCCGTTTTGCCAGGCCGCTTACTGAGCCCCGCCTGAGTATGGAACTCAGCCCAAATGTATTGTAATTATGACCAGGGCACCCCACACCGGACCTCAGAAATATCAATCAACCTGCTGCTATTGCGGGGTCGGATGCGGCCTGGTCATCCGGAAAGAAGGGGAAAACCGGATACAACTGGAGGGAGACCCCGGGCATCCCGTCAACCGGGGAATGTTGTGCAGCAAGGGGAAGAACCTCCACTATACTGCCAATGATAAATCTGACCGCCTGCTTTTTCCTGAAATGAGGTACCACCGGAACCTTCCCCGTCAAAGGGTGTCCTGGGACCTGGCCTTGTCGCGGGCCGCTGCGGTTTTTAAATCCCTGACCGGCAAATTCGGACCGGATGCGGTAGCTTTTTATGCCAGTGGTCAATGCCTTACCGAAGAATATTATGTGATCAACAAACTGATGAAGGGTTTTATCGGCAGCAATAACCTGGATACCAACAGCCGGTTGTGCATGAGCAGTGCCGTGGTGGCCTATAAAATGAGCCTGGGAGAAGATTGTGTGCCCGTTTCGTACGATGACCTGGAGGCTTGCGATGTGATCTTCGTAGCCGGGGCCAATCCAGCCTGGTGTCACCCCATCCTATGGCGGAGGGTGGAAAGGGCCAAGGAGAAAAATCCTGCCCTCACCGTCATCGTTACGGATCCGCGCAAAACCCAGTCCTGCGACCTGGCAGACCTGCACCTGCAAATCCGACCGGGGACGGACATTACCCTCCATCATGCCCTGGGCCGCGCCCTCATTGAACTGGGGTATATCGATACCTCTTTTATTCAAAACCATGCCAGAGGATTTGAACAATACCGTGAATCCGTATTCAAAAGATCCCTGGAAGAAGCAGCCCGGATCTGCGGGCTGAACCCGGAGGATATACGACAGGCGGCCATCCGGATCGGGAGGGCCAGGGCCTTCCTCTCCATGTGGACCATGGGTCTGAATCAAAGCGTTTCAGGAGTAAATAAAAATCTTTCCCTGATCAATCTCCACCTGATCACCGGTCAGATCGGCAAACCCGGCACCGGTCCTTTTTCACTGACCGGCCAGCCCAATGCCATGGGCGGAAGGGAAGTGGGCGGCTTATGCAATTTATTACCGGCTCACCGGGATCTCCTCCGGGAAGACCATCGAAATGAAGTGGAACGGTTCTGGAAGATCCCGCCAGGAACCATTGCTCCGAAACCCGGCCTCACCGCTACCGAAATGTTTGATGCGCTGGATACGGGTGCGCTTAAAGCAGTCTGGATCATTGCTACAAACCCTCTGGTCAGTCTGCCGGATGTCCGGAAGGCCGAAGCGGCTCTGAAAAAAGCCAGGTTTGTCGTAGTTCAGGAAATCAGCAACAAAGCTGAAACCCTTGAATATGCTGACCTCATCCTTCCTGCTGCAGCCTGGGCAGAAAAAGAAGGCACCATGACCAATGCAGGACGTCATATCGGCCTTCTGGAAAAAGTACTGGATCCGCCGGGAGAAGCCCTTCCCGATGCTGAAATCATCTGCCGGCTGGCCCGGAAAATGGGATTTCATGGATTTGATTTCAGCTCGTCTTCTCAGATTTTTGAAGAACATGCGGAGCTTACAGCGGGTACCCGTATCGACATCAGTGGATTGGATTATAACATCCTTAAAAAACAGAGAACGGTCCAGTGGCCCTATCCGAAAAAATTGCTGGAGGACAATGCTGGTTTTCCCGGAACGGAACGGTTGTTTCAGGATCAGGTCTTTTATACGGCTGACGGCAAGGCGCATATTCACGCCTGTGATGAAGAAAACCATTCTGAACCGCTCTCCCGGGATTTCCCACTCATATTGACCACCGGTCGCATCCGGGACCAATGGCATACACGGAGCAAAACTTCAAAAGTCAACAAACTCAATCAGCATTTCCGGGAAGCATTCGTGGAAATTCACCCTTTGGACGCGCTGGCCCGGGGTATTGAAGAAGGGAAGCTGGTCGAAGTAATCAATCACCGGGGACAGGCCAGGGTTAAAGCAAAACTCAGCCCTGAGCTGAGGCAAGGGGTTGTATTTATGCCGATGCACTGGGGTAAAGCCGGGAACCAGGACCTGCTCCGGGCAAACAACCTCACCGCAAAATTGCTCGACCCGGTCAGCAAAGAACCGGACTTTAAATACGCCGCAGTGAATGTCCGTGTTTGGAATAAACCGGTCCAGAAAATCATCCTGATCGGAGCCGGGGCCGCGGCCTTTGGATTCCTGAAATCATACCGGGCCCTCAACCGACAAGACCGGATTGAAATATTCGGGGATGAAAACCATCCCTTTTATGACCGGGTGCTGCTCCCCGGTTATATAACGGGTGCCTTACCCTGGAGCAGCCTGGTCAAGATGGACAGGGAAGAAGAAAATATACCGCACACGGTATTCCATCGCGGCCTGGCCATCACCGCCATCGATAAATTTAATAAATCGGTTACCGACGCTCAGGGTCAAAAACACGATTATGACCTGCTGGTCATAGCCACCGGCAGCAGGGCGGCCACCATCCGGAATTTGCCGCCCATGGAGGGTATTTTTACCATGCGGTCCCGCCGGGACGCCGATGCCTTTAAATCCTTTGTGGATGTGGCGGAAGAAACCGTTGTCATTTTAGGCGGGGGGCTGCTGGGGATTGAACTTGCCGCCAGCCTGAAAGAAAAAGGAGCCAGAACGGTTATCATTCAACGGGTATCCAGACTGATGGACCGGCAATTGGACCCTCTCGGCAGCCAGGTGCTCCATGAGGCTTTGACCGAAAGGGGTATTGACATCTATTATAACGATGAAATCGAAAGATACCTGGGTGAAAAACGGGTTACTGGGGTCAGGCTGAAAAGCGGATTGACCCTGGAATGCAAGTCCGTCATTTTAGCCATTGGGACCCTGCCCAATGATCAGCTGGCGAGAGACTGCGGCCTGGAATGCCAGCGGGGACTGGTGGTGGATGAATACCTGAGGACCAGCGATGAAAATATTTATGCCATCGGGGAGGTAGCAGAATTCCGCGGCATCAGTTATGGCTCCACAGCGGCAGCGGAACACCAGGCGCAAATCCTCGCCGGCTGGGTTTCAGGAGATACCGGAAGCATTTACAGGGGTTCCCTGTTCATGAATATCCTGAAAATCCAGGGGCTTGACCTTTGTTCCCTGGGGGATGCCCTGATTCCTCCCGGTTCGGAAGGATGTGAGGAGATCGTTTTTATGGACCTGGCAAAACGGTATTATAAAAAATGTATTGTCCGCGATGACCGTTTGGTGGGGGCTATCCTGATTGGGGATAAATCAGAATTCCTTGAATTCCGGGATCTGATTGCAGGGCGGATGGAATTAAGCGAAAAGAGAATGGATTTATTGCGAAGCGGCAAAAAGCAGGAGCCGGTTTCCGGCAGACTGGTCTGCAGCTGCAACCAGGTAGGAGAGGGCAACCTGGAAGAGAAGATGAATGCGGGATGCACCGATCTGGTCCAGCTTTGCCAGTTGACCGGCGCCGGTACCGGCTGTGGCAGCTGCCGACCGGAGATCAAGAACCTGTTGAAAGCGCACCTTAAGGCCAGAGAGCAACATCACACCCCACTATGCATATGAAGAATTCTGAATCCAAACCTATCCAATCGTTCAACCCAGACTTCGTGGTGTTCGAGTTTGAAAAAGAATTTGTTGAAGAACAGATCCGGTGCATACCCATGATCATCCGGTTCAAATTGGATATCGCCGGCATCAAACTGAGCCTTGCCCAATGGTCCTCCTTTGCCCCGGAAGAAAGAAATCTGCTGGCTACCCTTCCTTGTAACCACCGGCTTGAAAAGGAGCGATATGAAGCCAGCCTGCAATCCCTCCTGAAACGGCACGGATGGGGAGAGGCAGAAAGGCTGGATGGTTTGGTCAATGCTCAATTAGGCCCGGATTTATATGACCTGGTAAATTCAAGGGCCAATGGCCTGGGGCATCGGATTGAACCGGAACAATGGGAAGGACTTTCGGTGTTGCAACGATTTGCCCTGGGCAAATTGATTCGGCCGGGTCATGAAAGTAAAAACTTTGTGCCGGCTCTCCGGGAATTTGGCTTGATGCACCAAACTCTTCACCCATGAACTTAACCGGTATCTTCAAAAACTACGTCCAGTTCAAGATCAACGGCCCCGGTGGGATATGGCCATCCGGTTTATTGGTTACCCTGACGGGTATTTTAAAGGAAGTTAAAACGGAACGTCTGAAATTCGGACTCCGTCAGTCCATGCATTTCCGCGTTCATAAAATTTATTGCGATTACTGTTGCCGGCAACTGGAGAAAGCGGGAATCCTGTATGAAGCGGATTCGGACGCTTATCCCAATGTCATGAGTTCTTATCCCGCCGCTGGGATTTTTAGCCCCGCTTCCTGGCTGACCGAAGGGGTTTACAGGGATATTCTCGATGAATTGCAGTTCCGGCCCAGGCTCAAGATCAATATTTGCGATATCCATCAGTCTTTTACCCCATTTTTTACAGGAAATGTCAACTGGATTTCTTCTGCGATTCCTCACTATTGGCATTTGTACATCCGCTTTCCCGGGACCAATTCCGTTTATGCATGGAAGGAATTGTTTTACACCAATGAACTGATGCGCTTTTCCCGGCAGCTGGACTCCAGGATGTCTGATTTCCGGCCGGTCAATGAAGTTCAATGTAAGGTGGCCGGGGAGCAGTTACAGTTGGTAATGAAAAGCCGGGGTGGGACCACCATACCTAAAGAAGCGGAGCCGGATTTTCCGCCTTTTACGCTTTCTTATTATGAAGGCTTCAATGCCTTTCAGGACCACTATTGGTTGGGTATTTACCGGAGGGATGAATTTTTTGATGTGGGATTTCTCCATGAACTTGGATTGCTCAGTCAGGAAACAAGAATTGGTCAGATCTGTTCCACAGCCTGGAAGTCATTGATTATCAAAGGAATTGAAGACAAAGACCGTCCGAAGTGGATCCGGCTGCTCAACCGGTACCAGATCAATCTCAGGCATGCCCTCAATGAATTGAACTTTCAGGTCGAGGATGACAGCCCTTCCGGCCTGGCTTTGAAGCATTTCCTGGTAAAACGATTCAACGATGCCGATATCCGGACTACAGGTATTTGTTTTGGCATCAAGACGCGGAGCAAGGCAGAAATATTCAGCTCCATACTGATCAGGAAAAAATACCTGTTTCACTTGCTTGGACTGGACTTTATACCGGTGTACGACATTTTTGCGGCCAAAGACTTTAATCCCAACGAACGCAGTGAATACCTGATCGGGAAATCCCTGTTCAGATACCTGGTCCCGGACCAGTTGATTGCCTGTATCCGGTCTTATTACCGGTTCAGGCTGGAAGACCCCCTTTGGCAGGAAAAACTGATTCCTGGTGCAGGAGTTGATTCATCGGATGCTGGTCAACCTGAGTATTTTTTTCAATGCAGACAATGTCTCAGCCTGGCTGAGTTCATCCCGCCGGAAGTCCTGCCCTGGGGATACCGGTGTTCGGTTTGTGAAGCGCCTCCAGGGGAATTTGAACTTAAGAAAAAACGGGAATTATACTTCCCGGACACCGGCATCCAGGTCTGAAGGGCGGTTGGCATTCAGGAAAAAGGGAATCTGTCTGTCCTTTGCGGGAATGGCCCGTACCCGAACCCGGCTGAGTAAATATTTCATACTCGATGATGACCATGCGCCGGTTTCATCCTGCCGAAGCCAGTGACCCAGGGCAGTGGAAGTGTAAATGCCGAAAAGGGGTTCATAAATGCCCTGACTGGAAAACAGGCTGACTTCCGCCTCCGGGTGTACTCCGTGGGATCGAAGGAGATCGCGTCCCATGGATGGAGTCAGCAAGGGCATGTCACAGGAAAGGACCATCCAGTCTTCCTGGGGTAAAAGCAGGTGTGCGCTCAGAATGCCTCTTGCAGGGCCCTCCAGGCTTAACCCATTCTCATCGGGAATAATACCGCATCCCTGGAAAACCTTTTGGAAGGTATCCCGGTCTGCCTGCTTTACGGATAAAAAAACGGGCAGATTCAATGCGGTGACCAGGTCGATCCCATATTGAGCCAGGCGTTTACCCTTCCAATGCATAAGGGCCTTGTTGGTCCCCATTCGCCTGCTGAGTCCGCCACAGAGAATGACTGCCTTCAAATTTCAGGATTTCAAACGGGAAGGGGTGTCGGCGTGTCCGAGCGGCTGGTGCGGCGCGACGCGGTCCCTGACCATCTGTTTCAAAACTTTAATTTCCGGGAAACCACCGGATTCGATGCGGTCAAATATTTTTATCCCATCCACGGATATGATGAAACTGCCGTTTTGCTCACTGGGTACCAGGGTGAGCCCCTGGATATTCTCTGTGAAGGAGCTTAAAAATTCCTGGGCAAAATAGGCCGCGCGCAGCATCCAGTTGCATTTGGGGCAATATTCAATCGTGATGGTGTGTCGGGCCATGGGGCATTCTTGAATCAGGCTACCAAAGATAGGGTATGCGGGCCTGGATTTACAGCAGATGTCGTAAATTTGGTTCAAATCCTCATTGTACTTTGAAAAAAATTCTCGTTCCCGTTGATTTCAGCAAGGGTACCCGGCAAACCCTGGATTTTGCAATCCAGACGGCAGAAGTACTGGGCAGCAAGATATTGGTCCTCAACGTGATTGATTTTATGGAAAAAACCGTGGGCTTGCGTTCCGTAAACCAGATCATCCAACAGGATGCCATCAGCCGGCTGGAGAAATTCGTAGCGCCATACAAGAAAAAATCTTCGATTCAGATCCTGACTAAGATCGCTAAAGGGGAACCTTATACCGTCATTTCCCGCCAGGCGGAAATCAGCGGGGTGGACCTGATCATCATGGGTGCTCAGGGAGATGACAATGAGGAAAATTATTTCCTGGGCAAAGTGGCCGGCAGCATCATCAAGTTTAAAAATATTCCGGTCATCGTGATCCCCAAAAGTTACCAGGCCAGGAAAGTGCAGAACATTTTCTTCATGTTCAGGAAGTTGAATAAAAGCCTTTTCGATATACTGCCTCCCTTGTTTGAGCTCAGCGATGCGTATAAGGTTCCGGTAAAAGCGGTTCACCTCACGGGCCAGGGAACAGGGACCATTGCCTATTCTCCGGAATTGATTTTTGAAAACCGGGCTTTCACTTTTGAAGACCTCCAGGCAGACAGTTTTACTGAAGGGATTGCCATGATCCAGGCCCGGGAAAGCATGGACATGTTATGTGTAATCAAAAGGAAAAGAGGCCTGCTGGAATATATTTTTGAATCCAGCCCCACCCCTAAAACTGTGATCGACAGCCCGGTGCCGGTCTTGTTTTTAAATGACGACGAATAAATTCAGGAAAAGACGTCAACCAACCGGCAGTCCCCGTCAAGGATCCTGATCCTTGCGGTCACCCACTCCTCATCCAGCCAGTTTTCGATCCGTTCCGGCCATTCCACAAAACAATAGCCCGGCTCCTGCAACAATTCATAGATTCCGGCATTAAAGGCCTCCTGGCCCGAATGCAGGCGGTACAAATCAAGATGCACAATGGATTCTCCCGTGGCCGACAGGTAGGTGTTGGCAATGGAAAAGGTAGGGCTTGAACCCGGGTCCACGGAACCCAGCTGACGTATAAACGATTTGGTGAGGGTCGTTTTGCCCGATCCCATTTGGCCGTACCAGGCCCATTTTTTGTTCAAGGGGTATTGGAAAATCAGGGTTTTCACAAAGTCTTCCAGGCTTTCTTTGGCATAAACAAAGGTTTTTTTCATTTCTCACCGCATAACAGACAGTAGTAATATATATTCCTCTATTTTACAATATTTTACATTTAAAATAGGCGTTTAAAATTTGGATTTTTCCTGATCCTTTCTGACTTATAATTCGTACCTTTGCACCTGAAAAAAGGGAAAGGATAAATGACACAAAAAGCAGGTGAATATACCGCAAAAAATATACAGGCACTCGAAGGACTGGAGGCGGTCCGCAAAAGGCCGGGGATGTACATCGGTTCTACGGATACCAAGGGATTGCATCATCTGGTCTGGGAGGTCATAGACAATTCCATCGATGAACACCTGGCCGGCCATTGCAATGAAATCGTAATGACCATTCACCCTGACAATTCCATCACCGTGAAGGACAATGGCCGGGGAATACCGACCGGATACCATGAACAGCTCAAAAAATCCGCCCTGGAAGTGGTGCTTACGGTTCTGCATGCGGGTGGTAAATTTGACAAGGATACCTATAAAGTCTCCGGAGGCCTCCACGGGGTCGGCGTCTCCTGCGTGAATGCATTGAGTGAATACCTGCGGGCGGAAATTCGCAGGGAGGGTAAAATCTGGGTACAGGAATACAGTAAAGGCAAACCCCAAACAGAAGTAATCGTTACGGGGGAGTCCTCAGAAACAGGAACCATCATCACTTTTAAACCCGATTCCGGGATTTTTGAGGTGTTGGAGTACAAGCGGGATACTCTGGCCAACCGGTTGCATGAACTGTCTTTTCTGAATCCCGGCCTGAAGATGACCTTGATCGATGAACGGGAACAGGATGATGACGGCCAGCCTATCCGCGAGGATTTTTTATCATCAGGAGGTCTTTCGGAATTTGTAACCTACCTGGACGAAGGGAGGACGCCGCTGATTGATAAACCGATTTCGGTCAGAGGTAAGGAAGACAATATCGAAATCGATGTCGCCCTCCAATACAACGACGGCTACAATGAGAACATTTACAGCTTCGTGAACAATATCAATACCCGGGAAGGGGGGACCCATCTCCGGGGATTCCGGATGGCCGTAACCAAAGTCTTTTCGGAATACGGCGAATCCAACGGTTATTTTTCAAAACTTAAATTCAAGGTATCCGGAGAAGATTTCCGTGAAGGACTCACCGCGGTGGTTTCCGTTAAAATTCCGGACCCCCAGTTTAAGGGCCAGACCAAGGGGGAATTGGGTAACAACGAAGTCACTACCGTCGTCTCCCGCGCAGTGGGCGATGCGCTTAAAAATCACCTGGAACTGAATCCCGGCGAAGCCAAGCGGATTATGGATAAAGTGGTGCTGGCCGCCCGGGCCCGGGAAGCCGCCAGGGCCGCCCGTGAACTCATCATTGGCAAAAAAGGCATAAGCAGCATTTCACTCCCGGATAAATTCGCCGATTGTTCGAGCCGGCGCCCGGATGAATGTGAAATTTACCTGGTGGAGGGAGAGAGTGCCGGGGGCACCGCCAAGACCGGGAGGGACCGGAATTTCCAGGCCGTCCTCCCCCTGAAAGGAAAAATCCTCAATGTCGAAAAAGCGTTCGAACATAAAATTTACGAAAGCGAGGAGATCAAAAACATTTTTAATGTGCTCGGGGTCCGGATCGAAGAGAAAGACGGGGAAAGGCGGCTGAATGTGGACAAACTCCGTTTCCATAAAGTCGTAATCATGTGCGACGCCGATATCGACGGCAGCCATATCGTGACCCTGATCCTTACTTTCTTTTTCCGGTACATGCGTTCCCTGATCGAACACGGATATATTTATATTGCGGCGCCGCCTCTGTACCTGGTATCCAGGGGCAAACAACAACAATATTGCTGGACCGAAGACGACCGGAAAAAGGCCGTGGAAACCCTGGCCAAGGGCGGTAATGAATCTTCCGTCAAAATCCAACGCTACAAAGGCTTGGGTGAAATGAATGCCGATCAGCTTTGGTCGACCACCATGGATCCCAAAGAAAGACTGCTCAAAAAGGTCAGTATTGAAGACGCGGTTGCCGCGGACCGGACCTTCTCCATGCTCATGGGGTCGGAAGTGGAACCCCGGAGGCAGTTTATCGAAGCTAATGCGAAGTACGCCAAGGTGGATATTTGAGTTCCCTCCTCTCTCCGCTTGCCTGGTATTTTCATGATTTGATTTACATTTGTTAGCGGTCGGCTAGGGAGATCAAAGAAATTACCGGAAAGGGGATCCGGCAATTCCTCCGGTCTTCCGGATCTCAATTCCTCCACGCTTTTGTTGAACCAAGGATATGAATAAACTGTCAGTACTGGTCCCGGTTTATAACGAAGAAAAGACCATTGGGCGGATCCTCGATAAATTGCGCGAAGTGCAGCTGATCGGGGGCCTGGCCATGGAGGTCATTGTGGTCAACGATAAGAGCACAGACCATACGCAGGAGGTGATCCTCGGATACCTTGAAAAAAATAATCCGGACAATATTTTTTATTATTCCCATGAGAAAAATGCGGGCAAGGGTGCCGCCTTGCATACCGGCATAGCCAAAGCAACCGGTGACTTCATCACCATCCAGGATGCGGACCTGGAATACGATCCCCAGGAGTTTAATTTGTTGCTTGCCCCCATGGTGCGCGGTCATGCCGATGTGGTATACGGTTCCCGCTTTATCGGGGGCAGGCCGCACCGCCTGCTCTTTTTCTGGCATACCCTCGGCAACAAATTTTTAACCTTCCTGTCCAACCTGTTCAACAACATGAACTTCACGGACATGGAAACCTGTTACAAGATGTTCCGCCGCGAAGTGCTCCAGTCGCTTAAACTGAAGGAAAAAAGGTTTGGCTTCGAGCCCGAAGTCACCGCGAAGATTTCAAAAATCCAGGGAATCCGGATCTATGAAGTGGGTATATCCTATTACGGAAGGACCTACGAAGAAGGGAAAAAAATAAACTGGAAGGATGGGCTAAAAGCCATTTATTGCATCTTTAAATACAAATTTTTTGATTGATCGCTCCATGCATTGAATCATTGGGGATAAAGGATCCTGTAGATTTTGGTGTCCGGATTGGGAATGGTGTGGAGCAGCTGGAAATGTTGAGGCAGGTTATTGATAAAAAAGGATAAATAAGGGGTGGTCTTATAGCCCAGTTCTTCCATGACCAGGTAGCCTGCCCTGGATTCCCGCAATCCATTCATGAATTCCACGGTCGTTTTGCTGTTTGTGGGGTAGTAGCAGGACGGCCCCTGGTAAGTATAATAAAAGAGGGTGGGCTTCCGGCTGGCCACGACGGACTGAGCGGGCAGGTTTGTTTTGGCCCATTTTCCAAGATTAAAAAAATTCTGATAGGCTGGCGGATACTTGGACTGCGCATATTTGTGAGCATCGCGCAGGGAACCGATGTTGTACCGGCTGGGTTTTATTCCAATGAAGAAGGGCACCGCCAGTAAGGCCAGGCAGGGCACATAGGAAAAGGTCCGCATCCCTGTGCGTTTAACGATCAGGGACGAAAAGTCCTGGAGTCCTTTCATGGAAAACAGGAGAATAAGAGGAACCAGGGGAGTGATAAACCGGCTGCCGAACCATTGGCTGGGCCACATCAGCAACATCGCCAGCGATCCGGCCAGGTATAAAAAAATCAAAAGCCGTTGCGGATCCCTTGGAAATTTATACCATAAGCCGGTTAAAGTCAAAACCGCGATGCCCACCCCGATAAGATAATGAGGCCACTTGGCAGGTTTGTTCGGTTCCGGATCAAGGAACGGGAAAACCACCGTAGGAACTTCCTTACCGGCATACCGATTAAGATTTGCGCCAAACCGTTGGATCCCTGATTTAATCGTCAGCTTGCCCAGGTGGGCATCGTATGGGTTGACCATCAGGACCTGTTGGACGTAACGGTTGGAAGCGGGGGCATAAAGACTCCAGGTTCCCAGGGAAACAAGAAACAGGAAGGCGAGCACGGATGCGGGGAGGTATTTTTTATCATAAAGCAAATAGAGCAGAAAGCCGATCAGCAGAATAATCCCGGCGGTCCGGGTGAAATACATAGCCAGGAGGGAGAAAGCCATCAGGTAAAAAAGCGGCTGTTTAGTATACGGGATTCCCGGTTTGAGTTTTAAAAAGAGAAAAATGGCCAAAAGGCTGAAAAAAATAAAGGGGCCTTCACTCATATGGATGTAGGCATATTGCATGAGCGAAGGGTTGAGCAGGATATAAAGCGCGGTGAGGCCCTGGATCAGCCTGGAAATGCCCAGGCTGCCGGCAATGCCCAGAAGCAAAAGAATGCTTAAAAAAAGGAGTACTCCGTTGACCAGGGAAATCAAATTCATGGAATCGCTGATCAGCATCGTGGCTGCGATCAGCAAGGGATAACCGATGGGTTCATTGAGCCGGGTGGCAAAAATGTCGTAGGCATAGGAAAAGCCTTTCCCCTGAACGATATTTTTGGCCGAAGCATAATACCCCATATTGTCCCCGTTGAGGTTTATTTTTTCATCAAAAACGTATCCGTAGACCACTGCATACAGCAGGAAGAGGGCCAGGATGGAAATAAAACCTGGAAAGGGGCGGCTGGAACGGGGCGGGACCGGATGGGATTTCATACAGGATGCATTACCGGTCGGGCCGGCTGAAAACGGAAATTAAATATATTTAATTATTTTAATTTTACTTCTTTTATTCATACCATGACACCGCACCGAACGAGGCTCTTGATTTTCATTGTCGCGTACAATGCGGAAAGACATATAGCAAAAGTGCTGGCGCGCATCCCCAGAAAAGATCTGGATAAATACGATTATGAAATACTGATCATCGATGACCAGTCCCGGGATGCCACTTTTGAACGGGCGCTGGACTATCAGAAACAAAATCTGAATCTCAATCTCACGGTTCTGTATAACCCCGAGAACCAGGGTTATGGGGGGAATCAGAAACTGGGATATCATTATGCGCGGATACACGGTTTTGATATCGTCCTTTTGCTGCACGGCGACGGCCAGTATGCCCCGGAGGAGTTTGACCGCTTGGTTCACCCGATCGCCGAAGGAAAGGCAGACGCCGTTTTCGGGTCCAGGATGCTCAATAAAAAGGATGCCCTGAAAGGTAAAATGCCTTATTACAAGTTTATCGGGAATATCATCCTGACCCGGCTTCAAAACAAAATACTCGGAACCCATCTGTCTGAATTTCATTCCGGCTACCGGGCCTATGCCGTCAAAGCCCTCAGCCAGTTGCCGGTGGAACGGAATTCCAACGATTTCCATTTTGACACCCAGATCATCATTCAGCTGGTTATGGCTAAAATGCAGATCCTGGAAGTCCCGATTCCCACCCATTACGGAGATGAAATCTGTTATGTCAACGGGACCCGGTACGCGTACAACATCATCAAAGCTTCCATCCACAGCAGACTCCAACAGTGGGGCATTTTCTATAAAAGGGAGTATGACCTCGAACAAAAGGACAGCCCCTACCGGTTCAAATCCGGTTACCTCTCCGCGCACAGCCGGGTGGTTGAAAAAATCCCGGCCGGAACTAAGGTCCTGGGCATCGGCAGCGCCTCCGGACTGGTTGCGGACGCCTTGATTCAAAAAGGGTGCACCATTAAATTGGCAACCCTGCGGAATCAGGGTTCGCAGGGCCTTTTGGATCAAGAGTTCGTGGAGGCGCTGCACAAAAACGAATATGGGGCCCTCCTCCTGATGGACCTGCTGGAAACGCTGGACCAGCCTGAACAATTGCTGGACGAACTGAGGGACCAGATCCGGCTGACCGACCCCGATATTTATATTACGGTGGCCAACATCGGCTTTTTTATCACCCGGTTCCAATTGCTTTTTGGCGGATTTAACTACGGAAAAAGGGGCATTCTTGACCTTCACCATAAAAGGCTGTTCACAAAAAAATCCATAAAACGGCTTTGTGAACAATCGGGCATGAAGGTGATCGGAATGGAAGGCTTGCCAGCACCCTATCCGGAGGCTTTCGGGCTCAACGCCTGGTCAAAAGCCCTGGTCCGGCTGAACTTTTTATTGATCCGCCTTTCCAAAGGCCTGTTTGCCTATGAATACCTGATCCAGGTCAAAGCGAAACCTGTGGTGAAACACCTTATCCGGCACTCCATCAAGGCCTCCGAATTGAGAAAGCAGCAACACCTGATATCCGAATAACGTGTATGTCCAAACAAAAGAGTAAAGCAGAGAACAGGCCAAGCCAAACCGCTAATCTCAATATCCTTCTCCTCAATGCAGGGCGCAGGGAAGCCAATGAAATCCGTGAAGCGGTCAGCCAGGTAAAAAACAGGTTTAAGAATGCAGATTTAATCCGTGCCGACCTTTCTATCCCCCTCGATCAGGAATTTGAATCGATTCCCCTAAAACCAGACCTGGAAACGGAAGCCGCCTTTATTCAAAAGAATGTGCTGGTTATTGACCTGGGCCATAAGAACTGGGAAGAGGAGCTTTCCCGCTGGACGGAATACAAAGGGCCGGGATCCGGCTCCCGGCCGGTTGCCCTGGCCTACTGCGGAAAGAGGGGCAGTTGCAACCCCGGGAGGGCCAGCCTTTTTTTCCCGAAAGGATATTTCGAAAAGAACCGGGACGGTGGAAATTTAAAGGGCAGGGACCTCGTGCTGATGATCCGCAACAGGATGCAATATTGGGATTCGGCAAACCAGCTGTTTATGGTGAATCAGGAAAATCCCCAGGAAAATCAATCCCCTGTCCGGGAAAAATGGTCCGCATTTTGGGAACGGGCCTTTGCCGGACCCTGGAGTATCTTCCGGCAACCTGGCCTTTCCACTTATTTAAAAAGGGATGTTCTCTTTCAGCTCCTATTGTCCGGATTGCTCGCTGCCAGCCTCTTGTACGCCTTGCTCGGCGCCCTAAACGTCGGCAACAGCAGCGATGAAAACCGGTATCTAACCCAGGCGGAGAAAGTGTATCATTTTTACAGAACTTTAGGAGCCGATACCTCTGCCTTAACCAGATCCGGGGTGGATCCCCAATATTACAACGGACAGATCTTTGACAATGCCCTGTACACCATCGGTAAACCCTTTGGTCTTGAACGGAATTTTACTTTCAGGCATCTTTTAAATGCCCTGACTGGTTGGTTCAGTATCCTGTTTGCATCCCTGATCGGGTTACGTTTGGGGGGCTACCGCCTTGCCTTTTATACCGCTTTACTGATGACGCTCAGCCCGATTTATATGGGCAATGTTTTCAATAATCACCGGGATATCCCCCTTGCCACCTTTACGATTTTCGGCACCTGGTCCATCATCCGGTTCTGGGATTATTATCCTTTCATCCACCGGAAATACCTTGTTTATGCCGGCTTGGCCCTGTTTTTGAGTTTTGCTTCCAGGTTGGCCGGCGGGGTTTTACTTACCGCATTGATGGGGCTGTATTCGCTGCTCTTCCTGATCTCCCAAAATGGTCTGACGCGGCTGATCAGCCTGGACAAACAAACCTGGAAACCGGTGCTTGGCCTTATCCTGACTACCGTGCTCGCCTTCGTGATGAATCTTTTGGTCTGGCCCTATGGTCTTGTGGATCCGGTCAATCATTCCCTGGAAGTTTTCCGGAGTTCCGGGAACCACCCGGTTGCCCTCTACCAGATTTTTGAATCCAAATACAGGCTTTCCACCTCCATGCCGGACCATTACGTGATTAAATACGTTGGGATCACGCTGCCTGTGGCAGTCCTCGCGGGTGTGGCTCTTGCCCTCTTTGCTTTCCTGGCCAACAGGATTAAGTCCGGAAAGAATATTCTGGCGCTTCTTTTTTTCTCCTTCGCCTTTCCTTTGATCTATTCCTATCTGAAGCTTGGAAATATGTATGGAAGCTGGAGACATTTTTTGTTCATCTTTCCTTTTATCGCCATTTGTTCGGCGGTGGGCTGGCAATGGTTGTTTGAGCGGTTTCCCCGGATCCGCCATTCGCTCTGGACTGCAGGGATCCTGGTATTATGCCTGATCCATCCTTTGCAGTATATCCTGCGCAATCATCCCTTTGAATACCTTTATTATAATGAATTTATAGGAGGACCGGGCGGCGCCTATGGAAAGTATGAATTGGATTATTCCTTAAACAGCCTCAAACAAGGAGCCCAGTGGCTTAAAAAATATATCCGGGACAATCATCCCCCCGGTACCCGGCTGGTGATCGCCACGAACGGTTCCTCTGAACTGGCCTATTATTTCAGGGGATTCGACGACAGCGTATCCGTGACTTATACCCGTTATTACGAACGCGGGACTCAAAACTGGGACTATGCCATTTTCCCGAATATGTACATTCATCCTTACCAGCTGGCGAACCATATATTTCCCAAAGCCGACTCCCTGCATACGATCAAGATTGACGGGAAGCCGTTGTGTTTCATTTATAAACGGAACAGCCGGGACGATTATGAAGCCATGCAGGCCATCAACCGTAATGATGCCAACCTGGCGGTGCAAAAACTCAACGCCTACCTGAGGCACAATCCGAGAAGCGAATGGGCCTGGTTTCAACTGGCTTATATCTATGCTCAGAGCAACAACTGGCCCCAGGCGCAGAACTATCTCAACGAAAGCACCAAACATCATCCCGAATTTTTGCCGTCCCGGATGCTGCAGGGAATCATCCATTTTAATACCGGAAAAACGACCGAAGCCAAGGCGATCTTCACCAAACTGACGGATGAAAAATTTGACCTGGCCAATACCAGCAAATGGGCAGGAATGATCTATGAGAAAGAAGGAGATTACCGCAAGGCCCTTGAGCAATACGGATTCGCAATGGGTGCCGGGAACAAACAAAAAGACCTTTACCAGAAAATTGCCAATTGCCTCCGACAGCTGGGTGATGTAAACCAGGCCGCGAAATACGAATCGATGGCCCAGTGAGGTTAAGCCGGGGTCAGGCCCTGTATTGGTGAAGCAGCTCCTCCATCCGGTCCAGGGCTGTGCCCAGGATATCCGTATCTGCCAGGAAAACGATCCTGAAATGGGCGCGGTCGTAATGATTGAATCCCGAGCCGGGTACCAGCAAAACCTTTTGTTCGGTAAGGAGTTTTAATACAAAATCGTTATCATCCTCAAACCGGAACTGTGCCAGGTCTATAGAAGGAAAAACGTAGAGGGCGCCTTTGGGAAGGGCGCAGGAAAGCCCGGGAATGGCATTGACCCGATCGTGTACAAACTTTCCCTGCCGGTACAACCTGCCTTTGGGCGCTACCAGGTCATCGATGCTCTGGTAGCCTCCCAGCGCGGTCTGAATGCCGTATTGGGCAGGGACATTGGCGCATAACCGCATGCTGGCCAACAGCGTGAGCCCTTCAATATAGGAAGCCGCCCGGTGTTTGGCCCCGCTGAGGATCACCCAGCCGCTCCGGTAACCGGTGGCCCGGTAATTTTTAGAAAGGCCGCCAAAAGTCAGGTAAAAGACGTCCGGGTTAAGGGAAGCGATGGGTATGTGTTTATTGCCGTCATAGAGGATCTTGTCGTAGATTTCGTCTGACAAGATGATCAGGTTTTTTTCGGCCGCGAGGTCCGCAATTTGCTGCAATACGGATTTGGGATAGACCGCACCGGTCGGGTTATTCGGGCTGATCACCACGATGCCCTTGGTCTTGGGACTTATCCTGGACCGGATATCTTCGACATCCGGGACCCATTCGTTTTGTTCTTCGCAACGGTAATGGACCGGCCGGCCCCCGGAAAGGGATACCGCCGTGGTCCACAAGGGATAATCGGGACTGGGGATCAATATTTCATCCCCGTCGTTGAGCATGGCCTGCATGGTCATGACGATCAATTCGCTCACCCCGTTGCCGATATAGATATCGTCGATGGTGACCTCCGGAATGCCGATTTGCTGGGTATAATGCATGATGGCTTTCCGGGCCGGGAAGATGCCCAGGTGATGGGAATAGCCCTGGGCCTCCCCGATATTGAGGATCATGTCCTGAACGATTTCATCGGGGGTAAACAAACCGAAAGGTGCGGGATTGCCGATATTCAGGTTGATGATGTTTTGGCCGGCCAACTGCATCTCGTGCGCCTTATCGAAAATAGGGCCGCGGATGGCATAGCTCAGGGTGCTGAGCCGGTCGCTTTTGAGATAGGCGGGATGGTCAGAATTCATATACCGGGAAGGCGAAATTAATGCAAAAAGTTGAGGTTAAGGTTGAGGTTAAGGTTGAGGTTAAGGTTAAGGTTGAGAAGCCCTCAGCCTTAACCTCAGCCTCAGCCTCAATCTACAATGGCCTTTTTAAAATATTCCTCCACTTCGGAAGGGCTGGGTTGTTTTAATGGGCTTACGATCCTGAACCCCACATAAGGAGAATCCGTATTCCACCATTTGCTTTTAGGGATCTGGGGATCCCGCACCTGCCATTTGGCTTCGGATTTGAGCCGGTAGGAGGGACTGAGGTGGTCCGGGTCGTCGTCCACATAGGATCCCCCTTTGACGGTGCGGCTGTGCTTTTTTGAAGGGATCATCCAGGGATTGTTGTTATCTGCGGTGACCAGGGAGTAATAGTTTTCCCGGTAATCGTCGGAGGTCCACTCCGCCACATTTCCCAGCATATCGTAAAGGCCCCAGGGATTGGGTTGTTTCTGCCCTACTTTATGGTATTTATCATCCGAGTTTTCATAATACCAGGCATGGTCTGCCAGTTTGGACTCCTCATCCCCAAAATAAAAACGGGTGGAGGTGCCCGCCCTGCAGGCATATTCCCATTCCGCTTCGGTAGGCAAGCGGTAAAACCGGCCGGTTTTCTGGTACAGCCATTGGCAATATTTCAAGGCGCCCTGCTGGGTGGTGCTTACCATGGGAAAGCCGTCTCGGTCGCCCATACCAAAGGTCAGGTTTACATACTGGGAGGTGGGCCTGGTCACGGCATCGGCTTTATAGGCAATAGCCGGGTTGGAGGATTGGTCGTTGTCCTGATCCCTTTCACGGAAACAATTAAATTCATCAAAGGTTACTTCGTATACTCCGATATAAAAGGCATCCAGGTTCACTTTAATTTTTTGGGGCCCAAGTTCTGCGGTTCCGGCGGGAGCCAGGATCAGTTTAAATTGCATGGAAGTGCCCGGGATATTTTGTTCGATCATGGGGTCTTGCGCCGGGGCGCTTGCCCATGAAAAAATACATAAGCCGGTGAATACAATGAATTTGAACTTCATAATCGGAAGACGAAGTTATCCATATTTGGTTACATTCCGGGAATGGCTATATTGCGAATATGTATGGCTTAAAAGCTGCAATCCTTCTGTTGTCGGCCTGCATCGGACTATCCGGTCTAAAGCCGGGCACAAAGCCAAACCTGGTCATCATCCTGGCTGATGACCTGGGATATGGAGAACCGGGTTGCTATGGCCAGTCCAGGATCAAAACCCCTCACCTTGACCGCCTGGCTTCCCGGGGCATGCGATTCACCCAATATTATGCAGGAAATACGGTCTGCGCCCCGAGTCGCTGTGTATTGCTCACCGGCAAACATACCGGACATGCCGATATCCGCGACAATTTTGAAATGGGCGGTTTCCCGGACGATGAAGAAAGGGGACAATTGCCCATGCGGTCCGATGAATATACCCTGGCCCGATTCCTGAAGTCCAAGGCTTACCGGACGGCGGTCATTGGAAAATGGGGGCTGGGCATGCCGGGGAAGGAGGGGGACCCCCAGGCGGCGGGTTTTGACTTCTTTTATGGTTATGCCTGCCAGAAACAGGCCCATAATTATTATCCTTCCCATCTTTGGAAAAACGACCGGTGGGATACCCTGCGTAATGGGTATTTCTCCCCCCATCAAAAATATCCCCTGTCCGGGAAGCCCCTCACCGGGGATTATGTGGCGGAACACTATACCGGACCGGATTATGCCCCCGATCTGATGCGCCGGGAGGCCCTGAAATTTATCGCTGAGGACGATCGGCCTTTTTTCCTTTATTATACCCTACCCATGCCCCACCTGGGTATCCAGGTACCTCCGGAAGAACTACAGGCCTATCCGGATTTTGCCGACACCCCTTACCTGGGCGAGCGCCAATACCTTCCGCACCATCGGCCGCGGGCTGCTTATGCCTCGATGATCTCAAGGCTGGACCGCGAAGTGGGAATCCTGATGGATGCCCTGGCCAAAGCCGGAAAAGATCAAAACACCCTCATCCTCTTTCTCAGTGACAATGGGGCTACCCCACCGGGCACCGGTGGCGCCGACACCCGTTTTTTTAAAAGCAATGGCCTGCTGCGGGGTTATAAAATGGATTTATATGAAGGGGGGATTCGGGTACCGTGCATTGTGTCCTGGCCGGGAAAAATAAAACCCGGCAGCGTCAATCCTTCCATCCTGGCCGCCTGGGACTGGTTTCCCACCCTGGCCGACCTCTTTGGACTACCATTGAAAACAGATGAAATGGATGGTCTTTCCTTTAAAAAAGCCTTATTAAAAAATCAGGTCATGGACCCTGACCGCTATCTCTATTGGGAGTATTCGTCTTTTGGAGGGTCCAGGGCTATCCGCAAAGGAGATTGGAAATTGATCTGGTTTTCCAAAGACAATAAAGGACAATTGTATAATCTCCGGAATGACCCGGGGGAACAAACCGACCTTTCGGACTCCAATAGGCCTATGCGGGATGAACTGTATGCGCTGATGCAAGGCGCCCGAAGCCCTGCCCGGATCCCAGCCTGGAACAAATATGGACAATAGCGGCAAAAGGCTCCCGGCCACCTTCTATCAGAATAAAGATGTGGTGCATCTGGGCCGGTCCCTGATCGGCAAGGTCCTGGTTTCTGAAATCGATGGTTTGAGGACCTCCGGCATCATTGTGGAAGCGGAAGCATACCGGGGCCCGGATGACAAAGCCTGTCATGCCTATGCCAACCGCCGGACCCCGCGCACAGAAGTCATGTACAAAAGAGGGGGCCACGCCTATATCTATATTTGTTATGGCATGCACCATTTGTTTAATGTGGTCACCGGGCCGGAAGAATATGCCCATGCGGTTTTGATCCGGGCCCTGGAACCCCTGGAAGGCCTTGAAATCATGATGAAACGGAGGCAATTGAAAACAAACGAAGAAAGGATCACTAAAGGACCGGGTGCACTGTCCGTCGCCATGGGTTTTGACAAATCCTTCAGCGGCCACAGCCTGGTGGGCCCGGAATCCCTGATTTATATTGAAGACCGGCAGATTCAAATCGATCCGGAACTCATCGCCGCAGGTCCCCGGATCGGGGTGGAAAGCGCCGGGGCCTGTGCAAGCTGGCCCTGGCGGTTCTACATCCGGAAACATCGGAATGTAAGCGCAAAACGGACATGAAGACCGGCCCGCTGGACCGGAAGATTTATGGAGGTACAGCCTTGCTATGCGTGGCGGCCTTGACGGTTTCATTTCTACTTGCGAACCGGACATTGACCCCACCCGCCCAATCCTGTTATTTTGTCAGCCAGTTTGGATTTCCCTGCGCGGGATGCGGGGGCAGCCATGCACTGCAGGCTATGATCGGGGGGAATGGACTGACTTCCTTCTTTTATAATCCTTTGGTGGCCGTGCTCTTGCTTTTGATCCTTGTAATGGGCGGTATCTTGCTTTTTGATCTGCTGTCCAATAAAAGGATATTGGCGTTTGGGTTTAAACGCGTGATGAGCGGATTAAAAAACCGGAAGGTCAGCCTTGGACTTGCCGCCTTGCTGGTGGTGCATTGGACGTATATTTTTTTCAAATATTTTAAGGGATGAAAGCGACCATGCTGTTTTTGCTCACCGCGCTGATCTATGCGGGCCTCGATCTTTTATTCATCAATGGGTTTGCAAGGGCTTTTATCCGCAGGCAGGTGGGGCATTTGTTGGCGGACAAACCGGACTGGGCGGCAGGGGTTGTGTTTTATGTTCTGTTCACCGGCGGGCTCTTGTATTTTGCAGTAATGCCCGCGGACAGCCTGATGTCGGCGGTTAAAAACGGGGCCTTTCTGGGTGTCTTATGTTACGGCACTTATGAACTGGTCAATAAGGCCCTGATTTCGGGCTGGCCCCGTTCCATGGTATGGGTAGACCTGGCCTGGGGCCTGCTTGCCGGAGCCGTCACCTCGGGGTTGGCCTGGTGGATCAAAGGGTGGCTAAATTTATAATACTCTGATTTCCAGTAATCAAATTTTAGTTTGTTTGGTAAACCACAGCTCTTGATCTTTGCGTTAATCAATAGATAGCGTTGGCTACAAAACCATGAGTCTGGTCAGTAAGGAATCCCGCTGGAAGTTTTATCTGGCCATTGCAGGCATCCTGGTCATGGCTTTGTCCATGATCTATGTCCGCTATCTGGCTAAAAAACTGGAGGATGGGGAACGCAGCAGTGTGGAGCTGTATGTGAAAGCCCAGGAAGCCCTCGCGAAGACCGGAAGCGATATCAATAAGGACGTCACCTTTGAATCCCAGGCCATTGAAGCCAACAAAACGCCCATCATCGCCACCGATGAAAACGACCAGGTGACCTGGGGCCGAAACTATGGCCCCCTGAAAGA
Organism: Bacteroidota bacterium; assembly: GCA_029557915.1. Lineage (GTDB taxonomy): Bacteria > Bacteroidota > Bacteroidia > Chitinophagales > Saprospiraceae > JADJLQ01. The sequence continues at coordinate 33,929 of JAKQHS010000109.1, read as the reverse complement.
TGAAGACAAGGCATTCCTGGCCAAAAGACTGGTCAAACTCAAAAAGCAGGGCATCCAGCCCATCAAATCTGAATTGAACAATGTCTATTTTGAAAACTCGAGGGTGCTTCGCTGGCTCAAATTGTTTCCCTATATCCAGTTGATGTTGCTTTTGGGATTCCTGATGATCGGGCTGATCGGGTTCAGCGCCAGCCAGCGGGAACAACAAAACCGGGTCTGGGTGGGCATGGCCAAGGAGACGGCCCATCAGTTGGGCACCCCGATCGGGGCCATTGTAGCCTGGGTGGAAAACCTGAAACTGTTGTCCAGCGAGGATCCGGAGAAAATGGAACTGCTGGATGAATTGCGCAGCGACGTGACCCGGCTGGAACTGATCGCCGAACGGTTTTCGAAAATCGGCTCCAAACCTACCCTGGAAAAGACCAACCTCAATCAGCAACTGGACCAATGCCGGAATTACATGGAAAAAAGGGCATCCAAAAAAGTCCGCTTTGATTTTCCTGCATTAAACGGCCATCCTCATTTTGCGAGGATCAATCCGCCCCTGTTTGACTGGGTGATGGAAAACCTGATGAGGAACTCCCTGGATGCCATGGACGGCACCGGCACCATCAAGGCCGAGATCTACGAAGAAGGGGATTATATCTGCATAGACCTTTCCGATACGGGAAAAGGCTTGTCGGGCAACCAGTTTAAGCAGGTCTTCGAGCCGGGATACACCACCAAAAAACGAGGCTGGGGCCTGGGCCTATCCCTGGCCCGCAGAATTATTGAAAATTACCACAAGGGAAAAATTTTTGTAAAACGTTCGGTAATTGGTGTGGGTACGACGTTTACGGTGAAATTGCCGGGGTAGAGGTTAGAGGTTAGAGGTAAGAGGTGAGAGGTGAGAGGTAAGCGATCCACTCATACCTCCAGCCTCATACCTCTATCCTGTTTGGCCTGACTTAGGCTGTGTCGTAAATATTTCTTTGATAGAAGGGGTAATCGATCCTTAATTTTCATAAGGAATCAATTATTGTATTGTATTCCTCATGTGATCCGATCCAGAACCACACCATGGTTTGATCTTGTTTAACGCCCAATGCCCGGTAACCGATCCCAACACGGACGGAGTGGATGGGTTGAGAAGAATGGATTTGCTTGAAGTTTAGGCTGGGATGATTCGGATTTTCCTGCCAAAGGCGGTAGTTGTCTCGGGCTTTGATTTGGGTTCTTTTGGGAAGTTTTTCAAATGCCTTTCTGAATCTTGAGGTGGTTACAGATTTCATCACCAGTCCTGTTCACTGGTTTTTCCGCTCTTGTATTCCTGAATTGCCTCCTTGGCTAAAGCAGCGAGTGCCTCCTGGCTGGATGCAAAAGTCTGCTCCCAACTGATTTCATCCTCTATGAGCTTGGCTAGTTCGATCTGTTGCTTCTCAGGCAAATTCGCAATTCGGTTAAATATCTTCTTTACCTGGTCAATCATAAAGTAAATTTAAGGGATTGGTCTGAAATGGATAAGATGAAATGATGGGTAAAGGCATCAGAGGAATGAGGAGTGATACCCAAACTTGCATCTTCAATCCTCTGGTTTAGTCGAAGCTTGGCTTCGGCTGTATGGAAGTTATTTCATTTCAGCTGACGAACCGGAAGGTCGGATCTAAGCTCCTCCCGAACATCGGTCAGTGGTCATCGGTCAGTGGTCAGAGGTAGTCTTTTATTTCTTAACCAAGTTATCGAAAGTGCTACTTTTGCCCCTTGCAAAAATCAACCCCAGTAGAAATGAAGGCAGCTGTGTACACCCAGTATGGTCCGCCAGAGGTGCTTAAAATTAAAGAGGTCGAAAAGCCCACTCCAAAGCAAAATGAAATTTTATTAAGGATAAAAGCTACCGCAGTCAATTCAGGGGATTGGCGATTGCGGAAAGCCGACCCCTTTGCGGTCAGGTTTTTATACGGTTTGTTGAGGCCGAAAATAAATATTCTTGGAAGTGTTTTTTCAGGTGAAGTTGAAAGGGTCGGAGAAGCGGTAAAGGATTTTAATGCAGGTGACCTTGTCTTTGGTCATGCCGATATGAGTTTTGGTGCTTACGCCGAATACAAATGTCTTCCTGAAAATGCGTCCATAGCATTAAAACCTGCAAATATTTCCCACCTGGAAGCAGCGGTCATTCCTTTTGGTGGTGTTACCGCCTTGCATTTTATAAAAAGGGCAATGATCAAGCCAGGACAAAAAGTGATTGTCATAGGAGCTTCCGGCGCAGTGGGAAGCGCAGCGGTGCAGTTGGCAAAGTCGTTTGGGGCAGAGGTCACGGGCGTTTGCAGCACCGCCAATATTTCATTAGTAAAATCTATCGGAGCCGATAAGGTCATTGATTATACAAAAGAAGATTTTACGAAAAACGGCGAAACCTACGATGTGATTTTTGATTCGGTGAATACCCTGTCCATTTCACGGAGTTTAAGATCATTGTCTAAAAACGGAATAATGATTTTAAGCGCCGCAGGGATGTCGGAAATGATTCAGGGTTTATGGATTTCAAAGACCAGCAACAGAAAGGTTTTGACAGGAGTAATAAGCCACACAAAATCAGATATTGTTTTTATTAAAGAGCTGATCGAAGCCGGTAAATATAAACCGGTGCTCGACCGAACCTATTCCCTGGACCAAATTGCTGAAGCGCATGCTTATGTTGAAAAAGGGCATAAAAAGGGAAATGTAGCGATTGAAGTATGATATTATTTTAAGCCATTTCCGGCACGCAAACACCCCTGTGGTTTAGACAAAGCTTGGCTTCGGCTCCTCAATCCTCAACCCTCAACCCTCAATCCTACCTACTATTTACTTCATTTACGAGGTATTTGCCAAAAAGGTCGGAGCTCAGCTCCTCCCAAACACAAAGGCTACTGGATTGATCAGAGTATACGTCACCACCCACCACCCACCATCCACCAATCACCTACTTCACCCTCCTCCCCTTCTTCATCACCATATTCACGTTCTGCAATAAAGCGATGTGCCGGAGGACATCCCCTTTCACCGCGATGATATCCGCATACTTGCCTTCGCTGATGGTGCCAAAGTCGGCGTCCGCTTTCATGGCTACGGAAGGCCAGTAAGTGGCCGCCCGTATCGCGTACATGGGATCGAGGCCAAATTTATTGACCCATACCTCAAGTTCATTCCAGGTGCTCTGGCTGTGGAATTTCATGGGTATGCCGCTGTCGGTCCCGATCAGGAGCACCACGCCGGCCTCTTTGAGTTGATTGATTTTGGTTTGCAGGGTAGGTCTCCGGATGGGGTTGAGCTGAAAATAGGAGAGCCGCCCGGGGTAACGGATGGATTGCCGGATATCCTCGATGATGGAATCGGGCAGTCCCAGATGCCAGGAGGTGTTGTCGAGGGCTTCCGGGTTTTCGCGCAGGTATTCATAATTGTACAGTCCTTCGACCGTAGGGGTCCAGAACATGGGGCCCAGGGCCATTTGCGCGGTCCGCTCTTTGAGCATTTCCAGGATGTCTTCGGGATATGAAGGCGCCGAAGCCAGGCCGGTATGTTCAAAACAATCCACTCCCGCTTTTAATCCGCGGCGTATTTCCTCAGGGCGGTGAGAGTGGGCGACCACCGGCAGCCGGTATTTGTGGGCTTCGTCCACGATGGCCTTCACTTCGTCCATCGTCATCTGGTCGTGGTCAATCATTTTGATGCAATCCACGCCCGCCCCAGCCAGTTGCTGGACCTTAGCCCTGGCATCCGCCACTCCTTTGATACCCCAGCGGAATTCTGCAGTCCCGGGATAGGGTTCGTGTTGCAGAAAGGGGCCGGACATATACATCGTCGGGCCGGGTATTTCCCCGCTGTTTATCCGGTCCCGGACTTTGAGGCTGGCTTCCAGGGGCCCGCCCAGGTCCCGGGCGCTGGTGACCCCGGCCATGAGCAACTGATGCGCCGAGGCGGGCATGATCATTTCTTCTGCAAGGGGAAGGTATTTTTTATCCCAATGGGCATAGTCGCTGTGCCCGTTGATCATCAGGTGCACATGCATATCCCAGAGGCCCGGCAGCACGCTCATGCCTTCGGTACTGATGACTTCTGCGCCGGGGGGTATGGCCAGATTGCCCTGGTGTCCGACCGCCTTGATCCGTTCGCCTTCCACGAGGATGACGCTGTTTTGTATCGGCCGGCCGCCAAAGCCATCGATGAGGGTGCCGCCGACCAGGGCTATGATTTTATTTTGAGCTGAAAGAAGAGTAAATCCTCCGAACAGAAAAAATAGAAAAAAACGCATTGATAAAAATTGATACCGTTAAAGATCGAAAAGTTCTGACTGATGGACAAATCGAGATGAGCAATTAGAACGGAAGGCAAATTGTTAACCTGCCCCGAATTGAGACATTGAGTACACCCTTGCGAAATTCAAGGAATCAAATCAAGATACACCTGGATTAGCACACTTAAAACAAGAATTACCGATTTCAAATTTGCCGATGATCTCTGTTTCTACACGAATGAGACATACTCCCCAGATCTATTTGTAATTATCTTTTAAAAATACTCTGGCTGAATTAATATACACATTAAACAGGACCCCTATCAAATTACAAATATCTTGATAATTTAACATATTAAATTTGGAAAAATTAAAAACATATATATTATATTTGTTTCCATCAAATTTACTCTTAGGCTTGCTTTTGAGAATACCCTGTCGATTGAATTTGAACGCTGTGTCTTTCTTTTCTCAAATTTAAGTTTCCTAAACTCCATATTCTGAATTTATTCATTGTTGATCAATGAATCAATGGGTGTTTAATTCAAATATGAAATAAACACGGATTAAAATACACATTCCAGCCAAGTGATTTGGTAGGAAGGATAAATTATATTATTATTAAATAGGTTAATAAATGAAAAGGAAGACACACATTCTGGGATTGTTATTTTCAATTTTTTATTTAATTGAAACAAGCGGGCAGGGAGCTTTATACACAAGCGGCACATTTACCAAGACTGTCAATACGGCCCTGCCTGTGGGTACAGTCGCAGCTTCAGCCGATGTGGACTTATCCGGTGCTGCGACCTATACGATTCCGATAGTAGTACCCCCCGGCACTAATGGAGTAGTACCTTCACTTTCAATACTATATAACTCTTTAGGAGGCTATAGTGTTTTAGGCCAGGGGTGGTCCATTACTGGAATGTCTTCAATTTCCAGGATTCCAAAAACGATTTATCATGATGGTAATGTGGCACCCGTCGAGCTCACTACTGGTGATAGATATTCTTTGGATGGCAGCAGATTGGTTTTAAAAACCGGGACTTATGGCGCTGCTGGTTCTACATATGGTACGGAATCTGAAAATTTTGCAACAATTACTGCATTTGGTTCAATAGGTACCGGGCCTCAATACCTTACTGTATTTCTGAAAGATGGCAGAACCATGGAATATGGTGGAACCTCAAACTCACGAGCAATGAATACTGCCCAAACCCAGGTCATGAGCTGGTTGCTCTCTAAGATCACTTATCCCGACGGGAACTATATAGAATATTCGTATAACAATGGAGTCGGTGTTTCTATAACGTTTAATGAAATCAATTATACAGGTAACACAGCAGCAGGTCTCACTCCTTATAATAAAATCAAATTCAATTATGTCTCCAGGTCAGATGTTAACACAGTGTATGAAGCTGGTACTGCACGAACACAGGACAAATTTTTGGATAATATTACTATAACCGGTGAAAGTAGTGCAGCATTTAAAATTTACCAATTTAACTATGGATGGGATAATATCAATAGCTATCTTAATGAAATTATCGAGAAAGGTAGTAATGGCAGTCAATTAAATAGTACGATCTTCAAATATGGTGATCAACCGACCATTGTTCAACGATACGGAACTAATACTACAGGTATTCAGGATGGCAATTACTACTCAGGTGATTTCGATGGAGATGGTTTTTCAGATTTAGTGGAAGCCAACAAAATATTATCCGATAATATTGAATATTGCTCCCAAATAAGATTATTTAAAGCAATTCCTGCTATTAATCAAGCTACCTCATTTAGTGCCCCAATTGTTAAAAACTTAGCTGGAAATTTTTCAGCTTTAAAGAAAAAATCAATACCTGACTTATATACTTTCCTGACTAATGACTTTTCCGGAGATGGGATAGACGATTTTGCGGCTGCTAAAACAACAGGATACGGTGGAACATGGGCTTTTCAGTTTGCCAGAATTTATAATGGATCCAATACTACCCCTTTTAGTGACTCTGTCACTATCAATGCCTATACCGGGTATAGTAAAATCAACTCTACAACAGGACACTTTTTGTTTGCTGGGGATTTTAATGGAGATGGCAAAGGGGATTTATTGAGTATTTTAGGATATACTTCTTCCCCTACTACAATCGGCATACATATTTACTATGGAGGAAGTTCGCCATCCTTTCTTACTGTAGGAACGACTGGTACGATTAATATTCCAGTCAATAACTGGCAATCGGCCAAGCGGATTCAGGTATTGGATTTTAATGGCGATGGTAAAAGTGATCTAATGGTTACGAGCGGTAACAATTCAGAGATATATACTATTGATGGATATGTGGCTCGTAGCATATATTATGCAGGATTTCCTACCCAGGATCATCTTCCATTTTTTGGAGATTTTAATGGGGACAGGAAGATGGATATTTTATATAGGAGTAGTACTACTCTAAATAATGCCCCATGGTATAAATGCCTATCAACCGGTACTTCATTTGACCAAAGTGCTTTTACTTTTACTACAGTACCCACAGTTACATCTGAATATTCCGGAGATAAAATACTGTTGATGGACTGTAACGGTGATGGCAAAACTGATATTTTTCATGGCATTCTTGGAACCACTTCTTCAACGTATCATGTATATTTTTCTCGAGGAAGTAGTTTCTATTTTTACCTCTACACTGGAACTACTACTACTTTAAATACCATGCCGCTTACGCCATTTGACTATAATGGAGATGGCAAATCTGAAATATTAGTTCGAACTAATTATCTGTCCTACTTTGATATTTATCATTTTATGCCATTTGGCAAGGAGCTTTTTCTTGAAAAAGTCAAAAATGGTTACGACTATACCACCCAATGGATTTATAAAAGAATGAATGAATCGGGAACCTTTTATAATAAAGGCCCTACACTCTCCGGGAATGTAAATAATATACAATTACCCATGCATTTTGTATCTGAAATAAAGATGGATAATGGAATCGGCGGTATGAACTCCATGACATATAATTATGCAGAAGCAAAATTACATAAAGAAGGGAAGGGATTTTTGGGATTCAAAAAAATAAATAGCGACAATGCAGCCTCGGGATTCAGAAAAAAGTCAGAGAACGAATTTAATTTGACTTATTATGTAGCTGCACCGTATAAGGATAGTATTATATTAATTTCAAATGGCTCACTAGTCAAGGAAGTTACCAATTCTAATCAATTTTTATCTCAAGGCACTGGTCGATATTGGTATCGCATTAATAATGTGCTTGAGAATAAAGTTTTTGAAGGAAGAACTCTCTCAACAGCAAATTCTGTATTTGATTCATATGGAAATGTAACCTCACAAGTAGTTAACAATAATAGTGTTGAAACTACAACCACTACTACAACTTATGGGCAATACGGCACTCCGGTACCTGCACTACCAACCTCAGTAACGGTGTCAAATACCCGTACCGGGCAAACAGCATATAGCTCTGTCATAAATATGACTTACAATAGTCTTGGTCAGATGCTAACAAAGGTTGAGTTTGTTGGCCAACCCAAAGCTGTCACCACTACTTATTATTATAATAATTTGGGAAATCAAATATCCGCTCGTATTAGCGCATCAGGTATTACTGCTAGAAATATCTTCTCATCACAGTTTGATACAATGGGCAGATGGCCCAATACTACCACCACTCCTGTAGGAGTTACTTACACCTACTATCATAGCTTATGGGGTAAGCCTTATAGTGTGACTGACATAATGGGCTTAATTACTTCATTTTCTTTTGATGCTTTTGGCAGGGAGATATCTATGACCACTCCCCAATTTTATAACATAACTACTTCATATAATTTTACCACGAGTTATGGGTCAAGATATTATAAACAAATTACTCACCCACATAGGCCTGATATTAAAATTTACAACGATGTATTGGATAGAGAACGGAGGACGGAGACAGAAGGATGGCAAAACCAATGGATAACCACTGAGAAGACCTATACAGCTAATGGGGAAGTATTCACCACCACAGGACCCTACAAATCAGGAGAAACAGGTTTATTGACTACATTCAATTACGATGGGTATCGAAGGCTCGCCTCTATTGTGGAAAATAAAGGAGGAACTAACTATACCAGCACATTAGGATATGTTTATGCAAGTGGGAATCTTACAACCACTTCCACCAATCCTGCAAGTCAGGTATCTTCTAAAGTATCGGACGCAACCGGGAAAACAATCAGTGCCACCGATTATGGAGGAACACTCAATTACGCCTATTACAGTCATGGAGGTCTTAAAACTGTAATCAATGGTGCATCGACTTTAGTTACTAATAATTATGATGTCTATGCCAGGCAATCCAGTATGGTAGATATCAATGCTGGTACGACCTCATATGATTACGATGCTTTGGGTCAATTAATTACACAAGTAAATGCAAAGAGCCAGACGCACACTATGACCTATGATACCATGGGTAGAATTCTCACCAAAACTATGCCGGAAGGAACAACTACTTATGAGTACTATCAGGCAGGAAGTTATGCCTCAATTGGCAAAATAAAAAAGATTACCGGCTTCGCAGGGGATCTGCAGGAGTATACATATAATGGATATGGTGATTTATGGACAGATAAACAGACCGTGGACGGAGTTGCACACACTAAGACATATACTTACGATGCTAGTTATAGTAATGTAAGTACAGTTTCCTATCCTTCATCCTTTGCGCTCAATTATAATTATGATGCAAATGGATACCTTAGTACAGTTAAGAATACTGATAATTCTGTTACCATTTTTACAAATGGAACCATGAATGGTTATGATCAATATAAAACATATAGCCTGGGGAATGGCAAATCAAGTACGAATACTTATTTTTATGGGATTCCAACCAACTATAGTACTACGGGTGTTCAAAACTTAAGTCTTAACTGGAATCACAATAGTGGAAATTTAACAAGCAGGGTAGATGGTATCGCCAGCAAAACAGAAACTTTTGGTTATGATAACCTGAATAGGCTGACGAGCAGTCTGGTAACAGGATTAACAACTTATACAACCGTCTATTCAAATAACGGAAACATTTCCAGTAAGACTGATGCGGGTACATATGCATATACAAGTTCAAGAATAAATGCCGTCACTCAAATCAATCCTTCTGCAGGAACCATATCTTCCGCCAGTCAGTCCCTTCCAACTTATTCTTCCTTCTTACAGCCAACTTCCCTCACAGAAGGAATTAATACACTGAATTATACTTATGGATATGATGAAAATAGAATAAAAAGTGTTTTGATCCAAAACGGATCCACCACCAATACCCGTTACTTTTTTGGAGATTATGAAAAGGATATAACCGGGGGTAGTACAAAATATATCCATTACATTAATGCGGGTGACGGTTTGATGGCAATAGTCATAAGAGAAAGCGGGACCGATACATACTATTACACTTATACAGATCATTTAGGCTCAATCTTAAATGTTACCAATAATATAGGAACTGTAGTCCATAATCAAAACTTTGATGCCTGGGGTAGATATCGTAACTACTCCAACTGGACTTATAGCGGAGTAACTGCACCACCTATCTGGTTGACCAGGGGATTTACTGGACATGAACATCTGGAGCTATTCAAGTTAATAAATATGAATGGCAGATTATATGATCCGATTGTGGGAAGGATGTTGGCTGTTGATAATTATGTCCAATTTCCAGAATTTAGTCAGGCCTTTAATAGGTATAGTTATGTTTTAAATAACCCATTGAAATATAACGATCCCTCAGGTGAAATTATACCATTAGTTTTTGCCGGAGCAGCACTAATAGGTGGAGGTCTTAATTTATGGAGTAATTTTAGTAAAGTCCAAAATTTCGGACAGGGTTTAAGCTATTTTATGTCAGGGTTTTTAGGTGGGGGCATTAGCGTGGTCAATCCATTAGCAGGCGGTTCATACACAGCTACTACGAATGTACTATTGGACATATCATATGGGCATTTGCCTCAATTAGATAATGTTAAAGATATAACAAAATATGCTTTTCATGTTGCGTTAGACGCCTTTGGAGCTTCAGGTGCCGGTAAAATGGCAGATCTACTTGGCTCCAGCATTTTTAACTATTCTTGGAGATCATTTGGAGGCTATACAACAGGTGCAGGAACTACAAGGATAATAGGAGAAACTGCTGATGATATTATAAAATATAACGTCCCTGAGCTTGTTATTGGTGCTGAGAAAGTGATAATTGGGGCGGACGGGCTAATTTATAATGCTGCAAGATTTGCCACCAAGACTGGAACACAGCAAGGAGGATTAAATTTATTTAAGTGGGGTGCCCAGCAAACAAGTAAATCTACAGGCTGGAAAATAGGGGATTATATGCTTCATCTTCCAAATAAGGGTTTGGCAAAATTAAACTGGAAAGCCAATTATAGCGCCCTTCGTAGCGAAATGAATTTAGGTAAACCAATTTTTGATTCATATAGACTGCCTAATGGAAATCTTATTCCTACCGGCGGATTCTTAAATGCTGAGAGATACATTTTACATACTCGCGGTTGGATATATAGTCCAAGTAGCGGAGAATGGATACCACCAATAAGATAAAAGTTATGGACTTTAATGAACTTATATCCGAAAAGCTAGGTTTGATTTTTCAGAAACACCATCTGATCATCATAGAGCAATCTATAAATCATATGAAATTGAAATCAGATAAAGTAGTAATTCTATTTAATTACAATGAGAAAGAGAAATCTCAGAATCTTTATGTTGGAAAGAAAGATGATTTATTATATGCTGTTGATGAGTATGTGCTTAAAAATGCTTTTAACTCAGATCTAAAAATCAATAATGTAACACCAGATACGTTTGCCAAGAATCTTTGTACATTTTTTAATGGAAGAGGGAAACCATTGATTGCAGGTAATAAATATGCTTTAAGTGCGCTGGAAAAATATGTTTACAAAGAAGGAGAAATATACACGATGCAACTATTGGTTAGTCAAAAATTAGATGCTGCTACAAAAGCTTGGGAAGAAAGAAATTACAAAGATTTTGTAAATTTTATTGACCAAATAGATAAACGAAAATTAGCTCCATCCTATAAAATAAGATATAAAATGGCTATAAATAAATTGAACAGTTCTAAAAAAAATAAAAATATTTAGAAATATAAAAAAACCATTTTAATAGTAGTGAAATTGCATTGCCTATGAAAAATAATATGGTAGATGAAGAATAAAAACTATTTTTTAAAAGACTTTATAAATGAAGTCATTTCAATATTGCTTTGGCTTAATTCGTATTAAATTTAAATTTATTTATGAAACATATTTTAATATTCGCGATAATTGGCTTACATCTTAGAGCTTCATCTCAGTGCATTACTTTCGCTTACGACGCAGCAGGGGATCGAACTGCCCGGAATATTTGTCCACAAGCTATAAGAAGCTTTATTGAGCCTATTGCAAATAATAATTATCAGGTTACTCATTCCCAATTAGCCGATCATTATATCAATATTTTCCCTAATCCAACTAATGACCTCATAGAAGTCAGATCTGATTACTTATCTTCTAACAGCCAAATCTTTATTACAGATATTCTTGGCAGAAAATTTTACTCAGGGACATTAAAGGATGGTAAAATTGATATTTCAAGTTTAGTAGCAGGTAGATATTATTTAAGAATTTCTGATGGAAATATTGTAAGAATAGTCAGCGTAATTAAACAATAGTTTTTTAGTATTAATATCAAAAGTTATGAAATATTTAAATTTAGTAATTTTCGTAATTGTTTTCAATCAGACCCAAGCTCAAAAGCCTGATAAATATGCTGCTTGCTGTGGGGCTGAGCCCATAGAGTATCTTCATAGTGATATGTCTATCTATGTACCCAATGTATTTACGCCAAATAAGGATGGTATAAATGATTTGTTTTATCCATTTATTAGTGGTAAAGTGGTAGAGATCATTGATTTTACTGTGTTTACAGATGTTGGTGATACAGTCCTTTTTTATAGACCAACCGTTGTCTATTCAAACCTTGAAAATTATGGTTGGGATGGTATGAGGAAAGATGGCCTGCCGTACATCGGAGCTTTTAAATATTCTTTAATTATGGTGAATAGGCAAGGTGATACCAGGGTTTTAACAGGAAGAGCCTGCCGGATAGAATGCGGAGCCGATGCAGATGAAATCAAACAAAAAAGCGGTTGTTATTTCCCTGAGCAGGCAGGTCCGGACGGGAAGGTGGACCGGACTAAGGGGAATAAGGAGAAGAAGTGTGAATAGGAGGGGAAGGGCCAATAGGCAATAGTCAACAGTCAAGAGTCAAGGGTCAAGAGGGGTCAAGGGTCATAGGGGTCAAAGGGTAAGGGCTTCCGGTCAAATAAAAGTGACTGAAAAATCCATAGATAAAGAAAAATTGAAACGAACAAAATATTTTTTAAATGAAACACCGCTTTTCCCTAACATTTATTGTAGTTCACTTCACATTTCTGTTGTCTGCTCAGAATTATTTGTTTCCGGTAAAGACCAGTGGATACCACCTGGCCCCATCGTATTCTCATCTGAATAATGGGGATGGCCGTTCAAACCTCTGGGCACTGACAGGAGGATATACCTTCAGGGGAAGATTTACGGGCAGCCTGACCATTGGTCGAGAAATAACTAAGTATACCGTTCAAAACAACAACGTAAAATTAAACACTTATCTCGGTGCTTTAGGATTTAATTACCTGGTGCTAAAACAAGAGCAACACCATACGATACTATCTTTTTCCATTGATGCCGGATACCAATTTAACCGGCTCATCTATGGAAGCCCCGGAGACAATGCCAGTATCCATTCCTTTTTGTATGGCCTGAGCGTTTACAGGAATTTTCATTTTGCCAATCTGTTCTCGATTTCCCCATCTTTTGGTTTGGGCCGGGGCCATTCTCATTACAGACATGACCCCTCACCTCTTGGAATCCGGGAAGAATCATATAGCTTTCCTTATTACAATTACCAACTGGCCTTTAAACTTGGTAACTTTTACCTGAGGCCGACAATACAGGTTACGAATGGTAATTCTTATTTAAACTTAATGGCTGGGTGGATGGTTACCTTATTGTAAGCTCAAACGTGAGTGTAAACAAATCTTAATAACTTCTCCCAACGCGCTGCCGGCATTTTGTAATGGGTCACTTTTATTCGTCATACCTGTACTATTCAATGCACTCATAGCTGATCGCTCATAGCACATAGCTGATAGCTGATTTATGATAGCTCACAGCTGATTTCTCACAGTTCACTCCACCTGATGGTCATCCCGCTTTTAGCCGATCTTTTCGCCGCTTCCAGGATCTTCATCACTGTTTCATTGTTTTCCGGTGCGGAAAGGTCGGACGGCGATAATTTTATATCTCCGCGGATCACGTTTTTGAAATAGATGAAAGGGTCCTTGCGGGAGGATGGCAGTTCGGCAGCGGTGAAGGGCAAGGTTTCTTTTTTTTCACCTTCTCTCAGGCTTAAATGACGGTTGTCCTGGCAAAAGATATATCCGGTTTGTCCATAGACTTCCATGTCTTTGCGGCCAAAGGGCCAGTTCCACGAAGCCTGGATGATGACCTGGGCCTGATCGTATTTCAGTATGATGGTAGCCTCGTCTTCAACCTTGGGATAGATATTGGGTTTGATCTGCAGAGCAACCGCCGTGACCGATTCCGGTGTTTTTCCTTTAAACAGCCAGGTGCTGAGGTTGGCCCCGTAACAACCGAAGTCCATGAGGGCGCCGCCGCCGTTCAGCACGGGATCGGTCAGCCAGGCCAGGAATTCCGGCTTGCAGCCGATTTCCACCGGCCCCTGGTGCCCGGTGTGAAAAACGAGCTTGCGGATTTCTCCGATCTTATTTTGGGTGTGGACCAGGTCATAGGTCATTTCGTTGCTGCCATACCAGGTGGTCTCGTAATTGGTCAATAAAGGAATATGGTGTTTTTTCGCCAGGGTGAGCATGGTTTTGGCTTGTTCAAGATTGGCGGCAAGGGGTTTTTCCACCATGACCGGGATACCCCTCGGTGCGCAAAATTCAACGGTCTTGAGGTGGTCGTAGACCGAGTTGAAGGCGAGTACCGCTTCGGGCCGCACCGCTTCCACCAGTTTTTCCAGGGAAGGGTAGACCAACTTTTTGTCAAAGCCATACCTTTTGACATAAGCGTCCACCAATTGTTGGTTGGGCTCCGCGATCCCAACGATCTCAATATCTCCCAGGGGTTTTCGGCCCAGGATCCAGTTGACATGGTCGTGGACCATGCCGTCGATGGCTACACGAAGGGGAGGGGAGGGCTGGGACCAGGCATTCATGACCAGGGTCAGGAACAGGGAGGCAGGCAATATTTTTTTCATGAACTAAAATAACTTTAATTTTAAATCCAGGTGCGGTTAAGAACCTATGCATATTGAATTATTGGCCTTATGAAGCATCTTCTTGTCATTTTGGCTATATGGCTCTATAACGACGCCAGGTCATCAACCCGGGAGAAGTTTGTTCAGGAATTATTGGCCAGTAAAAATCTGGAAGGAATTAAATCTGTCCATTCCAAATACATTTATGCACCGCCTGAGCCTTTTTTGAACAGGCCGATGGATTTTGGGTTTTCCTATGTGGTCTGGGAATGTGAACTCATTGAGGGGAATACCTTTTGGGATTTTCGGTTAACCCTAATTTTAAAAGAGGATTCGATCGTGTACGGTGAATTGGCCAAAAGGGAAAAATATCGATTCTGGGCAGTCCAGGGATATTTTCCAACCCATCACGAGCGGATTCAGGAATTGATGGTTCAATACAATTCATTTTACGATACGAACTATCGATTTGATGAATTTAATAAAGTGCTTGCACAAGATTATTATTACTCCATGGGATGCGGGGAAACCGGCAATGATTTGCCACTCCAGGCAAAACAAATGTTAAGGTGGGTTGAAACGGGGAATATCCGGAAGCTTGTTGAATGGATTAAATCACCAAATTTTGAATTGCAGGCCTATGCTGTGGAAGGCGTCACGCGAATTCAGAAGAAGGGTATCCAACTGGAAAATAAAGTGTTAGAAATAATTGACCATTTGAAAGGACGAAACAGCATCATACTTCATTGCGCTGGTTGTATTCAGGGCCTCAGGACCCCTTTGAATAATCTCATATTTTAGATGCAGATATGCCAAATTTTTAAAATTTGGCATATCACCCCTTCCTTTTACCCCATTTCCAGAGCTCTATCCACAATACGGAAACCAGGGCCACAGCGATGCACTGCCCAACACTGTTTAAGGACAGGGTATGCAACCGGAACCATTGTTGCATGAAAGGCATATACAGGAAGGCCAGGATAAACAATAAGGTAATGAACAGGATGAGGGGAACCAATGAATTTTTATAAAGCAGGGTTCTGAAAACCGAATAATAAAAAGAGCGGTTGACCAGGGTAAGGAAAATATTGCTGAATAAAAGGGTGATGAATATGACCGTGCGGACGGTCGTCTCATCATGGCCTGCCTGCATATAATAGTATCCGATCCCCAGGCAGCCCGCGGTGATGGCCAGCCCCTGGAAGATGCTGAGTGCAAGGTGCCGGAAGGATAAAAAAACCCGGCCTGTTCTCACGGGGGGGCGTTGCATCGTGCCTGGTTCCATGGGTTCGTTTTCATAGATGATGGAGCAGGTGGGTCCCATCAGCAATTCAAGGAAAATGACGTGCACGGGTGAGAACAGGTCGGTGAATGCCCAGGACAGGATGAGCGGCAGGGTGACGATCAGGATGATCGGGATGTGGATGGAGACGATATACCGGATGGCCTTTTCCAGGTTGCTGAAAATTCTCCTGCCCAGCGCCACCGCATCCGTCATATGGGCCAGGTCATCATCCGTGAGGATCAGGGAAGCGGCGTTTTTGGCCACCTCGCTGCCCCGTTTTCCCATCGCTATACCGATATGGGCCGCCTTCAGGGCGGGCCCGTCATTGACCCCGTCGCCGGTCATGGCCACCACTTCGCCACCGGCTTTCAGCGCCTCGATCACCTTCAGTTTCGCCTCGGGAAACATCCTGGCATAAAGATTTACATCCTTTACTTTTTCCTTCAGTTCTTCTTCACGGAGATCCATGATTTCGTTGCCGCTGAGTATTTTCCCGTTGTGCCTGAAATGGACCTGGCTTGCTATGGCCAAAGCGGTTTCGGCATAGTCCCCGGTGATCATTTTGACCTGGATCCCGGCATCCTCAAAGGCCTTGAGCGTTTGGGAAATGGAGGGCTTGGGAGGGTCCTGGAAAGCGATGAGGCCCAAAAACTCAAACTTGAACGACTCCTGGGAAACCGGCCATACTTTTCCTTCCCAGCTTCCTTTGCCCACCCCCAGCACGCGGTAACCCATGGATGCATAATCCAGGGCCTGTTGTTCTGCTTTCAACAGTTCATTCATCGTCATCCTGCTTTGTCGCAAGATGCCTTCGGGCGCTCCCTTTGCGGCAATAATGGTTTCTCCTTTATGGTTTTGGAAGACATGGGTCATGATGGGAGGTATGCCCCCGATGGGATATTCATGGACCTGGCTGTGCTGTGACCGGAGATCCACCGGGGCCTTGCGGCCGTACCAGTCGTGGATGGTGATTTCCATGGGGTCAAAGGGCTGGGTTTCGCTGGCCCACATAGCATATTCGATCAGCCGGAGCGGCAAAGGGCTTTTTTCATCGCACCGGATGGAAAGGCCGGAGGGGGCATCATAGAGGTATCCAAACTCCATTTTATTCTGGGTCAGGGTGCCCGTTTTATCAACGGCAATCACCGTAGCAGAGCCCAGGGTTTCCACGTATTGGGGTTGTTTGACAACGATTTTTTGCTTTAAGAGGCGGAAAGCCCCCAGGGCCTGAAAAGTGCTGAAAGCCACCGGGATTTCTTCCGGAAGGATGCTCATCGCCAGGGTCAAACCCTGCAAAAAAGCATGAGTGATATCGCCGGATTGCAGATAATTGAATACGACTACGATCACAAAAGCCGCCGATCCGATCCAGACCATGGAACGAACAAAATGCCGGATCTGAACCTGGAGGGGAGTCTGGATCACGGAAATTTCCTTGAGGGAAAGCCCGATCTTCCCGAATTGGGTGTTGAGGCCCACCTCCGTGACCTCGATCCAGGCGCTGCCGCTGGTGACCAGGGTGCCCCGGAAAACCTGGTTTTGGTCGTAGGCGTTTTTGGATACGGCAAAAGCCTCTCCTGTCAGGATGGATTCATTAAGGGAAAAATCATTGGAAGCCAGGATCCGGGCATCCGCAGGCACGATTTCACCTTCCTGCAAAAGGACGACGTCCCCCACCACGATTTCTTCCAAATCCACTTTGATTTCAACCCCGTTGCGGAGTACCTTGGCTTGCCCGGCAGATAATTCCTTCAGGGCCCGGATGGCCCGCCGGCTGCGGTATTCCTGGAAGAAAGAAATGCCCGAGACAAAAAGGATGGCCACCAGCATGATCACGCCTTCCGTATATTCCGCAAGAATGAAATAAACCGAGCAGGCTGCCGCGAGCAGGACAAACATGGGTTCCAGGACCACGGATCGCAGGACATGCCAGAATACCCGGTCTTCCTGGAGCTGGAGGCGGTTGCTGCCGTGCGCACTGCGGCTCGCAACGACCTGTTCTGAACTCAAGCCCGTTTTAAGCCTGGCTAACTTTTTCATGCTCAATGAATGGGTGGCAGGCTGGATAACCTGCCAATGCCCTCAAATCTACGTCATGGTTGCCAGAACCCTTATGCGAAATGAGGCGCTATGACCGCCAAAGGGTAATTAAACCGCTGCAAGTTTCCGGATCATCCCTTTAAAAATATAACCATGAAAAGGCAGTACCGCATACCAGTACAGCCTTCCCCAGACTCCCAGGGGCCTGAACGTCGCCGTGAGACGCAGTATATTTTCCCGGTCAATTTTAAATTCAAGCCAGGCTTCGCCCGGCAATTTCATTTCCGCGTAGAGCAGCAATCTTTTTTCTTCCTTATCGGCATATAAAACACGCCAGAAATCCAGCGCGTCCCCGGCTGATATCCCGGTCTCGCTTTTCCGTCCCCTGCGCATGCCGACCCCGCCAACCAATTGATCAACAATACCGCGGATTTGCCAAAGCCAGTCGCCAAAATACCAGCCTCTTCTTCCTCCAATAGACCAGATTTTATCCAGGGTATGCCGGACGTCGTTGATCTTGATTTTGCGCCGGTCTATGAAACATCCATGTACAGGGACCTCGATGAGATGTGAAATGCCTTTGTTAAGGAGTTCGCTGGTCTGGGCATCTTTCCAACTGGACAAGACCTGGTTTTGTTCAATCTTGTCCAGGGCCAGCCGGATGGAAGTATCGTAGTCGATCCATTGGATTCCCAATAGGGAGGCCAGGTCATTTTCTTTGCATATCACTTCCACCTTCATGCTGTCGACCAGGTTTTTGGCAAGAGCAAATGAAGTGGCGGTCACAAAATACAACCAGTAAGAGGAGATCCGGGGGGAAAGCACCGGGATCACCCAGATTCGCCTTTTCAGGCCTCTTATTTTGGCAAACCGAAGCAACATTTCCTTATAGCTCAGGATATCCGGGCCGCCAATATCATAACTCTTATTGTAGGTTTGAGGTTTGCCTATGACCCCACTCAGGAATTCAAGTACATTTCTGATGGCGATGGGCTGGCATCGGGTATTGAGCCAGCGGGGGGCCACCATGACCGGTAATTTTTCGACCAGGTCGCGGATGATTTCAAAAGAGGCGCTGCCGGAACCCACAATGATACCCGCTCTCAGTGTAGTGAGTGCAAAACGGGCTCCGGAAAGGATGTCTTCCACTTTTTTTCTTGAAGCCAGGTGTTTGGACAGTTCCGTTTCATTGACGATCCCGCTCAGATAAACCACCTGCTTCACCCCGGTCTCTTCGAGCCTTTCCCTGAAATTCCGGGCGCAAGCGATTTCCATCGATTCAAAATCCCCTGATCCGGCCGACATGGAGTGGATCAGGTAAAAGGCGGCATCCACATCCTCCGGGATGCGGTTCAGGGTCTTTTTATCCAAAAAATCAACTTCCACGACGCCCAGGTTTTGGGACCCATCCGCAACAAAACGGTTTTTATCCCTTACGCAACAAATAACCTGGTGGCCCTGCTGCAACAGGACCGGAAGCAGTCGGTGTGCAATATATCCGGTGACCCCGGTCAGTAGGATCTTCATAAATCAGGTCCGGATTGTCGAAAGTCCTCCGTCTACATGAAAAACCTGACCGGTGATCCAGGTGGCTTTTTCTGAAAGCAGGAAAGTGGCCATGTTTGCCATATCTGCGGTATTTCCTATTCTTTTCAAGGGATGTTTTTGAGCATTTATTTCCCGCTTGTGTTCGGTATCCAGAAAAGGGCTTGCCAGCGGGGTGTCTGTGAGGGAAGGGGCTATGGCGTTGAACCGGATCTTTGGGGCATATTCAGCAGCCAGTGACCGGACCAGCCCTTCGACCGCACCCTTGGAAGAAGCTACCAGGGAATGAAAATTCAATCCTAACTGTACAGCCAGGGTGG
Organism: Bacteroidota bacterium; assembly: GCA_029557915.1. GTDB lineage: Bacteria > Bacteroidota > Bacteroidia > Chitinophagales > Saprospiraceae > JADJLQ01. The sequence goes on along the minus strand of JAKQHS010000109.1, from coordinate 14,088 downwards.
AAAACAGCACGACCGATGCATTTCCGGATTGTTTCAGTTTCGGCAAGGCCGCCTGGATGATTTTTACCGCACCGATCGTTTGCAACTGGTAATCCGAAATAAAATCTGCCGTCTTCAGTTTTTCAAAAGGCCTCAGTTTGATGCTCCCAGGACAATAGACCAGGCCATTCAGGGATTCGGGGAGAAAATCCAGAGAGACCGTGTCATCCAGGACATTCAAAGGGTGATACTGAATGAAGGGGCCGAACGTCACCACGGGATGGCTGAACCAGGTTCCATAGACCCGGTGGCCGGCTTCCGCGAGATCATGAGCCAGATGTTGTCCTATTCCGGAGGAGGCACCGACTACCAGGTAATTAACCATGAAATGAAAAAGATGTTCAAAGTCAGGCTTTAAACAAATAAATCCAGTCTTGGTTTACTTTGCGTACTTACAAAAAAGATGGTTTCTCTCAGAGTACCCCTTCCTGGATCCGGTCCACGGGATTCAGGATATAGGTGGCGATGGTCCCGTCCCGGAGCACTTCCACCACCCGGAAACCCCGGTATTCCGTGCCCCAGGATCCGCCGAAATGAGCATCGAAAACAAAAGGAATTTTTCCCTTCATTTTGATCCCCTCCTCATCGTGGTCGTGGCCGTTGAATACGGCTTTGACATTGGGGTAGCGGTCAAACAATTCGTAGAGTTGCGGGCAATCCACGGCATGACGGGTGAGCTTGGCAGGATTGATGTGAATGAAAACAAAAACCCGGTCCTGGCGGCGATGGGCTTCCAACCGGTCTTTCATCCAAGCCAGGTCGGGGCAGAGATAGGTGCCCTGGGCATTGGAGGTACTGGCGATGAGGAAACTGGACTTTTTGATCTTAAAGTCCAGATTTATGGGCATCTGCCAGTTGGCTTGCCATTCCTCCGGGGTGAGCATATCGTGGTTGCCCTGGCTCACATAATATTTAAGATGCAAACGGTCCAGGGCCGCCTTGGCTGCCGGACAGAAGGACTTGTCATCATGGATGATATCACCGTTGATCACTGCAAAAGCGAATTTCCGCCGGGCATGTTCCTCATTGATCCGGTTGACCAGGGTGGTGAAATATTCCTGGTAAGGGGTATCCGGCTGCCCATAGTGGCCATCTGAAGCCACTGCAAAACGAAGGATGGGCTTTCGCCGGTCCATGGATTCCAGACCAAGTCTGCCCGCTTCCGTAATCTGCCCATTTGCCAAAAGAAGAACCATGGGGGAAGCGGTTTTGAAAAAGTCACGTCGTTTCATGGGGTAAAGATAGGATTGAGGATTGAGGATTGAGGATTGAGGATTGAGGAGTGCGAGGTCTGTACTTCGGGCCGGCTTTTTATCTTTATTTCTCCGCATGGATTTTGAAAGGCTTTTGAAATACGATCCCCTTTGGCTTGCTTTGCTGGCCACCCTTTTTACCTGGCTGGTGACGGCTTCCGGCTCGGCCATGGTATTCTTTTTTAAAACGGCTCACAGAAAATTGTTGAATTCCATGCTGGGTTTTTCAGCCGGGGTGATGATCGCCGCCAGTTTTTGGTCTTTGTTGAAACCTGCCATAGAAATAGCCGAATCGCGCGGACAGGTTTCCTGGATCCCGGCCATTATTGGTTTTTTATCGGGCGGAGCTTTTTTACTGGTCATGGACAAAACCCTTCCCCATGTACACTGGAGCCGGACCATGGACAAGGCGGAAGGGGTGAAAACATCCTGGCAGCGCAGCGTATTGTTGATTGCCGCCATCACCCTTCACAATATTCCCGAAGGGCTGGCTGTGGGAGTGGCTTTTGGCGCTTTATACAGCTATACTTCGCCGGAAGCCCTGACCGGAGCCCTTACCCTGGCGATTGGAATAGGCTTGCAGAATTTTCCGGAAGGGGCGGCAGTGAGCATTCCCCTGAGACGGGAAGGGTTTTCAAGGCGCAAGGCATTTTTTTACGGCCAGATGTCCGGAATGGTGGAGCCTGTGGCGGGCGTACTGGGCGCCTGGTTGGTAAGCCAGGTAGCGCCGGTATTGCCCTATGCCCTTGCATTTGCCGCTGGGGCCATGATCTTTGTAGTCATCGAACAGATCATTCCCGAATCACAAACCGGAGAAGAAACCGATTATTCCACGATCGGGGCCATGCTGGGCTTTGCGGCCATGATGTTTCTGGATGTGGCCCTCGGGTAGCCCAGCGATAGCCCACGGCAAGGCGCATATTGGAGCAAGGATTAATTCCTACTGTTTATTCCGGCATCGGAGATGCATGACCTTATTGGTAAAAAATAAGAACAAAACAATGGCTTCGGAGAAGCCCAACCATTGCAGTCCGAATACTAAAATTTTCATTCATTTTTTTTCGATAAAGGTGAGAGAGGTGGCCATAGCTTGGGTGGAGTTTCCGGTGAGACCTTATAATATTGATGTTCGAAGATGTTGGGCTTCTCCGAAGCCGGGGTTTTGCTTTGAATGAGTATTAAAAACGTGGAGCATCTTCGATGCTTTAAGAGGTTTCCCACCAGGACACTATGTGTTGCCCACGGAGTGTGCAGCAGTTGGGTGAACTGCAACGTCAGGAAAGATAACTTTGGTAAAAATCGGGCATAAGAAGCCTTTGTGGTGATTAGAAATTAAATTATTGATTACCAATTGTTTGGCATTTAGTTATCTAGGACACACCAAGTGGACCAAGGGACGAACCAGACGCCGTCGGGTTCCTTAATCAGGAGGCCATTAACCCTATACCGTCCATTGAATCTATGGTTTATATCCTCCGTCTGATTAAATTCCGGGCTGCTCCTGAATGTCCCATTTACGCCAACCCGATTGTCTTATACAGGTAATTGCGATATTCATTCACCTAAAATTTTTAAAAAATGGACGAGTTTATGTTAATCTTCAGGCACCAGGATGGCCAGAAACTGGCTTCACCGGAACAAATGGAAATCTGGATGAAACAGACCATGGACTGGATCAGCGGCATCACCGCTAAAGGAAAGTTTGTGGGCGGCAACGGCCTGCTCTTTGAGGATGCCCGCGTGGTCGGGTACAACAATATGGTGACCAATGGCCCGTTTGGGGATATCAAGGAAACCATCGGGGGCTATATTATGGTCAGGGCCGAATCGGCCGAAGAAGCGGTGGACTTTGCCAAAGGCAGCCCGGTGCTGCAGGGCGAGGGCAATACGGTGGAGGTCAGAAAAATTGCCCGGAGGGATGGAATACATTAAAAGCGCCTTTTCCGGATAATTTTACCAGATGGATCACCAGGAACTGATCCCCCATCTCTTTCGGACCGAATTCAGGAAGATCACGGCTGTGCTTTGCAACGCTTTCGGTATGGACCATATCGAAGCGGCTGAAGACATAGCCGCTGATACTTTCCTGGCGGCCCTTCAGACCTGGCCTTATCGAGGGATACCGGACCACCCCTCGGCCTGGTTGTATGCAACGGCCAAAAACAAAGCGTTCAATTATATTCAGCGAAACAAATTGTATTCCACTAAAATCCTGCCCGCCCAGATCAGGAATGCAGATCACCGCTTTCTCCCGGACATTGACCTCTCCGACCAGAATATCCGGGACAGCCAGCTCCAAATGCTTTTTGCCCTGTGCAAGCCCTCCCTGCCGGTCGAAGCCCAGATTGCCTTATCCCTGCGGATCCTGTGCGGCCTCGGGATTGACGAGATCGCCAGGGCTTTTCTGACCAGCAAGGAAACGATCCACAAACGCCTGTACCGGGCAAAGGAAAAATTGTGCGCGGAGAAAGAGGCTCTCCGTTTTCCGCCCGAACATGAAATCAATGAGCGCCTGGGCTCCGTCCTCGCCACCCTTTATCTTTTGTTCAGCGAGGGGTATTATTCAGAGATCCACGATTCGGTCATGAGGGAAGAATTATGTCTCGAAGCTATGCGCCTGGTCTCCCTGCTGACCGAAGACCGGCATACGGACCGCCCAGCCGTCCATGCCCTGCTCGCCCTCATGTGTTTTCATGCTTCGCGGTTTAAAGCGCGGAAGGGAGCCTCCGGAGAAATGGTTTTGTATGAGGATCAGGATGAAACCCTCTGGGACCAGGCCCTGATTTCCAGGGGTGTTGAATGCCTGCACAAGGCTTCCCGGGGCGAAGTGGTCAGCAAATACCATTTGGAAGCAGCCATCGCTTATTGGCATACCGTAAAAAAAGAGAGCCGTGAAAAATGGGAGCATATCCTGAATCTCTATGACCGGCTTTTGCAACTGGAAGCTTCACCCATTGCCGCCCTCAACCGGGTTTTTGCCTTGTCCAAAATCAAGGGCAAAGAAGCGGCGATAAAAGAAGCGGAAAAGCTCAAACTCCTGGAGAATCCCTATTACCATACTTTGCTGGGTAAATTGTATACAGGCCTGGATGACGGGATCGCGGAAAAACATTTCCTTGAAGCCCTTTCCAGGGTAAGGACCCGGGCCGATCAAAACATCCTTCAAAGGCATTTAAGCGGCCTGAAGCCAGGTTTCCGACCGGGATTGGATTTTAGCCCTTAATTTTAGTTGTAAGAACCGGAACCCAAGAGATGATTTTGTTATTGTTTTTGTTTTATTTCTTGCCTTGGAATGCGACAGGTACAGAAATGGGTTCCATTGGTGAACCCCTTGCCTTCGCCGATTCCGGGCTTTTTGATGAGGAGTCCATCCTTCAACTGACCATTACCGGAGCGGTAAACAAACTGATTCAGGACCGCAGCGATGCAGCGAAAGCGCATCCCGTGACCCTGGTTTACGAAGGCCCCGATGGACCGCAAAGCCTTTCGCTGAAAATGAAAACGAGGGGCAATTTCAGGCGCACCCAGGGCAATTGCACCTACCCGCCACTGTCGATGGACTTCACTGGTCAACCGGTTGACAAGGGGCTTTTTGCGGGAAAAAAGAAACTGAAACTGGTCATGCCCTGCCGCGGCGAAGATTATGTGGTCCGGGAGTACCTGGTTTACAAATTGCACAATCTTTTCGGCCCTAAAAGTTATAAGGTACGAATGGTGCATATTCAGTTCCGGGAAGAGGGAAATTCTAAAAAGGACTTTAGCGTCACCGGTTACCTGCTCGAAGAAGATGAGGCCATGGCGGCGAGAAATGAGGCGACCCTGATCACAAAAAGAATGATGCGCCCGGAAAACACGGCCCCCCGTGACTTTGTACGCATGGCCCTTTTTGAATACATGATCGGCAATACCGACTGGTCCGTTCAGTACCTGCACAATGTCCGTCTCCTGGCCATACCCGGGGAAAAACCGGTCCCGGTCCCTTATGATTTTGACCATTCCGGACTGGTCGACGCGCCCTATGCCAAACCTTCCGAAGCGCTTGGGCTGAGGTCGGTGACCGAGCGAAGGTACCGGGGATATTGTATGGCGGACGACAGCCTGATCCGTGAAGTCCTGACTGAATTCACCAGCCGCGAAAACGAAATCATGGCCACCGTGGACCGCCAGCCCTGGCAGGAAAAAAACACTCCGGAAACGATTAAAAAATACCTCGGCGGTTTTTTCGAGATCATCCGGAATGAAAAAAAATGGACGGAAGCCGTCCGTTATCCCTGCGATAAAAACGGCACCGGCAATGTGGTGGTGAAAGGCCTCAAGGAATGAAGTGATTCCCTATCAACCAATTAAGTTGCCTACTCGCTGAGGGTAGGACTCTCCTCAAGGCCTTCCCGCCTCATGGCAATGCAATTTGAGGAGGGGCGGGGGAGGGGAATAAATTAAGTTTCGAATAAAAACAGAGCGAGATGAAAAAAATAAATGCAAGATTGTCAAGGGTTTGACTCCCCTTTAGGGGGTGGGGGAGGTTATATATCAAAGCTACTTTGCCCCTGTCCCCCCAGACTGCTAATTCTCAAATCCTGTAAGTGGGGCAAGCCGCTGGGGAACCAAAGATCTCGGCCGCAATTTTAAACCGGACAATTCCACTCTACCCTTATTTAGAATAAGCACAGGGCGAGATCAAAATTATTAATGTAAAAGGGCCAAGGGTTTGACTCCCCTTTAGGCCTGCCCGCCGAATGGCAATGCAATTTGAGGAGAGGCAAGGGGAGGGGAATAAATTAAGTTTACGAATAAAAACAGAGCGAGATGAAAAGAATAAATGCAAGAGTGTCAAGGGTTTGACTCCCCTTTAGGGGGTGGGGGAGGTTATATATAAAGCTACTTTGCCCCTGTCCCCCCAGACTACTAATTCTCAAATCCTGTAAGTGGGGCAAGCCGCTGGGGAACCAAAGATCTCGGCCGCAATTTTAAACCGGACAATTCCGCTCTGCCCTTATTTAGAATAAGCACAAGGCGAGATCAAAATTATTAATAGAAATGGGCCAAGGGTTTGACTCCCCTTGAGGCTTGCCTGCCTGATGGCAAAGTAATTTGAGGAGAGGCAAGGGGCAGGAGAGTGAATAATCCAACTTACAAACTTGCTAACTTACAAACTTGCCAACTTGCTAACTATTTCTTTTAATTTCCGGTAATTTCGCAGGCATGAATCAAAGAAGATCGTTTATTAAAACTTCGCTGGCCTTGTCCGCCGGCACCCTGGTGGCTCCCTCCGATGTGCTGGGCCTGATTAAGGAAAAAAGGAAATACGGCGTTCAGTTATACACCGCCAACTCGGTCATCAACGATGACCTCAAAGGGGTGCTGAAAGGATTGGCCGATATAGGATATGTCCATCTTGAATCGGCCGGTTCCCCATTGGGTGGATATTATGGCCTGCCCGCTCCGGAATTTGCCAAACTGGCCAAAGAATACGGCCTTAAGTGGGTGGCGCACCACGCTTCAGGTTTTCCTTTCAGAAGGCCGGGCGGCGCTCCTCCTTCGGCCAATAATCCCAACACGCCTCCCCGCCCCCCCTCCCGTTCCCTGGCCACCCATATGCAGGAACTGGTGGACGAAGCGGCCCAGGGCGGACTCAAATACCTGGTATGCTCCAGTACTCCGGTGAAGACCATGGAAGAAATCAACCAATCCCTGGAAGTGCTGCAAAAAACCGGAGAAGCCTGCAAAAAAGCGGGCATCCAGTTTGCTTTCCATAATCATACCGCCGAATTTGAGCTCGTGGAAGGGAAAAGGCCTTTTGATATGATGGCCACCCAGATCAGCGCGGACCTCCTCAAGTTTGAGCTCGACCTGGCCTGGGCGACCAAGGCGGGGGTCAATATCCCGGAACTGTTCAAGACTCATCCCGGGCGATTCCCGCTCTGGCATGTCAAAGACCTTGACAAAGATCAAAAACCGGTAGAGGTCGGACAGGGTTACATCGACTTTGAACCCATCTTTAAAAAGGCAAAACTGGCCGGTACGCAATTTTTCCTGGTGGAGCAGGATGCGGCCCCAAAACCCCTGGAAAATCTGAAAACCAGTTTTACAAATTTGGTCAAGGCGGGCAGTAAGGCCTGATTTTATTAAACAGCCGGACAGTGAAGGCGAGGGCCTGTGTTGCACGAGGCACGCCTTGTGTTTATTTCCACAGCCTGCCGGCAACAAGCGATCCCTATGGAAATTTATTCATTGGTCCCCGAAGACGTGAGGGGACTGATTTTTGACCTCGACGGCACCCTGGCGGATACCATGCCGAGCCACGTCAAGGCCTGGTCCCTGACGGGCAGGCATTTTGGGGTGGACATCACTGCGGAAATGATCAATGAAATGGCCGGGGCGCCCTCTTACCAGGTGATCAAGACCTTCAATAAACGTTATGGCTGGGACATTGATCCGCTGGCGGGCAAAACCATTAAAAGCGATTACTACCTGTCCCTGCTCGATGAGCTCGAAGAGATCCAACCCATCGCCGAAGTGTATGAACTCGTAAAACATTACCACGGCAGGCTGCCGATGGCCATCGGTACGGGCAGCAGCAAGGTCAATGCGGATCGCGTGATCCGGGCCCTGGGGCTGGACCACCTGATCCCCACGGTAGTCAGCGCCGATGACGTCCTCCATCCCAAACCCCACCCCGAGACCTTTTTGACCTGCGCCCGTTTGATCGGCATCGACCCTGCAGACTGCCTGGTCTTTGAAGACGGCCCCCTGGGGATCCAGGCTGCCGTGGACGCCGGGATGAGGGTGATGGTTTTGCCGGAGTTTAAGTTGTTGTAGACCCCATTCTTCAGCTTTGGGAGCGGTCCCAGAGTTTATGCTTCAGGAACGACTCCTTGCATATAAGGTATTTTATTAGATCCATGTGTTCTTTGGAGCTGATCCTCCCGACCGGATAGTGGAGAGACGGGCTGGGTAGGTAATCATTTTCTTAATTAATCCTTGATTTGTCCCTTTTTGGCCCAAAAAATTTCTTTAAGGAAGGGACGACATTTCGCCGACTTCTTACATATACTCTGGAATCTTAAATTAAAGATTTACTAAAAAGCATCATTTTATAATCTGAATTTCCTACTTACAAATCCACAATTATTTGTTGTTCATCCCATTCATTTGATATGAATTTGGAGATTAAACATATATGTCCGTAAAAACAATCTGATCAAAATTCTATATCCAAGACAAAAAAATTCATTCCATTTAACCTCATTCAATTTAAACTAAATGAAAGATGCTTTTTTCATACTGGCTATTTTTTGCCAGTTCATTTCATTTCCCATTTCTGGACAAACCACCTGGACAAAAACAAGCCTTCAGGAGCAATACCCGGTTTCAAACATTTTAAGTCTGGGCAAAGACCTGATGGTGTCCACCATGGGAGGCGGAATTTATAAATCGATTAATAATGGGGACAATTGGTCTGAAATTAAATCCGGCTTAAGCAAGTCGGTCATTTTTAGCCTTATCAATAATAGCAAGACTCTTTATGCGGCGGCATATGGGGACGGAATATACAAATCCGTTAACGAAGGAGAAAGTTGGGAGTTCATTTCTTCAACCCCCGATCCTTATATCTATAGCCTTGCCGTCTCAGGGAAAAACTTAATAGCAGGTACGTGGAGCGGAATTTATTACAGCCAGGATGGATTAGAATGGATTAAGGCGGAAATCAAAGGAGACAAAAAACACTCCATAGCATTTACTTTCCGGACGCATAAAAACAAAATCTATGCAGGATCCGGCCGGTACATTTTTGTCAGCGAAGATCATGGCATATCCTGGAGAAGCCAGGAGGCTTTTACTGTTTTTGATATCCAAGCCTTTTTTGAAAACAAGGATACCCTGCTGGCAGGTTCTTCGGGGGATGGGATATTGGCCTCCGTAGATGGTGAGCTTTGGCAAAAGAAACTTCCAAATAAATCGGAGACAGAGTTGAAGAATGTTACCTCTCTGGTCAGTGATTCTACGGGATTATTAGTGGCTAGCGCAAATACAAATATTCTAAATCAGGGTGATAAAATGGTTTACGGCAAATCTGATTTGCGTGCCAAAGTAGTTCATTATCATAAAGGAAAATATTACGCGGGCACTTATGGAGGTGGTCTCTGGCGGCTGGATACGAACAAAAAGATTTCGGAACTCGAAGTAAGAAATTCGCTTGAATTATTTACAGCCCTATACCCTAACCCGGCCTTTAAGAATTCGGTGCTTGAATATTCCTTTAATCAGGCGGTCCAAATCAAAATTGATATCATCCACCCTGAGGGAAAGATTTACCGGCAATTAAATCTTGGAATGCAGGGGGCAGGTCAATATCAATTGAAAATTAGTGACTTAAATCTCGGCAGCGGAATTTATTATCTCCGTCTCCAGGCCGATCAGGAATTGAAAGTATTAAGGCTGGTTATCATTAATTAATGGGAATTCAATAGAGAGCGATATGAAAAATTTCATTTTTTTAAGCTGGTTTACCTTTTTTCTGTTTACGGGAATATCTCTTGGTGCGCAGGGAGATGGACCTTCTGATTTTAAATTTCGTCGGGTCTCATTTTTGCAAAATAAGGTCACTCTTCCTTCGGCCCCGGAAGCTGCATCCCTGGGTAAATTTGGTGATTATAAAATAAGCCCTTATACTGGAATTCCAAACATTTCCATTCCCTTGTATGAACTCAAAGGAGCCGAGGTGAGTGCGCCATTCAGTTTAACATACGATGGTGGTGGAATCAGAGTAGAACAAGTACCCACCTGGGTAGGTGTCGGATGGAGCTTGAATGGAGGTGGAGTGATTTCAAGATCTGTAAAGGGGGATCCCGATATGAAAGTAAACTATTTCAGCAAATCATCTACCATAAATCAGGCTTCCTCCAGTGAAAAATCTAATCAATTCGATGAAAACAACTTCCTGCAATCTGTTGCATCCAAAGAAATAGAAACACAGCCCGATATTTTCTATTTCAACGCTGGAGGACAAAGCGCCAAATTTTATTTCACGGCATCCAAAACGATTGTCATGAGCGAAGTCAAAGATTTGGCAATTACACCTTACTGGAACTCCACTACCGATGACATTGACAGTTTCCTGGTGAAAGATGCATCAGGCATAAATTATTGGTTTACAGCTACTGAGCAAACCACCGTTTATTACCCCAGTGATGACAACTGGCCCAGGTACCATACCAACTTTGTGTATAAATCTTCCTGGTATTTATCAAAAGTGATCAGTCCGAATGCAACAGAGACCGTCGAGATTAAATATATCTCGGAAGGCAGCGCCTATGACCCAAACCAGTTTGTACACCCTGGTACCAATTGGTCCAGGACCTTCTCCCATGGATATCAATCTGGAGGATGTCCGGACCCAACGTGTCCATGTGGTGACAATTCTACTGACAATGCAGCATCGGTAAACACCTTTACCATTGCCGGCAGGAAATACCTGGATGAAGTCATTTTTAAGAAAGGAACAGTGGCAATTGAAAAACTTAAATTTGCTTCATCTTCCAATACTTATACCGGTACTGGTGGAGGGAGGAAACTGGATAAAATAAGCCTTTACAGAGGTGTCAATGCCGGTACTGAATTGGTCCACCAGCAATTTTATTATTCAGACCAAACCGGCAGGCTGACCCTGGATTCCATTAAAGAAAGGAATGCTGTCGCTTCATTAAGCAAACAAGCCCATGCTTTTTATTATAATGCCACGGATCTCCCTTCATTTACCTCGAATTCAATCGATCATTGGGGCTTTTACAATGGAGCATCTAATGGCACCTGGCCCACAAACAAACTACTGCCCGTAATAAATTGTGACGGCGTAAATCCAAACGATGTTAGTTGCCCCGGCATGGATAACCCTACATCCGGTGCAAACAGGGAACCCAATGAAACATATGCCCAGGCAGGTACACTTATTAAAATTGTATTTCCAACCAGGGGTTATACTGAGTTTACCTGGGAAGGAAACCGAGCGATTACTTCCGATTTCATCTGCAATACGAATAATACAGAACGGTTGGTAGGGGGCCTTAGAATAAAAAACATTAAAACGTATGCAGCTCCCGGTACTCTGCTTACCAACAAACAATATAATTATATTCAAAGTAATGGTAATTGCAGTGGAATTCTATTCTATCACCCTGACTATTATACTTCTTCCACATTTACTACCTATACATGGTCCATAGCTCAACTTTGCTCCCAGCAGGCGATCAACAGATACTGTGTCAGCTACATGTATTTTGCTTCATCAAGAGTCCCGTTAGGATCCATTCAAGGCAGTCTGGTTGGTTATAGCCGGGTGGAGGAGGTCTTTGCCGGGAAAACCGTTTACCATTATAAGAACTACGCGCCCGGCACCAATTCCTGGAATTTGGTCAATGAATTTGACATCCAGGACCTTGGACAGCTAAAGCTGATTGAAGAATATGATGATGCTGGTAAAAAATTACACTCTACCGGATATAAATATTCGTTCGATATCAGTGAAACGCGCCGGTCTCAGAGTTTTTACGGGATGATCGTAGAGGCTAAACAGCTGCAGGACAATAAACTAAAACTATGCCTGAATGGCGGAGTGTACACCTGGGTAATCGACGGAGATAACAACAATTGTTCTCAATCCGCGGTTTATCAAAGTAAATGGGAAAGAAAGCATTATCTCATCACCCAGGACTGGATCTATCAAAAGGAAGTTTTTGATACCGTTTTTTATTACACCGGTGCGGCTCTTGCCGGTTCGGTTAAAAAAACAATTACACATACTTACGGGAATACCAATATTTCATCGCCCACAGAGTCTGTGGTTACTAACAGCGATACTAAAGTGTATAAAAGGGTGACTAAATTTGCCAATGATGTGTCCCAATCCGATATGATAGGAAAAAACATGATCGGCATCCCACTTGAAAATGAAAATTATGTAGATAATGTAAGGGTGTACAGAACCAAGATCACCTTCAACCAATATGACCCATCCACCGGCTTACCCGGGACCGGCGCCTGGGTATTGCCTTACCGTTTTTATGAAAACTTTTCCACGGGTGGAAGTGATGTGCTCAGGGAGACCATCGATCGATACCACCCTGCTGGGACTAATGTCCAGGAGGCGCATAAGGAATATGACCAGGTCAACACCTTGATTTACAGCCATAATGAAACGCTTTTATCCGCCAGGGTTCAAAATGCCTTGAAAAGCGAATGCGCGTTTACCGGATTTTGTACGACAGAGGCAAGTCAGGGAGGCTGGACCATCAGCAATACAGGCAGCCTGCAAGCGGATGCGGATGGCAAAACCGGCAGCGGCTATTGGACCGGGACTGGAAATATCAGCAAGTCCAGTCATCCGGCAGGAAAATATTTTCTCAGTTATTGGATTAAAGACCAGGCTACCCAGGCCGGTATTTCCGGCGCTACAACAAATACGTATGTGATCTCCTCAGCCGATGCTAATGGCTGGCGATTCGTCCAACATACGCTGACGTTGAATTCAGCGTCCACCCTTACCCTGACAGTCGATGATCCATTTGTCGCAGTGGACGAGTTAAGGCTATATCCCGTAGATGCCCTGATGACAACCTATAGTTATAATAGAAATACCCTCCTGGCATCGGGTATGGCCAACGAAAACAGCATACCTGGAAAATTTGAATACGATGAATTGCTCCGGATGACCGGAGTAAAAAATTATAACTCATACTATTTGAAAACCCATGAATACACTTATAAGACCGGTACCGGTACCTATAATTCGGTAAAAACCAGGGATGTATTACAGGATGCCGTGACATCTACCGGAACCGTCAATGGCCTGTCAGGATCCAATGTCCGGAGACAATTCAACTATTTCGATGATATAGGCCGGGCTTTGCAGAACATCGGAGTAGGACAATCTCCTACTTCCAAGGATGTGATCCTGCACCATGACTACGACAGTTACGGCCGGGAACCCAATGGTTATCTTCCGTTTACGTATACCAATGGCACCCCTGGCAATTATCTGAGCACCGCTTCCAGCGAATTAGTGACCTTTTATAATAATCAGTTTGGAGGCTCCGAAGGGACTTATGCCAAAACGGTGACCGAATATGAAAACAGCCCGCTCAGCCGGGTTAATAAGGTCACTCATCCAGGCAGCGTTTTCAATACCAAACCTGTCGTCTACGTATACTCCTGCAATACCGGCAGCAATGAGGTTAGGAACTTCCGGACCGCCAGTGCCTGGTATGCCGTCAATAGCCTGAATAAAGTAAAAGTCATCAATGAAAACGGGGATTCCACAGTCACCTATACGGATCTCCTGGGCTTGAAGGTCATGGAAGCCCGAAATACCGTCAAAACCTATTACCTCTACGATGACCGTCAAAACCTGGTCCAGGTCATCCAACCTTTAGCAGCAGCCAGCGGGCATAGCGACGCCACCAAGGTCGATACCTCCACTTCGGTAAAGAATGGCAGTTTTATTTACACCTACGATGCCTCCAACCGCTTGTCCATCAAAAAAATACCTTCCGGGGGCACTACGACCTATACCTACGACCGCCTGGACCGCGAAGTAGTGCGATCCGATCCCAATGGTTTCCGGATATTCACCAAATACGATATCTTAGGACGGGTGATTCTCACGGGAAAACATACGACCATTGCCAACCCTTCTGTTTCGGATTCCTTGTATGAAACTGCGACCACCTCGGGCCATTTTTACACTTCGAAGGCTTTCCCCACCAGTTCTATTGAAGTCTATACCGTCAATTATTACGAT
>JAKQHS010000085.1 GCA_029557915.1 Bacteroidota bacterium | reverse complement strand
CAATACGATGCCATCAACGTAGCCATTGAATCCGAAACCCCCTTTGACAAACCGGTACTCGTCCTTGCCGGTGAACATTCGTCCTATATCCAGCCTGAAGACAAAGAACCGATGCGGGCCTTGTTTCCACGGGCTTCTTTTAAAACCATACCCGGGGCGGGGCATTGGATCCATGCGGATCAACCGGAGTTATTGAGGTCGGAGGTGGTGGGGTTTTTGGGAGAATGAGTTTTAGTGCACGGAGAAATGGAGTTTTTGGGGAGATTGAGTTTTTTGGCGCACGGAGTAACGGAGTTAATGGAGATTGAGTTTTTGGCACACGAGGGTAATGGAGTTCTTGGGGGCTGACCCTTTCTTTCCAGCAGGCAAAGGTTAACCTTTTTAGATATGGTTTGGGTTTAATACAGGCATAATACAGCCTTAATATATAGTTTACATAAGCCCGGCATCTTTGTTTCATTAAAAGAAAAGAATAAGATTTTTAATTTGCCCCACAGGGGTTTTTTATTTGCCCGGTCAGTGAATGGTTATTGAATGCTGATGGGCTTTTTTGTTTGAGGTAAGAGGTCAGAGGTCAGAGGTCAGAGGTCAGAGGTCAGAGGTAAGAGGTAAGAAGGACGTTCTGCAAAATTATACGCTTAAACCATTCTGGATTAAATCACCCTATCCGGGTGAAAACCGAACCGACAGCAACAGCTAATTTCGTTCCTGAAAAGATCTTCATTTTATGAAAAGAATCGGGATTGTTGTTTTTTACTTGCTTTCAGGTTTGATCGCCCGCGCTCAGGACCTGACCGTCATTAAGGAGGTCAATGTCATCAGCATGAAGGACTCCGGGGTTTTAAGGAATAAATCGGTATGGATTGAAAGGGGCAAGATCACGGGGATCAACAATCGGGTTCCGGGGAACAACCGCGTTTGCCGGGTCATCGAAGGGAAGGGCAAATACCTCATACCCGGCCTGATGGACATGCATGCCCATTTTTTCTATGAGCAGGGCGACCACCGGAATACCAATGAAAAGGAATTAAAAACCATGCTGGCCAACGGCCTGACGACGGTGCGCATCATGGCGGGTCACCCTTCCTATCTTGAAGCAAGGGAGAAGGTCTCCAGGGGAGAATGGAATGGTCCAAAACTCTATGTAGCCAGCCCGCAGATGGTTGGGCGCTGGCCCTGGTCACCCAAGTTTGAAAACTTCGGCCTGGTCACTACCCCGGAGGAAGCCCGGGATAAAGTGTTCCGTTTTAAAAAGGAGGGATACGATGAGATCAAGATCACTTTCATGGTCAAAAAGGAAGTCTACGATGCCATTTTTGAAGCGGCCAGGGAAGCGGGCATCAAGGTAACCGGTCACGTGGGGCCGATGGTCAAGCTGCCCTGGGCCCTGAAACAAAAAGGGCAGATCGAGCATATGGATGAGTTTATCGATATGCTTCTGCCGGACAGCAGTTACAACCATGGAGAGAGCGTTTCGGATATGAACCTTTGGAGGCAAAATGCCTGGGCGACCGTTCCCCATTTAATGGAGGATAAAATTCCTTCCGTAGCCCAGGAGGTAAAAAAGGCAGGAATTTATGTGACTCCGACCAACTATTTTTTTCTTTCCTGCTTCGGAAGTGAACAGACGGAACAATACATAAAATACAAGCCCGACTACCCATACATCCCGGAGGAACTGCTTGCCGAGCGCTGGCAGATCAGGCAACGCAGGCTGGATATGAGGATTCCGGAAAGCAGCCTGGAAAAATACCGGAGGATCAGGCACCGCCTGGTGGGCGAACTCTGGAAGGCCGGTGTACCCCTGATGGCCGGTTCGGATTCCCCGGAGTGGTTTTTGGTTCCCGGATTTTCGATTCACGATGAACTCGAAAGTTTTGTAAAGTCCGGGCTGAGCCCTTATGCAGCCTTGCAGACCGCGACGGTCAACACTTCGCGTTATCTCGGTACCCCTGGCTCAAAAGGCATGATTGATAAGGATTTTGATGCAGACCTAATCCTCCTGGACGGGAACCCCCTGGAAGATATCCGGAATACCCGCTCCATTCACGGGGTGCTGAAGGAAGGGAAATGGTACGACCGGAAGACCCTGGATGAGTTCCTGGGTAAATAAACCCGGAAAATTCATCGGACTTTTTTACCCTGTTTTTAAGATTGCAAATGAAACTGCGGAATGCCGGTTTGAAGCGGCTCATCAGAGCTTTTACAGGCTTTTAGCCAAAGCCGCCATTTTATCCTCCAGTTCTTTCTCGCTTCCGGGGAAATACCCGGTGGCCTGGTGCACAATGTTTCCTTTTTTATCGAGGAGGTATAACTGGGGAATGCTGTTGAATCCGAGTTGACGCTGCAAGTCATTGTTGGCATCGACCAGGATGGTATAAGGCCATTTCCGTTCGCTGACCATAGGTTTGATCTTGGCCTGGCCGCGAATGTCGTCGATGCTGATGGCAAGCAGTTGGGTGCCGTATTTCTTCGCCCAGTCGGCATAATGGGCATTGTAGGCATCCAGTTCCTTTTTACAGGGGCCGCACCAGGTTGCCCAGAAGCTGACGATGGTGATTTTACCCGCTTTGGTATAAGTGTTCAAATCGACCACCTTTCCGTTTTGATCTTTGACCTTGCCGTTGGGTAGGGGTTTGGGCCCTGTATTTTTCTGTGAAAAAGAAGGGCTGGCCGTGGAAATGATCAGGAGGAAGAGGAGCAGTCGATTCATGGTACGATACTTGATAAAATGAGGATACAAAACTAAGCTTAAATTTGTTCAAAACCGCCCCATGTGCATCCGGATTAACGTCCTTTTAACTGTATTACTGATTGCCTTACAATCAGTTGCACAGGACGAAACCTCATCCGGAAGCGGGGTATTCAATGCTTACCTGACCACCCAGGCCAATGTGTTTATGCGGGACAGCAATATTGGGGCCAGCGGCACCCCACAATATGACCACCAGCTTTTCGGGGCGGAAACCTGGCTGGACGCGCGATACAGCAATTGGGGTTTTGACTTGGGACTCCGGTTTGATTTATACCACAACAGCAATCTCATCAATCCTCAGGCCTCCTTCAATCAACAGGGCCTTGGCCGCTGGTTTATCAAAAGGGATATTTCCAAATTGGGGTTTGAAGCAGGGTATATCTACGATCAGATCGGTTCAGGCATCATTTACCGGGCCTACGAACAACGTAACCTTGGCCTGGACAATGCACTGTACGGCCTGAAACTCCAGTACCGTTTTAATGATTACTGGCAGGTCAAGGCTTTTTCAGGGAAACAGAAAAAACAATTTGATACCTACGAATCCCTGATCAAAGGGTTTGCCATCGATGGTTTTGTCCAGGGGAAAGATTCAACAAACTGGTCCTGGGCACCGGGCTTTGGATTTACCAACCGGACCCTGGATGACGGCAGCATGACCAACCTGCTGTCCACCCTGGCTACCTATCAAAGCGAAGATCAGTTTCTTCCAAAGTACAACAATTATGCATTTACTTTTTTCAACCAGGTACAATGGGGCGGGCTGGGCCTTTTCCTGGAGACCGCACTCAAAAGCAGGGATATCCTCAACGATCCCAACGGCATGCGGAGAAATGCGGCCGGGGAGATCATTACCGGCCCCAAATTCATCCACAAGGCGGGCCAGGTTTTGTATGGCTCCCTCAGTTACAGCAAACCCGGATGGGGGATCTCGGCGGAAGGAAAAATAACCCGGTATTTCGGGATCAGGACCCGTCCCCAGGAAGAAGCCAATAACGGCCTGATCCATTTTGTACCCGCCATGTCCAGGCAGAATTCGTACCGGCTGACCTCCTTTTATCAGCCGGCCACCCAGGACCTGGGTGAAAAAGCGTTCCAACTGGAAGGTCATTTTTCCCCCGCCGGGGATTGGACGATCATCCTGCATCACAGCAATATCAATGACCTGGATGGAAATAAGCTCTACCGGGAGTATCTCCTGGAATCGACCTGGAGAAAAGCGGAAAGTTATACGCTGATCGCCGGGATCCAGCATCAGTACTACAACCAACGGGTATATGAAGGCAAGCCACTGGCTCCAATAGTAAAAACCTTCATCCCTTACCTGGACTATACCCGCCAGTTTGATGAAAGGCGGGCCCTGCGGATGAATGTGGAATACATGCACAATCAACAGGACATGGGCAGTTGGATATTTATGCTGACGGAATACAGCCTGGCCCCCCGGTGGATTTTCACCTTGTCGGACATGTTTAATTTTAAACCCGTCCAGGGGCGGAAAAACAATTATTATACGGCGGGCGTTGTTTATACGCGGGATGCGGCCAGGGCCGGGATCAACCTGGTGAGGCAAAGGGCCGGCATAGTCTGCACCGGGGGCATTTGCAGGTATGAACCCGCCTTTAACGGAATAAAATTCAACCTGGAATCGAGATTCTGAAAGATGAAAACAATCATTCTTTTCCTTACCGGTTTAATTTTCCTGCTCCCGGCTTGTGATGAAGTACCCGTCAGTATTCCTTCCGCCCCTGATCCCGGAGGGCAGGTTTATCCCCAAAATGTTTTGATTGAAGAGTATACGGGAGTCCGGTGCCAGAACTGCCCCGCCGGCGC
>JAKQHS010000073.1 GCA_029557915.1 Bacteroidota bacterium | reverse complement strand
GAAGAGGTTTCGGTAAGCAATGCGATCATGTATTATCTGATATCCCTGGCCATCTCCGACATTCTTTGCGGGTATTTGAGCAAACTGATGCAACAACGCAAAGGCCCCCTGCTGATCTATGCCGGCCTTCAGATCATAGCCACCGTTTATTTTTTACTGATCCCGCCAGCTACCGAGTCAGGTTATTATGTCCGTTGTGTGATCCTCGGTTTTTCAGTGGGTTACTGGGGTGTCCTGGTCACCAACAGCGTCGAGCAGTTTGGAACCAATATCCGGGCTACCGTAGCGACCTCCACCCCCAACCTCATCCGGGGCATCACCATCCCGGCGACCCTTATCTTTTCTGCCCTCGTCAAACCACTGGGCCTGGTCACCAGCGGAGCGGTCATCGCATTTTCCCTGATCGGCATCAGCATCATCAGCATCCTCTTACTCAAGGACAAATTCGAGAACAACCTGAATTACACGGAGATCTTTGAGGATTAGAGAATAATACCCCGACCAGACAAATTAATTAGTGCAGATTTAAACTGGTACTATCATTTTGCACTAATATCTGGAGGGATGCATATCTCCTTAAGTTTCCGGCAAATCCGTCAATGGCCAGAATTCTCAAGCGAGTCCCTTTTTTCCTTCCTGTCTTTTTTTCCGAATAACCTTTCCAAAAAAGCCCCGAGTCCCCGGCTTTCACGGTCCCTCGCCCTCCGCCGCTGGCTCACATCTACCACCGTATCGGGCGGGCTGTTTACAAAGGCCGGTCCCGGTTGCAGGCTATCGCCCAGGGCAATCAATTCAAGTTGGTCCCCTTCGTTTTCAATAAAGTAGGGACAGCCCAAACGGCTCATGGCCTCATCGGATAAGGGAGGGAAAACGCCTCCCTGGTATTTTTTCAGCACTTTGCTGGCGTTTACCTTGTGTAGAAAACTGCCGCAAATGGGAAGCGCCATATAGGATCCCTGCCCCAGGGAAAGTGAGCGGAAACGGATTTGAGGCATTTCCCCGCCTACCCAGGCGCCAAGCGCCAGTTTGGGCGTGATGGCGATCAGCCAGCCATCCGACTGGTTCTGACTGGTCCCGGTCTTTGCCCCGATTTCGGTGCCGATGGAATACATGGTTTTGAGCCCTTTGGCCGTTCCGTTTTCCGCCACGGATTTCAGCATTTGGACCATGAGTTCTGCCTGAAGAGGGCTCAGCACTTCTGTGGGAAGTCCGCGGTCTTTTTCGAAATCCACCAGGACTTCGCCCTTGTTGTTTTCGATCCGCTTGAGGTAATATGGCTCAGCCCGCAGACCCTGGTTGGCAAAGACTCCAAAAGCCTGAACCATTTCCATTAAGGAGATGTCCGCTGTCCCAAGAGCCAGGGAAGGCACCTGGGGCAGCTCGGAATGGATCCCTAGTTTTCCGGCCAGTTCGATCACCGGACCGGTCCCGGTCTGGATGATGGCATCCACGGCTGCGCAATTGACCGAATGCACCAGGGTGCCTTCCATGGAATAAAAGCCCCCGTATTTGCCGTCGGTGTTTTCCGGGGACCAGCCGTCGTATTGGGCATAGACGAGGCGGTCGTTTGAAAAATAATCACAGGGTGTGAAGTCCTGCTGGAGCCCGGCGGCCATTACGATAGGTTTGAAAGTGGAGCCCACCTGCCTTTTGGATTTTACGTGATCATATTTGAAGGTGGCGTAGTCCACGCCCCCCACCCAGGCTTTGATTTTACCGCTGCTGTGATCGAGGGCCAGAAAACCGGCATTGAGCATGCGGAGATAATATTTGAGTGAATCCAGGGGGGAAAGCAGGGTATCCACCGGCCCTTTATAGGTAAAAAGGGTCATGGCCGTTTTTTGATTAAAAGCTTCCTCGATTTCCGCAGCGCTGTAGCCGTTTTTTTTCATGTAGAGGTAACGCTCCGTTTTTGCGACCTGATCGGACAGCAGGGAGGTCTGGCCCCAGGGTTCCCTTTTTTTCCAATGGTTGTCAAAATCTGCCTGGAGCCTGGCCATGCGTTCGCGGACCGCGGCTTCCGCGAGACGCTGCATGTGCACATCGAGGGTGGTATATATTTTCAGGCCATCGGTATAGAGATTATAGGGTTTGCCGTCTTCCTTGAGGAAATCCTTTAGCAATTTGTTGAGGTCCAGGCGGATTTGCTCCCGGATATAGGTGCCCACCCCCTCCGTATGCCCTTCCCGGGTATACTTCAGCTTGATAGGCAGTTGAGCAAGCGAATCGTATTCAGCCTGGGCCAGGAAACCGTTTTTGACCATTTGTTTTAAAACCACGTTCCTCCGGTCGGAAGCCCTTTCTTCATTCCGGAGCGGGCTGTAAATGCCGGTCGCCTTGAGCATGCCCACCAGGACGGCCGCGTCCTGGATCTTGATCTTGTCCGGTTCGGTATTGAACAATTGTTTGCAGGCCACTTCAATGCCGTAGATGCCGTTCCCGAAAGGCACCGTATTGAGGTACCAGGTCAGGATTTCCTCTTTGTTGTAGATCTTTTCCAACCTCCGGGCGATATACATTTCCCGGACTTTGTTGATGGGGGTGGTGAGCAGCCAGAGGTCCTTGCGGGGATACAGGTTTTTAGCCAGTTGCTGGCTGAGGGTGCTTCCTCCTCCCGAGGATTGGTCCATCAGCAGGAAGGATTTAACCAATACCCGGGCCCAGCTCCGGAGGTCGATGCCGTGATGCCTGTAAAAACGTTCGTCTTCCGTGGCCACAAGGGCCTGGATCACATGGGGGGCGATGGCTTTGTAATGGACATTGGTCCTGTTTTCGATGAAATATTTTCCCAGCAGGCGGTTTTCATCATCAAGCAATACGGAGGAAACGGGATTCTTGATCAGCCGGAGTTCACTGGTCCCGGGGATCGAACCGAATAAGCCGATCCGGACCAGGAGGCTGAGAAAAAAAAAGGAAAACAGGCCGGCGACAAAAAACAAGGCGCAGATCCTCAGTCCCTTTTCCCAGATCGAGGCCGGTTCAAAGGCGGCTTTTACAAAAGATCGGATCTCCTCTCCGAAAGGTATATTCATGGATATCTATAAACGCTAAAAAAACAGGTTCTATTTCAGGCGGTCAGGATTTCCTCCAGGATCTGCGGGGACTCCAGTCCCTGGAAATGATCCAGGTGCATCCGGTAATAATCCAATATACTTGCCAGTAGAGCCTTCCGGGTGGACCGGGTGGTTGAGTTGATCTCCGCCAGTTCCAGGATGTCCTCACATTCCAGGACCCTGCTCAAAAGGGCCGTGGCCGCCCCTTCAAGGTAGTCCGGGTGGTGCGGGGCCCTATTCAAAAAAAGGCCCTCCCGCAGGTCAAATACCCGGTGGTCCGGGTCGGCGCATTTCAAGGGCTGGATACCCAGGAAACGCGTAAAACCGAGCGCGAAATAGACCGGCAACCAGGGAAGCGGGGTGGTCCTTTGGTCCGCCAGGTCCAGGCAGTCTTTAACCCATTGATACAAGGCTTCATCCTGGACCGAACCCCGCAGGCATTTCCTCACCATTTCCAGGATGAAAATGCCAATGGCGCTTCGATGGATTTCGAAGGACAAGGCCTGGTAGGTCTTTAAAAACCGGGCTTCCTTGATCCGGTGAAGCGTCCGGTTTTCCTTATAATAAACCACCACTTCGAGCTGGTTCATGATTTGGAAAAGGCCTGACCGAGCATTGCCCGCGGTGACTCCGCCCATAATAAAGGATTGGCTGCCCAGTTTTCGGGTAAGGACTTCCGTGATGACGCTGGTCTCTCCGTATTTAATGGTCCGGACGACGATCCCTTCGGTTTGGATTAAGGCTGACACCCGGTAAAATTACAATAAGCGGCCCAAAATCATATTATATTTTTTTATAATATTAATCCGGTTTGAACTTTTTACCTTTGCGCGCATGATCAAACTCCTGCCTTTATTTTTAATCCTCCTGGCCATCGCTTCCTGCAAATCGGACAAGAGGCCGGAAGCCCTTCCGGACAAAGAGCCGCTGGGCATCGAATGGTCAAAGGACGTGCCGGCCAAACACGACATCGTCAACGGCAGGGCGGTGACTTATAAGGATGATATTTATGTGCTCGCAGGGGTGGCGGGGCGCTTTATGAAGTACCATCCGGAAACCTATGCCTGGACCGACCTTGCCGGCCTCCCCGCCCCCCGGACCGAGGCGGCCATGATCCTGTGGAACGACAAGATCATCGTGGCTGGAGGGGTGGACGATTCCAGCCATCTGATGAGCCGCGTGGATTATTATGACCTCAATGACCAGGTATGGAGGATGTTTGCCTCCTTGCCCCAGGGGCGCGCCCGGTTTCAACTGAATATTTACGATTCCATTTTATATGCCAATGGGGGGGCCTGCGGGGCAAATGAAAGGACCTACAGCCCCTGCACGGAGGTTGTTTCCTACAACGATTCCACGATGCAATGGGAAATCCTGACCAATATCCCCTCTTCCCGTTTTGGGCATGTCTCGGTGTCAAACGGCCCGGAACTCTATATGATCGGCGGCTATGGCCTGGTACCCAATATGGGCACCTATTACCTGAACCATTTGGACAAGCAGGTCGATACCCGGCCTGCGATGCCAAATCACCGGGGAAATTTCGGGGCGGTCCTGGTCGGCGATTATATTTTGACTTTTGGCGGAAAAACCAGGGAAATGAATTCCCCGATGGAGCGGTATTCCATCAAAGAAAAAAAATGGCAGCCCTTGCCATCCTGTCCCTTTTATACGGACCGGTTTGCCTATACCCGCTTGAAAAACACCATCTATGTGTTTGGCGGATCGCAAGCCCCCCTGCAAGTGTGGAAAGGGAAAATTGTATTTAAGGAATAGTCCTGAAAACCTTTCAAGGCCTTGAACCGGGAATCCCCGGGCATTCAATGGATGGAATTTAGAGGCGCCCTATAGTTTTATGGGGTTTGGCCTCCGCGGGTTCTTCCATCAGGTTTTTCTGGGACAGGTAGACGATAAAGGTTGTGCCTTCATTTTCTTTGCTGGTAAAATCGATGCTCCCCTGGACCAGTTCGAGGTAGCGTTTGACGATATTGAGGCCAAGGCCGGTGCCCTGCACATTCAGGGCATTGGTCGCGCGGAAAAACCGGTCGAATAAACTTTTCTGTTCTTCTTCCGGGATACCAATGCCCTGATCGCGAACCTGGACCATCACATGGTCATCGTGGACAAGGGTCTGCAGTTCGATGTCCTTATCGGAATATTTGATGGCATTGGAAAGGAGGTTCAGGAGCACATTTCTGAAAATTTGTTTTTCAAGGATGGCATTGGAATGGCCCTGGTGGGAATACAGGATCCGCTGCCCGAATTTAAAGATGCCTTCGAGTTCCCCCAGGATTTCGGAAATAAAAGGCTTAATCTCCACCTCGGTGAAATGGACGCTCATGTTTCCGGTCTCCAGTTTTTCAAGATTCAGGAATTCATCCAGGAGGGCCGTGAGGCTGAGCACCGAATGCCGGATGCGGCGGATGTGTTTGACCCGGTTGGGCTGTTGTTCGGTGAGCTCGTATTTTTCGATGAGGGATATGCTGGACAGGATAGTACTGAGGGGGGTCCGGCACTCGTGGGAGGCCATGGAGACAAACCGGGACTTCATCTGATTCAATTCCCTTTCCCGGTCCAGAAATTCGGACAATTCCCGGGTTTTCTCCTGGACTTGTTTGGAAAGGTTGGCATTCAGTTTTTTTAATTCACCTTCCAGTTTTTTCTGCTCCGTGATATCGAAAGTGAAAATGAAAACGCCTTCTTCCACCGGTTCCATCCGGATATCAAACCATCCTTTGGACCCGTCGGGAAAAACAAATTCACTGATGAGGTGGTCCGGGGTCTGGTTGTTCATGCAGGCTTCTATCCGTCCAAAGACCTCCGTGTGTTCGATGCCGGGATAGACTTCCATCATGGTATGACCCATGAGCGCTCCAATGGTGGATTTACCCTGCCGGGCTATGGCTTCATTGACATAGAGATAGTGATAGTCCCTGCTGATGAGCTGGACCCCCTCGAGCATGCGGTCAAAAAATCTATATTTCTCGGGAGTAATCATAAGGACTGAAAGGCTAACAGATATAACTCACAGGGATATCGGGAGTTTAAATTTACTTTTTAAATGCCGCAATTGCAACAAGCGGGCCGGACAGGCAAGCCGGTGTAATTGATTTCATTTTTTTATCTTCCTGACATGAAGCCTGTTTATACAGCCTTCTGCTCGTTTGGCATGAGTGGTACGGTTTTCCATGCGCCCTTTCTCAGCCGGCATCCGGGATTTAAGCTCTATGCCGTCTGGGAAAGATCGAAAAACCTGAGTGCGGAAGCCTATCCCGGGACCCTGGTTTACCGGACCCTGGAGGACCTGCTGGCGGATCCCGATGTGGAGCTGGTCATTGTGAACACGCCCAGTTATACTCATTTCAACTATGCCCGCCAGGCTTTATCCGCCGGCAAACACGTGGTGGTTGAAAAACCATTCACTGCTACGGCCGGAGAAGCCAGGGAACTGGTGGACATGGCCAGGCAACGTGGGCTTAAATTGTCGGTGTTTCAAAACCGGCGCTGGGATAGTGATTTTAAGACCGTAAAAGGCATTGTGGAAGAGGGGGTGCTTGGAGAGATCCTTGAAGCCGAGTTTCATTACGACCGGTACAATCTGAGCCTGAGTCCAAAAGCGCATAAGGAAACGCCCGGGCCGGCGGTGGGATGCCTGTATGACCTGGGCCCCCACCTGATCGATCAGGCCCTTCATCTGTTCGGAATGCCGGAGGCCGTCTTCGCTGACCTGATGATCACCCGGCCCGGTTCGAAAGTGGATGATTATTTCGAGATCCTGCTTTATTACCCGGCCCGGAGAGTTCGTTTGAAATCGGGCTACCAGGTCCGGGAACCCGTCCCCTCTTTTGTCCTCCATGGTTCCAAAGGGTCCTTCCTGAAATCCAGGGCGGATGTGCAGGAAACCCACTTGCAGGCGGGAAGATCACCTGCCGAAGCGGATTGGGGGATGGAACCGGAATCGGCCTGGGGATTATTGCACACGGATATTGAAGGAACGGTCATTTACAAAAGGATTCCCTCCTTGCTTGGAAATTATATGGAATATTATGAAGGGGTCTATCAAAGCCTGCGGAATCACGCTCCAATGCCCGTATCCGGGGAGGAAGGATGGAATACCATTAAAGTCATTGAAGCCGCGAGGGCCAGCCATGCTTCCCGCAGTTTGGTCGGGGTTTAGTTAGCAAGTTAGTAAGTTAGTAAGTTGGAAGGTTGAAAGGGCTGGATCCGTGGATGCATTAAAAGTTTATTTGTTATCTTTAACCTTCCCTCCCAGTTGATTCCCGCAAATTTTATTTATGAAAAATTGGTTTCTTACCGCGATTCCCGCGCTTTTAATCCTATCCTTTCCATCTTGCAAAAATCCTTCGAAGGAGGCCTATGCCTTCCCTTTTCAAAATCCGGATCTGACCATGGAGAAAAGGGCGGAAGACCTGGTCAGCCGCCTGAGCCTGGACCAAAAAATCGCCCAATTGATGAACCAGGCCCCGGCCATCGACAGCTTGGGCATTCCTCAATACAACTGGTGGTCGGAAGGCCTCCATGGCATCGCCCGCGCTGGCTTGGCGACGGTGTTTCCCCAGGCCATCGGTATGGCAGCCACCTGGGATGAGGATCTGATCCATCGCGTGGCCAATGTGATATCGGATGAAACCCGGGCGAAACACCATGAATTCGTGAGGAGAAATAAAAGGTTTATTTACCAGGGGCTGACCCTCTGGTCTCCCAATATCAATATCTTCCGGGATCCGCGCTGGGGCAGGGGGCAGGAAACGTATGGAGAGGATCCGTTTCTGACCGGCACCCTGGGTGTGCAATTCATCAAAGGGCTGCAGGGGGATGACCCGGTTTATTTCAAAACCATAGCAACCGTAAAACATTTTGCCGTGCACAGCGGACCGGAACCGGAAAGACATTCGTTCGATGCCCGCGCCAATCTCAAGGATATGTATGAAACCTACCTGCCCCAGTTTGAAATGGGAATCAGGGAAGGCAAAGCCTATTCCCTCATGTGCGCTTACAACCGGCTCAACGGGGTAGCCTGCTGCGGCAGCCAGGGATTGCTTCAGGGCATCCTCCGGAAAGATTGGAATTTTGACGGTTATGTGGTCTCGGACTGCGACGCCATCGATGACATCGCCCTGCATCATAAAATCACGGCGACCCCCGAAGAAGCGGTCGCGCTGGCCATCAAATCAGGCACCGACCTGGAATGCGGACGCTTTTTTAAACACCTCAGGGCGGCGGTGGACCAAAACCTGATCACCGAAAAAGAGTTGGATACCGCCCTGAAGCGTCTTTTTGTTGCGCGGATGAAACTGGGCATGTTTGACGACAGCAGCCGGGTCCGCTGGGCACAAATACCGTATGCGGTCGTGGATCAGGAAGCGCACCGGCAACTGGCCCTGGAAACCGCTCGGAAATCCATGGTCCTTCTGAAAAATGAAGGCCAAACCCTGCCCTTGAAAAAGGATTTAAAAACGGTTGCCGTCATCGGGCCCAATGCCGACCAGTGGCTGATGTTGCTGGGAAATTACAATGGAGTTCCCGCTGACCCGGTGACGCCGTTGCGGGGAATCCGCGAAAAATTGCCCAATACCAAAGTGCTGTTTGCCCAGGGCTGTGAGCTCGCTGAAGGCATGCCTATGTTTTATACCATCCCGGGAGAAGTCTTGTTCAATGGAACATCAAAAGGCCTGAAGGTGGAATATTTTGGCAATAAGGACCTGTCCGGTGAACCGCTTGCAACAACCACAGACCCCATCCTGGATGCCAACTGGAATGACCGGGCGCCGCGTACCGATATGGACGATGACGATTTCGGAGTCCGCTGGACCGCTGAACTCCGGCCTCAAGCCAGCGGCATCTATCAATTGGGAGTGATCACAAGCTGCAATACGCAATTATATTTTGAAGACAGTGTGGTCGCGAAAACCGTTTATCATTTCAGGAATGAATACGGGGATCCCAGACTTCGAAAGTCCTTACCCATTCACCTGGAGAAAGGAAGGTCCTATAAAATCAGGGTGGATGCTTCGGAAACGTTTGCCGATGCGCAGGTCCAGCTCGTATGGGCCGCCCCTAAACCCAACCTAAAACAAGAAGCCGTGGCCCTTGCCCGCGAGGCCGATGCCGTGGTGCTCTGCATGGGGATCACCCCGAGGATGGAAGGCGAAGAAATGGATATCAAAATCGACGGCTTCCGGGGAGGGGACCGCACCAAACTGGCTTTGCCGGGGATCCAGCAGGACCTCATCCGTTCTATTCAGGCCCTGGGCAAACCGGTGGTGCTGGTACTCCTGAACGGCAGCGCCCTTGCGGTCAACTGGGAAGACGAAAACCTTCCCGCCATCCTGGAAGCCTGGTACCCAGGCCAGGCCGCGGGTACTGCCATAGCCGATGTGCTTTTCGGCGACTACAACCCGGGCGGCAAGCTGCCGGTGACTTTCTACCGCTCCGAGGAGGACCTACCCCCTTTTGATCAATATGAGATCACCAGCCAAACCTATCGGTATTTTAAAGGCAGACCCCTGTATCCTTTCGGACATGGATTGTCATATACCCGGTTTGAATTTTCGGACCTGGAGATGGATACTGTCCTTGCAAAAAATCAAGTCGTTTCGATAAGCCTGAAAGTCAGCAACAAAGGGGGCATGGACGGGGATGAAGTGGTGCAGGTCTATGTCAAAAAGCCGGATGCCGGCGAGGGCCAGCCCATCCTTTCACTCAGGGCCTACCAAAGGGTCCACCTCAAAGCCGGCGAATCGAAGGTCGTTCAATTGAATCTCCGCGACGATGCCTTTTCCCAAATCAATGAAAAGGGCGAAAAGGAATATCTGCCGGGCAATTATGAGATCTTTGCAGGGGGCGGACAGCCGGGCTATACAGATCAAGGGCTCAGGGTCACAGTGAGGGTGCTTCCCTGATGAAGGGTGATTGGAGAAGGTAGTGGGCTGCCGGTTCCCCTGTCTCCGAACAGGAAGAATCTGTGGTTTGATGAAAGCCAGATTGGCCTTTTAAGTATACTTTAAATTTGAACGACATATTTAAAGTAAACTTTAGAAATGATCACGCCGCTCACGGCCCGATGGGCTGATTCCTTCAGGCCAGGCCCAATTAGTCGGGCCATTCATCCATAACTTAGAAAGTCATAAGAATTTAAAATCGGGCGGACCCTCTGTGATAATTCGTCCCGCTGCCGTCATTCTTTCTCTTAAAATCATCCTAAATTGCATTCAGAAACTTAGAAACTGTGAAAACCAAAACTGCGATTGTTGTCTGCGGTTTGTTCCTTTTTGCAAGCCTTCAATGCAAGCCCAAGGGGACAACTGTCGATATGCCGCTGAAAAGGGGTGCGGACAACCTGGCCTACCAATGGGGGAAGATATCCCTGGAGCTCACCGCCAACGATACCGAAAGATTCCGTCCCCGTCCTACGGTGACTTCCAGGATGCTGGGCCTGACCTGGACGGCCATCTATGATGCCTGGTCCCGGTATGATTCCACCGCCAAACCGGTCTATCTGAAACAGGTGGAGCGGAGGCCGGTTTCTGAATTCACAGAAAAAAACAAGGAGATCACCATCAGTTACGCGGCCTATGAAGCCTTGAAACAATTTTATTTTTCGGATACCATCCGCCTGAACGAATACATGATTTCCCTGGGTATGGATCCCGCCGATGCCAGCGAGGACCCAAGCAGCCCGGCTGGTATAGGAAGGCTGGCTGCCCGGGCCGTGTTCGAGGCCCGAAAAATGGACGGTTCCAATCAATACGGAGAGATGCCCGACGCACCCCAGACTTACCAGGACTATACCGGCTATCAACCTCTGAATACTGCGGATGATACCAAAGACCTGATGCGCTGGGCTCCCAAATATTTCAGGGACAGCGTGCTCGGGACCTATGCCCCCGGCTGCCTTACCCCACACTGGGGCAAGGTCAAAACCCTGATCCTGGACAGCGCAAGCCAGTTCAGATCGCCCCCACCGCCGGCCCTCGGCTCCGAACAACTGAAGAACGAGGTGCGGGAAGTGGTGGAAATGCAAGCCCGGTTGACGGATGAACAAAGAGCTCTTGTTGAATTTATGCGGGACGGCCCCAAATCCGTCCAACAGGCCGGGCACTGGCTGATCTTTGCACAGGATGTTTCCGTGCGCGACCAGCATACCCTGGACCAGGATGTGGTCATGTATTTCCTGGTGGAAGCGGCTGCCATGGATGCCTTTATTGCCTGCTGGGAAACCAAGATGTATTACGACTATGCACGCCCTTACGCGCTGGTCCATGAATACTTTAAGAATCAAACCATCGATGCCTGGGCGGGACCCGAAAAGGGCTGGACAAAAATCAAAGGAGCTGAATGGCGGCCCTACTCCCCGGACAATTTCCTCTGCCCTCCGTTTCCCGCTTACGTTTCCGGTCACAGTACGGTCAGCGGGGCTTGTTCGGAAATATTGAGATTGTACACAGGCTCGGACACCTTCGGCATTGAGGTCCAAAGGGTGGCCGGCGCATTGACGGAAACCAACCGGCTCGGGGATACGGTGACGATGAGATTTCCGACGTTTACCAATACGGCGGACCAGGCCGGGATATCCCGTGTGCTCGGGGGATACCATATCCAGGCCGATAATGTCGAAGGCCTCAATATGGGCCGGAAGGTTGGCAACGAAGTCTGGAATAAATACCTCGCAAACCTGAAATAGGCTCAATCCGGGCCAGGGTCATCCAGCCCGGCCTGATGCAGGTCGGTATCCATTTGGCGAAGCCAGTCAAGGATCCAGGAGGCCATCAGGAGATTGTCCTTGAGGTCGATTTCCTTTTCTGCTTCGTGATCTTCCATCGGTTTTATCCTGCTTTAGTTGGGGACGGTTTTATTTTGCAACCATCCATCCGGCAATGATTTTTTGCATGATTTCGCCCCGGTTTTCTGCCTGGAATTTGGAGAGTATGTTTTTAACGTGATATTTCAAGGTATTTACCGAAAAAAACATTTTGCCGCAGATCTCCTCCGTTTTCAAACCTTCCATCATGGCTTTTACAATGGAATATTCCTGGTCGGTCAGGGGATCCGTAACCAACAGGTCGATCTTTTCCCGGGTGATGGAAAGCTGTTCCAGTTCCTGGCTGAATTTGTAGAGTCCGGTTTCGATCCCGGCCAGGAGGTCCCGTTCATCAAAGGGTTTTACAATGTATCCATAGGGCAGGGCCTTTTTCGCCCTATCCAGGGTAGACCGGTCAGACAGGGAAGTCAGGAAAATGAAAGGGATCTTTTTCTTGGACCTGATTTTTTCGGCCACCTGGATGCCATCCATGTTGCCTTTGATGCTGATATCACACAGTACCAGGTCCGGGCTGTGAAAACTCAGATAATCCACGGCTTTGTCCCCATTGGTAAAAATGCCGGCGACCTCATATCCCAATGCGGTCAGGATATCCCGGATGTCTTCCGCGATGATGATTTCGTCCTCAATGATCAGGATACGGATCTGGCTCATCTTTTATTGACCTTTTAATCTACGGATACGTTGGGTCGGCTGGCCAGGCAAGGTATTTCTAGTTCTTTTTAAAGGTATAAAAATAATTACAGCCGCTGCTGTTTGTGGACAGCCAGTCGAGTTCCCCTGTCACCGAAGTGGTTTTTAAAGTGATGCACGAACTCCCTCCGCCGACGCAAAGGGTCAACTCATTCCCGGACACGGTATAAGTCCCGTTGTCGGTAGCCGGTTTGGTCGTGACCAGCCCTCCGTTGGCCCTGATTTGTTTGGTTTTGGAGGTCAGCGAATAACTCAGATCCGCATTCAGCGTAAGGCTCAAGGAAAAACAATCCTGCCCGCCCGTGACGGTATTGCACAACTCTTTAGTGGAAGCGTCAAAGGTTCTGGAAACATTCTTGCTTGTTTCGGTGCATTCCGACCTGAGCCGGAAAGCCTGGTAGGAGCCGGAAAAATCCGGGGCATCGTCTTTGTTGCAGGCCGACAACGTAATCAGGGTGCCTAATAGAAGAGTTTGGATTTTCATGATTTTGGATTTACTGGTGAATGGGCCAAAGGTCGTACCGGCCCAATCGCCTTTTCCTACCCCCTGAGGTAGTTTGGATTTCAGGATGCTTTGCGGTAATCCTGTATACGCATGGTTACGGTGGTACCCGGATCGGACTTCAGCTCCAGACTGGCATTCAGTTGGGTTTGAAAAGCGTGGATGAGGCGGTATCCGAAGGAATGGCCGTCTTTCTCCGGGTTTTTGTCCTTCAGTCCGATGCCGTTGTCGGAAACCCGCAAAAACAATTGCCCGCCTTCTTCCCTGAGGCTTACCTCGATCCACCCCTCTCGGCCTTCGGGAAATGCATATTTCAGGGCATTGCTGACCAGTTCATTGATGATCAGGCCGAGGGGCACCATGGTATCCACATCGAGCCGGATGGGTTCGATATCGAGCTTGAGGCGGATAAGATCAGGGGAGACGTTGTAAGAATGAAACAGGCTTTTGATCAGGTTTTCCAGATAGGATTTAATCTCGACTCCCGTAAGATTATGTTCCTGGTAAAGATTCTGGTGGATCAACGCCATGGATTTCACGCGGTTTTGTCCTTCCCGCAGCACCGACCGGCTTTGACCATCCTTTTCATGACGGGCCTGCAGGTTGAGCAGGGAAGAAATGAACTGGAGGTTGTTTTTTACACGGTGGTGGATTTCCCGGAGCAGGGTTTCTTTTTCCGTCAGCGATTTTTGGATCAGCGCATTCTGGAGCCTTGTTTTTTTCCAGAGACGCCAGAGTAAAAACAGCAGGACGATGACTGCGGCCAGTCCCGAACCCAGGGCATAAATCCGGTACCGGGCCGCCCTGAGCCTGGATTGGGCCAATTCATGATTGGAATTCAGCAATTGCAGGGCCTGGTCTTTCTGGGTGGTCTGGTATTGCACTTCGAGTTGGTTCATCTGCCGGGAGACGTCCTGGTTGAAAATGGAATCCTTAATGCTGGTCCAGGATTCCAGGTAATGCAAGGCCCTGGAAATATTTCCTTTTTCCTTGTAGGCTTCATAGAGCGAACGGTAGGTCTCGCTGCGGTCCTTCAGGCTGATTTCTTCTGCAAACTCCTTCAGCACCCCTTCCATCAAGGCCATACCGGCCTCCCGATGGCCCTGGGCCAGGCGGAGCGTGGCCAACAGCAGCCGGGCCGAAATGATCTGACCCGGAGTGCCAGTTTCCTGAGCCAGCAAAACGGACTGGTCCAGGTAGGGCTCCGCCTCGTAAAGCCGGTTCTGTTTCATAAGGGTGTTTCCAATATTGTACCGGTCGTCTGCCAGGGCATAGGTGTCGCGCAGTTGAACGCTCAGGGCTTCGGATTGCCTGAAATAAACCAGGGCGCTGTCGTATCCCTGATTCTTTTCAAACAGGAGACCAAGGTTAGTCAGGGCAATGGCGATGGATACCGTGTCCCTGATTGCAGTCGATAGGTCCAAGGAAAAACGGTGATATTTTTCCGCATCGTCGAAACGTCCGATTTCCGAGAGCAGGTATCCCATCTTGCTCTGACCGGTGATGATGCCGGCCGTGTCGTTCAATTCCCTGAAATAACGCAAAGACTGGGTGACCGCGTCCATGCTTTTCTCATAGCGGTTCTGGTCGGAATACAGATTGGCCTTGGCCATGAATACGGGAGCCAGCCTCCGTAGGTCGTTTTTAGCTTTACTGTATTCAATGTAACGGTCAAAATATATTTCGCTGCTGTCATAGGCACCCAGGTTTTTATACACGACGCCATAATAGTAAATCAACACGCTGGAAAAATAATCGGTCCGGCTGGCCTTGATGAAGGAGTCGGCCTGGTGCAGGGTGGCCAGGCTGAGATGGGGATCACTCCGGGCGGCCGACCAGGCGCTTTTGAGCAGTTTTTCAACCTGCTGGGTGTCGGACTTGGTAAAGTGTTGCTTTTCCTGGGCGGACAGGGTTTGCAATCCGGTCAACAGGATCAGTAACCGAAGGGGCCTGAACATGTTTTTTTAATGAAGATAAACTTCATTTTGGTTTCCCCCATCCGGAAGCGGGATTTATGAATCATCCCCGGTCCTGCAGTCGAGGGCCTACTTCTTATTTTTTCGTGACCTGGTAGGTATAGAGCGGCGTATTGAGGATCAGCTGGATTTCGTAATTGCCGGCTTCTCCGATGGGAATGTTCGCTCCGTCGTATTCCAGGGAAAGATTGTTGCCATTGTCCCCGAAATTGATGCCCCAGGCGTCATTGGCCCTGAATTTGATTTCCCCGCTTTTCAGGGAGGTGGTGATCATCCAGATCCCGGTAGAAGCATTGTAAGTCATGTCCTGGTCGGCATCCCATCCATTGGCTGTTGCGGAACCGATCAGTCCCCAGTGGGTAAGGGTATGGGAATGAGATTTGTCATTCAGGTCGACCCTCAGACGGTAATATCCGGCGTCCGGAGCTTTCAGGTTGTCGCCGTTTTGGTCAAGGACTCCGTCTGACCCAGTATCTCCATAATTGATATCCCATTTCGGTCCGACGGTATATTTAAATTCGGTATTGGCCGGGAAATACAGGAATCCTTCGTATTTGTCATCGCTTTTCAGGGAATAGATCACGGTGTTGTTATCCGCCGGATTCCAACCCTGGTGGCTTCCGGGGACCTGGAGTTTGGGATAATTCAGGGAGGCCTTGTAAGGAGTGAGTGTGATTTTGCTGGCCTTGGAATACAGGATATTCACTTCATTGCTCACTTTGGCCTGGACCCTCAACTCAAGGCTGGCGGCTTTGCCAGGCTCGAATCCCCTGCCGAGCAAAATGGCATTGAGGCGTTCTACGGTGACGGTGTTGAGGGTGGGTTGATTTACCGTACCAAGGATGGCGGGTTCCCTGAAATTGTTGCCGGCGGCATCCAGGTGAACTTCATAAGTCACCTGGGCGGGATAACCAAACCAGGTTTTGGACCAGATGATGGGGGTAAGTACATTTTTGGCATTTTCCTCGGCCAGTACAAAACTGGCGTTGGTGGCCGGAGTGAACAGGATGGGATCTGAGCCAAAATCCAGGTAAGGCCCGTCAATCTTTTTTTCACAGGACGAGAGGACCAGTATACTTACCGCGATGATTGGAAATAACTTGTTCATATATTTTTCACTTTCCTCGTTTAAAAAATGTGGATCAATAGCCCGGGTTCTGCTTTAGTTTAGGGTTCGCGCCCAGGTCGGAAGCAGGGAGGGGGTACACATTGTATTTGCTGTCGGTGGACCGGCCTTCCGCAACCCCGCCTTTCCAGGGCCACAAATAAGTGGATTGGCTGAATCGGCCAAACCGGACCAGATCGGTCCTGCGGGTGCATTCCCAGAGCAGTTCTCTGGCCCTTTCATCCAGGATAAAATCCAGGTTGAGTTCACTGTCCGTAATATTTCCACTTGCGCCTTTAAAGGCTCTGGAGCGGAGGGCATTGACATACTGGAGGGCCTGGTCCCTGGAGGATCCGGCTCCTCCCCTTAATACGGCTTCCGCGAGCATAAGGTAAGCATCGGCAAGCCTGAACAGGGGGAAATCGGTATCCACAAAGACCTTATCCGAACCCGGTTGTCCCGTGGAGGTAACGTTTTTAAATTTCGAAACGGCATATCCCTCCGTAAACTGACTGATGTCTGCGATCTCCAGGTTTTGTCCGGTGGTATAAAACATCCCCCTGGAATCAATGCTTCCTTTTTCCAGGTGATAGGAATATTCCGGCCGGTCCAGGATCAGTTTGATGATATAGGTACCGTCGGATGGTATCTGAATATTGGCCCCTCCTTCCTCCAGGGAGGCATTGCTTCCATCGTCTCCGTAATTCAGATCCCAGCCGTCGTTGGCCCTGAACTTGACCTCCCCTTTCACCAGGTTGATGGTGAGCGACCAGGTATTCGTTTTGGAATCGTATTTCAGGTCGGTATCGCTGTCCCAGCCCGTCGGGGTGGCGCTGCCGATCAGGCCCCAGCTGGTTTTTAAAATGGAATATTTTTTTCCCGGGATATCCGCATTCACTTTATAAAATCCGGCTTCCGGGATGACAAAATTGGCCCCGTTTTGGTCCAGGGTCCCGTCAGCGCCGTTGTCCCCGTAATTTTCATCCCAGTTGGGTCCGGTCGTAAATTTGAATTCAGTCGGTTCATCAAAATAGATATAACCCTGGAACTGGCCATCGTTTTTCGGGGAGCTAAAGGTTTTGGCCTTTGCAGGATCCCAACCCTGGTATCCTCCGGGGGCATAGATCCTGGCATAGTTTGGGTTGGGATCGATTGGGCTGATCAGGACGTCGCCTCCCTTGCCTGCCGTGAATTTTTTGACGATGGCGCTGGTGGTGCGCGTCCCGCCCCATCCTCCGTCGATGCCGAAATCATTGACATTCATGCTGCCTCCCACGGCCGCATGGACCACAAAAGTCATACCCCCCCAGGTTTTTGAATTAATCCCGTCAAACAGGACCGGGAAAATGATTTCCGGGGAAAGATGATTGTCCGCGGTGAAAAGGTTTGCATAATTTGTACTGAGGGTAAAGGGGGCGCCGATCACTTTGTTGCAATAGGTAATGCAATCGGTATATCTGTTCTGGCCAATATAAACTTCTGCATTCAGGTACAGTTTGGCCAGGAGCATCCAGGCCGCAGCCTGATCGGCCCGGCCGTACTCATTGGTTTTAGGTGCTTTGAGGGAGGGCTCCACCTCTTTGACCTCGGTTTCAATGAAACTGAAAAGGTCCTCCTTGTTGATCTGGTCGGGGAAAAAATTTCCGACCGCATTGGCTTCGGTCACAAAAGGAACATTCCGGAACATGTCCAGGGCGTGATAATAACTGAGCGCCCTGAGGAAACGGACTTCGCTGCGGTAAGTGGAAATGTCCGTGAGGATGTTTCCGGAAATGCCCCGGGAAGCCAGTTTTTCTTCGGTGGTTTCGCGCAGGAATTCATTGCACAGCGAAATCTGGTAGAAGATCCGGTTGTACATAGCCGTGATGAATTCGTTATTGGCATCCCAGTCCTGCTGATGAAAGTCGTGGATATTCCCGTCATTCCAGCCGATCACGGCTTCATCGGTGGACAATTCCTGCGCCTTCCAGTACTGCCGGAGATAGGTGGAAAAGCCTTCGTCGATCCCACTGATGTCCGCCAGGCCCGAAGGGCCCTGTTGCCCGCTCAGGGCAAGGCCGGCATAGATCTTGGCAAGGACCTTCCGGTAGGAGGCCGGGTCTTTGTATACTTCTACGGAAGTGATCTCATCTTTGTCCAAGGGGATGGTATTGAGATCATCAAAACAGGAGGCTTGGGTGAGGGCTAAAACGACCACCATCACCCCTGTTTTCAGATTTATATTTTTCATCATATTCCTGTGATTTATGAATATTTTAAAATGAAGCGCTTACTCCGAGCAGAAAGGTCCTCGCCCGGGGATAAATGTTGCCGTCCACTCCCGGGGAATCCGGGTTGTAAACTTCAGGGTCGAGTCCTTTGTATTTGGTAATCATAAACGGGTTCTGCACGGTGAGGGACAAGCGCAAGCCGCTCGCAAAGCTCACTTTATCAAAAAGGTAACCGGCCGTGAAGTGGTCCATGCGGACAAAGGATCCATCCTGAATGAAATGATCGCTGAAAAGCTGCACGTTGTCCAAATTCAGTCTCCAGATATCCTTTACGGAGTTGTACAGGATGCCGGTGCTGCCATAAGTTCTGTTTCCAAAGGCGCCGTTGGCCTGGAGGCTGTTGTAGATATAGTTGCCGAAACTGGCCCTGGCCCCGGTGCTGAAATCAAACGAACCAAGGGTATAGGAGGCGCTGAGGCCCAGGGTGAAATCCGGGGCCGGTTTTTTATACCGGTACTGATCGCTCGGGGTCACCAAACCGTCCCCGTTGCGGTCCACATATAATCCTTCGATGGGATTCTTGTTGTGATCATAGACTTGTTCGTAGACCCAATAGGAATTGGCCGGATAACCCACGCTGTGGACCTGAATGGTATTGCCCACCCCGCCCGGAATACCGCCGGTAAAGACGCCGACATAATTTGGATCATTGGTTGCGGTCAGCCGGGTGATTTTATTCCGATTTACCGTGGCGTTTACGCCGATCTCGAGCAACTGGTTTTCTTTCCGGAAAGCGATGGTGTTCAGGGCCAGTTCCACCCCCGTGTTTTCAAGATCGCCCACATTGGTCGTCAGAAAATTGGTCAGGTTGGTTCCCGCAGGCACGGGTATAAAATTGAGCAGGTCATTGGTGACCCGGTGATACACATCGAAGGTCCCCGTGAGGCGGTCTTTGAAAAGCCCGAAATCAAAGCCTGCGTTGTAAGTGGTCGTTTCTTCCCATTTGATGTTGGAGTCATAACCCTGGGGGCGAAGGGTGGTGACGAATTCATTGCCAAACTGGTACCTCGCGTTTTCAAAACTGGAAAGGTACCGGGGCAGGTAATTGTAATAGTCGTTGTCACTGATGCTTTGCTGGCCGGTAACCCCGTAACCCAATCGAAGTTTCAGATTGCTCAGGGCGCCCTGGCTGTTGTTCAGAATTTTCCAGGCAAAGGCCCCGGCGGGAAACAAGCCCCAGCGGGTGTCTTCCGAAAAACGGGAGGTGCCGTCTCTCCTTAAGGTAAAGGTCAGGAGGTAACGGTCAGCTATATTGAGATTGGCCCTGCCAAATAGGGAAACCAGGAAATATTCAGCCGGATTATAGTTTTCGGGGGTCAGGATCTTATTGCCGATAAAATTGGTGGTCTGGAAATGGGCTTGTTTGTAAAAACGCTGCCAGGAATATCCGGCCATGAGGTCAAGCGCATACTTCCCGAATTTGGGACCGTAATTCATATAAAATTCGAGGAGCTTGTTGGTTTTATCCTGATCATAAATGCCCCGGTTTCCGCGGTCACTCCAGGTCCACGAGGCGTTCTGGGGAACAATGTCTTCCCCTTCCCCCCGGGAATCATCGATGGCCACATTGAGGTTAGCCCGCAAATCATGAAGAAAGGGCATGCGGTAATCCACCTGCAGATTGGTCACCAGCCGGTGGACATCGGATGAATTATTTCTCATCTTCAGAAGGGCGAGCGGATTTGCAGGGGCCAGGGTATTGGGATTGCCGTCGGGGTTGGTAAACGTATAATACCCGCCATACACCCCGTTGTCGTAAACTGGCTGGGTCGGATCGAATGAGGTGGCTGATCCGATGGCTCCCCAGTCGGCGAAACGGTTGTTGATCAGCATTCCTTTTACGTCAAAAATCACCTGGAGGGTATTGTTGATGAATTTGGGCGTGAGTTTCAAAGCCGCGGTTTTCCGGTTGAACTTATCTGTTTTTAACAGGCCGGTACGGTCGGTATAACCCACCGAAAACCGGTAGGGCAGGATGCCTACCCGCCCGGACAAGCTGAGATTCTGGTCCAGGGTCTGACCTTTCTGAAAGATCAGGTCCTGCCAGTCGGTATTGGCATTGCCCAGCAAAGCCGGCGCGGGATGTGAATCGGGATAACGGGTCCGCACATAAGTCCTGAATTCGTCCGCGCTAAGCACCTCGACTTCATTGATCCTGTTGCTCAGGGCATAACTTCCACTGTAGTCTACGGCGATTTTCTGAGTTGTTCTGGATTTTTTGGTGGTGATCAGGATCACTCCATTGGAGGCCCTGGAACCATAGATGGCGGTAGCCGAAGCATCCTTGAGGACGGTGACGGATTCGATGTCGTTGGGGTTGACAATATTCAATACATTGCGGTCGCCCGAAATGCCGTCGTTGGCCACGGGCACACCGTCAATGACGATCAGCGGATCATTGGATGCGCTGAGGGATGAACCGCCCCGGATCCGGATCACCGACCCTCCCCCGGGTTCACTGCTGTTGTTCACCTGGAGGCCCGCGATTTTGCCGGTCAAGAGTTCCGGGGCCGCGGTAATGGCCCCCTTATTAAATTTTTCACTGGTCACGACCTGGATGGATCCCGTGGCATCTTCCCGTTTGACGGTGCCATATCCGATCACCACGATTTCCTGCAGTTGCTGTCCCGGTTCAAGGACAATGTCCAGGGTACTGGCATTGCCCACCTCCACGATGCGAGTAGTGAACCCTACATAAGATACAATTAGCCGGACCGCCCCGTCCGGGACCTGGATGGAATAGCTGCCATCGATATCCGTAATCACTCCCTGGTTGGAGCCTTCGACCTGGACGGAAGCTCCAATCAGCGGTTCGTTGGTGGAATTGTCAAAAACGGTACCTGTAACGGTCCTTTGAGCGTCGGCAAGGGTAAAGCCAAAGAGGGTGAGGGCAAGCAGCAGTAACTTTTTCATACAATAGGAGAACGAGTGTTAAAAAAAATCGTGACCAAATGTAGAAAAAAAGATAAAACGATTTTAACCTGTCCGGATAAAATATTAGTACTTATTTATACAAAAATGAAACAAAACTGTATTTCAAAGCATTATTTTCTGTCTGAACGATTTGTTGGATTGGTCCCAGACTTCCAGAATATAGAGGCTGCTGCCCAGGCTTTGTAATGATAAAGTATATACCCTGCCTGCTTCCCCGGGAGATTCCGCCAGGACCAGGCTTCCTTTCATATCATAGATCCTGATCCGGCGTATGGATGTTTCGGGGCCGGCCGTTTCGATTTGCAGTTTTTTTGCAAGGCTGTCCACGACCACCCGGATGCCGTTTAGGGTATGGTCGGATTCGAGGGGTACGGTCGAAAGGTAGTCGTAAGACATCCAGCCGATCCCCCCTTCTTCGATCAAATCATGCTCAAAGTCAAAAAAAGCCGCGTGTTCCTGGTGGGATCCCTGGCCCCATTGGGTGAAGCAGGGGGAGGATACCCAGGCCGGTTCCCAATAGATGACCCCGCTGCCGCCCTTAAGCATCACTTCCTTCGTAAGGTCGATCAGCCACTTTTTCTGATTTTCCGGACTCGCCGGTGCATAGTCGGGATGGACTTCGGATATAATATTATTGGCCTGGTCCTGGCTCGCGGTAGTCCAGAGGTACCCGGTTTCAAAGATCATCACTTCCTTCCGGTATTTGTTTTTGAGGGATTGGATGAGGGCCCCCGTTTCTTCGATGGAACTGGGTTTGTGCCAGGCCCAGTAATAGGATATACCGATGAGGTCAAAATCCGTCACCCCGTTCTGAACAAACTGGTCGATGAGCCAGCCGGAGTCTTTGGGCCCGGCGGCATGAATGGCCACCTTGATTTTTTGCTTGCTGCTTTTTTCAAAATCCCGGACCGCCGCGATCGCGGCATTAAAAAGTTCAGCATTCCGTAGCCAGTCGAGGGTGTATTTCGCATTATCCGCCGGGGAAAGGAGGATGCCTTTATTGGTTTCATTGCCGATCTGCACCATTTCCGGTAATAGGTCCGCCTGGAATAAAATCTGAAGGGTGTTATAGATATACCGGTACAAACTGTCTTTTAAAACCGGAAGATTATTCACCACGGGTTCCCAGGCAGCAGGTACGAGTTGTTTGGACGGGTCGGCCCAATTATCGGACAGGTGAAAATCCAGCAATACCTGCATTTGATTCGCATTGGCACGGCCGATGCTTTTCATCACATCACCGAGGTCCGAATAAATTTTGCCCTGGTTCAGGCTTTTGTACCAGCTTGGATCTTTCCAGAGTCGGAGCCGTACCAGGTTGCACCCACGATCAGCGAAGATCCGGTAGGGGTCTTTGGCTTTTTTATTTTCTTTGTAAATCACTCCGCAGTCCTCCATTTCGTTGACGTAAGAAAGATCATTGCCGAAAAAAAAGGTCTGGCCGACGGCCGG
>JAKQHS010000068.1 GCA_029557915.1 Bacteroidota bacterium | reverse complement strand
GCGGCATATTTTGAAAAGCCGTGCCGGGCAAAAAGTTTACAGATTCCGCATTCGAGGATATCCACTCCGTATCCAAAGCCCAGGGTTTCTTCTTTGCCGGTGAGGACCCTGACCCGGAAGCCTTCGGGATGGGCATTGCGGCTGACCATCCGGTCCATTTTTTTTAACAGGATGGAAGCTAGTCCCGATTTGATCAGCCTGGCCGGCAGCCTTTTTAAAAAAGCCTGCCATTTGTTTTTGGGCCGTACATATTCGGAGGCGATGCCGGTGACCAGGCTCCTGATTTCCTCCATGCTTTTTCCATCCCGGTCCAGGACTTGAATGAGTGCGAGAAAATAACCTGAAATATACAACCGCCGGTCCATGGGGTTTCCGGAGCTGGAAACGAAACCAAGATCCGCCCGGATCCCTTGATACAAGAATTCGGTTTCCCGGATATAGTCCACGGCCTGGCCGGGATAATTCAGCCGGAGCGCTTGGTCAAAATATTTTTTATACGCCTTCATTTAATAGAGTCGCACCCCGGCTTGACCGGAAGGAGGCCTATTTATTCAGAAAGGCGGAATACATCCACACCAGCTTTTCCTGGGCACGGATATAATCGCTCATCAGGGCATTGGTCCCTTCGTCGCCGGCTTCGGCGCTCAGGCCCAGCAATTCACGTTGCAGGCCAATGATCACCCGGAAAGAGTTCAGGATATCCTCCACCGCCTTAAGGCCATCCGAAACCTGGCTGCTCTCCTTGATGGCTGAAGCCTTTTTATATTCTGAATAATTGTGCAGGGGCGCATATCCCAGGGTGAGGATCCGCTCGGCGACCTCATCGATTTTCAGGAGCAGGTCGTTGTATAATTCTTCAAACTTAAGATGCAATTCAAAAAACTTCTCTCCTTTGATGTTCCAGTGATACCCCCTGGTGTTTTGATAAAATATGGAATAGTGGGCCAGCAAATCGTTCAGTTTTTCAGCCAGTTGTTTTGACTTT
This sequence comes from Bacteroidota bacterium, assembly GCA_029557915.1. Taxonomy (GTDB): domain Bacteria; phylum Bacteroidota; class Bacteroidia; order Chitinophagales; family Saprospiraceae; genus JADJLQ01. Next base: position 30,467 of record JAKQHS010000068.1, on the reverse strand, counting down.
TTGCTGTCCAGTCCGATGGCGTTCCTTGCTTTCATGCTTTTTTATACAAAGTTACCGGATCTTCTCTGAAAAGCGACTTAACGAGTAAAATGAAACCGCCTTTACAGTTCTTCAAATGCTTCATCGTATTTCACTTTCCCGCTTATCCCATCCAGGCCGCCGGGCACCAGTTCGATGGCCATGAATGCTTCATCCGGAACTTCGTAGGGTGATTCAATTCCCCATCTGGATGCGGGAACAAAACCAAATCGGGGATAAAAGTTCTTATGGCCCAGTACTATGACGGAACGGTAGCCCAGTTCACGGGCTTTCTTCAGTCCCTCCCGAACCAAAAGACTGCCAATGCCCTTATTCTGGAATTCCGTCAGAACGCCCAAGGGAGCCAGGGTTAAGCTTTCATAATCCTTCTGTCCCCCGGAGATTTTTATTTTTGAAAAAATGATATGGCCCACGACAAGGTTGTCCTGTATGGCTACCAGGGACAATTCCGGGATATACGCTTTGTTTTTCCTGAGTTTTTCAACCAATCTGCCTTCGGCTTCCTGGCGGAAGGCGGCCTGATGGACCAGGTAAATCCCATGAAAATCTGAGGCCTTTTCCCGGCGGAGAGTTAGATTCATATCACTTCAGGGGAAAATCTCGAAACGGTCCGCATCCCGGCCCACCGGGAATACCTCGCGGTGTTTTTCAAGGCTGTTGCGGTCAAGGACCACGGTTTGGACATATTCCGCCTCATCAAGGTGAACCACCGTTTCGCCATAAGAATTGATCACCTGGCTGTCCCCGCTGTAAGTATGGCCTTTCCCGTCGCTGCCAATGCGGTTGAGGGTGGCGATCCAGGCCTGGTTTTCGATGGCTCTGGCCACCGGCAGGCTTTTCCAGGCATGGGCCCTTGCGGACGGCCAGTTGGCTACATAAACGGCCAGATCATATTGCCAGCCGGCAAGGGGATCAAACGAATTCCTGGACCATACGGGAAAACGGAGATCATAACAAACAAAAGGCCTGATCTTCCAGCCTTTTATTTCCAGGGTCAGCAGTTCATTCCCTCCGGTGTAAGTCAATTGTTCCCCGGCCATGCGGAACAAATGCCTTTTGTTATAATATTGCAAAGAACCATCCGGAAGCGCCGCCACCAGACGGTTGTAGAAGGCCTTCTCCTCCCGGATGATGAGGCTGCCAAAGACCACCGTCTGATTTTGTGCCGCCTTGGTTTTCATCCAGTTTACGGTGGGTCCCTCCATGGTTTCCGCCAGGCTGTCCGCCCGCATACTGAAACCGGTATTGAACATCTCAGGAAGCAGGATGAGATCGGTCGGCCCCTGGATCCGGGAAATCAGGCGGTCAAAATGGGCCAGGTTGGCTTCCGGATTTTCCCATTGCAGGCTGGTTTGCAGGAGGGTGAGGCTTAGATCTTGCATAAAATCTCTGCTGCTTTTTCAAGGGTTTCGTCTTTTTTTCCAAAACAAAAACGCAAAACCCGGTGGTCGGTATGATCCTGGTAAAAGGCGGATACGGGAATGGTAGCCACCTTGTATTCGTGCGTAAGGCGGATGGCCAGTTCGGCATCGCCTTCATCGGTGATCCGTTCGTAAGTCGCGCATTGGAAGTAAGAGCCGCGGGAAGGGAGCAGGCTGAACCGGCTGCCGCTGATCATCTCCCTGAACCGGTCCCGCTTTTTCTCAAAAAAAAGATTCAATTGAAGGTAGGCCTCCTTTTTATTCAAAAAAGCCGCCAAAGCGTGCTGCACCGGCGTTGATGCGGAGAAGGCGATAAACTGGTACACCTTACGGATTTCTGCGGTCATCTCAGCCGGAGCCAATACATAACCAACCCTCCATCCCGTGGCATGATAGGTTTTTCCAAAAGAAGCCACCATGATGCTTCGTTCCGCCAGTTCCGGAAAAGCGGATACCGACCAGTGTTTTTCCCCGTCGAAGACTATGTGCTCATAGACCTCATCGCTGAGGACGAGGAGGTCGGTATCCCTGACCAGGGATTGCAGGGCCAGCATATCCTCCCGGGTAAGGATATTCCCGGTAGGATTGTGCGGCGTATTGATCACCATCATCCGGGTCCTGGAATTAATCAGCCGGCGGACTTCCTCCCAGTCGATGGCATAACCCGGAAATTTCATTTTATACCTTACCGGCACCGCGCCGGCCAGTATGATGGATGGAATATAACTGTCGTAACAGGGCTCCAGCACAATCACTTCCTCCCCCGGTTGGACGAGGGCCTGGATGGCCGAATAGATCCCTGCGGTGGCTCCCGGCATGACGGTGATTTCGGTACCCGGGTCGTATTCCCGCCGGTAAAGTTCAAACGTTTTTTCCGCTATCCCTTCGCGCAATTTTAGCAAACCGGGCATGGGCGCGTACTGATTAAAGCCTCCTTTCATGGCCTGATCGACCAGCGCGATCAGCTCCGGATTGCAGGCGAAATCGGGAAATCCCTGCGCAATATTGATAGCCCCCACCTCGGCCGCCAGGCCGCTCATTTTGGTAAATATATTGGTGCCTACCAGGGGTAGTTTGGATAGCGATTTCCTCATCAAATCTGATTAAACTAGGCAGTAAAACTGTAAATTTAATTAATCTTTGTTTTGAACTATGCGCAAAATCATACTGCAACTGGCCGTCAGCCTGGACGGTTTCATTGAAGGCCCCAACGGGGAGTACGACTGGTGCCTCACCGACCAGGATTATGGGATGTCCTCCTTTCTTAAAAAGGTGGATACCCTCTTTATGGGCCGTAAATCCTACGATTTGGCAAAATCCATGCCCGTTGCGGCGGAAGATCCTTTTATGGTAAAAATGTCGAAGATCAAACAGTATGTGTTTTCCAATTCGCTGAAAGAAGATGAAGTGCAGGAGCCTTTTCATCTGGTTTCAGGGGATACGGTATCCTGGACCAAACAATACAAACAAGAAAAAGGCAAGGACATCTGGTTGTGGGGCGGTGCGAGCCTCACCACTTCCTTTATGGATCATTGGCTGGTGGATGAACTGGTCCTCGCTGTCCATCCCATCCTCCTGGGTGATGGCAAGCCCTTGTTTCACGGATTAAAACACCGGGTCAGGCTGGACCTGAAAAGCAGCCGGAAATACCCTTCCGGACTGGTGATGTTGCGATACGCAATAGTAAATGATTAAGGGATAACCATCCCTTATAATGCTTTTCCTTTTGACTATCTTTACCCTGATCTGTCTCCCTGGGCCGGATCGGTCAAATTGCCAAAATGCGGCTGGTCATTTGTTTTTTCTTCCTGGTATGGAAACTGCAACTTATTGCCTTGCCCGGTACCGCAGATACCACCGGTATATCCATCATTTACACCGGCCGCAGCCTGGGGGCCCTCGGGGTGATGCGATCCCAGGAGGAACATGAACTGGTCACCGAACAAGCCAACACCGAACATAAACCTTTTAAACTGGTCAGCCACTCCTGCTGGCGCGCACCCGGGTTGGCCGTTTTCCTGCCCTCCGACGAACCCAGGGGCAATGAACTTCCGCGGATTTTAGCCCAAAAAGATTCCGCAAAAGCCCTTAAAAAATATCCTGCGTTCAAAACCCACAACAGCCTGTTAGTCCAGGACCCCCTCCGTCGAAATCCCGACATGCTGGACATGATGAAAAAAAACCCAAGGCAAAAAACCGATATTCCCGACCTGGCTGAAACCCAAGTCACCTATTATTCCATGACCATCCGCAACGGGGACCCGGCAATTATCATTGAAGAAGAAGGAGCCGTCTGGCCGGAGCATCCTGATCTTTGGACCATTGGGGAAGTCAACCGGATGGATATCGGCGATACCGGCCGTTTGTATGAATTGCCCTTCAACCTGGGGGAAATGGCCGTGAGATCTACGGTGATTAAAAAACAATGGGTTAATGCTGATCAAAACGGGGAATACCAAATTTTAGCCGACCTTGGCCACCGCACCGGAAATTTTGGACTCGACGACCTCGAGCGGGCAAGAATTGATTTTAGCCTTCTCACCAAGCTTGGATATTCCATTTTGGTCCCCTATCATTTTGAATTATCTCTGGGGGCAGACAGTTTGAAGCGCCTTTCCCTGGACTTTCCGGGGATCCGGCTGCTGGCCACCAATATCCGCAGCCGGGACAGTTCTTTGTTCCATAGCCGGTTGATCCTCCCGTTTGGCAATATCCGGGTAGGCCTGCTGGGTCTTGTGGACCCCACCCTCCAGGGGGACCTTTCCAAAAACAGCCTCAAAGATTTTCAGTTCTTACCCTATCTGGAAACCATTCGTTATGAAGTTAACCAGATGAGAAAATCAGGGGTAGAGGCTATCGTGGTTTTATCAAATCTCGATGCGGGGGACAACGCCGCCCTTGCGGAAAAAGTAGCGGGAATCGATGCGATCGTGGCGGACCTGCATTCGCGCCTGAGCCCTGAAACTGTGATCCAATCCGTGGAATTACCTGGCCACAACCTCAACCGGCCGGGATCCCCTGCCCTGGTGACCCGGTCATTTGCCGATGGATTGGGGGTAGGGCGTTTACGGATGAAATTTGATGCTGAAGGCAGATTGCTCGGCCTTCAACACCGGCTGGACCCGGTGACGGACCAGACAGTGCCTGATACTTCGGTCATCCGGCAAATTCTTTCCCTTTCCCAACGGGTCAGCAAACCCAAGGGCGACCTTCTTTTCCCTGCATTCAATGACCTGGTAACCCTTTACCCCGATCTTAAAAAATACGATGCCACCACCCAACAGGGAAGGGTATCCCAACGGATGTGGGAGGAATTTGTCGCCCGTTTATTGCGGAATGCCGGACCCACCGAGCTGGCCGTAATCCGGAAATTCCCTTATTTCCCGCCCCTCATCGGCAAATTGCATGAGCGGGAAGTGAGTGCCTGGCTTTGGAATGAGGATGAAATTCTATTTTGTGATGTCAAGGGAAGCGCCCTTCTTAAGATCCTGGCAGACGATGTACACGAGGACCTCATTTTCAGTGGTCTGACCCGTCCCAAACCCGGCCCTCAACAAACCTACTCCCGTGGTTTGCCTTCGGTATCCATGGAATGGCTGCAGCTCAATTGCAGAATTCTCGGGAGGCCGGTTGATCCGGATGGTTTTTACAGGGTAGCCACCACCGATGTGATCTTCGAAGGGGTCAGGGCTGCGGATTTTCTGGAATCACGCAGGGTCCGCCGTCAATTTATTATGGATAAAGAAGGCCGGTTGGTCGAAAGCCCGGAGGGGGACAAGTTATCACTCCGGAGTTTTGTACTCAATGAGCTTAAACGGCTTAATAAAAACAACAAAGGGGATAAGTTTCTTCAAGCCGTCACCGAACGCCTGAAACCAGATCCCCGGTTTGAACCCTTGCTTTCGTTTGATTTTGACCGGCCCACCCTTTGGACTTCTTACAACCGGAAATACAACAGCGATGGATACGGGGCGGTCCCGGAAAGCAGGATCACGGCCACCAATTCCTGGGTGATCGGCGCGAGCGGCCGGTTTAAGGCAACCATGGATGGCCTTAAAAACGCCCTGGACCTCGGGCTTACGCTGGCATACGCCAAACAAAATTCAGAAATCTCCAAAAATATCCAGCAAATCTCCGAATCGGCGGACGATATTAAACTGGACCTCACCTACCGGAGAAAGTCAAACCGGATCTTTCAACCCTTTGTACGCGGCCAGTACGATACCGAATTTACACCCACCATCAATCCAGCCACTTTGGAGGAAAATTACAAACAGCAGGCCCTTCGTGGAGTAATCGGCCTCGCCCGCCGCTTCCATCGCAACTGGCGCAATGTGGAACTCGCCTCCGTGCTCGAACAGGATTTCGGGCAAAATAAGGCCCAGTTCGGGTTTACCGCCCGAGCGGATGGCCGTTTTTTTCTGGGAGGGGGAAGTGTAATCTATTCCATTCGCAACGATGCGACCTGGTTTTTTAAAGCAAAGTCGGACACCAACCGCGACCTGGCCCTGCGGTATAATATGGTCCATGAACTGCTGATCCCGCTGATCGATGAACTTTCCCTATCCGTGGCCTCCGATTTTTTCTTCTTCAAAGGAAAGGTTGAGGAGACGAGGGAGACCGGCATGAGTATGCTTTTACGCGTAGGCATTACCTATGACCGCCTCTGGAAACCGAGGTACCAGCCCCTGTTTTAACGGAGCCTCCTTTGTTTTTCATGAATATTCTGTACGTTTAAATACGGAATCATGAGGATCATCATCATTGGAAACGGGATTGCGGGAAGTACGGCAGCGCGTTTTATCCGGAAGTACAGCGATCATGAGATCCTGATGATCTCCGAAGAATCCGAATATCCTTTTTCGCGTACCGCCCTGATGTATGTGTATATGGGGCACCTTCGTCTTGAGCACACCAAATTGTATGAAGACGGTTTTTGGGCTAAAAACCGCATTGACCGGCTGCATGGACGGGTTACCGAAATCAATCCTGTATCCAAATCCGTTCAACTGCACAATGGACAATCGCTGTCTTATGACATCCTGATCCTGGCCTGCGGTTCCCTGCCCAAAAAATTTGACTGGCCAGGACAGGATCTCCAAGGGGTTCAGGGCCTTTATCATCTTCGGGATTTACAGCAACTGGAAGATCAGACCGGGCGGATCAGGAAAGCCGTCATCGTAGGAGGGGGGCTGATCGGGGTCGAACTGGCTGAAATGTTACGATCCAGAAATATCGCGGTCAGTTTTCTTGCCATTGAATCCAGTTTCTGGAATACGGTTTTACCGGCCGAAGAATCGGCCATGGTCAATGAAGAGATCCGTAGACATGGAGTCGATCTCCGGCTCAATACCGGTCTTGAAGAAATATACAACGATGGAAGGGGATGGGTCGCCGGGGTGCGCACGGGGCACGATGACCACCTTGAAGCCCAGTTTGTAGGGCTTACCGTGGGAGTCCGCCCCAATATTGGTTTTTTATACAACAGCGATATCGAAACCAATATGGGCGTCATGGTGGATGATTACCTCCGGTCTTCCCAAAAAGATATTTACGCGATCGGGGATTGCGCGGAGCTCTGGACCCCCCGGCCCGGCAGAAAAGCCATAGAAGCGATCTGGTATACCGGCCGGATCATGGGAGAGACGGTAGCGCACACCCTTTGCAAGGGTCCTGTGAAATACGACCCGGGCATCTGGTACAATTCTGCGAAATTTTTCGATATCGAATACCAGGTTTACGGCGAAATAGAACCCCAACCGGTGGAGCATGTCCAATCCCTGTATTGGCAGGGCGCCAATGGAAAAAAGTCCATCCGGATCAATTACAACAGCGCCACTAGTCCAAATTTCCCGCTGGCCGTCCGCGGTTTCTGCCTCATGGGCATCCGGTACAGGCAGGAGGTCTGTGAACAGTGGATCCGTTCACGTGCTACCATAGAGACCGTCCTGCCTCAACTCGGCCTTGCCAATTTTGATCCCGAGTTTTTCCCCCAGTATGAAAGCCGGTTGATGGATCTGTACTATATCCAATCCGGCAAAAGACTGATTTTGAAGTCTGGGCGCGACCGGGATGCGGTCACCCGATTTTTAAATAAAATAAATGAATGACAGGATGAAGAACGCCGAATCCATGTCCCTCTCTGCCGGAGTCCATTCCGCAAACCTGAGCCCTGTACAAAAAGGGGCGCTGGGATTAGTGGGTTCCGGGATACTGATCCAGCTGATTTACTGGATCTCATTCAAAACCCAAAATGCAAGCGTTTGGTTGTGGACCTCAATCCTCCTGGTCAGTGCCGGTTCGGTCTGGTATTCCTACGAAACCTATCATGCACATCCCCCAGGTATAAAAAACAACGGGGTCTGGTTCAGGAGCCTGACCGCAAGGGGAAGCCTCGCCTGGTTATTGGCGGTAATACTCACCGGATTTTATATTCTACTGTACTGGTATCCTCAATACCTGGGACAGGGACAGGGAGAGGGGGGAGCAAACTCAGGCCTGATCCGTCTGTTTGATCCCCTGAGCCAATACTTAAAAGGGAAACCGGCCAGCCAGTGGTTTGTTTATGGCACCTTCTACACCCTGATCATGTTCCTGATGGGGATCAAGTTCATCTATAAATACAGGCATGACCGGTACCAGGTTTTGCGCACGTTATCGGTACTTTTTTTCCAGACGGCTTTCGCCTTTATTCTTCCAGAGATCCTGCAAGGCCTCAACCGGCCTTATTTTGATTTTAAAAACATCTGGCCCCTGAATTATTATTTCTTTTTTGACTGGCATATCGATGGTTTGATTCAAAGCGGGATGCTCGGTTATTTTATGTTGTTCTGGGGTATCGTTTCCTTCCTGGTCCTGACTCCTGTGTTGACCTGGTTTTACGGTAAAAGATGGTATTGCTCCTGGGTCTGCGGCTGCGGCGGCCTGGCCGAGACGGCTGGTGATCCGTTCCGGCATCTGTCCTCCTCTTCCCTGAAGGCCTGGAAAGTCGAACGATGGATGGTCCACGGGGTCCTGGTTTTTGTGGTGGTGATGACGGCTATGGTTTTGTACACCCGGTTTACCGGCGCAGCCAATATCCTGTTTTTAAACAGTTACCAATTGAGTGCCTGGTACGGGTTTTTTATCGGCGCGGCCTTTTCAGGGGTGATCGGGGTAGGCTTTTATCCCCTGATGGGAAGCCGGGTATGGTGCCGCTTCGGATGTCCGATGGCGGCTTACCTGGGTATCCTGCAAAAAACCAAGTCCCGGTTCCGGATCACAGTCAACGGAGGCCAATGCATTTCCTGCGGCAATTGTTCTACCTATTGCGAGATGGGGATCGATGTAAAATCCTATGCCCAGCGGGGACAGGATGTCGTGAGGGCATCTTGCGTAGGCTGCGGTATTTGTTCCGCAGTTTGTCCGCGGGGCGTGCTCAGGCTGGAAAACGGAATCCTGGATGCGGGATACCGGACCAGGACTAAGGAAGAACTTGACTACGAAGAGCGGTCCGGAATGAAACCGGGGGTAAACAAATAGAAGTGATTAAAAGTTGGATTTCAGCCCTTATCCATTCCAATATACTGATTGCGTTATGCGCGGTGGCCCTCGCCCTGGAAACCCAGGTGCAGTTAGGGCTCAGGCCCCATGTCCACCCTTACCTCTTCCTGATCTTTTTTGCCACCCTGTTCGAATACAATTTGCACCGGCTGATCACCGTCGTATATGTGCCGGAAGCCCTGGAAGATGAAAAATACGAATGGCTCCGGCAACATAAGCCCGGATTTTACCTGATGGTGTTTCTTTCCGTGACGGGTTTTGTGATCACCTTGTTCCAGGCCAAAAAAGAAGTGTTGATTGCACTGGCCCCGCTTGCCGCACTGGCCCTTTTTTATTCGACCCCTGTCCGGCACCTGGGGAAAAAATGGTTCCGGCTTCGCGAGATTCCCTACCTCAAAATTTTTCTTATCGCCGGGGTTTGGTCGGGGGTCACCATCCTGCTCCCGGTGATCCACAGCGGAAGGAGTTACCAGGTTCCCTTCCTGGCGGCGCTTCTTGTGGAAAGAATTTTTTTTATCCTTGCCATCACCCTGCCGTTTGATATCCGCGACCTGGAGGCAGACCGCAAAGTGGGTTTAAAGACGATTCCCATGCTTTTTAAGAAAACGAATCCCCTGGTCCTTTCTTATCTCTGCCTGGCAATGTTCGCGGCCATTGCCCTCGTTCAATATCCCGGGATGGGCATGAGCTATATCACCGTCGCCCTGCTGATTTCCGCGCTGACCACGGCCTTTTTCTTAGCCAGTGAAAAATTGCAGGTATTGCCTTTTTATCATCTCGGCATCCTGGACGGGACCCTGTTGTTGCAGTCCGTGCTTGTCCTTGTTTTTTATTTTCTATTCAAAAGTTGACCGGATCAATGGATCACCAATTTGGCCGTTTGCTGCTGGGATTTATTTGCAATGGTCATAAAATACATGCCTTTGCCCAGATGACGGAGGTCCAGCCAGTCCCGTACAAACTGGTTTCCCGGTAATTTATATTCAAGCACTTTTTTACCCAGGGCGTCAGACACCGTCAGGGCATATTCCGTTCCCGGCTCCGGAGAGGTTAGCTCCAGCAGAAAGAGTCCATCCGAAGGATTCGGATACAGTTCGAATTTAAAGTCGTTCGGTCTGCGTTTGGTATAGTTTATTTCGCGGGATGGGAAACGGGTGCAGTTGGTAACATTGACCGAAAGATACTGGATGAGGCTGTTGCCGCAATCGTTTATCGCTTTTACGGTGACGATACCGGTATGGTTTCCAAAGTTCACCGAGATCTGTGTGGTACCCTGGCCGGAAACGATGGTTGCGCCGGTCGGTACGGACCATAGGTAGGCGGTAGCGCCGATCACGGGCGGAATATTAAACATTGCGTTTTGCATTTGGGCGCAGACCGTTGTTGGCCCGGCTATGTTGGACTGGATTTTGGGCTGAGGCGACACGTTCAGGCACTTGTAAGGACTGGTCCCGCAATCCGTTGTATACCGGACACAAATATCCCCGGTCCGGTAAGAGGTCGCAAAAAATACCTCGATGGCGGTTGAATCGCCATTATATCCGGTTATTTCCGCTCCCAGGGGAACGATCCATTCATACGATACGGCTCCGGTGACCGGTGAAATGGAATACATGGTGGAAACTTGCTTGCATACGCCGGAGGCCTGACCCGTTATGTTCGATGGCACGCTCCCGGGAGCCGCCGATATGTAGATGCTGCGACCGTTGAACGAAGGGCTGGCCCCGCAATCGTTATGGGAAGCCACTTCGATATATCCCCCGGTAAAAGAATTATCAAAAACCACCTGAATGACATTATGAAACAAATTGGAATCCGGCATGAATCCGGATACAATGGTTGCCCCCGGAGGCATTTTCCAGAGGTAACAGGTAGAATTGGGTACGGGGCTGACCGAGTAGGTGCTTGGCGAGAGGTTGTTGCACATGCCGAAGAGGCTACCCGTGATCGGGCCGGGAACATCCGGTATTCCGCCTTCCTGGGTGACCGTGGCGCTGGTTGATCCATGGCAACCGTTGTTATCCGTAACGGTTACATCATAAGTTCCTACCCTGTCAACCAGTATGGATGAACTGGATTCTCCGGTAGACCACAAATAGCTGTTAAAATTCGGTCCGGCGTCCAGTGCCGTCACACTTCCTCCGGCGCAGAAGGACAAGGTCCCGGAAATAAAAGGATTGGGCGGAGTAAACTCTACGATATCTTTGGAAATACTGTCTTTACATCCATTGGCATCCGTCACCGTAAGGATGTAAAGTCCAGCCGTCTTGGCATATATATCAGGAGTGGTACTGCCGTTTGACCATAAATAACTCTGGCCCCCGCTCCCGGATAATAAAACGGAATCTGCAGGACAGAATCCGTCGTATCCGTTAATCACGGCAAAAGGGGAAGGGTACAATGAGGTGAATTCGGTGGTGCTTCCCTGGCATCCGTCTGAATTGGTTACCGTTACCGAAAACCCACCTTCGGTACTGACCGTTATGGTTTGAGTGCTCGCACCGGTAGACCATAAATAACTGCTGAACCCCGTTCCGGCATCCAGTAAGGTGGAATCCCCGGGACAAAAAAGAAAGGTTCCGGTGATGGAAGGGGCCGGTACCGGGCTGAATTGGGTGGATGCCGTATCGGATCCAACACAACCGTTGGCATCTGTGACGACCACAATGTAAAGCCCTGGATTACCCACTACGATAGAATCCGCAGTTTCATTGGTGGACCATAAATAACTGGCAAAACCAGAACCCGCATGCAAAACGGTGGTTTCATTGGGACAAATGCCCAGGGTGCCGCTGATGGATACCACCGGGGGTGTGAAAACCGTAATGTTTACCGTATCGGAGAGGGTGGTCCCGCATCCGGTGCCGTCATCGTAGATTACCGTATAAGACCCTGCCGTTTTCACATATATGCTGTCGGTGGTAGCTCCTGTACTCCAGGTATTGCCCCCGGTCTGGCTGGATTTCAATTTAACACTGTCGCCGGGGCAAAAGCTGAGGGGGCCTTCCACGGTAATCACCGGGATGACGGATACCGGAGAGATCGAAGTAACGCTGTCGACCGACATACAACCCATCGCGTCAACTGTTGTAACGGTATAGGTCCCGGGTGCAGAAATGATTAGCGTGTCATCGGTACTGCCTCCCGTCCAGTTCAAACTGGTAAAATCTCCCGGCGTCACCAGGCGGCCGATACATACCGCATCTATTGCGCTGTATCCCGGCACCGTGTCCATATTAAAAGCCAGGCGCACCCCGGATACTTTATAAGGGGTCAACGGAAAATTAAACCGGTTTTTTTTGGAGGACGGGGGAGCCGGAGCGGCGGTTCCTGACCAGATCAGGTGGAACATGCCCGTCCCTTCGTCCTGCAGATAGATACTGTCCAAGGCTCCCGGGTTGAAAGTTTCGAAGACATCGACAAAATTTACGGAGTCTGCTTCCGGGAAGTGAAGGACCAAAGATTCCCTGCCGGCTTCGCTGGAGGAAATCCAGGATTTGGGGTCGGGACCATAACCCGGATAGACATTGGGGCTACCCAGGGCTTCCCGGGCGCTGTATTGATACGGAGAGTACTGGGAGCTGTACGCGATCACGCTGTCCGCATAACGGGCCAGGATACTGGATACGACAAGTGTGTCCGAAGTGCCGGTACACAAAAACAAATCGCCGGTAATACTAGGTACCGCCGTGCCCGGAATAAGTTCTGCCCGGATCATTAAACGTCCCGGATAAGGATGATGCCATATGCTATCCCCGGCAGCGTTGCCTCTGAAATAAGCACTGTCCCGGATCCGGCCCCCTTCATACTGGACTCCGACCGGAAAACAGGAAACCATGCTGGAATCCTGGGCAAGCCCTACATAATAATATTCATTTTGCAATAGGCGGGTACCCGGCAGATAAAAAGTATAATATTTATTGACCTGGGCCGAATCCGGTACGATAGCGGAAGATTGACCAAGAATCACCAGGTTGGTATCCAGCGCCACGGCATAAACCGGATGGCCCTGGGCGGACTGGCTCAAAAAGACCTGTATGGCATTGATCTTGCCGCATCCGTCCATGTAATGACGGCCTAGCGTCATGCCGGCCAGGGTATCGGTGCCGGCCTGGGAGATTGCATTCGAACCGTCTTCATAGGAAACGGTGGAAGGCGTTACGGTCTGGAGATAATAATTCCGATTATTGTAGAGCACGTTTTCATCACCCTGGGCCGGTACCGAGACGATGATGGAATCGGTCTCCAGAAGAACCGGTGACCATCCGCTAAACTCGATTAAACCGATGGTGTCGGGCCCCACCGTAATATTTTGATTCACGGTGTAGCGGACCGTCTGGGTCAGTTGTTCCTTCACCGTCATATTTACCGTATAAGTCAGGGTATCCGGGCTATGGTTCCGGATCACTGCGGACACGGGTGCCGAAGTATACCGCGGGGCGTATTTCCCAAGAGCATACACCGCAAGGACCTCCACGCTGTCTTTCAAGGAAGGCGAACACAACCGGGTTTCCGGCCGGTAATCGTTTGCATTCAAAACGGTATCCAGCGCCAGGGCCGAAGTGTCGCTTCGAGTGATAAATGACAGGATCGTGCGGAGGGAATCCTGGCCAAAACTCCCTTTCAGCACAGAATTGGCAAGGGTTGCCAGCGAGGTGTTCGGGGAGGAAAGGGGACCGGTCATGTACTCGTATTCCCAGGCGACATAAACCCCCTGTCCGGTATAAACGAAGGTGTCCAGGTTCATGCCTTTAAACGGAATATCATAGGGTCCGATGGTATCGGGGACCGCGATGCTGTCGTCGTGCACCAGGCTCATGGGATTGGTTGCATTGGTCCAGGAGATGACGTCCTTTGCCCGGTACCTCAATTCATAAGAGGTGGCAGCCACGGAAGAATCCCAGGAAAATTTCACCGAAGAAGAAGTAATGCTGTCCACGGAAAAATAAGGCGGAAAATAACAAACCGTGGGCCCGGAGGTGGTAAACCGGGGGCCGGCGATAAAAGCCCCTGCATCGGAGATGTTGCAATTAGATCTGACCTGCCATTCATAGGTCGTTCCCGGTACCAACCCGGAATTGATACTGATCGAGTCCGCAAATGAAATGGTCTCCACCCAGGCAGTGTTGCCCACTCTTCTAAACCGGACGGAGTAAAAAGTGTTGCCTACCGCCGGACCCCAGTCCAATTTCGCCGTGGTATCTCCAACACTCACTACCGAAAGACCGGTAGGGGAGTTACAGTTGTTGGATTTTTCGGTGACAAAGGATGAATTGCTGATCACGGAGGAGTCCGAGGCGCAGCGGGTTTTTACCCTCCATTGGTAACCCGTATTGGGAGCCAGGCCGTTGAGGGTGATGGTGGTATTGGTCGTGCTCATTCCAATCCAGTTTTCCGTATCCGTCAGGGAATATTCAACAAAAAAATCGGTCACGGAATGGGCCGGGGACACCCAACTCAATTCAGCGCTGACATCGGTTATGTTGCCTTCTTTCAAATGGGTTACCGGCCGGCAGGAATCCAGGTTATCGTTATTAAAACCAAGGATGGGTGAAAAGGGGGAACAATCGGACCTGACCTGCCATTCATAATTGCCGGGATGCAGTCCGGTGACCAGTTGGTAAGTATTGGCAATGCCCGGAATGACCGTCCAGGCCGTGTCGATCCGGCTGACGGTGTCCGTGGTGTTTTGAAGATAGACCTTAAATTTGGCGCGGGTGGTATCGTTTTGGGCATCTGCAATCGTAAATCCGATGCAGGAGATGGTATCCCCGGACTGAAGGCCGCTGGCCAGTATTTCCTTTCTTTGAATCAGGTAAAAGCCCCTTTGATAACGAAGTGAACCTTGCGGAGCCACGGATTTGGTGTGATTGCCATCGGAAGGCAAGACCACTGTATTCGTCTGCGCCCCGATTTTGAACGGCATCATTGCAGCCAGGCCCAGAAACATCTGCAAAATATAAAGATGAAGCTTATTCAATGTTGTCCGTCTCTTGGTGGCAATGGAATCCATCATGGATAATGAAGGGTTATTTTTGATTGACCTTGGTCTGTTGCAAATTTTGTTCAAAAAGTCTCGGTAATTCGTTTCTGGCGCTCTTCTGGATCTCTTCTATAAAGGATTTCCGGTATGCCTGGTCCGATTCAATTTTTGCCCAGAAAGGATCTTCGTCCGGCTGGGTTCCTTTTTGCCTGGCCATGACCAGGGCTTGGTCCAGTATCTCTGAAATTTGTTCCTGTGAAAATTCAAAATAGGACAGGCTTTTTGCAAATTCTTTTAAGGATGGTTGGCCTTGGCTGTTTCCCGGGGATGAGCCGGGCCGGACAGACCGGGTTACCGTGGAATTGGAGCCCGAGGCCAGTTCCTGAAAGCCCGGTACCAATTGTGCAAGAACCTGATTTCTTTGGGTAACCTTTTCACGGAGTCGCTGAATCCTGTTTTTTTGTTCCACCACTTTTTTATTGATCTCGCTGCCGTGGAGGCCTACTGCGGTCATGACCACTCCGTAACCTTCCTGATCGTGAGCGGACCAGGCCACCCCCACCATATTGGCATAATCTTCTGCTTTCATCTCGTCCGGGGCCATTCCCCTCGCCAATCCATCTTCATTCCCGGAAGGCAGGATATAGTCCCCCGCATGGACCCGCCCCATCACCCGGACAGGTACCTGTCCGAGAAAAGCTACCTTTTCATACCGGGACCGCAGGCTTTCCGGCGGAGTATTTCCCAAGACTATAGGTTGGGATGAAATGACCATGATTTTTTGCGCATCGGTGGTTTGTTTGGAAATGAACCCATTTCTCAATCCGACTACATATCCGGGTAAAAAAACCTCGCCGTCGTTTGACTTGGGCAGCCATTCCGCATAATCCCCAGAACCCGATTCGTAGGTAACCCCTACCCTGGCCGCTTTATAATTGATATAAGCATCTTTTTCTGCAATGGCGTCAACGGTCCGGAAACTGTTGTTGATCAAATCGGCTGCCGCACCCCCAACATCCAGTGTTGCCTTAACAATCAGGGAGGTAATCGGGGCGGCGACACAAAAGCCCAGGCCGGAGCAGCCGGTTGAGGAGGATAAGGCGCTGACCAGGGTTTTACCGGCAATAAATAAAGTAGCCGTGGCAATGACTATCGCAAGTTCCGCACTGTGGATCCTGAAATTCAGATTTTCAATTTCATGGGCATACAGCAGGTTGTTGACAGACTGGGTACTGTTTTCCCCTTCAATATATCCTACCACACCGGCCGAGCTGTTTCGGAATTCCATAAAATTATTGGCCCACTCGGGTACTGCATTGGCCACCTGGATGCTGATTCCATTTTGATTGCTGGTATTGGTGAATTGGGCAATAAAATTGCCTGAACTCCTGACATACATGGTATTGTTCAGAGTGGAAATCCCCCCAATGTTCAGCGAACCGGCAAAAGCAGTCGCTCCTCTTACATTTAATCGCCTGCGGATAGACATGCCCCCAAAAACCTTTAACGCGCCCGTCGTGGAATCAATGGACTCCGTAAGGTCCAATAGGGTCAGCATCCCACCTATTCCGGCAGCTCCACCTACGTTGAGATTAAGACCGATCCCGGTTCCCCCGGAGACTCTTAAAGCGCCGGTCATGGGGTTGACCGATTGAGTTAAATCCGTGATCGACACCGCCCCGCCGAAAGCAACAGGTCCTCCAAACTTGGCCACACCCCCGATATATAAATTTTCCCTGATGTAGGCGCCTCCCCCTACCTGCAAAGAACCGGTAGGCGCTGCCCCGGAGGTATCGGTCTGGTATATGGATAAAATCCTGACCTTATCATGAAATGAGGCACAGGAGTCCACTTCCAGGGTGCCGGAAAACGCGGTGGGGCTGCCTAGGCTGACGTTCAGGGAGTCATTCAATACCGTAAAGGAATCGACCTGCAGAGTACCCGTGAGTTTGGTCGGGCTCATATTATTTACGTTTAACCGGTCGTTCAGGTCAGTGGGCCCATCCACATTGAGCGCCGCATTCAAATCGGTGGCCTGCTCCACGGTAAGCCTGCCTGACAACAGGGACGGGCTGCCCTTGGCAACCGTGAAAGGGCCGTAATTGACCGTGGCACCGGTATCCGTATTAAAGAAAACACTTCTTTTTACCACAAGGGAATCGTCCACTGTCGCGGTCAGTCCCACCTGCATATTCTGCCCGACCTTCAGATTTTGCCCGATTTCAAAATTGAGTTTGGCCGAGATGTCCCCACCCTTGAAAATCCTCAACCGTTCGACATTGTCCGTGATCAAAAATAAATCCACTTTATCCGTGGTGCCGAGTGAATTGATATGGTATGGATTACCGCTGGCATCCGTATTGGCATTTCCGAACACCGACCATTGGTTGGAAATCACACCGGGTTCCGGGGGCGCAGGCTGGGAAGCGCTGCCGGAATGGATCAGTTTATTTGCGGTCAGCGCGTACAGGGCGTAAGGCACGGCAAGCAGTTTGCTGTTGCTCACGGAGGAGAAACCGGAATGCCCTTTGTCCTGGATGGCAACTTCCAGCCAAATGTTTTCTGTGCTCCAGGGCACCAGCCCATATTGGCCTTCGACCCGGAGTCCTTCCCCTATAACCAGATTAAACAAGCCCTGTTGGTTGGTCGTCACCTGGTGTATTTCGCTGTAATGGTTGACCCTTTTATCGTTTTCATTGCCGAATAAGTAAATTTTCAAATTTATTTGTTGATTGCGCAACAGGTTTCCCTGGGGATTGTGCGCCGCAGCCTGGTAATTGATTCCTTTGAGGGCCACCTGGGCCCGGGCTGCAACCAGCAGCAGTTGAAAACACAAAATGAAATACAGTTTTTTCATTTCAATTTCCTTTTCGAATAAAAAAATCCACGGTCGTTTTCCGGGTCATTGGATATATCCATGGTTTCATTTGTTTTGTTTGATTCGTTCCGTTTGAAGTCGCACCGACTGTTTATAGATCCCCTGGATGGAAGCAATACAATTTTGCTTAAAGGAAGGATCGGTTTGATATTGTCTCCAGAAGGCATAATTTTCCGGAACTCCACCGTTGTCGCGGAGGGATTTTTCTGCCATCATGAGGTATCCCTCCACCTGGTCCCTGGAAACCTGGGAAAAATCGGTTCTTCCGGTGCTGGCTTCTTTGAACCAAAGTTCTCCGGCTAAAGGATTCTGCACATTCACCGCCTGGCCTGCAGCTTCCCTGCTGCGGGTTGCGGGCTGAAAGCCGGGGACCAGTCTGGCCAGGATGGAATGGGTCTGATCCAGTTCGGATTTCAGTTCTTGGATCTGTCCCTGGTTGTCTTCGGCCAATTTACTGATATCGGAATCATTCAATCCGATGGCGACGTTGACCAATCCGCAACTTTCTGTTTCCTTATCCGACCAGGCCGTGCCTACGATCTGAATATAATCTTCAGCCTGCATGTTTTCCACCGGCACAGCTCTTCCTAATCCGTCCTGATTACCCGAGGGCAGGATATAATCCCCGGACCTGACTTTACCCATTACCAAAACAGGTACCTGGCCCATAAAGGCGACTTTTTCATAATTCCTTTTAAGGGATGGTTCAGGGCTGTTTCCCAATACAGCGGGTTTGGTGGAGATGACCAGTAGTTTGCCGTAACCCTCTGTTCTTTTTGTGATTTGCCCGTATTGCAGACTCACGATATATCCGGGGAGGAAGGTTTCCTGGGTATCCCGTTTGGGCAACCATTCCGCATAATCCCCGGCTCCCGATTCATAAGTCACCCCGATCCGGGCCGCATGGTAATTGACAAATTCATCTTTCCTTTCCTGGAAATGATCTCTCAATTCCACAGCCCTGGCCAAACCAATGGAACGAGCCGCAAGTTCTGCGGCGGCTTTCACAATCAAAGAGACGATCGGTGTGGTACCGCATACCCCGAGTCCTGCGCAGGGGGTGGAGGAGGCCGCAGCCGCAACCACTCCCGCGGCGGCACCGACCAAAAAATAGGAAGCCGTTATAACGGTGGCTTCGGCAAATTTTAAATCCGTCTTGTAAATATCCAGCTCCCGTATATAATTGGGATTGTTGAGGTATTCGGATTGGTTCTGGCCCTCTATTCTCCCCACTACTCCTGAATTGCTGTTGCGGAATTCAATAAAATTATTGGACCAGCCCGGGCTGGGGTTGGCTAGTTTGATGCTGATTCCATTCTGATTGCTGGTATTGATAAAATGGGCGATGTAAGGCGAGCCCGAGGTTACCTGCAAAGCATTGCCCATGGTCGTAAGCCCCGACACCGTCAGCGAATCAAACAAGGATACGGCACCGCCAACGTTGAGCCTTCGCCGGATCCCGGCTCCGCCGAAAACTTTTAAAGCTCCCGTAAGCGTATCTGTGGACTCGGTGACATCGGTCACCGAAGTCATTCCTCCGATCATGGCGGCTTCCCCAACATTTAAATTCAAGCCTATGCCCACCCCCCCGGACACTTTCAACGCTCCGGTGGATGGGCTGGTGGATTGGGTTTGGTCCTGTATGGTTACGGCCCCGGCAAAAGCAACCGGTCCGCCAAATTTGGCGACACCTCCGACATACAGGTTTTCTTTCACATAAGTCCCTCCGCCTACCTGTAAGGAGCCGCTGGGGCTTATTCCGGAAGTATCCGTTGAAAATTGGGAGTCAATTTTAAGCCTGTCGTTGAAGGTGGCGCAGGAATCCGTTCTCAGGGTACCGGTAAGAGTGGTGGGACTCGCGTTGGTTACGGTAAGCGCATCATTCAGGTTGGTCACGGAGTCCACCTGCAGGGTTCCGGTCAGAAGGCTTGGGCTCCTGTTGTTTACGAACATCCTGGCGTTGAGATCCGTATTTCCATCCACATTCAGTGTTTCCTTGAGGTCCACCGACCGGTCGACTGTGAGGGTTCCGGTCAGAATGCTTGGACTTTGATTCTCCACCGTGTAGGGACCTTTAACCAGGGTAAATCCACTCACCTGATTGAGAATAACATTCCCTTTGACCAAAAGCGAATCCCCGACGGATGCCGTTAAATCCACCGTCAGGTTTTGGCCTACCTTAAGGTTTTTAGTAATGTCGAAATTGAGTTTGGTTATGATGTTTCCGTCCGCCCTGATCCGCATCCTTTCTATGTTATCGGTGATCAGGATGAGATCAACAAAATCGGTCGTGCCCAGGGCATTGATATGATAGGGGTTGCCGGCGAGATCTGTATTGTGATTGCCGAATACCGACCAGGTTGTAGATTCGACGCCGGGTTCTGGAGCGGATGAATTTGAGGACGGCTGTAAGTTGCCCGGCCCCGCCAGGCCGCCCGCCAGGCCTGCATGAATGGCATAAGGAACGAATTGCAGTTTGCTGCTGCTGAGCAGGACAAATTCTGAATCCTTAGGGTCCCGGATGGATACTTCCAACCAGATGTTCTGGGCATTCCATGGAATAAGTCCGAATTCGCCCCCGGCCTTCCTGCCTTCCCCGACAACCAAATTAAACAAACCCAATGCATTGGTGGCCACCTCATGGGTCTCACTGTAATGCGTTATCTTCTGTCCCTGATCCATGGCCACCAGGGAAATTTTTAACCCGATTTTTTGATGACTCAGCAATTCACCTTTGGGATTGCGCGCCACGGCCTGATAATTCATTCCTTTGGGAATGACCTGGGCATAGCCGAAGGCCAGCACGCAAAGCTGAAAACAAAAAACAGCGTACCATTTTTTAGCCGTTTGCGCCCTGTATCGAAAAAGGGATGCCATCAACCGGGATGTACTTCGTCGAAGGGATTTCATTTTTGACGCGGTTTAATTTTTTCCAATTGTTTACGCAAAAACTGGGTATCGGTAAACCGGAAATTTGTCAGGTATTGTTCGATAAAATCCGGGGTGGTTTTTATTTGATTCAACAGGTAAATGGCCTCCCTGCTTCCACCGGTTTCCAAAAAACTTTTTTCCACCATGCTCAGGGATTCCAGAATTTCGGGGGCCTTTAATTCCGTTGGAAGCCATTTATTTAAACGGTAGGAAGGATCAGTCTTTTCCTGGATAGTCGATGCGGCCTGGTAAGTTTTTTCTCCGGTGATGCCCGCCGCCTGTTTAAACCCGGGGACCATCCTTGCAAGTTGTTCATTGGTCTCATCAAATTCCCTTTCCAGGTCTTCGATTTCCTTTTCCTGGCGGGCAACAAGGGTTGCCAATTCACGGGTCTGAAGTCCAATGGCCACGTTGACCAACCGTTCTTCACTGCCGTCGGATTCCGACCAGGCCGTACCGACAATGGATCCGTAATCGCTTATTTTCAGTTTTGAGGACGGACAAGCCCTGCCCGTTCCATCCTGGTTGCCGGACGGAAGGATATAATCCCCCGCCATCACCTTACCGGCCACTCGTACCGGAACCTGACCCAGGAAGGCCACTTTTTCGTACTGTCCTTTGCGGTCTGCATCCGGCATATTCCCCAGGACGATGGGCTGGCTGGAAACAACCATGAGTTTGCTGTGTGCCCGTATGGTTTTTGATATCAGGCCTCCGTGGACACCCACAATGTCACCCGGTTTGAAAATTTCCTCAGGGTTTTCTTTAGGCAACCATTCGGCATAATCTCCGGCTCCGGATTCATAGGTTACACCGTATAAGCCTGCTTTAAGGTCTATAAAATCTTGCTTTCGATCATTTGCCAGATCCAGGGCATAACCCGCACCGCCCACCACTGCTACGCGAGCCGCCAAACGAATAGCGGCTACGGCAATCAGACTGGGGATGGGAAAGGTAACGCAGGCGCCCAGACCCAAACAGGCTGTGGAAGAGGTGGCCGCTGCCACCACATCCCCTCCCGCGAGAACAACGTTGACGCTGGCTTCCACCAAAGTCAGTTCTGCTGCCCTCACATAAGCTTCCAGCAAATTCAGTTCAGTGACATACCGGGGATTGCTGGTAAACTGGGTGGAGTTTTCTCCTTCAATGCGGCCGACCACCGCTCCTGCGCTGTTTCTGAATTCCACAAAATTATTGGACCAGCCCGGAGCCGCATTATTGACTTGTACGGTTATGCCATGTTGATTGGTGGTATTGATAAATGAAGCGACAAACGGGTTGGAGTTGGTTACATTCAGACCCCCGTTAAAACTGGAAATTCCGGCAACATCGAGCGTATGGTAAAACAAACCCGCTCCCCGGACATTCAGCCTTTTCCTGATGCTCGCACCTCCGGAAATCTTTAATGCTCCCGTCAGCGAATCCACGGATTCGGTCAGGTCTTTAACGGTAAACATCCCACCAATGCCGGCTGCTCCCCCCACATTGAGGTTTAATCCAATACCGACTCCCCCGGAAACCTTCAATGCCCCGGTGGATGGACTGGTTGATTGCGTGACATCTGTGATGGAAACCGCCCCCGCAAAATTCACCGGTCCTCCGAATTTGGCGATGCCCCCGACATAAAAATTCTGCTTGATATAAGTGCCTCCGCCTACCTGCAAGGAACCCGTCGGAAACTGTCCCGAAGTATCCGTGGAAAACAAGGAGGTAATCTTGACTTTGTCGTTGAATACCGCTGCAGAATCCACTTCCAATGTGCCGGTAAGATAAACCGGACTCTTGTTATTGACCTGCAAGGCGTCGTTCAGATGGGTGGTGGAATCCACCTGCAAAGTCCCGCTTAACTTGGTGGGGCTTTTTTTATTGACATAGAGTCTCCCGTTTAAATCCGTAGGGCCATCCACGTTCAGGGTAGTATTGAAGTCCGCCAACTGGTCCACGGCCAGCGTTCCGGTCAATAAAGTGGGACTGAGATCGGCTACGGTAAAGGGTCCGCAATTTATCGTGGACCCGGTCAGGGTATTGAGGTAAACATTTTTTAAGACAATCAGGCTGTCCCCTACGGAGGCGCTGTGAACCACATAGAGGGTTTGACCGACGGTGAGGTTTTTGCCTATTTCAAAATTCAGCTTAGTTCGGATATCCCCATAACCCCAGATCCTCATTCTTTCCTGGTTGTCGGTGA
Source organism: Bacteroidota bacterium (assembly GCA_029557915.1). GTDB lineage: Bacteria > Bacteroidota > Bacteroidia > Chitinophagales > Saprospiraceae > JADJLQ01. Next base: position 7,485 of record JAKQHS010000068.1, on the reverse strand, counting down.
TCATGATGAGATCTACAAAATCAGTGGTGCCCAGTGAGTTTAATCTGAAGATGTTGCCGCTCGCATCCGTTTTGGCGTTTCCGAATACAGACCAATCCGTGGAAATCACACCGGGCTCCGGGGGTGCATAAGTGGCGACCGGGTCCGGGTTTTTACCGGTCAGCCGGTCTGCGGTGCCTGCGTGAATGGCATAGGGTACGGCCATCAGTTTGCTGCTGCTTACCGTGGTAAAACCGGATTTCCCTTTTTCCTGTATGGCCACCTCCATCCATATATTTTCTCTGTTCCATGGAATCAGTCCGTATACTCCCTGTTCTTTTTTCCCCTCTCCGACAATCAGGTTGAATAATCCCAGGGCATTGGTCTTCACTTCATGAAGCTCAGTATAATAATTGGTCCGGATGTCGTTTTCGTTGCTGAACAAAAATATTTTCAAACCAATGGGTTGATCAGCAATGATTTCTCCCCGGAGGTTTCTCGCTACGGCTTGATAATTCATGCCCTTGGGAATCACCTGAGCCTGCCCTGCGGCCAGGAAGGCGATTTGAAAAACCAGGATAAAAATTAACTTTTTCATGTGGAGTAAAATCGGGAAATCAAAAAGCTATAGTTTAATCACTTTAAATGAACCGATCCGGTATCCTTGTTGGTTTTCCACGGAAAGCAAATACATGCCTTCCGGCACCTCTTTTACCCTGAGCTGTATTTCCGGGCTGCCTGAAGGAACTTTCCGGGTAAAGATTATTTTTCCAGTGACGTCCGAAAGGCTCAGTTCAATGAATTCCGACAATGGGGTTTTGATCAATACATTCAGCAAGTCCTGCGTAGGGTTCGGAAAAATCTTAATATCGTATCCACCGGCCGATGAATTAACCGGGCGGGTGGACAACAGGGGTTGATGAAATCCTTCCGTAAACCAATTTTCCCGGGTGCTTACGCTTTCCACAAATACCTCACCCAGGGTCCATTCCAGGGTCAGCTGTTTTTGGGTATCTGATCCGCCGGCTGCAGCCAGCACCGACTGTCCGTCGAGCTGCAGGTATGAGAAGGCGAGGATCAAACCCAAAATCGCTTTCATATGCACCCTGCTCTTGAATTTCATCATGGTTTCATTATTGAGTGTGGAGCATTTTTTTAGTGATCAGGGATCCCTGGGTTTCCAGCGTATAATAATAAAGACCAGGGCCCTTTAAATCGGATTCCTTAATCATGACTTCGTGGATTCCCGCCTCAGCCCATCCTTCCCGGGTCCATATTGTTTTACCGGTCAAATCAACAATCCGTAACCGGTAATTTTCATTCCGGATCAACACAAACCGGATCCTTGTGCTTGAATGAAAGGGGTTGGGCAGATTTTGAAGCAAAGATTCCTTATCCGGTGAGGAGGATCCCTGGATCCGGGCACCCGGAATGGCCGGGCTGAACCCGGTAGATACCAGAAATCCAACCGGTTTCCTGTTTTTAATAATGGACAGGGTATCCGGACAGCTATTTCCAATCCCATCCTGAATCAATAAATGGGTATTGCAATAATCGAAGAGGCCGGTCTCATCCCATACAAAAATCCGGACCGGGATCCGGGCCGATTTGCCATCGGGCAGGTCAACACAACTGAAATCTTTTTTGACCTCATTGCGGTCCTCGCTGAAACTGAAAGTCAGGGCTGATTTTGCAGTACAATTATCATAACTTCCTGCATCCAGATCCCTGGCCCATACCGTGACCCTTCCCGATGTGGGCATGACTACCGTTGCAAGGCCTGAATAACAATAAGGAGTGGGTTTTTTACAATCTTCGATCCTTAATACATAGGTGCAGGTGTCCTCGTTCCCGCAATGGTCTTTGGCGAAGACGTGCACCAGGGATACGGGGGCCGCCTGGTCCAGCACCAAACGGTTGGTGTTTCCAAGGCTTATTTTCTCAATGCTGTTTTTATTGTAATTTTTTGCGGCCAGGTCTCCCGCCGATGGATTTTCATCCAGTTCCCAACGATATTGAATCTGGCTCTCCTCGGTACAGTTGTCCGTTGCCTGGAAAGGAATATTGATCTCCGGCTGTTCGCACTCCTGGTCTAAAATACAAAGGGTAGTATCCCGGCAGGCTAAGACTGGAGGAAAGCTGTCCCTGACCTTGATGATCTGGGTATAGGTGATCAGGCCGTCCCCGTTGTCTTTGAGGTGCCGGTAAACACAGGGTCTATATACGGGGTCCGCAATCAGGCGGTCATCGACCAGGATATCGCCTGACCCGACAGCTTGATTAGGCTCAAATTTGCACCAGTTAATGACCCGCCAGGTCCGGACAATCTTATAACAGGCATCCGGCAGGTCGTTAAACAGTTCATCTGTATAAACCATTCCGACCACTTCACATTCGTCGTCCATCACCATGGGCCTGCCCAACACATCCTGGGAAAGGGCGGCCGGATCCGTACAAGCCGTGATCACATCCGGGGGAAAAAGAACCTCAAAATCAGAACGGTGTTTGGTGATGATCTTCTGGGAGGTGGTGACTTCATTGCCACATTCGTCTTTGGAAAACCAGGTCCGTTGGAGCCATCCGTTTCCGCAGGCATCTGCAAAGGAGGAATCCTTCACCACGAGGCCGGTACTGTCTATCTTGCAATTGTCCCAGATCCAAAAGTAACCATCCCCGGCATCCAGGGAATCCAAAGGCCCGCTATGGAACCGGGGCTTCCAGAAATTCAGGCTTGGGTCTGTTTTCTCCAATCGGTCCGAAGCATCCAGGCACAACCAACTGTGACAATACAGCGGTGCCCAGGTCCCGGCACCCGAAGCACAAGGAACGGGTTTCCCATGTTCACCCGGATGGCTGGGCCCATAGCTGTTGCATCCATACCAGCCAAAAGGTTTTCCTGTACCATCTACCCCGTCCCCCGAATCGGAGTCGTTTTCCCGGATGCATTCTATTTCATTGTAAGGTTTCCCGTTGGCGTCCACACAACTATGGTCTTTGGCATTATTCTCGCCATAACTGTCGTCGTCACAGCGGGCAAATTCGTAAGGGTTATGTCCGGAAGCCAGGAGCCCATCGCAATACCAGACCAGGTCATCCGGTTTTTCTGCAAGGGGTGGGGTTTTATCCACCACGTTTACCCGGACCATCCCGTCTTTCCATAACATTCTGGAACAGGTGTTTCCCGGTGGATTTCCAGAAGTGTTTGATGTGTTTCCGGCCGACCTCAGCCCCAGGCGGGGCCAGTAAAAATCAAAATTGCACAATTCGGCGGCGCCGGCCCCTTCGTAATAAGGATTAAAGTCGTCCAGTCCGGCCAGGGCAAACCATTCCGCCAGGAGCGGATCACAGAAGATGAGCGGGTATCTCCAGTTGCAATCCTTTGGAGCTTTAAATTTTGAATAATTGGCATTTTGAGAAAAACCAAAGTTCAGGTTATGGTCTGCCCTGAAATGGCTTCTTGGATATCCTGCGTTATATAAAAACCACTGATGTTCCGAACAGGGCCAGATATGCGGGTCATAGCGGGGAATACCACAAGCTTCCCATACCCTGACCACGATCTGGTATTCTTCACAGGCCGTGAGGTCCAGGTAATCCTTGAAAATGTATGAACTGATATAGTCCTCAATATAAAAGTCATAATATTCCCTGGAAGAATCGTAATCGGCGAAGCCGCATTGTTCGATGATGGCATCATATACGTATTTGCGCGCGGCATTTATGGAATCCTGGGTGGCAATGGCAAAATGCAGAACATCACAACAATGATCCCGGCTGCCGTTGTCCAGGTCTTTGGCATAAATCCTGGACCAGCAGGTGGCCGGGTCCATGGTGGAGGTCAGGGCGCCCTTGACCAGGATTTCAGGAGGGGTTTCATCCACGATGCAAGCCCTGATCAGGGTATCAAACCGGTTGGAACATTCATCGCGGAGCGTTACTTCAATATCGTGGCATTTTACACCGTAGACCGCCCCGTTGGCCGGCAGGTTTATTTTACCGGGCAGATTGCCTTCCAGCACCGTAATTTTTGGGGGATGGGAGTTGTCGGTAAAACTGACCCGGTAAGTTTGCCGGATGGCCGCATTACAATCCACTGCAACCAACTCTTTAAGGTTTACTTCTCCTAAACAGGAATGGGGTCCGGTATTTACATTATAATTTAACCGGTTATCGAGCGCCTCCAGGCCACCGTTTTCCATAAAGAGAACGGGGGGATTCCGGTCGGCAACTTCTATGTATTGGATAAAGGATTTTTCTTCCCCCGTGCACCAATCCGTCAATCTCCATTGCCGGCGGATTTTAAAAGCGGAGGCTCCGCAAGACGGCAAGACCTGGTCGTGATAGGACACCTGGATTTTACAAAAGGTACTTCGGTTTGGGTATTGATCCACCGGTTGCCAGGTTTTGATGTATTGGCCACTTTCCCAGATCAGGACGCTGTCGTAGAGATAAGGGACTATTTTCAATTCTTGCGGGATGCAATGGTTTTCCGTCAGGAAACTGTCCCGCTGCTGCAGGTGGAGCAGGAATTCAGGGTCCGGATAATAAGGGTGAGAGGAGTCCCGGGAAAAATAAATATCCTCATAATCCGATTGGGCCGGTCCCTGGGTGGCAGGATCTGTCTTGCAGGTAATTTTGCAAGCCAGGGGAACCAGATCAGGCCCCTGGGTTTCTTCAATAGAATCCCTGGTAATGATCAGGGTATCCGAGCAGATGGAAGTATTTTTCCAGGAATCGGTAGCCCGGATGGTTCTGGAAAGGACTCCGATTACCGAGTCGTTCTGACAACCTTTGTCTGCAAACAGCAATCTGACCAGTACGGCTTCATTCCGGCTGGAGCAATTATCCACCACCTGGGTGCTCAAATCCAGTAATTTATTAAGTTGATAGCAGGAAACCTCCCGCGTCCCCATGCAGCCCGCCACCGGAGGCGCTTTGTCCTCCATATAAAGATAACCCCAGCAAGAATTGGATGCGTCCGGGGTTTCTATCTTAAAGATAAGCCCAAGCCCCAGGTGTGACCGGTCCACATCGTTGCCGTGCAACCTGGAGGTGCCAAAGGGATAACTGATGGTCAGCCCATAACCAAAGGTGGTACAATTGTTTGTGACGTTACTCAATAATTCTTCCGGCCGCATGATGCGGTAACATTCCGAAGCGGGCATGGAAATATTTACTTTGGAATTGCAGGATAATTCACAAAAACTGCAAACATTATCTTCCAGCAGGGAGATCACCACCAGTCCATGGCCTTCCCGCACTCCCAGTATGGTACTTCCATTTTGCAAGGAACTGTAACCCATCATTCCGGCCATGGAAGATCCCCCGCCTCCACCGGTTCCATAAGCACTCCCACCGCCATACCATCCGCCTCCGCCTCCGCTTGCATGAAATTGGGAATCAGCAACTGTTCCTCCGCCAAATCCCCAACTGCCGGCCTCTCCATATGAACCCGCGGCTCCTCCTGCGATCAAGGTGCCCCCTCCTCCGGGTGGGTCCCAAACATATAAGGAGGTGCCGTCACTTTCTCCAATCATGGTTCCGCCTCCCGGTCCACCAATACCGCCATCCGGGCAGCCGGTATTGCCTCCGCCTCCTCCGCCGGCAACGATCACCCGGGAGTCCAGGTCAAATGGATTTGTTCTTACATCGGTCGCTCCGCCGCCTCCGCCACCATACCTGCCGCCATCGCCTCCGCCGTTGTATCCACCGTCATTTTCTTCATTGGTCCCGACCCGGCCCTGCCCGCCTACATATATATATAATAACTGGCCGGGGACTACATCCAGCTCTCCAACCGCATACCCCCCGAGGCCCCCGTCATTTTGGATGATTGGGCCCTCATCGGGACATCTTTCCGAGATCCATTTCATCGAACCTCCCCCCTGGGCCCCCCAGGTCTCAATTCTGATTCTTTGCACACAACTGGGCACATACCAGGGCTGAACCCTACCGGTATATTGGAATTCTATATGCTGCGCCTGGAGCGGAAACTGAAAAAGAAAGGTGAAAAAAATCAAACATGCAATCCAACCGGCCAATGGGCAACTAAAGGACAAAGCTATGCCTGTTCTGATTTTTTGGGTAATAAACTTCATCAGCTTGGAGCGGACTAGAACCTAAATGTAGAATTAAATCCCCATACCCCATAACATACTGAAAAGATATAAATTATATATAACACTTTCTAATGTATAAGGGTTTGCCTTATATTTTTTTAAACAAATAAGAAATATATAATTTGTTTAATTAAAATTCACCCGTTCAGGATATCCCGTTCATTTTATTCCCTAATGAGAGGAAGGGTCATAGAGGAACAGATTTTCAAATTGCCTTTCATTTGCCTTCCATCACCACGCTTCCCTTTTGGTTGATCCGGGAAATATGAAAGTCGTATGGGATATTCAATCCATTCATCACTTCTTCGACCGCCTGGGCGACCCGGGTGATATTGGATTTGCCTTTTGCAAAACTAAAAATGGCCGGGCCGGCACCTGAAATGGAACAGGTAAGTGCCCCCGCCTGATAAGCCGCTTTTTTTACTTCATCCAGGAAAGGGATCAGCTTCGCCCTTTGCGGTTCAATAACCAGGTCCACCAGGCTGCGACCCATCAATTCCCAGTCCTCCCGGTATAAAGCCGAAACAAAGGCCCCCATATTGGCGGTTTGCTGGATAAACTGTTTCATGGGCACTTCGGGACGCAAAATGCCGCGCGCTTCCTTGGTGAGAATGGTGATGTGCGGGAACAACAATCCAATATACAGTTCTCCCGGTATGGGCAATTGGACCACATCGACCGGACTGAGGCTCCGGATGATCATCAGGCCCCCCAGCAAAGAGGGGGCTACATTGTCCGCATGGGTTGCGCCGTCCGCCGCTTTTTCCCCAATCACTGCAAATTCCAGGAGTTCGATTTTGCGGAAAGGATCACCAAGCAGGGCATTGGCCGCCACCAGGGCTGCGGCTGCGCTGGCGGCACTGGATCCCATTCCTGTGCCGACCGGCATTTTTTTAATGATATCCAGTCCAATTCCCAGGGCAGGATCACCGTATTTTTCCAGCATGGCCTGTACGGCCACCGAAGCGGTGTTCAATTTTGGATCAAAGGGGATCTTCTCATGGTTGGTGGAAAGAATATGGGCGCCGGGACTGGCATGCCTGCTTGCCAGCACCTCGTCCCCGGGTTCTTCAATGGCCAGGCCCATTACATCAAATCCAACACAGATATTGGACAGGGTCGCCGGTGCGAACGCTTTTATTTTTTCAGTAGCCATATCCCGACAAATAATCTCCGATGGTCACGACTTCGGCAAAAACCCCGGCCGCCGTCACTTCAGCGCCTGCACCCGGTCCCCGCACCACCAGGGGGCGCTCATGGTACCTCTCGGTGGTAAAGACGATCATGTTATCGCTTCCAGCCAATTGATAAAAGGAGAAATGTCCGGCTGATTCACCTCAGCCGGTATATTGGTCCATATCTGTTTCAAATCATCTGGCATTTCCAG
>JAKQHS010000053.1 GCA_029557915.1 Bacteroidota bacterium | reverse complement strand
GCGGAGACCTTCATTTCCAAATACCCCAGGAGCAAATACCGGGGGGAAGTCCAGGATTTTATACAAATTTCGAAAAGCAGATTAAATCAAATAAAAAATGTCGGACATTAAAAACAAAGTGCAGGGCATCGATCCCAATGTGAAAGCCCGTGACATCAAGGCCATGAGTGAAAAAATCGGCAACCTCTACGAGGCGATCTCCATCATTTCCAAAAGGGCAAACCAGCTCAACATGGAAGTTAAAAGGGAATTGCAGTCCAAACTCGAGGAGTTTGCGGTCAGCTCAGACACCATCGAGGAAGTACACGAAAACAAGGAGCAGATCGAAATCTCCAAATTTTATGAAAAACTTCCCAATCCCGCCCTGCTGGCTACTGAAGAATTCCTCCACAACCGTCTGTCCTTTCGTTACGGGGAAGTTCAGGCTCCGGAAGAAGGCCTTTCTCTTCCCGAAGGCAAGGCTTAATCCCGCCATTTCCCGCCAGGATGGACCTCGCCGGTAAAAAAATTCTATTGGGAGTCAGCGGCAGCATCGCAGCTTACAAAGCGGTGGTCCTTCTCCGTTCCCTCCAGAAAGCCGGCGCTTCGGTCCGGGTGATCATGACCCGTGGAGCCAGCGATTTTGTTGTCCCGCTCACCTTTGAGGCCATCAGCCACCACCCGGTCTCCATCGAAAACAGCACCAATCAAAGTTGGAACAACCATATCGAGCTCAGCCTCTGGGCCGATCTGTTTGTGATTGCGCCCGCATCAGCCAACCTCATGGCCCGCATGGCCGCCGGCATGGCCGACGATATGGTGACCGCCTGTTACCTGGCCAGCCGGGCCCCGGTATGTCTGGCTCCTTCCATGGATGTGGACATGTGGCACCATCCCGCCACCAAACACAATATTGAAATCCTCCGGTCCCGCTCCGTGCAGATCATCCCCGTGGGTTATGGCGCCCTGGCCAGCGGACTCACCGGGGAAGGAAGGATGGCTGAGCCCGAAGAGATCCTTGAATTCATCGGCCGGATCCTGTCCCCAGAGGCTCAGACCCTTGCGGGAAAAAAGGCCATGGTCACGGCGGGCCCAACAAAGGAAGCCATCGATCCCGTCAGGTATATCAGCAATGCCAGCACCGGTAAAATGGGCATCGCCATAGCCGATGCCCTTGCCTCCCGGGGAGCCGAAGTGCAATTGATCCTGGGCCCTGTCGCCCTCAAACCCGGGCATCCCAAGGTAAACATCCATCCCGTGACCACGGCGGAAGAAATGTACCAGGCGGCGCTCCAATACCACGAACGAAGCGAGATCAGCGTCTTCTGCGCAGCCGTAGCTGATTTCCGTCCGGCGGAAGTGGCCCGGGAAAAAATAAAAAAGGCCGGATCGGGGCTAAACCTGAAACTGGTTAAAAATCCAGACATCGCGTTCGAACTGGGAAGGAAGAAAAAAGTCCACCAGGTCCATATCGGTTTTGCTCTTGAAAGCGGGGCCGGGGAAGCCCAGGCCCGCGAAAAACTGGAAGCCAAAAATTTCGATCTGATCGTGCTCAATTCCTTGCAGGACGCAGGGGCCGGTTTTGGAACCGATACCAACAAGATCACCTTCTTTCTTAAAGGCAATAAAAGCCGGAAATTCGGGTTAAAATCAAAAGAGGCCGTGGCCGGGGACATCGTCGATGCCATCGAGTCGCTTTTAAAAAAATTAAAAAAACCATGAAGAAATACCTGATGATCTTTTGGGGTCTGGCACTTGCCGTGAGCCTCTCCGCACAGGAATTGATTGCCCAGTTCAAAGTATCCACCCCCAAGCTGCAGAACACGGACCCCGCCGTATTCCGCGACCTGGAAGAAGATGCCAGGCAGTTCATCAATACGCGGACCTGGACCAACGACAAATTTGCAAACCAGGAACGCATCAAATGCAATTTCCTGCTCACCATAAAGGAGGAACTGGGCTCCAATACCTTTAAGGCCGACCTCACCGTGGCCGCCTCCCGTCCTGTTTTTGGCAGCAATTACGAAACGACGCTCATCAACTACATCGACCGGGAGATCACCTTCAACTATGAACCCAACCGACCCTTGAATTATGTGCAAAACTCCTACACCGACCAGTTCACGGCCATCCTGGCCTTTTATATCAATATCATCCTGGGACTGGATTATGAAAGTTTTTCCCTGAACGGGGGAAACGATTATTTCCTGATCTGCCAGAATATTGTAAACCAGATCCCGGCGAATGTCAATGCTTCCGGCTGGAAAGCCGGCGACGGCAACCGCAACCGGTACTGGCTGATCGAGTCCATCCTCAGCCCGCGCCTGCGGCCCATGCGCCAGGCCTGGTACCAGTACCACCGGCTCGGACTGGACCTGATGCATGAAAATGCAACCGAAGGCCGCAAGGCCATTCAGCGGGCCATGGAATCCATTGACCTTGCCAAAAGGAACTATCCGGTCGGCAACTGGATCCAGCTTTTTGTCGATGCCAAGACCAGCGAACTGGTGGAGATCTTCAAAAAGGCGGACAAACCCCAGCAGGACCTGATCTTCAATATCCTCAACCGCCTCGAACCTTCCTCGGCTTCCAAATACCAGGCCATCTACCAGTAAAGTCCGGTGAAATCCCTTGCTATTTTCGCCTCCGGGCGCGGCAGCAATGCCCAGAACATCATCCGGTATTTCCGGCAATCCAAAAGCATCCGCATCCGCCTGATCGTGTCCAGTCATGAGAAAGCAGGAGTGCTTGACATTGCCAGGAACGAAGGCATCCCCTCCCTGGTCCTTGATAAAAAAGAATATTACGGTTCCGGCGAAAGTCTTGTAAAAAGCCTGACTGATTATCAAATCGACGGCATTGTCCTGGCGGGTTTCCTCTGGCTGGTCCCCACCTATCTGATAGAGAACTACCCTCACGCCATCATCAATATCCATCCCGCCCTGCTCCCCAAATACGGAGGCAAGGGCATGTACGGCATGCATGTGCATGAAGCCGTCTGGAAAAACAAGGAAAATCACACCGGCATCACCATCCACGAAGTGAATGAGCGGTATGATGAAGGGAAGACCCTGTTCCAGGCGACCTGCCCCCTCTCGCCCCAGGACCTGCCCGAAGAGATCGCCCGAAAAGTCCATGAACTGGAATATGCGCATTATCCCAGGGTGATTGAGGAATATTTCAATAGTCAATAGTCAATAGTCAATAGTCAATAGTCAATAGTCAGTCGGCTCACAACTCGATTCTGGCATCTCGCTTCTCACTCTAGTGTTCGGAAGGAGCTTAGCTCCGACCTTCCCAATAATAATAGTAAATTAAAAATGTATACCAGCCCCAGCCAAGTCTCGACCAAACAAGGATTTTATAGTTGTCAGTAGATTCGCATCTCGCTTCTCGCATCTCGCATCTCGCTTCTCGCATCTCGCTTCTCACATCTCGCTTCTCGCTTCTCGCATCTCGCATCTCGCTTCTCGCTTCTCGCTCTACCTTAGCTCCGACCTCCTGAATCTGTCGCCCCTACCTCTAACCTCTCACCTCTCACCTCTAACCTCAAACCTCAAACCTCCCCAATGATCTCAGTCATCCCACCCCCTGATTTTAATAAAATCCCTTTTTTTCACAATAGCTTATCTCTGCACTATAATTTGAACGTATGAAAAAATCAACTTCCAAAAAACCCGCTGGCAAGACACCTAAATACGTCTACTTTTTTGGCGGGGGCCGGGCCGACGGCAATGAATCCATGAAAAATCTTTTGGGCGGCAAGGGCGCCAACCTGGCCGAAATGGCCGGCCACCCGGCCCTGCGGCTCCCCGTACCCCCGGGTTTTACGGTGACCACCGAGGTCTGCACTTATTATTATGACCACAAGAAATCCTATCCTCCCACTTTGGATGCCGAAGTAAAAAACAGCATCATCAAGATGGAAAAACTGACGGGAAAGGTCTTTGGTGATCTTAAAAATCCGCTCCTCTTGTCCATCCGTTCCGGCGCCCGGCGTTCCATGCCCGGCATGATGGAAACCGTGCTCAACGTAGGCCTCACTGAAAAAACCATCCAGGGCCTCATCGACCAGTCCGGGGGCAATGAACGTTTTGCCTACGACGCCTACCGCAGGCTGATCATGATGTATGCCGACGTAGTGATGGAAAAAGGGGCCGGTGTGGAAGTGAAAAACGGTAAAGGCATCCGCAAGAAACTGGATGAAAAACTGGAAAACCTGCGCAACTCAAAAAATTATCCCAGTGACGATTTTATTCCGGCGGCCGATCTGAAAGAACTGGTCAAAGACTTTAAAACCACCATCAAAGCCAGTCTCGGCAAAGCCTTCCCCGAAGATCCCTGGGAACAACTTTGGGGCAGCATCGGGGCTGTCTTCAGCAGCTGGAACGGCAAACGGGCGGTCGAATACCGCCGCATTGAAAAAATCCCGGATGCCTGGGGCACAGCCGTCAACGTGCAATCCATGGTCTTCGGCAATATGGGCGACGACAGCGCCACCGGCGTGGCCTTCACCCGCAACCCGGGCAACGGTGAAAACCGCTTCTACGGCGAATACCTCGTCAATGCTCAGGGCGAAGATGTGGTAGCCGGCATCCGCACCCCCGCCCCTATCAATGAATATTCCAAAAACGACCAGAGCAAACACCTGCCTTCCCTGGAAAAACGGATGCCCAAGCTTTATAAAGAATTGTTTGGCTACCAGAAAAGGCTGGAACAACATTACCGGGACATGCAGGATATAGAGTTTACCATTGAAAAAGGAAGACTCTATATGCTGCAGTGCCGGGTGGGTAAGCGCAACGGCATCGCCGCCGTACGCATGGCCACCGAAATGCATGGCCAAAAACTGATCGACCTGGAAACCGCCATCCGGCGGGTATCCCCGAATCAGCTGGTGGAACTCCTGCTGCCTATGTTTGATCCTAAAGTGGAATTGGTCACCAAACCCATAGCCAAAGGCCTGCCGGCCGGCCCGGGAGGAGCCGTAGGCAAGGTCGTATTTTCATCCGATGAGGCCGTCGCCTGGAGCCAGAAAGGAGAAAAAGTAATCCTGGTCAGGGAAGACACCTCGCCCGAAGACGTGGACGGCATGCACAAATCCCAGGCCATCCTGACCACGAAAGGAGGCATGACCTCGCACGCCGCCCTCGTAGCCCGCGGCTGGGGCCGGTGTTGCATCGTCGGTTGCGGAGAGATCGAAATCCACCATGAATCCAAGACCTTCAAGACCAAAAGCGGCATCACCGTCCGCGAAGGCGATTGGATTAGCCTCAACGGGACCAAAGGCCTGGTCTATCACGGCCAGCTCCCCCTCATCGCCACCGACCTGGGAAAAAACAAATCCTATAAAGACCTGATGCGCCTGGTGGACAAAGTGAAAGTAATGGGGGTACGCACCAATGCCGACACCCCCAAGGATGCCGCCCAGGGCCTGGCATTTGGCGCGGAGGGTATTGGCCTGTTCCGAACCGAACATATGTTTTACGGTGAAGGCAGCGACCGGCCCCTCTTTCTCCTGCGGAAAATGATCATGAGTAAAAACGAGCCCGAGCGCCGGACCGCCATCAATGAATTGTTTGAATTCGTGAAGAAGGATACCAAAGCTACCATGGCGGTCATGGCCGGACACCCGGTCACCATCCGCCTCCTCGACCCGCCTCTTCACGAATTTGTGCCCCACGACAGCGAAAAACTGCACCAGCTGAGTAAAGAGCTCGGCATCAGCATGGGCATCCTCCGCAGACGGGTGCTGGCCCTGCATGAAAACAACCCGATGCTGGGTCATCGCGGGGTCCGCCTCGGCATCTCCTATCCTGAGATTACCGAGATGCAGGTCCGCGCCATCCTCGAAGGCGCAGCCGAACTGATCAAACAAGGTAAAAAGGTCTTCCCCGAAATCATGGTCCCCGTGACCTGTAGCGCAAACGAACTGATCCACCAGAAAAAAATCGTGGACGCCATCTATAAGGAGGTTTGCGCCAAAAAGAAGATCAATAAAATCCCTTATTCCTACGGCACCATGATCGAGATCCCCAGGGCTGCCCTCAAGGCCGGGCACATGGCCGAGGTGGCCGATTTCTTCAGCTTTGGCACCAATGACCTCACCCAGATGAGTTTTGGATTCAGCCGGGACGATGTGGGGGGCTTCCTGCCCGTCTACCTCGACCAGGGCATCCTTCATGACGATCCTTTCCAGACCATCGACCAGGCCGGGGTAGGCGAACTGATCAAATTCGGGACCGAGCGCGGCAGGGCCGTAAAACCCGGCCTTAAAGTGGGCATCTGCGGAGAGCATGGCGGCGATCCCGAAAGCGTCAAATTCTGCCACCGGATCGGCATGACCTATGTGAGTTGTTCTCCCTTCAGGGTGCCCATCGCCAGGCTGGCCGCGGCTCAGGCGGCGCTGGAGAATCCGGTCAAGCCTGTTAGGAAAAAATAAGTTTAAACCATTTGAGTCGAAACAAGCCATAGATTTCCTGGTAAGGGGGATTTATGGCATTTTTTTAATAAAACAGCAATCCAAGTTGTTCCCATTAGCACGATTCTCGTTTCTTGCTTCTCGCTTCTCGCTTCTCGCGATTTATTCCAACTACAAACGAATATATCCGACTACATTCGACAACAAACGGTTAATGCCCGACTACAAGCGTTTAATAAGGCTTAATTTTAAAAAAATCAGCTAATGTCTTGAAAATTATAGGTTTAGGTTATACTTTAGCAAAACGGCAGATTGAACACCCGCTGATTCAGGCGGCCTAAAGGACTTATCTGTAAATAAAATATAACCACTATGAAGATCTTTATATTTCCTGTTGAATCTCAAGGCCAAAAACGTATCGGTATCCGGACCGAACAATTTGATCCTGCATGACACAATAATGACTTTAAGAAATGAGATTGTTCACAATGCTTCTTATGACTACATGCCAAAGGTCTATCAAATATTAAAGGGAGGTATGTTAGTAGAGAAATATATACTACTTCCAGACTTACAAAATGGTAGGCTGAAAGTATTTAAAAATCGCAAACGATTTTTTGATGACGACATAAAACTGAATGAAGTTTTACCTTCGCTGACAATTGAATTTTGGCAACGATTAAAATTAACAATTGATAGTATTAAATGAACTGTCTTTTTTGCAAACAAAATAGCGACAACTCAAAAAGTGTTGAACACATTATTCCTGAGAGCTTAGGAAACAAAGACCAAGTATTGCCTAAAGGACTGGTGTGCGACAGCTGTAATCAATATTTTGCAAATAAAGTAGAAAAGCCATTGCTTGAACAGCCTTATTTTAGAAATGTTAGACACAGAGCAAGAATAGAGAGTAAGAAAGGACGAGTGCCAATTGAAAATGCATTTATCATTTCACCTGAACTTGCAAAAGCAGACATCATTATTGACCGTAAAGAGGATAAGACAATCATCGTGATGGAAGATGAGGAAAAAGCAAGACGAATTTTTTCCAGTCCAAAAGGTTCCATGATTATCCCTGCATTTGATAAACCAGAGGATAACAACAAAATACTTTCAAGGTTTCTTGCAAAGGTTGCGGTTGAAGGACTTTTACATTGGCTTCTAAAAGAAGATGGATGGATTGATGAAGTAATGACAAACTCAGGACTTGACGAGATAAAAAAATATGCTCGTTATGGACAAGGAGTTGAATTTTGGCCATACCACCAGAGACGAATTTATTCAGAAGAAACACGATTTAATCATCCTCTAATTTCAATTCAGGATTACGAAGTTTTACATGAGTTTAAAATACTTCCGACCAAAGAGAGCCACTACTACTTTGTAATTGCAATCATGGGAATAGAATATGCAATTAGTTTAGGTGGACCTGGCACGGACAGTTACGAACAATGGCTAAAAGAAAATAACTATGCTTCAATACTTGACGACCCAAATGAAAAGAAGAGCAGCCGCTAACAAGGGCTTAGCGATAGCAGGCGGGCAGTGGTTAATTGAAGTGCTGTGCTTCTTTTTACATTTGTGCTTGCTGACAGGTTAGTGCTTCTAAATGCCCGCCATCGCCAAGCCCCGAAACGTTGGTAGCAATAGGGCCTGGACAAATTGTGTTTCAAAAAATAAAAGGACGACACTCTTCTAACAAAGATTTCCCATGGGGACAAGTAAACGGCTTCGCAGACAACTTGGACTTTAAAAAATTAAAACGTGGGACATACTAAAAATTAATACAGCCGACCCTTCGCATTTTTAAGAAGATTGTGCTTCGACTTGTCCCGTCCATTTGGCACATGCCATTGCCGCTCAGACCCACCACGACACCAAAGCTATGGCAAGCGCCAAATCCCCACCGCACCCTGTTCCAAATCATTTACCGATCAAGGGTGCAACTTGTACCCTGCTTATAAATCTAATCCGTGACACAAATAGGCTTGAATAGGCTTTAAAAAGTGTTAGTTTTGTATTGTGTTTTACAGACGAAAAATAATACTAGCCCTTTTGCAACTCTTTGACGGTCAGATGGATAAAATCAGGTTACAAAAGTTGCTTTTTTTGTTTTCCCTTAAACAAACTAAAGCCGAATATGACTTTGTGCCGTACAAATACGGTTGTTATTCCTACTCGGCTAATGCCGATTTAACCACAATGGTTTCCAAAGGTCTTTTGGCAGAATCGCAAAAGCATTTTGATAAGCTAGACAGAACAGACTATTTGAAATTGGTAAAACCCGATGACCTGAAACGATTACAACAGGTAAAGGCAGAGTATGGCAAAATGAGTTCAAAAGTGCTGATGAAGCATACATACATTAACTATCCGTTTTACGCTACAAAGAGTGAAGTTGCCGGAGATATTTTAACCGAGACAGAACTACAAAAAGTTAATGCGGCAAAGCCCAGGAACAACGAAACAGTTTTATTTACCATTGGCTATGAGGGAATTTCGTTGGAAGAATATTTAGTGCGCCTGCTAAAAAAAGATGTTAAGGTCTTAGTGGACGTGCGTAACAATCCGTTAAGCATGAAGTACGGATTTAGTAAAAGCCAACTAAAAAGATACTGCGAAAACTTAGGGATAAAGTATGTACACATTCCGGAAGTTGGAATACAATCGGAACAACGACAAGAACTAAAAACCCAGACAGATTATGATAAACTTTTTTCCGTGTACAGGAAGAACAACCTGACTAAAACGGTTGACTCGCAAACACAAATCCTGAATTTATTAAAAGAATATAAACGCATTGCGCTTACCTGTTTTGAAGCCAACATTTGCCAATGTCATCGTAAGCACTTGGCCGAAGCCATTGAAACCCTTCCTGGCTTCCAGTATAAAGTTGAACACATTTAATCTATGGCTAGAAAGAAAGTCCTCATATCGGTAACAACTTATCCGTTACCATCCAGAAGTTATGATGAATTGGTTTGTACCGCAGGACTTTTAGAAACTGGCGAATGGATACGTATCTATCCGATACCATTAAGTTTTTTGATGGGTCAAAGACATTCTGGCAAAATAGAATCATTCAAGTACACATGGATTGAACTCGATTTGAACAAAAGGACAGATGACTTTAGACCTGAAAGCCACTCGCCACAGAATTATGATTTTCGCGATATCGTTATCTATGACCGTGTAGGAACAGAAAGCAATTGGTTGAAGAGGAAAAAATTTTGCCTTCAAAATGTTTACACGAATCTTAGCCAGTTAATTAAAGACTCAGAGGCACCAACAAATATGTCGCTTGCCACTTTCAAACCAACTGAAATAGTAGGATTTGAAATTGAAAATGATACAAGGGAATGGAAGGACGAATGGGTTGAAATAAGAAAACAAGGTGACCTTTTTGCTCCAGAAAAACCACCGGAGACTCTTATTCCTAAGTTGCCATACAAATTCTTTTACAGATTTAAAGATGTTGCCGGAAAAGAGAGCCGCTTGATGATTGAAGATTGGGAGATAGGTGCATTATACTGGAATTGTTTAAAAGCAACCGAAGGAAATGAAGCCGTAGCGCTGGAAAAAGTAAGAGAAAAATACGAAGGTGAGTTTCTTGCAGAAAAAGATATTTACCTTTTCCTAGGTACAACCAAAGAATGGCACCTGCGCAGGTCAAAAAATCCGTTTGTGATTATTGGTGTATTCTATCCCAAGAAAGAATCTCAAATGAAGTTGTTTTAATGAACCTTCCGAAATCATCGGACAGATGAGACCCACATAAATCGCACACACATTGCCTAGCCGCACATGGAGCCCACAACCAAAGCCAGTCAATGAGTGTGCTCAGTTTAGTGTAAGTGGACAAAGCGATTAATGAAAAATGCCCCTCCACACGACAGACAACCAAGATTGGTGTAGGATAAATGGATAACAAAAGTGAGGGCTACGAGAATGAAGTTCGGAGAAGGGCCCTACAGCTACCAACAAAATGTTTCTGCCATGGTGCCGTAACGAGTTGGTTTTAAGTTTTATCTTCGTTCAACGTTTTCTTTTTCATGGGACTGGATGCAGTTTCGGAAAGGCACCACAGCAGAAACACAATGTTATGGCCAATTAATAAAAATACGAGCATGTCAGATAGTTACCACGTAACGAATAGAGATTTTAAAGGATACACCAAGAAAGAATTAGATGAGATGGCATCTGACCCTAATTCTCTTTTGACTGAATGGTCGAAGAAAAGAGCCTTGAAAAAAACAATAAAAAAAGCCAGAAAGGAAATGAGCAATTCTATTAAATTGACTTCCTTAATGGATAAACAAATGGTTGATGAGATTGAACAATTGAAAAAGAATATGTTTTCGGAGGATTGGGAGCTCGTAAAGTCCTCCGCAGATAAACTTGGAGAGATTGGCGGAAACGAGATTACAGACTTTTTGATTTCTCTATTATTTTTAGACGATTCAGGTATTAGAGATAGAGCAGCATTAGCGCTTGAACAGATTGGTGATAATAAAGCTGTGGAGCCATTATTTAAATCAATTTTCAAAAATCACAATTACAATGGGACTATGGTTTTTGCCTTGGAGTCGTTGGATTGCAGCAAACATCTTAAAGACATATTTAAAATTCTATTTTTCGAGGCTTATGAATCCAAAATGAGTGCAATGGCGATTCTTGACACGCAGATTTTTGAATTCACAAGTCAGGATTTAATTGAAATTGCTAATATGTGGGAGGATTGCAAATTACATCCTGAGAAATGTCCTGAGATTGAAGATGACGATGTGAGAAAGGAAATGCAGGAAAGTGTAAATGGATTTTTGGAATATTTAAAATAGAATTAACTGGCCATAATCGAATAGCCCTGCACTTCCTGCTATCGCTGACAGGGGGAGGCTCTCACACCAGATTCCATATCAAAGAAAAGCAGTATTTTCGATAACCCCTTACAGCTATTCCAAATCTTCCAGCCCAATGACCGATCATGAAATTCGCAACGCTGACCTTTCTCCTGGCAGTCCCTTTTGTACTTATGGCCCAATCGGATAAAAAATGACGGAGGATTTTCTCCAGTCTTTCGCGGATGCTTTCAATGCGCATGACCTGGAAGCCATCCTGTCCCATATGACCGCGGATTGTGTGTTTGAAGCTTCGGCGGGACCCGATGCCGACGGGCAGAAATATGTGGGCCAGAAGCAGGTAAAAAAAGCCTTCGGGGATGTTTTTGACAACTTTCCCGATGCTCAGTGGAACCATCCCCGGCATTTTATCTCCGGAGACCGGGGCTTTTCGGAATGGACTTTTACCGGGACCAAGAAAGACGGCACCAGGGTCGAGGTCACCGGATGCGACCTGTTTACTTTCAGGGACGGCAAGATAGCCATCAAGAATTCCTACCGAAAAAACCGGCTGGAAACCAGGTAAAATCCTTTTCATCCGGTCGGAATAGAAGAATTTGACGCCAAAAAACTAAACCATATATAAAATGAAAATCAACGTAATGTTCATGATCGCGGCGGTCTACGGATTCGTTGTCGGGCTTCCTGTAATCTTTGCACCGGAAGCAACGGCTTCGATGGGCGGTATCCAAATTCCAGACGGAATGTCGATGAGTCTCCGTTTTTTAGGCGTTGCTGAATTGGGGCTGGGCACCATTGCCTGGCTTGTACGCAACGCCGAAGCCTCAAAGACCCGCGACGGGGTGGCGCTCGGTTTCACCATTTATTTTGGCCTTCATTCCCTGGCAAGCTGGTATGGTCAGTTTACCGACCCTTCTACCACTATGCATTGGGTCATGGCCAGCTTACAAGCTTTGATAGCCGTTGGCTTTTTCCTGGCAGGCAGGGCTAATAGGTCGAAAAGCGGAAATTAAAACTCCATTTAATCCCCCCTCCCCTTATTTTGAGTTCCGCTGCGGATTCAAGAGTGACAGATCTATCGAAACCAGGAGGCTTTTATACCAGGCAGAAATGGTGAGGCAGGTGATCGCTAAGGCTCTATAATTGATTTGATTCGTACTAGCTGAATTATTTTGGGTCCCTGTGAAATATCCGGCCCATCCCTTGAAAATAACCGGCCAAATTCATATATTTAGATTATCCGCTATCGGGTAAGTGGAGGAGTTTTTTATTATTGGTTTGAAAGCGGGAAAGACGAATCGACAACCGAAAGTCGGAAGGACTCGATGATCTGAGTGATCCTGATCATAATCGGTTAATTGCATAGGTTGGCGACCGCTGTCCTGCCGGTTTATAAATGTCAGAAGAATATACTCTTGTTACTTAAGCCTTCCTTTATATGAAAAAGCCAAAAAATCTTGCTTGTATGGTTGGCATTTGCCATGCCCTGCTGCTTATATCCTGTACCGCCCCAGCTGGTTCTTCCGGTCTGAGCGCGACAGACAAAGAATATATCCAAAGTCTGACCCAAACGGTTGAGGAGAATTGGAATAAGGGAAACCGGGAGCCTTATGTCAATCGCTTTACCTCCGATGCCTTTTACATGGCCCCCAATATGGAAAGCTTGGTTGGAAAGGATGCGATAAAGAGCTTTGCCGCTTCCTTCCCTGAGTTAAAATTGGAGTTCACCATTGGAGAAATAGAGGGATCTTCGGAATTTGCCTATGTGCGGGGCGGATATCTGCTTAAGACTCCACAGGACTCCCTTTTTGACAAGGGGAAATTTCTGAGCATTTGGGAAAAAACACCCGAAAAAACCTGGCTGCTGTCACACGACATGTTCAGTTCAGACCTGCCGCCCACAAAGTGACTTTTTAAAATCATATGTCCACGGGGGTCCAGGGATTCAAAACACCTCTGACCTTCCCGGAATACCGTTCAGCCAAGGAACTTAATCATAGATTCATTTCGTATTTTTATAACTTCATCCCGCCCTGTTGTTTAATTCCAAGGTTAAAATTCCCTTTGAATAAAATTAGGTTCCCTGGACCAACTCAAATAATATAAAGGACTATTATCCGGGTGTTTCAATCCCAGAAATCAATGAAAGTCACAGATCATGGAAAATTTAAACGAACTCATGCTGAAGGCAGCCTTTAAAAGCGAATGGGAGGAGGTGGAAAAATGGGTTTCACGGGGAGCGGATATAAACTACCGGGACCCTCATGGAAATTTTGCTTTATTTACGGCTGCCTGGGAAGGTCATCTGCCAGCCATGGATTTGTGTTACGGTTTAGGAGCGCAAATATCCTTTGAAGACGCCAACCTGCTTTGTAATGCCGCCTACAACGGCAAAACGGATTCCGTAAACTGGCTGTTGACCAAAGGAGAAAACGCCGATTTCAGTTTCAGGGATACGGGGGAAAACGCCCTGCATTATACCCTCAGTAAAACGTCTGAGATGGATGAAAGGACGGAGATCGTAAAGATCCTGATCGAGGCCGGGACCCAGGTGAATAAA
Source organism: Bacteroidota bacterium (assembly GCA_029557915.1). Lineage (GTDB taxonomy): Bacteria > Bacteroidota > Bacteroidia > Chitinophagales > Saprospiraceae > JADJLQ01. Next base: position 19,373 of record JAKQHS010000053.1, on the reverse strand, counting down.
AAAACCATGGCGGGACAGCCGACCCTCTGTTTCATGCGGGACGCCTGGCTCAAAGGGGAAACCCCACTGCACCGTGCAGCGGCCTATGCCGATGCCGCCATTATAAAAATGCTGCTGGACGCTGGCGCAGATCCCTCCGTGAAGGATGCAAACGGGGATACGCCCATGTCCTGGGGAAGCTGGCACTTGAGAGAGGCATCCGTGCTTCGTTTGCTGCAGTATGAGGGAGTGCCGCGGATTCATTAATTTTATACCAGACAGGGGCTTACCTTCGGTTGGGAAAAGGCAAGGATGCCTTGATAATTCCCTGCTGAAAATCAGACTTTGAGTTTTTCCGAATCGGGCTGAAGCATAAACATGCCGATGAAATTTATACCCATCTTGTTTTTTTTGTCCACCTGTTTAGTCGGGTCTTGGGCTCAGAATGAAGCGCCCCGGGAAAAGGTGGTGATCACCTCCAAAAAGCAGAAAACCCGGGTAGCGATAAATGCAAAGGGGGCATTGGAGGTCAACGTATCCCCGCGGAATATCCTGAAATTTAAAACCACCGGATGGGTCCGCTACAGCGACTTCGGGGCCAGGGGGGACGGCAAAGCCGATGATATGGACGCCATCGCCGCGACCCATGCCTTTGCCAATCAGCAAGGCCTGATGGTGAAAGCCGACGAGGGAGCTACCTATTACATTGGCGGCAAGGAACGCACGGCAATCATCCGGACCGATACCGATTGGGGAACTGCCTCTTTCATCATTGACGACACCGAAGTGCAAAATCGCAACGCTCCTGTCTTTATGGTCAGCTCCAGCCAACAATCTTTTAAACTTGAAGGGATATCCTCACTGAAAAGGAACCAAAATAATATCGACGCCGCCCTGCCCGGGTCCTGCCTCATCTCGGTCACCAATGCCCACGTGAAACACTATATCCGGTTTGGTCTGAACCAGGACAATGGATCTCCGCAGACCGATATCTTCGTCGTGGACAAAAACGGCAAGGTGGATATGGATGGGCCGGTCATCTGGGACTTTGACCAGATCACGGACATCACCGCCCTGCCCATGGACGAGAAAACGCTGACCATCCACGGAGGACGGTTTACCACTATAGCCAATCAAGCCGAATCGAAATACACCTATTACAGCCGGAACCTTGCAATCAGGCGATCCAATGTAGTGGTCGATGGACTGGAACACCGCATCACAGGCGAAGGCGACCAGGGAGCGCCTTATGGGGGTTTCATACACATCTCCGACTGCGCCTACGTTACGGTGCAGAATACCATTTTGACCGGGCATAAAACCTACCGTACCATCGGCGCCGCAGGGGAGCCGGTTTCCATGGGCAGTTACGATATTTTGGTCAACCGCGCCCTTCATGTCTCCTTCAAAAACTGCAGCCAGACCAATGACATCGACGACCGAACCTATTGGGGAATAATGGGTTCCAACTACTGCAAGAATCTCCTGTATGACCGCTGCACCTTATCCCGCTTCGATGCCCACAAGGGGGTTGCCAATGCCACCATCCGCAACTCCACCCTGGGACACATGGGAATCAATGCCATTGGCAGCGGGATCCTAACTGTGGAGAACTGCACCATCCGGGGAAGGAGTATCGTGAACCTCCGCTCCGACTACGGCAGTACCTGGCAGGGAGAAATCTTCATCCGAAACTGCCTTTTTGTACCTGAAGGAGGCAGGCCAAGCCGGGCCGTCCTGATCAGCGGGTCCTATTCCGGTCAGCATGATTTCGGCTACACTTGTTATATGCCGGAGCGAATCACCATTGAAAATCTCCATATCGACGACTCCAGTCATCCGGAGGATTACCGGGGACCTGCCCTTTTCGCAAATTTTAATCCGCAAATGACCGATGATTCCTATCGGGAGTCCTTTCCCTATGTCAAAACCAGGGAAGTCATACTAAGGAAGGTGACCACCGCCAGCGGAAAGACCCTGAGGCTTAGTGACCATCCCTTCATGTTTAAAGAGGTACAGGTAAGCTCTGAATAAAAAGCATAAACTGACCGTCTTCCAATCCGGGACTTTAAAGCATCGGGGATTACCTGAATGAGCCTGGGGGACAAGCCCATTTATATTTCGTTTATTGAATTTTGACGGAGTATGGGCTCAGGATTCAATATCCGTACTGAAAACTGAAGCGATAGGCCATTCACTTAAATATGCCCCTGAACGGATACAGGCGACCACAAGGCATGGATCGCCAATGAATATGTCATACATTGCCAAAAATGCCGACAAAAACGGGGTCTCAACTTTTGGATGCCTATTTATTAAATCCTCCGTGCACCCCGTGTACTCCGTGCGACCTCCGTACTCCGTGCGCCCTCAGTACTCCGCGTGCTCAAACTTCCCGGATCTGCACCACCTCGATCTCATCCATGCTCAAATGCTTGCCCCAGCCGCATTCGACCTCCTTTTTCCGTCCGGTCAGGCGGAAAGTGATCTCCACCCCTATGCTATAGGTCCCCGTAAGGGTCATGGCTTTTTCGATCAAGGGATAGACCAGGTCATTGCTCTGGTCGCTGGCCAGATACTGGCCCCATTCGTCCCCCATGGCCACCGCAAAATGCCAGCTGCAGCCGTCTACAGCAAGCTGGTTGAGGAGCAACCCTTTCTTGGTAATCAAATCGTTTTCCGCCGACTCCACCACCGATTGCGAACAAGCCACCGGAAACATCAGGCCAATCAAAATCACTACGTACTTTATCATTTTCTCCAATATGTTATAGTATGCCCTTAAAGACAGGGGGCTTTGTGGAAAGGTTGGCTCAAAAGCATGAAATGGATGGATTAATCGACGAAATGCATTAAAATACAGATCCGGGATGAGATCCCTATTTTTACATCCAAATCCATTTAATACCGCCTTAACATGAAGCATTTTTTCTTAACCTTTTCTTGCCTTTTAATGATCTCCCTGCACGCCCAGGACAACAACAGTTTCCCCGTGCGTACAAAAATCGCCAACGGGATCATCGAAGGGAATTACGACACCAAAACCGGCCTCCAGCAATATTTCGGGATCCCTTTTGCCAAACCTCCGGTGGGCACCCTCCGGTGGAAAGCCCCGCAGCCCCTGGTCAACTGGACCGGGGTAAAACAAACCAAAAAATTCGGACCCAGGCCGGTACAGGGCATTGTCTTCGGGGATATGATGTCCCGCTCTGACGGCCTGAGCGAAGACTGCCTCTACCTGAATGTGTGGACCCCGGCCAAACGGAACACCAAAGGCCTCCCCGTACTGGTCTATTTCTATGGAGGGGGTTTTGTGGCCGGTGACGCTTCGGAACCGCGGTACGATGGAGCCAGCATGGCCCAGAAAGGCATGGTGGTCGTGACCACCAATTACCGGCTCAATATCTTCGGTTTCCTGGCCCACCCCGAACTGAGCGCCGAATCACCCTATAAGGCTTCCGGCAATTACGGCCTGCTGGACCAGCACGCCGCCCTGGCCTGGGTCCAAAAAAACATAGCCGCCTTCGGGGGAGATCCCAAAAAAGTAACCATTGCAGGGGAATCCGCCGGATCGATCTCGGTCAGCGCCCAGATGGTTTCGCCCCTGTCCCGAAACCTGATAGCCGGCGCGATCGGCGAGAGCGGCGCCGGTATTTTCCCAACCCTCGCCCCGGTCCCACTCGCCCAGGCTGAGAAAGAAGGAGCTGACTTTGCCAAGAATGCGGGTTATCCAAGCCTGGCCTCCCTCCGCGCACTGAGTACGCGCGAGGTTTACGAGATTTACCAGGAAGCCCGGCGTTTCGGTTTCCCCACCGTAATCGACGGTTATTTTTATCCCAAGACCATCCCCGAAATATTCAGGGCCGGCGAACAGGCCAAGATACCACTCCTGCTGGGCTGGAACTCCGCCGAGATCCCGGGCGGGGCTTTTATGCAGGGTTCTCCCTACACCAGCGAAAATTTTATCACCAAGGTCAAAGCGGCCTTTCCCGATGATGCGGATGAAATTTTGAAACTTTACCCGCACAGCACTGCGAAAGAGGTGGAATACTCCGCCACCGCCCTGGCCTCGGACCGCTTTATTGCCTACAGCACCTGGAAATGGTTTGACCTCCACCGGAAACACAGCAGCCAGCCGGTTTACCGCTATCTCTACAGCAAACTGCGCCCACCCCTCGTTGACAAATCCCTTAGCCCGGGCCTTGCCGGAGGGACTACCCGCAGCGACCAGCCTGCCCCTCCCCCGCCTCCGGCCATTGGCGCCCCTCATGCCTGTGAAATCGAGTACTGTATGGGCAACCTCCACCTGGTCAAAGAATACGCCTGGACCAGCGATGATTATAAAGTTTCGGAAACCATGCAGAATTACTTTGCCAACTTTATCCTCACCGGCAATCCCAATGGTGCAAAGCTGCCCGAATGGCCCGCCGCTTCTCCCAATGATCCCATGCCGCCGGTCATGATCCTCGACACCGAATCCAGGTCCGTTCCCGCCAAGGATGATGGCCGGTATCTGTTGTTGGATAAGTTTTACAAGAATCAATAAGGGGGTTTGGTGGGCAATGAATGGTGGGACTGATTGCCATCCACCATCCACCAACCACCATCCACCCATACCTTTGCCCGATGTTCCCTTCATTCTTAAACCGGCATCCCTCCCTGGCGGTCAAGAATGCGTTCATTTACCTCATCCTCCTGATATTTTCTTCTTCGCTCATTGGATATTCGATTTACCGCTTGAGCGCGGCGCTGATCCTGTCTTCCTCCAAGACCCAGATCCGCAATGAAGTGCGGGACATGGCTGCAAGAATGACGGGGCACTTTGACTACATCGGGAGGGATGTGCGGTTTCTGCAAAATAATCCACTTATCCAGGAATACCTGAAGGCTCCGGAAAGTCAAAGGAAAAATCTGGCGGATAAACTGGGAGATGAATTCAAAGCCCTCCTGGAATCCAGGCCTGCCTATTTCCAGGTCCGGTTTATCGGAGTGGCCAACAATGGGAAAGAACTGGTACGGGTGGACCGGGACGGGCGCCAAGGAAAAATCCTTGCCGAAGCAGAGCTACAGGAAAAGGGGGACCGTAGCTATTTTACGGAAACCATCCGACAGGCGGAAAACAGCATTTATTTTTCCGAAATCGACCTCAACCGGGAGCACGGTAAAATCGATTTCCCCTACATCCCCACCCTCAGGATAGCCGGGCCGGTGTATAAGGAGGGCCGTGCCTTTGGCATCGTCATCATCAATACCGATCTCGACGCCCTGTTCGGAGACCTCAAAAAAGCGACCGGACTCTACGAAGACCTCTATATTTTCAACAATTCGGGTTATTTCCTGGTCCATCCGGATGAAGCGGAATGTTTCGGATTTGAATTCGGCAAGCCGCCCAACTTAAAACATTGGTTTGCTGACCTCAACGCGTTGGATCCGGTATTTACCAGGCTGCCTGAGACGGATAGTATGGTGTCCCGGGAAAAAGAAGTCACCGAGTTTTACACCCTGCTCCACCCCAAGACGGACTATAAATTGTTTATTGCCCTCAGCGCGCCGGAAAGCGCCATCCTTTACCCCTTCAAATCCTGGAAAAAAAACATGATGGCGCTCACCTTTGCCATCACTTTTTTATTCCTGGTGATCGCCTTTCTCTGGATGAGGAGGCAGTCCCGCGAATTAAAAAAAATCACCCGGTCCATGGTGAAGTTTTCAGAAGATTATTCAGAAAGCAAACTGCTCATCCGGCAGACCGATGAGATCGGGGAACTGGCCAAGGCCTTTTCGAACATGGCCGGAACCATACGCAACAACGTGAAGGAACTGGAGATGTCGCGGGAAGCTGCGGTGAAAGCCAATAAATCAAAGGAAGAATTCCTGGAAAACATGAGCCATGAAATCCGGAATCCCCTCCAGAGTATCCTGGGTATGACCAATATCCTCGAAACCAACCACCCCAGGCCCGACCAGGAGACCGTGATCAAAACCATCCGCTTCAGCTCCCGGCAGCTCTTGTCGCTGGTCAACGATATCCTTGATTTTTCCAAGCTGAGAATCGGCCAAATACGGCTCCAGGCCCAGGATACAGACCTGGCTGACCTGTTGTCGGAGATCACGCGAAGCCATTTATTCCTGGCCCAGTCCAGGAATATTTCCCTTGAGTCCCATGTTCCTCCCGGCCTCAAAGGGACCTTGTTCCGGGTGGACCCCCTGCGGCTCAGCCAGATCCTGAACAACCTTTTGGTCAATGCAATAAAATTTACCAATCCCGGCGGAAAGGTCGTGCTGGATGTAGAGGCTAATGCCGGGGACCAGGCCATGTCCCTGCGGTTTACCGTTACCGATAATGGCACCGGCATTCCTCCGGATGAACTGGACAAGATTAAAAAACGCTTTTATTCAAGGGATGCCACCGAACTGAATACTCACCTTTCCGGTGCGGGATTGGGTCTGCCCATCGTGATTCAGTTGCTGGAATTGTTTCATTCTGAACTCGAAGTGGAATCGGAGATCCAAAAAGGCTCCAGGTTTTCATTCAGCCTTGAACTTCCGGTGACCCCTCCGGCAGCCACATCGCTTGCAGGCCATTCCTCTAACAGGGGATTGCCCCCCGGGATCACCCAGGTATTGTGCATGGACGATGACCCACAGATTATTTATTTTTTCCGTCAGGTCTTCAGGACTTTGGAGAAGGACCTGGTTTGCATTGGAGAGCCGGGGGAACTGGATACCTTGCCCACGGGCCGGAGGTTTGACCTGATCATTGCCGATTTTATGATGTCCTCCGGCAATATGATCCGGTCCCTGCCCCGCCTGGCCCGCCTTAAATCGGAACACGGCGTGCTGATCATACTCAGCGGGATCGATGTTCAAAGCCGGCTTGGGGAATCCGGCATGCAGGGAGTGGACCTGGTTCTTCAAAAACCCATCTCTTCATCAGCCTTGCTGGCCCAAATCCAAAAAGCCTGGGATAATGCGCACAGTCCCCCGCCCTGGATGGAAGATTTTTTTAACGACTATGATCACGAGGAAGCCCTGATCTCCCATGCCCTGAAAATCCTCATTGAGGAATGGAAGACCATGCAGGGCCAATTGATCCAGTGCCTGAACGCCCGGGACAAGGAGGCCTTTGACCAGGTTTTCCATAAAATCATCACCACCTTGCGGAGATTTCGACTGCACCATTTGCTCAAAGTCCTGGAACAGATCCAGGAACAGTTTTCAGTTTCGCCGGCGGAGGCCAGGGAAAACACGATCATTTTATCATCCCTAATGGACAAGACACGGCAAGAGTTTGAATACCAGCTGCATCACCTGCCTTCCATCCTCACAACGCATTGAGGCTGGCCTCCAGGTCACTCCGGTATTTTTCCCCAATGGGCACTTTTTTATCCCCCAGCACGATCTCTTCAGGGGTGAGGTAATCGATCCGGTCCATATTGACGATATAGGAGCGGTGTACCCTTTTAAAATTGCGGGGCAGTTTGGCTTCGAGGTCTTTCAAAGTAAAAAGGGAAAGGGTCTGGGATTCCGGGAAAACAAAAGCGACATAATTATCCTCCGATTTGATAAAAAGCACTTCACTCAGTTTGATGCGGACATTTTTATTGCCGTCTTTGGCAAAAAAAACATCGGTGACGGGGCCAGGACTTTCCGGAATGGCTGACTGACGCCCGGTGACCCGCTGCATCGCCTTTAGGAAACGGTCGTAGGAAAGGGGTTTCACCAGGTAATCCACCACATCCTCATAATTATAACTACGGGCAGCAAAGGCTTCATCAGAGGTCACCATGATGACCGGCAAACGACTTTTTTTCAGCTCCAGGAAATTCTGGCCATTCATATCCGGCAGGTTGTAATCCAGGAAGACCAGGTCGATCTCCCCCCCGGCCATCAGGCGCAAACCATCCGTCGCGGTCGCGGAAAGAATACAATAATCCACCAGACCGGATTTGGTGCAAAAATGTTTCAGGAGGTCCCCGATCAGGGGGTCATCGTCGATGATCAGACATTTAAGACCCATCCTTATATGGTTTAATATCAATGATAACGGCCGGATTCAACCGGGACATGGCCCTTTTACCCTTTTTTTTGCCGGTTTTACCCTTTCCGGAGGGGAGTTCGTCCAATCGGGCCTGATCGAAAGACATCCCTGGATAGCTTTGAGGCTCCAACGACAGCTGAAATGATATTGGCCGCTCTCTCACCGGTTTCGTTAATGCCTTCACAAAGATGGGGCATTTCCCTTAAAAGTGAAGCCGGCGGATCCATAAGCACCTTTGATCTTCCTTTATATTTTCAATACAATAAGTTTTTTAAGAGTCTTTTAAAGGGGAAAAAACGGCGAGCCCACCACTCCTGTTTTTCCCCTTTTTCCCTTTCCGGACTCCCGCTTGCTGTATGTTTTCAATGAATCTAAAATATTTTATGACCAGGATATTTGCTGCAGTTCTTTTATTCCGGGTACTTCTATTCCCTGCTTTCCTTTCGGCCCAGCAGCCGAACGATGCCATCTATATGGATAAAAATGCGATCTGCATAGTGGCCGCTTACGGCCACAACAGTTGGGATACCTATTGGGAAAATACTCTGAAAAGGCAGAATCTGAATATCGGCACCAATACCACCCAAAGCTTTGCGTTGATGGCCGCTGCCGGCATCACGGACAAACTCAATCTCCTGGTAGGCCTCCCCTATGTGAGTACCCGCAACAGCGCCGGCAACCTCCTTGGACAAAAAGGCCTCCAGGATTTTTCTGCGGCTTTGAAATACAAATTATTCAATAACGAGGGCCTGTCCCTCCATGGCACTTTGGGAGGATCCATACCGGTGAGCAACTATGTTCCTGACTTCCTTCCCATGTCCATTGGCTTGCATTCCGCCACGGCCTCGGCCCGATTGGTCTTCAATTACCTGCATAAATCGGGAATTTATTTTACGGCTCATGGAGCTTACACCGCAAGGTCCAACGTCAGGACGGACCGGGATTCTTACCAGGCCAACGACAAAATATATAATAGCGATGAGCTGGCCATACCCAATGCCACGGATGGAGGCATCAATATCGGATACCTGAAAAACTCCCTTCAGGCCACTTTGTTCCTGGAAAGATTTGATTGCGTTGGGGGGGATCATATCCGAAGGAACGACGCCCCTTATCCGACGAATGATATGGAAGCCACCAACATCGGCGCATATGTCAAATTCCAGCCAGGCCATTTCGGCGTCAATGCCCGATATGCTTATACTACCAGCGGTAGAAATGTTGGACAAACGACCAGCCTGATGGCGGGTATCCTTTACCAGTTCTCCATTAAAAAATCCTCTAATTAACTTATCCAATAAATCCATTTCAAATCCGGGGATATGAAAATGAAACTTTTTCCAGTGATCGCCTTGGTGGGAGCATTCATAGTCGCCTGTGACAAGGATATCCAAAATCCGCTTCTGGAACCTTATGCGGTCTCCAGCCTCGACGAAAACGCAGGCCAATGGAAGCCTTATATTTTATCCAGCGTCAGCGATATCGTGGTACCCGAACCCAAACCGGTGACCGATCCGGCATATCTCAAGGAATTGGATTCACTGAAAAATTATATTGCCCCAAGAGTGACTCCAGAAAACAGGGCTGCTGTCGAACACTGGGGAGCCGGGGCCGTTTACCGGTGGAATGAAATAGCCCGGGAACTCAGCGCCAGGTACAATCTTCCGCCCGCCTCCAACGCCGAAGGGAAATACCCCGTTCCGGATGCAGCGAATCCGCTCAAAGATCCAAAATTCCCATTTGCAAATCCCCCTTATGCCGCCCGCGCCCTGGCCTATCTGTCCGTAGCCCAGTTCGATGCCCTGGTCACGGCCTGGAATTATAAATACAAGTTCAACCGCAAGGCTCCCTACAAAATCGATTCAGGCATCAAACCCCTTCTTCCGGCCTCAGACCTTCCTTCTTATCCATCTGAAGCAGCTGTGGTGGCAGCCGCTTCCTATACCGTACTGATCGCTATGTTCCCCGGCGAAGTTCCCTATCTGGACGGCAAACTGGCAGAAAATAAAAATGCAATGATATGGGCTGCTATGAGTACACCCAGTGATATTACAGCAGGCGATGCCTTAGGCAAAGCTGTTGCAGCCAGGGTCATGGCGAAAGCCAAAACCGATGGTATGTCCGCGGCAAACAACCAGTCCAGGACTCCCGCAATGATTGAGACCGCCAAGTCAATCGGGATTATTGAACCCTGGAAAAGCCAGGAGAGCCCTCTTCGGCCGACGATGCTGCCTACCTATGGGGAGGTGGCAACCTGGAATTTCAGCAAGGAGACCATGATTGCTATGAGACCACCCAAACCCTGGATCGTGGGCACGCCTGAATTTGAAAAAGACCTGAAAGAACTTCAGGGTATTCAAAAAAATCAAACCCGTGAACAAGCCCGGATCGCCAATTTCTGGGCAGATGGAGCCGGCTCCTACACCCCCCCTGCCCATTGGCACCGGATTGGGGCGGAGGCCGGTAAAGATGCCAAATACAGTGAAGTACGCATGGCCCGGACCCTGGCATTGCTGGGTACTGCAGAAATGGACGCAGGCATTGCCTGCTGGGATGCGAAACACTATTATTTTACTCCCAGGCCTCAGCAGTTTGGTGTTAAAACATCAGTAGGTCTGCCCAATTTCCCATCCTATACCTCGGGCCATTCCACTTTTTCTTCCGCCGGTGCGACCGTGTTGTCCTATATTTTTCCGGAAAGAAAAAATGAGTTTGAAGCCATGGCCCTGGAAGCCTCGAATTCGAGGATCTATGGGCTGATCCACTACCGCGTGGATTGCGAAATGGGTGTAGCCCATGGCAAAACCATCGGTGGATACGCGGTCCAACGCGGTCAGACCGACGGTTCAGGACTTTAATTTATTTTTCCATTAAACCAACAGGAAATGAAAAAATATTCAACCATCCTTACCTTATCTCTCCTGTCCGTCCTCGTTGGGCATGATGCTCTTCAGGCCCAGGGATGCATCGCGGTGCGGCATATGTCTTGCGCCACGGGCGGGATCAACAATACCAATACCGCAATGAATAAGGGGCAGTTCCAGTTTGTTGCCGGTTACCGGTACCTGCATTCGTATAAACATTTTGTGGGTACGGTGGAGCAAACCCACCGGGTCGAACAAAATACCCAGGTCATCAATAATGCGCATTCCTTTGATTTCGGCCTGACCTTTGCCTTGAATGACCGCTTCAGTTTTGCACTCAATGTCCCTTATAACGACAACGCCAGGTCCTCACTGTATGAGCACTATGGAAATGCAGAATCGGCCAACCCGAACCGCAGCCGGTTTTCAACCTATTCTTCAGGCATCGGGGATATCCGGCTGACCGCTACCTATTGGATATTTCATCCCCAAAAAAGCATGAATGGTAATGTCGCGGTTGGACTGGGCGTCAAAGCGCCGACCGGGAACCCGAATGCAAAAGATAATTTTCATAAACTGGATAAAAACGGAAAAGAATACCTGCAGTATAAAACGGTGGATCAGTCCATGCAGGTTGGTGACGGAAGCTGGGGATTTAATGTGGAAATGCAGGGTTACCAGGCTTTGTTTAACAATACTTCCCTGTATTACAATGGTTTTTATTTATTCAGTCCCAGGAATATTAACCCGCTCACCGGTTTCTCCGTGGCCGACCAATATGCGGCCCGGCTCGGACTGAATTATTCGATACTTCCAAAACAAGGTATTGCCGTCAGCCTGGGCGGACGCATCGAAGGACTGCCTGCGATTGACCTGATCGGCGATAGCGAAGGATTCCGGAGACCGGGTTATATTATTTCGGTAGAACCCGGAATTTTCTGGATGACCGGGCGCCATACCTTTGCCTTCAACCTGCCTATCGCCGTAGAAAGAAACCGGATCAAATCCTGGCAAGACCAGCAGGACCCCCTGGGCCTGAGGCACGGCGACGCCGCTTTCGCGGATAATTTTATTTCAGCAACTTATTCCTACCGCTTCTAAAGAGAAGCCGTAATGACCTTAAAACAATAGTCTTTCATACAAATGTTCCACAGCTGGCAGCAGTTTATTTTCAAATGAGCTGCTGCTCAGATTGTGTTGGATTCCTTCCACAGGATTCAAAGGTCATTATTTTGCCGAAACCGGCTCCCGCCGGCTCCCGCCAGCACACGTCATTCTTAATTCTTAATTCTTAATTCTTAATTTTTTAAAACAAGCCCCAGTGCCCCATATTCCAGTAGAAGAACATTTGCCCGGCATCACCGGATTGCTGGAATATCGCAAAGACACTGCAGCTCCCATCCGTGCATTGACCCAATTCCTGCTGAGAGGCAGTTCCAGCTTGTCTGCAGGAGAGCGGGAACTGATCGCCTCCCTGGTCTCCTCGCGCAATCAATGTGTTTTCTGCACCCAGGCTCACACTACCGCCGCCGATATCCTGCTCGGTGAAGCGGAAAGCTGCAGGCAGGTCATTGAAAACTACCCGCAAGCTCCGGTCAGGGAAAAATTAAAAGCCCTGTTGCATATTGCCGCCCTGGTTCAGGTAAGCGGTAAAAAAGTGGATAGCGCCGCCATCGCCCAGGCCAGGCAGGCCGGCGCCAGCGACCAGGAGATCCACGATACGGTCCTTTTGGCAGGACTTTTCTGCCTGTACAATAAATATGTCGATGGCCTGGCCACCGGCTTGCCATCCCATCCGGAATATTTTAAACAACTGGGAGAACGCATTACCACCATCGGATATGTGCGCCTTCCCGGCGGTTATGATCATCTGAAGAAAAAATCCGGGTCCGAATCCTCCAAAGATTTATAATTAAAAATTTCAGATAAACCTATTTATGAAAAACCTGTTGCTTTTTACCCTGCTTTTAATCACCAATGTCCTTATTGGACAGAATATTACCGGTAAGGTCGTGGACGCCCAGACTAAAAAAGGACTCGAAGGAGTCGCGGTTGCCATCAAAGGCAGTGCCGAAGGTACTTATACCGATGCGCAAGGGATGTTTTCAATCCGTACTTCGGAGTCTTTGCCGCTTACCCTCGTCACTTCCCTGGTTGGTTATGAATCCATGGAAATCAACGTGAGCCAGCCTGGACCCGTGGAAATCGTCATGAGATCAACCATTGAAGAACTCAACCAGATCGTGGTCTCTGCATCCAGGATTGAAGAACGGTTGCTCCGGTCCCCCGTGGCCATTGAAAAAATGGACCTTCGTTCCGTTCAACAAACCCCATCGGCCAACTTTTACGATGCCCTGGTCAATCTCAAATCACTGGACCTGGTGACCTCAAGCCTGACATTCAAGCAGATCAATACCCGGGGCTTTAATCATACGGGCAACGGGCGCTTTCTCCAATTGGTGGACGGGATGGACAATCAGTCCGCCGGCCTTGGATTCGCCATGGGTAACCTCTTCGGCCCGCATGACCTGGATGTGTCCAGCGTGGAACTGATTCCCGGGGCCGCCTCAGCACTCTATGGTCCGGTAGCTTTCAACGGAATGTTGCATATCCAAACCAAGAGCCCCTTCGACTTCCAGGGACTCAGCGTCCAAACCAAAGCGGGCTTAAACCATATCAGCGACGGCACCGGTGAAGGGGCGAAACCCTTTTATGACCTGGGTATCCGCTATGCCAAAGCCTGGAATAACAAATTCGCCCTCAAACTGAATGCCTCCTACCTCGCCGGCACCGACTGGTATGCAAACGACTATACGGACATTGACCCCAACACTCCCGAAGGCAGCAGGGGCCCGAATAATCCCGGCAGGAATGCGCTGAATATTTATGGGGACGAAGTAGCCCAAACCATTGAAGGCATAGGCCGGGTATCCCGTACCGGATATGAGGAAAAGGACCTCGCAAACTACGACGTCTCCAGCCTGAAGTTCAACGGTGCCCTGCACTATCGCATTTCTGATCAACTGGAAGCCCTCTACCAGGGGAATTTCAACCGGGGCGTAGCCCAATACACCGGCAGCAGCCGTTTTGTGATCAATGGCTTCAACCTGGTCCAGCACCGCCTGGAGTTGAAAGGCAGTCACTTTTATCTCAAAGCGTACTCCACCCGGGAAAATTCCCAGGATTCATACAATACCCGTTCTTTGGGACAGCTCATCAACCGAAGCTGGGTAAAAGACCTGTCGGGAGCCACCGTCAGCCCGGCGAATGCGGATGCCACCTGGTTCCAGCGTTATGCGGCGGCCTATAAAGGCCAGGTCAACGGAACGGAATCCAACAACCATCTTGCAGCCCGGGCTTTTGCCGACAACGGCCGCTTTTTGCCGGGTACCTCCGCTTTCGAGAGTGCCCGGGACCGGCTGATCAATACCCAGGGACTGCAAGGCGCCGGCATCCTCAGCAAATGCGGGATCAAACATGCTGAGGGCATGTATGATTTCAGCCATTTGTTGGCCAATGCATTTGAACTCCAGGTTGGCGCCAATTACAGGATTTATGACCTGAATACCGAAGGCACCCTCTTTGACGATAAGAATAAAAACCTGACCAATGACGAAATCGGGGCTTTCGTCCAGCTTTCCAAAAACCTGCTGAAAGACCGGCTCCGGCTGATTGTTTCAGGACGTTACGACAAAAATGAAAATTTTGATGGCCGACTGACGCCCAGGGCCTCGGCGGTATACTCCTTTAACGGGAACAACCACTTCCGCATCTCCTATCAAACCGGATTCCGGAATCCTACCATTGGAGACCAGTATATCAAACTGAATGTAGGGCCCATCATCATCCTGGGCGGTGCTCCCGTAAACGCGGCGGGCCTCAATGCTTACGAAAACTCTTTTACTGCCGCCTCGGTCGGCGCCTTTGGCAGTGGATTCGGTGCACAAATCGCACAAGGGGTCCCCTTCCCCCAGGCGCTCGCAAACAACAAAGACAAATTGGTCAAATCCAATGTCCCCTATATCCAGCCTGAACGCGTGAGCAGCATTGACCTGGGTTATAAATTTCTGCTGAATCAGCGCCTGCTGATCGACCTGGGTTATTATAACAGCCGTTACCGGGACTTCCTGATCAATACGGTCGTCATCCGGCCTGACCATGATGTACTGGCCAACGGATCAATTAATCCGGCGGCCGCTGCGGATATCCTTAATGGTAAAATCCAGGCTTTTCAGTTGTATACCAATGCAGCGGATGAGGTTACGGTCCAGGGCCTTACTTCCGGACTCACCTACTTTTTACCCAAAAATTACCGCCTGATGGGAAACGTGACCTGGTCGGATTTCAATTTGCTCAATGCGGACCCGAATAATATCCCGGCCTTCAATACCCCGGAATGGAAGACCAATTTGACGTTCAGCAATCCCGCCTTGACCAGTAAATTGGGCTTCAGCGTTGCCTGGCACTGGCAGAACGCATTCGACTGGTATGGTACCTTCACCGGCCTGATCCCGGGAAGGGTCGATGCCTACAGCCTGCTGGATGCGCAGGTCAGTTACAAACTGCCATCGCTCAAAACCACGGTGAAGCTGGGTGCCAGCAATATAACCAATCAATACATCGTACAGGCTTACGGGTCCCCGGCGGTAGGAGGGATCTATTACTTAAGCCTTACCTTCGATGAGTTGATGCGTTGATCCGGCCATGAAAAAAATTTCTGCCCAACACCAATGGACCCTTGGCCTTAGCCTGATCGCATACCTCTTTGCCGGCACGGTTTCCACCCTCGTTTCCGTTTACCTTCCAGTGATCGTAAACGACCTGAAAGGCTACCGGGTCCCGGAACAGGAGTTGGGAACCCTGGGCGCCTTTGTAAATGCCTTTTTCCTGTATGGCTGGATGGCCGGAGGCATTCTGATGGGTTTGCTTGGCGACCGGTTT
Source organism: Bacteroidota bacterium (assembly GCA_029557915.1). GTDB lineage: Bacteria > Bacteroidota > Bacteroidia > Chitinophagales > Saprospiraceae > JADJLQ01. Next base: position 3,551 of record JAKQHS010000053.1, on the reverse strand, counting down.
GGAAGAAAAAAGATCCTTGCGCTCTCCACCGCTTTATACGGAGCAGCTACCCTGCTGATCGTTTTTGTGCACGATTGGCGACTGATGATGTTTTACAGAATTCTGGCCGGTTTAGGCGTTGGGGGTACTCTGGTTTTATCCACGGTCATGATCTCGGAAACCTGGCCGGAAAAAAGCCGGGCGGTGATCCAGGGCATTCTTTCCGTTTCTTTTCCCGTAGGCATTGTGGCTACGGGAGGGCTCAATATTCTTTTTGAAATATGGCGCAGGGCTTTCTGGCTTGGCCTGATCCCGATCCTGGTCGCGACATTGATGATCCTGTTCCTTAAGGAACCGGCTACCTGGAACCGGTCAGCGTCACAGGGTACAAAACTCAAAGCGCTGCTCCATCCACCGGTACGCTATAACCTGATATCGGGCATATTGATCTTTGGTTCGGTACTCATTGGGCTCTGGGGACTGTTTTCCTGGATGCCTACCTGGGTGCAATCCATCTTGCCTGAGGGATATGCGGGGACCCGGGAAAGAGGGCTCACCATGATGTTGTTGGGCATCGGGGGCATTACCGGAGGCCTGTTCTCCGGTTTCCTCGTACGGGTCCTGGGTGCGCGCAAAACCCTGAGCCTCGCTTTCACCGGGCTGACCGCGGTAAGTTTGATTTTGTTTCTTACCAATCCGCGGTTTTCAGAGATCATCTATCCCGAAACCGTTTTGCTGGCCCTGTTTTTTGGCATAAGCCAGGGCTCCCTATCCCATTACATTCCCGAATTGTTTCCAAGTCCCATACGCGCGGCGGCCACCGGACTGTGTTTTAATATCGGCCGGTTTTTCACGGCCACCGCGGTGTTTTTTGTAGGTTCATTGGTGACCTTGTTCGGAGGATTTGGCAACGCCCTTCTGGTATTCTCGATCACTTTCGTCATCGCCTTCCTCGCCGTTTATTTTACCAGGGCAGAACCGGAGCGACAGCTACCCATTCCCCAAACCGTGCCCTGATGCTTCCATTTAATTATCTTAATTCCTTTAATTTCTTTAATTGTAAAAACATAATGCCTCATATCCCGCTTCCCGAAGGAATCCCCGGCATCCGCAGCCTGGCCCTGCAATATCCTGAATCGGGAAAATACCTTTATGAGCTGGTCCAGATCTTGCTGCGGCATGAATCCCCGCTGAGCGAAGCTGAAAGGGAACTCATCGCAGCCTACGTCTCCTACCTTAATGAATGTGAATTTTGTTGCAAAAGTCACGCCGCCGCCTCAAGATACCTCTTCGCCGATGCCTCGGGCACAGTGGACCTGGCCTTGCACGATTACAGGTCTGCTCCGATTTCTGATAAATTGAAGTCCCTGCTTTCCATTGCCGGCAAAGTTCAAGCCGATGCCCGCACCGTGACCGAGGAGGATGTGGCCCTGGCCAGATCCTTCGGAGCCGTAGACCGGGACATCCACGATACGGTACTGATCGCTGCTACGTTTTGCATGTTCAACCGGTATGTGGATGGCCTGGCAACCCTGACGCCAGAAGATTCTCAGGTCTATGCGGAAATGGGGGAGCGGATGGCGACAAAGGGTTATGTAGTTCCTGAACAAAAATAATCATGGCTTATATCCCCTTAGATGAATCCATTCCCGGAATCCGGAGCCTCCTCGCGTATTTTCCTGCCATCGAACCTGCAATGAAGGGCTTGATGCAAACCATGATGCGCCAGGATCGGGGGCTGAACAAAGGTGAGAGGGAACTCATTGCAGCTTGGGTATCGCATCACAATCATTGTACTGCCTGTGAAAACATCCATGGCGCCGTTGCCTCCCATCTGCTTGGCTGGGATGAAGCGGACTATGCTAGGATGATTAAGGAAAAGGCAGGTGCATCACCCAGGTTGGAGGCCCTGCTTGCCCTCGCCCGGCAAGTAACCTGCAATGGGAAAAAAGTGACCCCTGAACAAATAGCAAAAGCAAAAGCTTTGGGTTGCACAGACCAGGAAATTCACGATACCATATTGATCGCGTCCATGTTCTGCATGTTTAACCGTTATATTGATGGACTGGGCCTGACCAGCCGGGACACCCCCGAAAGCCTTAAAACAAGGGCTCAACATCTCGCAGAATATGGATATGGAACTTAAGGGTAATCCGACTTTTATAAACTCAAACACGGACCATGTCTTTCATAGATTTAAAAAATGATTTACCGGGAATACGCGGTTTGATGGCATATAGTCCTCATACCGCCAAACCCCTGAATGAACTGGCGGAAGTCCTGCTTCGCGATGAACACAATACCCTGAGCCGGGGGGAGCGGGAGTTAATCGGCGCTTACGTATCCTGGCTCAACCAATGTTTTTTTTGTCAGCAGGTCCATGAGGCGCTCGCGGGACATTACCTGGCATGTCCCATTGGTGAACTCGATCAAATATTTGATAACCTCGGCGCGTCCGCTCTGCCTGCCAAAATAAAGGCGCTTTTATTCATAGCCGGCCAGGTACAAACCGGCGGAAAATCCGTAAGCCAGGACCAGGTGGATGCGGCCAGGCATGCCGGCGCTTCCGACCGGGAAATCCACGATACCATTCTCATCGCCGCCGCATTCTGCATGTTCAACCGGTATGTGGATGGTCTTGGAACCTGGGCACCCGCCGACAGGGGGTATTATGTCAACCGGGCGCCCCAACGCGCAATAGAAGGATATATAGACTTTGACCTTTACAAGTAATCATTCATGAATAAATTATTTTGGCTTGGCTTGGCGGGTTGGATCCTGTTTGAAAGTTCCAACGTCTATTTTATCATGCCCATGCCTGGCAGCCAGCAAATGAACAGCCTGGATCTGGCTTATTTTTTATACACCTGGAGATGGTTGTTCCGCGCTTTGTTTGCTGGACTGATCCTGTTGGGGTTCCGGCATGTCCACTGGAAGAAAAAATGGCATATGGCACTGCCCTTTGCAGCGCTCCTGGGGGTTATTTACTTGTTTAATTTCAACATGGCCGCCGACCATATGTTTTACCAGCCATCCAGGGTAATCTTTAAAAACGCGAGCCAAAATGAAGTAGATTCCAACCGCCTGGTCATTGGACTTACGCATCAGGGGGAAGCTAAAGCCTACCCCGTCCGGTTCATGGGTTACCACCACCAACTGCTCGATACCGTCGGAGGCAAAGCCGTCCTGGTGACCTATTGCACCGTGTGCAGGACCGGCCGGGTGTACGAGCCGCGGGTCAACGGGAAACCGGAAACCTTTCGTTTGGTGGGCATGGACCATTTTAACGCCATGCTCGAAGACAAAACCACCAAAAGCTGGTGGCGCCAGGTCAACGGGGAAGCCGTTGCCGGCAAACTCAAAGGATCCATGCTGCCCGAAGTATTCAGCATACAATGCAGGCTCGAAGAATGGATAAAACTCCATCCCCACACGCTCATCATGCAGGCGGACAGCACCTACATCGATTCTTATCCGGACAATAATAAGTTTGAGTCCGGTAAAAGCAAGAGCAAACTCACCGGTACCGACAGCCTTTCCTGGAACCGAAAAAGCTGGGTGGTTGGCATCCG
>JAKQHS010000048.1 GCA_029557915.1 Bacteroidota bacterium | reverse complement strand
GGTGGCGTTGTGACTGCCCATGATGCCGATGAGCGAAGAATAAGCCGCGCCCAGGGCGGAGATAAACTCTTCGTCGGATTTAAAGAAATTGTCAAAGGTCACTGTGGAGTACAACTCCTCGTCCAGGTTGGTGCAGGAATTGTTGAACCCCAGCATCAGTACCCCGATCAGCAGCGCTTTTGAATATTTTAAGATCTTGTTCATATCGCTATGATTTATATTTTTTTATTAAAAACCAAGGTTTAAGCCCAGCGAGAAAGAACGGCTGGTAAAATAATTTGTTCTGCGGTCAATACCCGGGGCGAGCGGGTTGCCATCCTCATCATCCACAAAACGGACTTCCGGATCGATCCCGGTATACCCGGATATGGTAAACAGGTTGTTGCTGGCTACGTACACAAAGGCTTTTGAAAAGGCCCCTTTTACCGGCAGGCTGTAACCCAACTGCATGTTGTCCAGCCGCAGGAAATCGGCCTTCTCCACGTGGATGCTTGAATATTGGGCGTTTTTGATTTTCGGATCGGAAAGTTTGGTCAGGATCCGGTTGTAGTTCTTGATGGAGCCCGCATTGTAATCTTCGTAGAAAACCCGGTACTGGTTGACCAGGCTGTGCCCAAATGCCCCTCTCAGGAAGAAGTTCAGGGACCAATTGCCCAGGCTCAAAGTATTGTTCAGACCCAGGGTCATGGTGGGTAAACCGTTGCCCAGAACCTCCCGGTCGGCGCCGGCGGATTCCACCTTGCCATCCTTATTGAGGTCCTTGAATTTCGGGTTGCCGTTTTCATCCACCCCATCGTAAACGGGCCCGTAGATCTGGCCGATTTTTTCACCCTCGGCCACCCGGATCATGGTGTAGTTGTTTTGACCGGGGGAACCTACACCGGCCAGGTCGAGAATCCCTCCTGAGCCGAATTTGAGGTCGCCTTCGGAAAGGCTGACCAGTTCATTATTCAGATAGAAGGTGGCATTCAGGCTGGGAGTCCATTTCAGTTGGCCAAATTTGAGGTCGTTGAGGTTGACCAGGGCTTCCAGGCCCGAGCTGGTCAATTCCCCTACATTGGCCCAGGTGCGCCCAAATGGATTCGGGGGCACGGGGACCGGGAAATTATACAGGAGGTCATTGACTTTACGGTTGAATACGTCGATGGAACCGGTCAACTTATAATCCCAGATTCCAAACTCGAGGCCCACATTGGTCTCGCCCTTTTTCTCCCATTTCAGGTCGGGATTGGGGTTGGATACGGGTCCATAAGAAGGTACATAAGCCCCGTTGTAATAGAAGTTTCCGGTCGGTCCGAAACGGAACAGCGAAAGATAATCCTGATTGATATTGGCGCCGGTAACTCCATAGCCAATCCTGAATTTCAGGTTGTTTACCGGACCAAGGTCGAACAATTTGGTCAGATTCACGCCAGCAGAGACTGCGGGGAAAACCCCCCATTTGTTGTTAGCGCCGAAACGGGAAGATCCCTCCCTGCGCACCGTGGCATTGGCAAACCAGGTGTCGTTGATATTAGCCGTGATCCTTCCGAAGAAGGCGATCAGTTTGTTGCTGCTTTTGCCGCTGTTTACGCTTCCCAAACCCCTTGGGAAATCAAGGCCGGCACCCAGGTTGTAGCTGGTGAAAAAATCGGTGAGGAAATTACCCCCGGAAACGGCAAATCCTTCCCCGGTAAATTTCTGATAATCGTATCCGCCGAGGACCGACCAATCCACTCCAATGGTATTAAAATTATACTTCAGGGTGGTGGACAGGTAATCATTCAGGTTAAAACCGGTATTCTGAGAGGCAAGTCCGTTGCGGCCCAAACCGGTTCCGTACTGGCTTTGTTTACTGAAATACTGCTGGCTGTGTCCATTATCCCGGCCGTAGGTATAGGCCACATTCAGTTTCAGGTCCTTGATAAACTCATATTCGCCCCTGATGGTAGCCAGGACATTGGTGAATTCACCGGTGTTGGAATTTTGTTCGACGATGGCCAGGGGATTAAAATAATCGAATCCGCCGGGCTCAAAATACCCGCCATTGACCGTATTGGCGGCATTGTATACCGGGGCCGTGGGGTTAAAATAGGTGGCATAACGGAAGGCATCCCGGAAATTAATGTCCTGTTTACGGTTTGTGGCCGCCAGGTCAAAGCCTAAATTGAGTTTATCGTTAAGGGCCTTTTGATTCAGGCTGACCCTGCCGTTGAGTTGTTTAAACCCGGTATTCAACTGGATGCCCTGGATGTCCTTGTAGTTAAAGGAAACCCGGTATCCCATACCCCTTGCTCCGCCGGAAAGGGAGAGGTTGTGTTGTTGCTGGAGGGCGCTCCGGGTGATCACGTCAAACCAGTCGGTACTGCTGCCCTGGTCTATACCACCGGCTTTTTTATATTCATCGGAGGTCATCACGCTCGGCGCTTTGGCGAGGGATTCTACCGAGGCAATGCCGTTGTAATCAACCACGGTCCTGCCTTCCTTGCCTTTTTTGGTAGTGATCAGAATCACCCCATTGGATCCGCGGGTACCGTAAATGGCCGCCGCCGAACCATCCCGCAAAACGTCCATGGTCTCGATATCCATGGGATCCACGGTATTGAGGCTGGCGCCCGGTACCCCGTCAATGATGATCAGGGGTTCGGTATTCCCGCCCACCGTAGACAAACCGCGCAGGCGAATATTAAAACCGCCGTTGGGGTCGCCATTGGGTTTGGCAATGATCAGGCCGGGGACCTTGCCCTGGAGCAGCTGGGCCGGGCTGGTGATCGATCCCTTATTAAAATCTTCCGCTTTGATGGAGGCTACCGCAGAGGTGATCTCTTTTTGCCTCTGGGTGCCGTATCCGGTGACGACCACTTCTTCGAGCAGTTTTCCCGCGGTGAGCACCACTTCAATATTGTTGGCCCCATCCAAAGTGAATACTTCGGTACCAAAACCCGTGTAAGAAATTTCGAGAACATTGCTTCCTTCTGGCACTTCCAGGCTGAAGTTGCCATCTACGTCCGTAATCGTCCCCGTACTGGTCCCCCGAATCAGCACATTGGCCCCGATCAGGGGTTCTCCCGTGCCTGCTTCTTTAACCGTACCGGTCACTGTACGCTGTGCAAAAGTGAAGGAGTGCATGCCCAATACAAACAGCAATACAGCAGCCACCTTTGCAAAACACATGAATAGTCTTTTCATAACCAGTTAAATTTTGTGAAAGATGAATATCGTCAGGTTTTGTCCCAGGTCAAATTCATAATATATTTTGCTTTCAGGGAATATTTATCCCCTAAAAAACACAAAACACATTACCCAATTAATACCTTAAAACGAATCAAATTTATCAACTCCTTCCAGTTTTTAATACCCGATTACCAATTAATGATTGAAAATTATCCCGCAATCCTTACCGCAATCGTTTGCTGTTGGTAACTTTTATATATTTGTTAATAATTCATGATATTGTAACCGATTTCATCCATTAATCCACTACTTTGAAAAAAACAACGATAAAAGACCTGGCCAAAATGCTCGGCGTGAGTACCTCCACAGTGTCCCGCGCCCTGAACAACCATCCCGACATCAGCCCGGAACTCACCCAAAAAATCCAGGAAGTGGCCAAGGACCTCCATTACCGCCCCAGCCCTGCAGCCCTCCAACTCCGGAGAGGAACCAATAAAACCATCGCCCTGATCCTGCCGGAGATCACTTCCTTTTTTTATCCTTCCGTAATCCACGGGGTAGATTCCGTTCTGCATCCCTTAGGATACAACCTGATGATCCTGCCAACTTACGACCGCCTGGATTATGAAAAAGAAAACATTGACATTGCCCTTGATCAGAACGTAGCCGGCGTCCTTATTGCGGTATCCAAGGAAACCATGGATCTCAGTCACCTCCAGAGGTTTGAACCCGGCACCACCCCGGTCATACTCATCGACAAAGTGAAGGAAGATGCCGCCTACACCAGCATCACCATTGACGATTTCAGGGTTTCCTACCAGATGGTCCAGCACCTGTTCAAAACCGGTTGTACCCGGATCGCCGGGGTATTTGGAAAAGCCAACCTGCTCATCACCCATCTCCGGTATAAGGGGTTCGCGCAGGCGCTGACGGACCTGGGTCTCCCACACCAGGAACAAATGGTCCGCTTTGTCAATAACAGTGAGGAGGCCCGGTCCTCCACCTTTGCCCTGATGCAGGAGGTACAACCGGACGGCCTGTCCCTGATGACCGATGAGATCATGCTTGGAGCTATGCCGGCGCTCAACCAGCTCAACATCCGGATCCCTGAACAGCTGGGGGTGATCGCCATCAGCGACGGCCACCTTCCCCATTTCACCATACCCAGCATGAGTCATATGCATCACAGCGGCTTCGAACTCGGCAGTTTGAGCGCCCAGAAACTGATCCAGTACATCAATGCGGTCAACCACAACCTGCCTGTTCCGCAGCCGGAAAGGGTCAAAATGAACGTCAATATCATCCTGCTAAACAGTACAAAGGATTGGCAGGGAAAGGAGGATTGACCGGAATTTTATCTTTCAAAAACGGTCCCTCACGGCCTCCAGGATTCGCTGCATTTCCCTTCGTATAGGATTGGCGCTGCCCGTGTAATTGGAATGCATAAACGAAAACAGGAGTACCCTGCCCTGCCGGGTGCGGATATAACCGCTAAGGCTGTGGTTATTCATAAGAGATCCGGTTTTTGCAAAGACATAGGGGCCCTCGTCGCCCGGGTACCATTTTTCCAAGGTGCCGGAAACCCCGCCGGCGGGGAAAATCCGGGTGATCCGCTCCCAGCTTATTTTCTTGCGGATCAGGTCGAGCACCTCTACCACGCTGCGGGGGGTAAACAGGTTATACCGGGAAAGACCGCTGCCATCGACCCATTGAAGCGGATGGGAAACCGACTGAAAAAGGCTGTCCCGGGCATATTGAATTACGGCGGAAGTGCTTAGGGAATCAAACCGGTAAGCTCCGCAGAGCAGGATGAGTTGTTCCGCAATAAAATTGTCGCTTACTTTCATCATCCGTGCATATACCGAATCGGCATCCACCCCATAAGCGGTGTTCCAGGACAAACCCGGCGGGGACCAGCCCGATTTTACCGGGACATGCAAGGTATCCGCCAACAGGCTTTTAATGGTTTCGGCACCGGACCTGAAAGGAATATTCAGGATGAAGGTATCCGCCGGAGGAAGGATGAATTCATTTTCAAATGTTGACCGGAGGAAGCCCCTCCGGGCTTGCCCTGCCATTGCAGTGGTATCGGCCTGGACCCAACGGGACTGGAAATAAGAAGGAAAAGCGCTATATCCCCCACCCAGGACGGAAGGAGAAAACCGGGCCAGATTCCCATAAACCGGGAATGGGGATTTTTCAGCCTGGTATGCATCCGCAAAATCATCCCAGGCCCATCCCGGTCCCAATGCCGGGTCCATCCCCCCAACTACCGTAAGGAACAAACTTCCTGAAGTCTTCAATAATTTCAGCCCCTCATGATCGGGCCACAGCGGGTGGAGCAGGCTGGGGTCACCCATGCCGCGCACAAAAAGGCTGTCCCCTGACCGGCGATATCTGAACGAAGGCAGAGGGTCGGGCAATAGGGATAGCGCGGTGTACAGGGTGAGTATTTTGGTATTGGAAGCCGGGGTGAAATACCGGGAGCCATTGAAATCTGCAAGCACCTTCCCTTTCTCAGGATCATAGAGCACAAAACCCGTAAAATGTTTGCTGAAGATGGGATTGTACTGCACGCTGTCCGTGATGGCCCGGCTGGTCCTTTTCAACTTATAAGCGGCTGAACATCCCGTCTGGATAATCCAAAATCCGATGAAAAAACAAAACAGGAGGCATTTATGCATGACGGAACTCAGTTGATGTAAAAATGGTAAATTCAGCGCAAAAAAATGCTTCATGCTTGTATTTCGGTTATGCTTGATCGTGCTGGCCTTTTATCAAACCGCCTACAACCAGGCGGATCCCGCGATCAGGCAAAGTTATGAAGATGCCCTTTCCAGGGTGGTGGTTTTAAAAAATGACCAGCAATCCATCCCGGTCCAGGACCTGACCCGGACCTTCACCCTGATCAGCTCCGGTCCGGATCGCAGCGAGATTTTAGATGCGATAAAATTATATGCTCCGGTAAAGACACTTCGACCACAGGACCTGGACTCTATGAAGGGCCCGGTCCCCGGTTGGGTCCTTGCCGAAATCAATCTGGCCGATGCGGGGCAGCCGGAGCTCACCGCCTGGTCCGAAGGACTCGAACAACTTAAGGGAGAATATCTGCTCATTCTTAACCATGGCAAGCCCGGTTCCCTGCCCCAGGGCCTTTTCAGGAAAGCAAAAGGCATTCTTTTCTCCTGGGGTGACTCCGGGTATTTGCCCATCCAGTTGGTGCAAGTGTTATTTGGGGCGTCCGCAGCAACCGGGACCCTGCCCTTTACCCTGAATGCCGAGTATGTCTCCGGCAGCGGTTTGCGCACCCGGTCCCTGCAGCGACTGACTTACGGGCCTCCGGAGTGCCTGGGTATTGACGGA
>JAKQHS010000028.1 GCA_029557915.1 Bacteroidota bacterium | reverse complement strand
TCCGTTTTTAGACCGGGTGAGTTTGCCTTTTACCCAGGGATAATTGGCGGATAAGTAATCGGCATAGCCACCCCGGTAGGTGGCATCATTGCTGCCGTTGTCTTCCCAATCGTAATCATCGTAATAATTGACGGTATAGACCTCGATGGAAGAGGTGGGGAAAGCCGATGAGGTATAAAAATATCCCGAGCCGGAAGCCGTTTCATAGAGCTGCTCCGAACCAGTTGGATTTGAGCTGGTGGTATGTTTTCCCGATATGATCACCCGTCCTAAGATATCGTATTTGGTGAATATCCGGAAACCGTTGGGATCCGACCTGACCACTTCGCGGTCCAGACGGTCGTAGGTATAGGACGTGGTGCCTCAAGGGGGTATTTTCTGTCAAAAATTTACTGTTTATACCAGGAAACTTCAGACACCAGATTGCCTGATTGGACTGCCACTAACCACTCGAATCAAATCAAATAGTATTGGCACATCGTCCAAAAATAAGATGAGGATCTCCTTCCGGTATAATTTTCTATAATCTGTAAGAAACAGTGGCCATCCATTTAAACGAATTCCTAAAGTCCACTTTCGGGTTCGGGTTGGAATAATTTACCTCCACGACCTCATCAAAGTATTTTAAAGAATACATCCTGGCCCCCACTTGAATCAGAAAACGGTCGATCCTGCAGAACAATAAAGGATAGGCTTCCATACTAAAAGGCTTAAACTTATGTGTTGTAAATTTAAAACCATCAAAATCAACCGGTTGGGTCTGTTTCTTAAATAAGAAGTTCGTCCTAAAATAGGGCGCTAGTCCCCAGGCGCTGTTTTTGATTTTTACGAGGTCCAGATTGACGGATGCTCCGGCCGAGAATAAATGACTGATATTATTGAATGAGTACCTCAATACGGTCTTCCGGGGATCAATCTGCGGAAAATACGTTGGACTAATCCAGAAGACATTTTTATTCGTATTGTGCACATATCCCAAATACAGGGAGAGACCGAGGACTTTCCCAAATTTTTTTTCATACCCTGCATTTATCGAATATTCAAATTCAAGTTTTGGAGGGTACCCATCCCGATAATACCTTGACTGAAAACTTGATTTTGGGTCCATGGATGAATAACCTAGGCCGAGGTAAAAATGTTGAGCGTTTGCAAGGAACGACAAACCAAATAAAGGGAATATTAGGCTAACCTTAAAATATAGAGTATTCATTTCATATCCGTTTCACCTAAGTAAAATAATAGATTCTATGCTTTAATATGTTAAACCTATCCATGAAACATGTTAAACCCTTCCTGGTGCCAGTTTGCAAAGACCCAATTGATCATCTGATTGATTTACCCCAGAAAAGGGCATTTTAGCATTCACTTCCAAATGAGATTCCCTTGAATCCACGACAAATTCCAAATCAATTCCAGGCCAAATCTGCCCCCCTTGACACGGATAGTCAGGGCTTCCTTGCCCCGTATTTATGAAAATTTAAATTGGGATCTTGACCCGGCTATTGGTCCCGCTCTCCGATGGGTTCAAAACCGTTCTCAGGCCAAATTGTGAAACACTTTCTGGATGTCTTCGTCTTCCTCGATTTTTGCCACCAGTTTTAGCACTTCTTCGGCCCTTTCCTCATCCAGGGAAGTCGTATTCAGGGGGATCCATTCCATCTCGGAAGAGATCGGGGTGAGCTTCCGGTCCTCCAGGGCTTTCTGCATGGTGCCGAATTCATTAAAAGGGACCCGGAGGACAAGGATGGGCTCTTCGTTTTCCCCCGTGCCTTCACCCAGTTCTTCGAGGCCGAAGTCTATCAGTTCCAGTTCGAGTTCTTCCGGGTTGAGGCCGGCGGGGTGGAGTTTGAACACCCCCATTTTTTTAAACATAAAACTGACCGAACCGCTGGTGCCCAGGCTGCCGTTCATTTTATTGAAATAGCTCCGGATATTGGCTACGGTGCGGGTATTGTTGTCCGTGGCCGCTTCGACCAGGATGGCTACCCCACCCGGTCCATAACCTTCATACAAGACCTCGTCGTAATTTTCGGTATCCTTGCCGAGCGCCCTTTTGATCGCCCCTTCGATGCGGTCCTTGGGCATGTTGACGGACTTGGCATTGGCGATGCATCTTCTCAACTGCGCGTTGGAATCCGGGTCCGGCCCCCCGGCCTTGACTGCGATGATGATCTCCTTGCCTATCCGAGTAAACTGCTTGGCCATCCGGTCGTACCGGGCAAACATCTTGGACTTGCGTACTTCAAATATGCGACCCATGCCTTCGATTCGTTTTAGGGCGCAAAAGTAAAAATTTTAAAAGAGAATACGGCGGAGTCGATCAAGAGAAAGGGGAAGCGTGCAGGTGGATGCATCGGGCAGGGCCCTTGTCCCAGGCCCCGCCCCCATGCCTTTTGAATTAATAAACCAGTTCGACCTTTTCTTCCATCAGCCGGCGGAGATTGATGAGGGCATACCTCATCCTCCCCAGAGCCGTGTTGATGCTCACGCGGGTCAGTTGGGAAATTTCCTTGAAGCTCATATCGGCATAGTGGCGGAGGATGACCACTTCGCGCTGCTCGGGAGGAAGTTGGTCCACCAGGGACTGGATCCGGTGGATGCCCTGCGACTTGATCATGGTTTGTTCCATGTTGTCGTCGGACGCCTGGATCACATTGAGGACATCAAAGGTCTCGCTGGGGGAAACCTGGGTCTGCCGTTTGGACCGGCGGAACTGGTCCACACACATATTGTATGAGATGCGAAGCGCCCATTGCAGGAATTTGCCTTCGTGGTTGTACTTACCCTTTCTGAGGGTGTCGATGATCTTAATAAATACTTCCTGGAAAATATCTTCGGCGACTTCATGGTCCCTGGTAAACAGGTAGATGGAGGTGAAGATTTTGGTCTTGTGCCGGTTCAGCAGGACTTCAAAGGCCTGTTCACTGCCGTTGAGATATTGCTGAATCAAATCCTGATCAGAGAGCAACATAACTTGCATAACTATAATAATTTTGGTTTTTAAATAAATTATAGTGTAGAAGTTATGTCTCTAATAGGCGCGATTTTTAACAGTGAATAAGGCCAAATATACATCAAATTATATTCCACCTATGGGCGCGCTGGATTTTTTTAAAATTTTTTGGTTTTTTTAACATTCCCGGCAAGCGGCGTTTTCTCCCCAATTCGTTGCTGTCCGGATTCCCATTTTACCTGAAAAAAAAGGCCCTCCTCCTTATCTTTGGGTGTTTTTTTGACAAGCAAGGCATTTTGAAAATCAGATCCAAAGAAGAGGAAGAGGCTATATCCCCTCCCCTGGCCGAAGACACCCGGCATTCCATCTATATCAAAGGCGCCAGGTCCAACAACCTCCGCAATATCGATGTATGGATCCCCAAACGCAAGCTGGTCCTGGTGACCGGGGTGTCGGGGTCCGGTAAATCCTCGCTCATCATGGACACCCTCTATGCAGAAGGGCAAAGGAGGTACGTCGAAAGCCTGTCCTCCTATGCCAGGCAGTTCCTGATGCGGATGAAAAAACCGGAGGTGGATTATATCAAAGGGATCTGCCCGGCCATCGCAATCGAACAAAAAGTAAGCACCTCCAACGCGCGTTCGACGGTGGGATCCATGACGGAAATCTATGATTATCTCCGCTTGCTTTACGCCCGGATAGGAAAAACTTACAGCCCCGTTTCCGGGGAGGTCGTCAAAAGGCATGAGGTACGCGATGTGGTGGACTATATCAAAAACCTGAAAGCCGGATCAAAGATTTACCTGCTGGTCCCCCTCTCCACCAAATACGATGACCGTACCCTGGGCCAGGAGCTCGCCCTCCTTTTGCAAAAAGGGTATTCCCGGATCCTGCGGAACCATGAACTTTTTCAGATCGAAGAGGTCCAGAAGTCAAAAGGCTGGCCCTTAAAAGATAAACTGTCCAAACTGGGCAATGCCCATATTGCCATCCTCATCGACCGTTTTGTAACGAATCCGGAAGACGAGGATTTTGTCAACCAGATGGCCGACTCGGTGCTCACGGCCTTTGCGGAAGGCGAAGGCAATGCCATCGTCTACGATTCGGAAACCAGGAAAAGCCATTTGTTCAACAACCGTTTTGAGGCCGACGGGCTCCAATTCCTGGAACCCACTCCCCAATTGTTCAATTACAACAACTCTTACGGGGCCTGCCCCCGGTGCGAAGGATATGGGCGGGTCATGGGCATCGACGCAGATAAGGTGATCCCGGACAAGACCAAATCGGTCTATGAAGGCGCCATTGCCTGCTGGAGCGGAGAAAAAGGCAGCCTGTGGACCCAGGAATTGATCCAGAAAGCCCATCTCTTTGACTTTCCCATACACAAGCCGATCCATAAATTGACCAAGGAACAATACCGAACCCTCTGGCAGGGCAACGATTATTTCTATGGGATCGACGCCTATTTCCGGGAGCTGGAAGAGAAAACCTATAAAATTCAAAACCGGGTCATCCTGGCCAGGTTCAGGGGAAGAACCACCTGCCCGGAATGTGAAGGGGGACGGCTGAGAAAGGAGGCGGCCTATGTCAAGATCAACGGGATTGCCCTGCCGGACCTGATCCATTTGCCTGTAGATGAGCTGTATGAACATTTCCGCGCCCTCCGATTTTCGAAGCAGGATGAAAAGATCGCCTCAAGGATCCTGAGGGAGGTGCTGCAAAGGCTGGATATCATGTGCCGGCTTGGCCTTAAACACCTCAGCCTGGAGCGGCTGGCATCGACCCTCAGCGGCGGGGAAACCCAACGCATCAACCTGACCCGGACCCTGGGCAGCAATCTTACGAGCAGCCTTTACATCCTCGACGAACCCAGTGTGGGGCTTCACCCGGTGGACTCCAACCGGCTGGTGGAAGTGCTTAAACAATTGCGCGACCTGGGCAATACCGTAGTGGTGGTGGAACATGAAGAAGAGTTGATCCGGCAGGCCGACTACATCATTGATATCGGGCCCGCAGCAGGCATCCACGGCGGCAAGGTTGTTTATACAGGAAGCTACGAACAGTTTATAAAACCCAACCAGCCCGGCCTCACCGCCGCCTATCTCCTAGGCAGCCAATCCATCGAGGTCCCATCCTGGCGAAGAAAATGGAAAGACAAACTGGTGCTTAAGGGAGCTACCCTGAACAACCTGCAGGACCTGGAAGTCAAATTCCCGCTCAATACCATCACCGCGGTCACCGGGGTCTCCGGCTCCGGCAAGACCACCCTGGTCAAACACCTTTTGTTCCCCGCCATGGAAAGGCAACTGGCCGACGGCCATTTCGGCATCATCCCCGGATTGCAGTCCCTGGAAGGCGACCTGCGACAGATCCGCGGGGTGGAGATGATCAATCAAAATCCGATCGGCAAATCCACCCGCTCCAATCCCGTCACTTATGTAAAAGCTTATGACCCGATCCGGAAACTGTACGCCAACCAGCACCTGTCGAGGGTCAGAGGTTATGGCCCGGGCCATTTTTCTTTTAATGTGGAAGGAGGGCGCTGTGAAACCTGTCAGGGAGAAGGGGAAATCGTGGTGGAAATGCAGTTTCTGGCCGACGTCAAATTGTTGTGCGAAGATTGTAAAGGACAACGTTTTAAAAATGAAGTCCTGGAAGTGAAATTCAATGGAAAATCGATGTACGACATCCTTGAACTGAGTGTCGAAGAAGCCCTCACCTTTTTTAAGGACCAGCCGGACATCCATCAAAAACTCAAACCCCTTTTTGACGTAGGCCTAGGATATGTCAAACTGGGACAGGCCTCCAGCACTCTATCTGGAGGGGAAGCCCAGCGCGTAAAACTTGCCAGCTACCTCACCCGCGAAGCAGGCCAGGAGGCCATCCTCTTTATTTTTGACGAGCCCACAACCGGCCTGCATTTCCACGATATCCGCAAACTGCTGGACGCCTTCAATGCCCTGGTGGAAAACGGTCATTCGGTCATCCTGATCGAGCACAATATGGATGTGATCAAATCCGCCGATTGGGTCATCGATCTCGGCCCCGGGGGGGGCAAGGAAGGCGGGCGACTGATTTTCGCAGGCACGCCGGAGGACCTGGTCAAGGTGAAAGATTCCAAAACCGGCCATTATCTCAAAGAAAAAATAAACCATCGGGCCGGGGCCTGACCCTGAGCGAACCCGTCCATGATGTCCTTTTAACCACAGGCTATGATCCCACCGCAGGAAAATGAGGCCCTGACCAAATTGCACTTCGACCTGCTCCTGTATTCCCTTTGGATTATCTTTTTCACCTTTGTTTCCATCCTGAAACGGGATGTTTTTTACCTGGCGATCACCGCCTTGCCGGGCTTTGCCTATTGGGTGGCCAAATATTTTTTAAATCACCGGGCGCTCCATTTTCCTTACGGGCCGGCCAATGCGGTGACCTTATTGCGAATGACTGGCCTCATCGCGGTCACCCTGATCCATCCGGTGATTCCGGACCTGTTGCTCGGCATCCTCTTTACCTTGATTTGCCTGGGAGACCTGCTGGACGGTTATCTCGCCAGGACCTTTAAGATGACCAGCACCATCGGGGAATACATGGATAAGGAAACGGATGCCTTATTTGTCCTGTGCACGACTTTTATCCTTTTTCAAAAAGGATTCACCGGGGTTTGGATCGTATCGCTTGGGCTCATCCGGTATCTGTACTTTATCGTCGTTTTTTATTTTTTAAAACCGGGGCGCAAGGAAATCAAGGATAAATATGCGCGGATCATTGCCGTCGTGGTTTTTGTAAGCATCCTCCTTTGTTATTTTCTGCCTTATGCATGGTCCTTTCCCGTGCTGGTCTTTGCCGCCGCCGCTTTGTTTATTTCTTTTGGCCGGGGCGCCCTTGCGGAGCTCGGATTATTGAACTTAAATCGCTGAATATCCTGTGGAAATGGACCATCCGGGATATTCAGGCCTGGGCAAAAACAATCGCAGGGTAAATTTCTTGCCGGCCCTGTCCATCCTTTTTTGCCTGCAATGGCTCTTATACCTGCCTCTTTACCTGGCCAAGCAGGCGGAAGGAAGTTTTTTACCCGCGATCGAATCTTTCAGCAACCTGGTGAGTCGCCAGAATCCGGATGTCTTCCGGTGGAGCCTGGATTATGGCTTTGTGCTGGCCCTTTTGGCTTTGCCGGCCAGCATGAGCCGGCAGAAATGGATGGCCGCCGGTACGGCCTTTCTTTATCTTATGCTGTTCCTGTTTCAGGCTTACTTTCATTTCTCTTGGAAGGTATATGGAGAGATCCCCGTATGGACCTATGACTGGGCCCTGATTAAAAGGGTGTTGCCTGTATTTATGAAATCGATGAGGATCCCTCCTTTTCTTGCATATGCCTTGCTCGCCCTGCTTCTGGCTTTGTTTTATGTGATGGTTTACCGGGGCCACCGGGTCTTGTCCGGCTGGTTTTCCCAAAACCCCGGTTTAAAGGCCTGGCTCATTCCCTGCTTTGTATTTTTCCTTCCCGCCGGGCTGTATTATACCAATAAGCCTGTTGATGCTTCCGGGTATTATCCGGCCATTCACTGGATTGCCCGGGATATGAACCTTGCCTTTACCAGCAAGAGGGTCAAATCCCTCCCCGATCTTCATCGACGCCTGGACTACGAAAAATATGATTCCCTCCCGCTGGTTTCCAAACCAAACATCTACCTGCTTTTTATTGAGGCTTATGGTACCGTAGCCGGTGTGGTAAAACCTTACAACAGGGAATATCTCCTCAAACTGGACTCCATGCAGAAGCGCTTGGCCGGCCAGGGCTGGCATTCGGCTTCAGCCCTGAGCAATTCCACCATTCTTGGAGGCCGCTCCTGGCTTGGGTTCACCAGCCTGATGAGCGGTGTCCGGATTGACAATCACCCCGCTTATGAAAAACTGCTCCGGGAATTCCCCCAGTACCCCCACCTGATCCGCGCGCTCAACCACCAGGGCTATCAGACCTACCGGCTGAATACCATGGCCAATTTTGGAGAGACGTTTGAAAAACTGGACAGCATCACCCAAATCTTTTTTGATCACCGGCACTGGACCCGGTATTCCGACCTTCCATACCGGGGTTACCGCTACGATTATTTCGGAGGCATTCCGGATCAATACGCCCTGAATTACTGGGACGAATACGTCCTGGACAAAAATCAATCGCCCTTTTTCCTGTTTTTTATCACCCTGAATACCCACGCCCCTTTTTACCACCCTCCTCCCCTGCTGGATGACTGGAAATCGCTGGATCAGATCGAAAAAAGTCCGCATAAACGGATCCGGGCGGAGGACGGCAGCCCCCTGGAACGTTATACCCAGGGAGTGATTTATGATCTTTCCGTTTTGGAAAAATACATCCTGGAAAAAGCCGGCTCCAATTCACTCTTTATATTAATCGGAGATCACCCGCCCGCCGGCATGGAGTATCTCCTGAATGGAGCCACGGACACCTACGCTACCCCCATCCACCTGATCAGCAAGGACCCGCGCTGGGTCAGGGTCTTTACAGCCAGGGGGTTTGAACCGGGCATGGCCCCCGTTTTCAAAAAAGGATCTTTATTAAAGCATGAAGGCTTTTATTCTTTATTCATGCAGGCCTGGGCCGAAGTGGATTCGCTCCCTCCAAGCCGGATCCCCGCGTATTTGCCATACGGGATCGAATGATCAAATCCGCCCGATCTGATCCAGGAATGAAAACTGACTGACAAAAGCGGGCCAGGAGGTTAGGATATCCTGCACCGGCTTTTCTTCAAGGCTCAACTTGTCTTCAAAGATCAATACGGCGGTTTGCACCAGTTCCTCCAGGTCCCTGCAATACTTGCCTCTGCCCTGCCCGATCAAATGGATTACATTGCCCTGACCAAGGGCCAGGACCTGCAGGCCATTGACAAGCCCTTCGGCCAGGGCCATGCCATAGGTTTCAAACCGGGAAGAATCGATCAGGCATTTGCCGGCCACATAGACGGAGGCGAGGTGCTCAGCGCTTACCACGCCTTCAAGGAGGATATGCTCCGCAAGTCCGGGATGTTTTTCCAGGATTTGCATGCATTTAAAGGTATAAGATGGGTTTACCTGGCGGTCGCCGTAACAATGGATCCTGAACCCTTTCGGCAAATCAACGCGCGTCAAAGTATCAAATAAAAGATCTATTTGTTTTATAGGCTGCCAGGCAGCGACCAGGATAAACTTATCCCGAACGGCGCTCTCTTGCATTCCTGTTTTTTTGATCCAGGGCTGAACGGTTTTGATCCTGCTTTTCCCGGACATCAGGGCATCCAGCCAGTTCCGGGTAAAGGCGCTGTTGGCCAGGAGGAAATCAAAACAAGAGAGCCGCTCGATCTCCTGTATCCTTTTGATGCCGAGATCCAGCATGGAAGGCAAGAGGTGGGTGAAAAATATTTTGGTCGCCTTTATTTTACTGAAATCGCGGATTTGGATCTTGTTTATCCAGATGGAATCCACGAGGAGGAAATCTTTCGGAGCAAAATCTATGTAAGGGATATCCTGCCAGCCGATACGGGCAAATGCCCTGCCCGCTTCGCGGAAAGCGCGGAATATTTGGGCATTGAGCAGATTGCCCCCGGAAACGAATGCCAGTGGATCGGGGCAGGCATAATAGATCATGAACCGGTTTCTCCTTCAAAAGAAGCCCAGGCCACATGCGATTCGCCCAGCTCTATCCGGAGCCTGCCGTTGAAAAATGGTTTTATTTCATTGGCCAGGCTGCGGTGAATATGGGCGGCCAGGTATTCCGTAGTGGTGATCCTGCCCTTGAATTCGTCCAGGGTGTCCAGGTTTTTAAAATGCAAATGGGAAAGGATCTTTTTCAGCACTCCGGCAGCTATTCCGATATCCACCACCACATTCATTTCATTGAGTACCGGGCTGAAAAAAGTGGCGTCCACGATATAAGTGGCCCCGTGCAGGCCGCTGGCGACGCCGAAACCCTCATGAGGCAGGGAATGGGCAATCATGATGTGATCCCTGATCCTGACGCTGTACATGGTTCAATACTTTAGCATATAAGTTAAGCCTTTTGTTTGGGAAAGCCTGATTTTATCAAACAGGGCCGGGCTGTTTTCAAAGGGCCCCTCTTCAATTTCCAGTTTATCCCAGCAGGAATCGGCCAGCAAGGCCAGGACTTCCTGCTTGCGCCTGGCAAAATTCCATTCGCCTGCCATTTTCCTTGGAATGGAAGAAACCTGTGAAGCCAGGATCCTCAGCCGGCGGGTATGAAAATATTCACCGAGGGCCAGGGTGCTCTTTTGGAAGCCGTACCAACTGAGTTCAATGATGCGGCCTTCGATCCCCATGACTTCCAGGCAGGATTGCAGTCCCGTGGGATTGCCGCTGCTGTGAAAGGCCAGGTCAAACGGACCGGGATCAAAACCGGGATCGCCGGAGGGGAAGCCCAAACTCCTGGCCATGCCGGAACGCAGGGGATCCGGTTCGAAAACGGTAATCTCTTCAAATCCTTTCAGACGCAACAGCAAAGCCACCAGGGCGCCGAGAAGCCCAAATCCCGCAACCAGTATTTTTTCTTTCTTCACCGGTTCCGCATCCCAATAAGCAGTAAGGGCGGTTTCCATATTGCTGATCAGGGTGGCCCGGGCCGGGGGAATCCCTGAGGGCAATAGGGTCAGGCTTTCCGGGAGCACCGGGACCCGGTCCTGGTGCGGATGCATCAAATGGTAACAGCGGCCATCCTCCGCCACAGCTACCAGGGAATAGCCGTATTTGACCGGGAACGAAAAGCTGCCTTCCATGTAAGGGACTTCCATCCTATCGAAAATCCTGGGTGGCACACCACCCAAAGCAATCGTTTTTTCCGTACCCAGGCTGATTAAGGAATAGAGCGATCGAAGCAGCTGATGTCCCGCCTGAAGGTCCAGCTCCTGGCTGCGGATTTCAGAATGGGTGTCGTCGGTATGCCATAAACTGCGCGAAACCGGCATCGGGTCCTCATTTGAGGTCAAGCAGGTGACCCATGATATTCTTTTTGGTCTCCAGATAATACCGGTTGGAACGGACCGGTTCGATCTCCAGGCCTATGCGCTGATGGAGAATGATGCCGCTTTGTTCGAAGGCTTTAATTTTATCCGGGTTGTTAGTCAGAAGGTCAATCTCGTGAATGCCCAGGTCCCGGAGGATCAGCAGGGCGTCTTCATAGGTCCTTTCATCCACTTTAAATCCAAGATGGATATTGGCGGCGGCCGTATCGATCCCCTGATCCTGCAATTGATAGGCCTTGAGTTTATTGATGAGTCCGATCCCGCGGCCTTCCTGCCTCAGGTAAAGCAGCACCCCACCGGATTTGCCGATCATTTCCAGTGATTTATCCAGTTGGGGACCACAATCGCAACGCTGTGAACCAAAGATATCCCCCGTTACACATTCGGAATGAATGCGGGTCAATACCGGTTTATCTTCGGGGATGGGTTCTTTTACCAGGACGATATGCGGGGTAGGATCGGAATCCTTTATCCCGTAGGCAATGACTTTAAATTCTCCCCATCTGGTAGGGATGGAACTTTCAGCCAACCTTCGAAACATGGTACAAAATTACTGAAAATCAATCACTCCATGTGGTGCGATATGTGCTGGGTGTATGACAATTTACGGATATGGGTTGTATTCCGGCCCCCTTCCCACTCGTATTAATTCTTAGATTCTGACCTGGGGCAGGCCCCCAATACTAATTCTCAGATGCTGCCCGGGGCAAGCCCCGGCTACAATTCTCAGATGCTGCCCAGGGGCAAGCCCCCTACCACAATTCTCAGATGCTACCCGGGGCAGGCCCCCGACCAACAATTCTCAAATTCTGCCCCGGGGCAAGCCCCCGGCTACAATGCTCAGATTCTGCCCCGGGGCAGGCCCCCGGCTACAATGCTCAGATTCTGCCCCGGGGCAGGCCCCCAATACTAATTCTCTAAACTTGCAGTGGGGCAAGCCCCCGGCTACTAATTCTCAAATGCTGCCCGGGGCAAGCCCCCGACCAATTCTCAGATTCTGCCCCGGGGCAGGCCCCAGGCTACAATTCTCAGATTCTGCCCCGGGGCAAGCCCCCGGCTACAATTCTCAGATTCTGCCCCGGGGCAGGCCCGACCACAATTCTCAGATTCTGCCCCGGGGCAGGCCCCCGTCTACAATTCTCAGATTCTGCCCCGGGGCAGGCCCCTACCAGCAATTCTCAGATGCTGCCCGGGGCAGGCCCCCAATACTAATTCTCTAAGCTTGCAGTGGGGCAAGCTCAAGGGGAACCCGACCCTTGGCGATACGAAATAAATTTAATGGACCGAGCTCTGTGCTTATTCCGGTAAGGGCAAGAAAGATTGTTTTGGTTGAGTACACTGCCAGGTCCCTTGGTTCCCCCGTGGCTTGCCCCAACTGTAGGATTTGAGGATTAGTCGTCGGGGGCCTGCCCCCGGGCGGTATCTGAGTATTGTTTGCCAGGGGGGGGACAGGGGCGTTGAAAATATTAATGCGTGGTACTCCGACCCCTGTCCCCTCAAGGGGAACCTAACCCTTGGCATTCCGAAATAAATTTAATGGACCGATCTCTGTGATTAATCCGGAAAGGCAAGGAAGATGTTTTGGTTGAGTACACTGCCAGACTCCTTGGTTTCCCTGCAGGGGACAGGGGCGTTTAAGACAATTGGCCGTTTAAGAGATTTATATGAATTTCCATTTTTGTAATTATTCTCCGACCCTTGTCCCCCACCTGCTAATTCTCAAATCTTACATATGGGGCAGGCCTTCAAGGGGAACCCGACCCTTGGCGATACGAAATAAATTTAATGGACCGAGCTCTGTGCTTATTCCGGTAAGGGCTAGGAAGATTGTTTTGGTTGAGTACACTGCCAGGTCCCTTGGTTCCCCCGCGGTCCAGCCCCCAGGCAGTATTTAAGAATTGGTAGTCGGGGCCTGCCCCAAAGTTAGGATTTGAGATTAGTACATGGGGGGTCAGGGGCTTTGGAGATATTTAATGCGAAGTCCTTACCTCTTACCTCTAACCTCTGACCTCTAAAGATCAACCCGACCTCCTCACTGCTCGGAATAAGCATCCACCGGCGGGCAGGTACAGACGAGATGCCGGTCGCCGTAAGCATTGTTTACCCGGCTGACCATGGGCCATATTTTATGGTCTTTCAGGTA
Organism: Bacteroidota bacterium; assembly: GCA_029557915.1. Taxonomy (GTDB): domain Bacteria; phylum Bacteroidota; class Bacteroidia; order Chitinophagales; family Saprospiraceae; genus JADJLQ01. Next base: position 52,139 of record JAKQHS010000028.1, on the reverse strand, counting down.
ATCCAGCGGATAGGCCGCCTTGGCCCGGGAATAGGCCCTGGACCATTGATCGGAGATCACCTGGCTGCAGGTATGGGGCGCGTTTTTCAAAACGTTATCCTGGGGATCGGCCTCTCCCTGGGCAATTTCATCCATTTCCTTTTTAATCTGAATCATCGCATCGCAAAACCGGTCGAGTTCTGCCTTGCTTTCCGACTCCGTGGGTTCGATCATGATCGTGCCCGGTACCGGAAAGGACAGGGTCGGGGCATGAAATCCATAATCCATCAGCCGTTTGGCGACATCCTCCGCCGCAATGCCTATGCCCTTGAAGGGCCTCAGATCCAGAATCATTTCATGGGCGGCGCGTCCCAATTCACCGCTGTAGAGGACCTGATAGGCATTTTCAAGCCTGGCTTTGATATAATTAGCATTGAGGATGGCGTGCTTTGTGGCATTGACCACCCCTTCCTTGCCCAGCATGGCAATATATCCATAGGAGATCAGCAGGATGCTTGCGCTGCCCCAGGGGGCGCTGCTCACGGCATGGGTGGCCCTTGAACCTCCGGTCTTCACCAGACTGTGGCCAGGGAGATAGGGAGCCAGCTTTTCGTTGACACAAATCGGCCCGACGCCCGGTCCGCCCCCGCCGTGGGGTATGGCAAAGGTTTTGTGGAGATTGAGATGACATACGTCCGCCGCAATAATGCCCGGGCTGGTCAAACCGACCTGGGCATTCATATTGGCCCCATCCATGTAGACCAGGCCTCCCCGGTCGTGGATAATCTTGCAGATTTCCTGGATCCTGGTTTCAAACACGCCGTGTGTGGAGGGATAAGTGATCATCAGGCAGGCCAGTTGGTCCGCGTGCAGATCAGCTAACCGGCTGAGATCCTCCACATCGATATTGCCCATTGCATCGGTTTTGGTGACCACCACTTTCATACCCGCCATCACGGCACTGGCGGGGTTGGTGCCGTGTGCTGATTCGGGGATGAGGGCAATTTTCCGATTCGTCTGCCCCTGGTGCTCGTGGTAGGCGGCAATGGTCAGCAAACCGGCGTATTCACCCTGGGCCCCGCTGTTTGGCTGCAGGGAACAGGCTTTCATGCCCGTAATGGCACACAACCAGCGCTCCAGGTGATCAAAAATATAATGGTACCCTTCCGCCTGATCCGCCGGGACGAAGGGATGCATCGAGGCAAATTCCTCCATGGAGACGGGCAACAATTCGGATACGGCATTGAGTTTCATCGTACAGGAACCCAGGGAGATCATGGAATGCACCAAAGAAATGTCTTTGTTCTCCAATTGTTTGATATAACGCATCAGGCTGGTTTCCGAATGGCTGGTGTTGAACACGGGATGGGTCAGGTACCTGGAGGTCCGTTTCAGTTTGTCCGGGATGGTATCCCAGCCGGCCCGGGCGCCGGTGACCTCAAACACCGCATACAAATCCTGTAGGTCTTCCGCGGTAACGGTTTCGTCCAGGCTGAGCTGGACGGAATCCCGGGTATAATACAGATTAATCCCTCTGGCAATCGCTCTCGTTCGGATGGCTTCAATGATTTCCGGGCTGGCCTGGATGGCAAGGGTATCGAAAAAATGTTTATGCTTAAGGACGTACCCTTGTTCAGCAAGGGCGGCGGCAAGTTGAGAAGTTTTGCGGTGCACCTCTTCACCCAGTTGTTTTAAACCCGCTGGCCCGTAATACACTGCGTACATTCCGCTCATGATGGCGAGCAAGGCCTGGGCCGTACAGATATTGCTGGTCGCCTTTTCTCTTTTGATGTGCTGTTCCCGGGTTTGCAGGGCCATGCGGAAGGCCGGGGCATTGTCCTGGTCCACACTCAGACCGATGATCCTTCCCGGTATGCTTCTTTTGAATTCATCGCGGCAGGCAAAAAATGCGGCATGCGGACCTCCAAAACCCATCGGGACTCCAAACCGCTGGCTGTTTCCCACCACCGCATCGGCTCCCCATTCTCCCGGCGGTTTAAGCAGGGTCAGGGCCAGGAGGTCTGTGGCAACCGCCACGTGGACCTGGTTTGCATGTGCCGCTTCACAAAGCGCTGCCTCATCAGTCAATTGACCTTCCTTGCCCGGATATTGAAGAAGGATGCCGAACACGGAGGGATCGGCCAGGTCGTCAGCCAGGTCCGGTTTGACCACCAGTTCAATATTCAGGGCTTTCGCACGGGTTCGCAGGACATCAATGGTTTGCGTATAAACGGCATCGCTGACCAGGAATTTGTGCCGGGCGCCCTGTTCATTCTTAATGGCCAGGTTATAAAACATGATCATCGCCTCGGCGGCCGCGGTGCCTTCGTCCAGCAAGGAGGCGTTGGCAATGGGAAGCGCCGTGAGGTCTGCGACGACCGTTTGATAATTAAAAAGCGCCTCCAGCCGGCCCTGGGCGATCTCGGCCTGGTAAGGCGTGTATTGGGTGTACCAGCCCGGGTTTTGGAAAATATTCCTGAGTATGGGTGAAGGAGTGAAGGTGCCGTAATAGCCCTGGCCGATATAGGATCGAAAAATCTTGTTCTTTTTCGCAATGCCCTTGATGTGCCGGAGATAGCGGTATTCGTCCATGGCTTCGGGCAGGTCGGGGGCCGAAGTCATCCGGATCGTTGGGGGTATGGTCTGATCTATCAATTCGTCCAGGGTTTCGAGGCCAATGGTTTTTAACATCTCACCGACCTCCACCGGACCGTTTCCTAAGTGCCTTTGCTCAAAAGCATGAGGATGGGACATATGGTTAGCAAATTTGAACGCAAAAGTACAAACTTGGCTCCCTTAATTCTTTCGAATGGAACAATATTATATAAGAAATATCAAAATATATTAGATGGTGACGAATGGACTACAAACTTATCCCATCAGCCGATGCAGCCAGTATTCCAAAAAAAGGGAGGCGGGTCCTGCCGTTATTTCAAGCCGAATTCTTTCCGGAGTTCTTTCACCTTGTCCAGCTTTTCCCAGGTGAAAAGTTCAACTTTTAATCTTTTCTCCTTGCCGTCAGGCAATTTGAATGATTTGGTTATGGTTTCCGGTTTCCGGCCCATATGGCCATAGGAAGCGGTTTCACTGTAAATCGGATTCCGGAGTTTGAGCCTTTTTTCAATGGCATAGGGGCGCATGTCAAAAATGGACAGCAGTTTTTCAGCAATTTCACTGTCCTGCAGGTTCACCCTCGCCGTTCCGTAGGTATTGACATAAAGGCCCATGGGCTGGGCTACGCCAATGGCATAGGAGACCTGTACGAGCACTTCATCGCATACTCCGGCGGCAACCAGGTTTTTGGCAATATGCCGGGTGGCATAGGCGGCGGAGCGGTCCACTTTTGAAGGGTCCTTCCCCGAGAAAGCTCCTCCTCCGTGGGCGCCTTTCCCCCCGTAGGTATCCACGATGATCTTACGGCCCGTGAGGCCGGTATCGCCATGGGGACCTCCGATCACAAATTTGCCCGTCGGATTAATATGGTATTTGATCTTCTGATCAAACAATTTCTGGTTTTTGAGATCCAGTCTTTTTTTAAGGCGAGGGATCAGGATACCCACCATATCCTTGTAGATTTTTTCCGCCATGACCTGGTCATCGGCGAAGGGATCGTGCTGGGTTGAAATCACAATAGTATCGATCCTCACCGGTTGGTTCTGATCATTGTATTCAATGGTGACCTGGCTTTTGGCATCTGGCCGGAGGTATTTGATTTGTTTGTTTTCCCTGCGCAGGGCCGCGAGTTCGAGCAGGACCTGATGCGCCAGGTAAAGCGGCAAGGGCATATAGTCCTCGGTTTCCCGGCAGGCATAGCCAAACATCATGCCCTGGTCGCCGGCGCCCTGGTCTTCCCTGTTTTTCTTGTCCACGCCCCGGTTGATATCGGCCGATTGTTCGTGTATGGCCGATAAAATGCCGCAGGAATCCGCTTCAAACATGTATTCGCTTTTGGTATACCCGATTTTGCGGATCACTTCACGGGCGATGTCCTGCACGTCCAGGTAGGTTTTGGACTTGACTTCACCTGCCAGAACGACCTGGCCCGTGGTCACCAGGGTTTCACAGGCTACTTTGGATTCCGGGTCAAAGGCGAGAAAATGATCAATCAGCGCATCTGAAATCTGATCCGCCACTTTATCGGGGTGTCCTTCGGAAACAGATTCAGAAGTAAATAGATAAGGCATAGATTAGGTTTAAACGGTTAATGAGGAATCGTTGGATTCAACGGCTGCAAAAGTATGTATTTATCCCGAATGGAACAGCCTGTAAATACCGGCTTATTTTATACTGACATACAACATAGGCTGGCCTTCCAGGTAGCCGGTGAGCGTGTCTCCCGCGGCCACCGGCCCTACCCCGGCCGGGGTGCCGGTGTAGATCAGATCGCCCTTGAGCAGTTTAAAATAGCGGGAGGCATGGCAGATGATCTGGTCAAAACTGAAAATCATATCTTTCGAATTGCCCGTTTGTACCGGCGCCTCATTTTTACGGAGCTCAAATTCAATGGCCTCCCTGTTTTTCAATTCTGATAGCGGGATAAAGTCTCCCAGGACGGCGGAATAATCAAAGGCCTTGGCGATTTCCCAGGGAAGTCCTTTTTCCTTGCATTTTTCCTGGAGGTCCCTGGCTGTGAAGTCAATGCCCAGGCCGACGGAATCGTAATATTTGTGCGCAAAAGCGGGCTGAATGGCTTTGCCGTTCTGACTGATCCGGATGACCAGTTCCAGTTCATGGTGGATATTTTTACTGAAATCCGGGAAATAAAAAGGACGGCGGTTGATCAGCAGGGCCGTGGAAGGTTTCATAAACAGGACCGGTTCAGCCGGGACCGGATTATTGAGTTCTTTGGCGTGGTTGATATAGTTTCTTCCTACACAGATGATTTTCATGCCGCATCGTTTGGATGAAGGCAAAAGGTAAGAGAAATTATTGAAATGAATGAAAGAGCTCAGGAAGTGATCATCAGCCCGCAGGCGTCTTTGATCTGGTCGAGGTTGTGTTTCGCCCTTTTGCGGATGGATTCCGAAGAGGCCCGGATCATTTCCTTGTATTCCTTTTTGTTGGCCTGGATATGGTCCATTTTTTCCCGCATGGGAGCGCTGACCCGGACCAGGGCTTCGGCTACCACTTCTTTGAGTTCCGCGTATTTAAGGCTTTGGTCCTCATACCGGGATTTCAGTTCGGCATAAGTCTCCGTTTGACCGCTAGCTTTCAAAAGTGAAAACAGGTTTGCCACTCCCGGGCTCATGGCGGATGAAGTTTCCGTTCCGGTATCCGTCACAGCGGTGCGTATCTGCTTGCGTATCTGGTCCGGATCGGCAAATACATTGATGTTGTGTTTGTCCCCCAGGCTGGCGCTCATTTTCCGGCTGGGGTCAGCGGTGGACATGACCTTTGGAATCTCGGTAAACAAGGCCTCGGGCACGGGCAATATTTCTTTCCCCACTTGTTGATTGAACCGGATCGCAATATTTCGGGTCAGTTCCAGGTGTTGTTCCTGGTCTTTACCCACCGGCACGTATTTGGGTTTGTAAATAAGGATATCTGCGGCCTGCAGGACCGGGTAGGTAAAAAGACCCACGGAGATGAAAGCCTCCTTGTCTTTTTCGGCGACCTGCTGGCTTTTGTCCTTAAACTGGGTCATGCGCTGCACCTCTCCATAGCTGGCAAAACAACTCAGGATCCAGGTCAATTCGGCGTGTTCGGGGACCCAGGACTGAATAAACAGGTTCCGGGGTTCAATGCCGCAGGCGATGAGGCCAAAGATCCCGTTCCAGGTGGATGCCCTCAGGTTGGCCGGTTTATAGGGCATAGTCATGGCATGGTAATCCACGATGCAGTAATAACAATCGTAAGCCGCCTGAAGGTCTACCCAATTTTTTACCGCACCAAAATACCTTCCAAAATGAAGGTTGCCCGTGGGCTGCATGCCGGAAAGGACCCTTTCTTTTTCGGAGTTTTCAGGTTTCATCCAAAAGAATTAGTAGACCGCTATAGCGGAAATTTCCACTTGCATGAATCTCGGCAGGTTGGATACCTCCACCGTTTCGCGGGCCGGGGCGGTTGCCTCGGGAAAATATTCGCCATAGACGGCGTTGATCCGGGAAAACTGGTGCATGTCTTTGATAAAAACCGTGCATTTGACCACCTGTTCATAATCCAACCCTTCCGCGCGGAGTATGGCGCCCAGGTTCTTCAGGACCTGGTGGGTTTCCGCTTCGAGGCTGTCGTTGACCAGGCTGCCGTCCGCCGGATTGATGGCGATCTGGCCGGAAATATAGAGGACGCCGTTGGCTTTCACCGCCTGGTTGTAAGGCCCGATCGGAAGCGGGGCCTCCCCGGTTTTTACGATTTGTTTCATCCGGCTTTATTCCGTGGCCCCTTTCACCAACACGCGGCCCTTGTAATAAAGGTCTCCCTCGTGCCAGTAAGCACGATGCCTGAGGAAGGCTTCCCCCGTGGTTTTGCATACCGATACGTTCGGAAGTTCAGCCTTGTGGTGGGTGCGGCGTTTGTTTTTTCTAGACCGGGATATCCGGGTTTTTGGATTTGGCATGACTTAATATTTAAAAGAAATCAGTTAATTCAGTTTTATTTTTTTCAGGTCTTCCCATACGGAGGCATCCCCTCCGGGCGCGTTTTCTGTCTTTTCCAGTTGTCGGAGCACGTCCTGGTTGCAGGGAATGCCCTTGCAATCATATACATTGGTCAGGGGCATGGCCATGATGATCAACTCATAAATCAGCTGGGCCGCATTCCATTCCGAAGCCTGGGCATCCAGATAAATCACATCGTCTTCATCCTTGCCCTCTTCAAATTTGAGAATCAGCCGGTATTCGGTGTGCACCGGCAATTCAATGGGCGCCAGGCAACGGTCGCAGGCACAGGCATAGCTGCCTTCAATCCTGAAATCCAGTACGGCCAAGTCCTGCCTGCGATCCATAAGCACTTCTGCTTTGAACCGGCCATCCGCAAGGGGTGATTTTTCAAAATGGCTGAAAAACCCGGGATCCATTTCGAAACGATATTCGTGGAAACCCGGTTTAAGCCCGGAAACCGGTATTGAATACTCCTTAAAACGTTCCATTTGAAAGAACTTTTCCCAATTTTTCGGGATGCAAAGATACTCTTTTTTGTAAAATTTTCCGCAGGGTTTCCCAAACTGGATCGCAGGCAATTTTGGAATGGTAAACGGTCTTAAAATCCCCACCCGATACCCTCAGGCAGGCGCCGGTCGAAATCATTGCACGGGCAGGGAAATGGGGATATTCCTTCCCTACTATTGCAGGAATAATACTACAAACATTTGATGGCTTACATCACACGGAATCTACCGGAGAGGGCAGAGAGGGCTTGAATCCCGGCCCTACATGTTCTGGCCGGCGCCCGCTTTGCCTTCATTCATATAGTCGATGAAGGGCTGGTCCCGGTACCGGATCCCTGTAGCCCGGTACAAGGCATTGCCAATGGCACCGCTCACCGGCGGCAGGGCGGGCTCGCCCAGGCCGGTAGGATCTATGGTATTTTTTACAAAATGCACTTCCACATCCGGTATTTCACCCATGCGGATCATCCGGTATTTGTCAAAATTGGTTTCATTGGGACTGCCCTCCTTAAAGGTCAGCCTTCCATACATGGCGGCTCCCATGCCGTCCACCACGCTGCCTACAATCTGGTTGAGGGCCCCGCTTTGATTGACCAGGATGCCGCAATCCACGGCGCAATAAACCTTTTTCACCACGGGCTTGCCTTTGACCTTGACCACTTCAGCGACCTGGGCCACATAGGTGGAGTGGGCAAAATAGACGCTGAATCCCTTGTACACGCCTTTCTTTTTCTTAAACCATTGCGATTTTTCGGCAACCAGGTCGATGACGGCCTTGAAGCGGTCCGGTTCATACAATACCTTGCCGACCGGCTTGGCTTTGGCTTTGGCCACCCATTCCAGGCGGAGCGCCACGGGGTCTTTGCCCGCGGCTTCGGCCACTTCATCGAAAAAGATTTGTTCCGCACCGGCCAGGAAATTGGTGATCGGAGCCCTCCAGGGTCCTGTCGTGATGGGCGATTTATAATCTGAGGATTCGACCAAAACATGGTCGATGGCCCCGACCGGGAAATTATTCTCCCGGGAAGGATTGCCGCTGTTGATGCCGGCTGCCCTCAATTGGAAAGCGATCATGTTTCCATTGGCATCCAGGCCTGCTTTGAATTTATATTTACAGGCCGGCCGGTAAATACCCCCGGTCATATCGTCTTCGCGTGACCAGGTTACTTTCACCGGGGACTTGATCAGTTTGGACAATTCGGCCGCTTCAAGGGCAAAGTCGCTGTTTAGCCTCCTGCCGAAGCCCCCTCCCATGCGGGTAAACACCACATTCACCTTGTCCTGGGACAGATTGAGCAGGCGTGCAACGGCATTGCGCGCGCTTTCGGGATTCTGTGTGGGCCCAACCAATTCGGCGGAGTCCTCCCGGACATCCGCATAAAAATTCATGGGTTCCATGGAGTTATGGGGAATAAACGGGCACTGAAACTCCGATTCCACTGTTTTTACTGCATCCTTGAAGGCCTGTTCGATATTGCCTTCGGCCCGGCGGGTTTCCATCTTGCCGCTGCCGATCATATCCGACAGGATCTTATTATGCATTTCGGAACTTTCGAGGTCCGTATCCTTTTGCCATTCGATATTCAGCGCTTTCCGGGCCTTCATGATCTCCCAGGTCGATTTGCCAATGATGGCCACCCGGTTATTGAAGGAAACCACCTCTTCTATTCCCGGCATGGATTTGGCGGCCTCGCCGTTTACGGATTTCAGCTTCAGGCCGAAAGCCGGCGCCCGTACAATCATGGCCTGCTTCATGCCCGGTTTATAAATATCCAGTCCGTATTGGGTCTTCCCGGTAAACACTTCCATATTATCGACGCCCTTCACCCAGGTGCCAATGGTATGGAACTGGGACGGGTCCTTCAGGGGGATTTCCTTGGGGAGGTCCAGTTTGGCCGCTGCTCCGGCGAAGGCTCCGTAATGCTCCATTTTGCCCGTGGCCTTATGGTGAATCATTCCCATGGAAGTGGACAACTGGTCCATAGGCACCTTCCATTGGGCACTTGCAGCCTGTAATAAAAGATTGCGGGCCGAAGCCCCGGCTTCTCTCAGCCTTTTCCAGGAATGGGGCGTACTCCGGCTGCCCCCGGCGACCTGTCTTTCAAAACGTTTGGTATCCAGCGGGGCCTGAACGACTTTTATTTTTTTCCAGTCCAGATCCAGCTCTTCGGCTATGATCATGGGAAAAGAGGTTTTTATGCCCTGGCCCACTTCTGGGTTCGGCGAAAAAATGGTCACCGTACCATCCGGATCTATGGAAAGGTAGGAGTTGAAATGAACGAGATCCGCCTCCCCGGACTGCACTTTCATCCGGGAGCTGCTGTTTTTACTGAAAAGATCGAAGCTCAGGAAGAGTCCGCCACCGGCCAATGTGGTGGTTTTCAGAAATTGTCTCCGGTTGGGTGAGGCTATTTTTGACGTTGACATGGATTTTAATTTTCAGGGAGTGAGGAATAAACTTATTTCATGTTTTTGGCTGCAATCTTCACCGCATCCTTGATCCGGTGATAGGTACCACAACGGCAAATGTTTGAATTCATGGCTTCCACGATTTCCTTATCCGAAGGATTGGGGTTCTTTTTTAGAAAAGCGGCGGCGGTCATGATCTGCCCTGCCTGGCAATAACCGCATTGCGGCACATCGACCTCGTCCCAGGCTTTCTGCACCGGGTGTTCGCCGTTGGCGGAAAGCCCTTCGATCGTAGTCACCTGGGCATTGCCGACGGAGGATACCGGGAGGACACAAGATCTTATGGCTTCCCCGTTTAAATGAACCGTACACGCTCCGCAGGTGGCGATGCCGCAGGCGTATTTGGTGCCCAGCAATCCCAGGTGGTCCCGGAGCACCCAGAGCAATGGGGTATCATCGGAAACCTCAGCTTTATGCTGCTTTCCGTTGATGTTCAGATTGTACATTGGCATAAGAAATCGATTTGAAATGAATGGCTAAAGTTAAGTCCCTGAGGCAGATTTGTCACTTTTCCTTAATATGAAATGGGGCTTCCATATAGTTTTTAACATTTTGACAACACTATTCCTAGATGGTCTTCAAAAGTCTTGCATTTCGGGCAGCGCTTTTATTCTCTGTCCAGCGGGTATCCAACCATTCCTCCTGATCGAAACGGGTCGGCATGCCATTTATTCCCGGTTGATTTTCATTGTTTTGTCGGATGCACCCGGAGATCTATCTTTGCAGCCATGTTAATATCAATGACCGGATACGGTCGTTCCGGGGGAGAGATCCGGAATCACAAGATCCGGGTGGAGATCAAATCCGTCAACAGCAAATTTGCCGAGTACCGCTTCCGGCTGCCAATCCTGTTCCGGGATAAGGAATTCGAGATCCGGAAATTGCTCAACGGGAGTATTGACCGGGGCAAAATCGATTTTCTGATCGAGCAGGCAGATGCAGATCTCAATGAGGTCCAGATCAATTCCTCCCTCTTTGTACGTTACGCGGAAGTATTAAACCAGTTGAGCTCCCAGGCCGGGCTCGGCCGTGAACCCCTGATCCCGTCCATTCTTTCTTTGCCCAATGTGGTGGAATCTTCGGAATCCCCGCTCACGGATGAAGAATGGGCGGTCGCAGAAAATATCATCAAAACGGCTATTGAGGAATTCAATGCCTTCCGCGCGCATGAAGGACTGATCCTCGCTGGGGTGATCCAGACCAACGTAGTCAATATCAAACAATACCTCAGCCAGGTGGAATCCTTTGAGAAAGGCCGGACCGACCAGGTCAGGCTGCGCCTCAACCGGATGATGACCGAATTCACCAACCGGCCTGATTATGACGCCAACCGCTTCGAGCAGGAACTTATGTATTACCTTGAAAAAATCGATTTTACGGAAGAAAAAATCAGGCTGGCCAAACATTGCGATTATTTCATTGAAAAACTCAACCTGCCTGCCAGCAATGGCCGGGAACTGAATTTTATAAGCCAGGAAATGGGCAGGGAGATCAATACCCTGGGTTCGAAAGCGCAGGAACACAATATCCAGCACCTCGTGGTCGCCATGAAGGACGAGCTCGAAAAAATCAAGGAGCAACTGGCTAACGTGGTCTGACGCTTATGGGAAAACTGATCATCATTACCGCCCCTTCCGGCTCCGGCAAAAGCACGATCGTCAACCACCTGTTGCAGACCTTTCCCCGCCTCGCGCTATCCGTGTCGGCCACGACCCGTGCACGCAGGCCTTATGAGGCCGATGGCCGCGAATATTATTTCATCACGGTTTCCAGCTTTGTGCAATACCTCAGGCAGGGCCGGTTTGTGGAATGGGAGGAGGTTTATCCCGGCCAGTTTTACGGAACCCTGAAAAGCGAACTGAAAAGGCTTTGGGCCCTGAGAAAAATTATTGTCTTCGACATCGATGTGTGGGGGGCCAAAGACCTTAAACGGATGTTCCCAAAAAATTCGCTGGCTATTTTTATAAAACCTCCATCTTTGGGGGTCTTGCGTCAGCGGCTGCAAGCCCGGAATACCGAAACCCCGGAAAAAATCGCTGTCCGCATGGCCCGGGCCTCAATGGAGATGGATTTTGAAAACCAGTTCGACGCCCTGGTCATCAACGACGACCTCGAAACCGCGAAAAAAGAAATTGAATTATTAATTGAAAAATTTATCAAAGGCAAGTGAATAAATCATCCAACACGGTACAAAAAACCACCCTGGGCGTCAAAGTGGCCGTGGAGGTATTTTTTCAACCGAAGTATTCCATTCCTTTTTCGGATCAGAATGTCTTTACCTACCACATCAGTATAGCCAATGAAAACCCCTTCGCAGTCCAGTTGCTCAGACGGCATTGGTGGATCTGGGAAAGCAACGGGACCCGTCGCCAGGTGCGCGGAGAAGGGGTGATTGGCGAACAGCCGGTAATCCAACCCGGGGATGCCCACCGGTATGAATCCTTCTGTCCCATTGCCAGCGATATCGGTAAAATGCACGGGATCTACCAGATGATCCGCCTCGACAACCAGGAAATTTTTGATATCGAGATCCCTGAGTTCCAACTGATGGTCCCCAGCGTGGAAAATTAGCCCAGCGGCTCACAAACCTTTCTGCCAGGGAAATCGTCTTCCGTATTATTACCGTTCGATTTGTTTATACCTCTTTCCCTGCCGACCACCAACCACCACACACCATTCTCTTTTTAGTTAAAGTCCTGTTTTTAAGGAAATTAAACAAAAGTTGGCATGGGATTGGAATGATCGTGAATAAGATTTTAAGATATGTTAGTATTTAGTTGATAAAAAATTAACATATGAGGGACCGGTTAAAAGCTATTTTTGATTTGACAATTATAAATTCCATTCCATGATCGTATTCAGTATTGCCATGGTGGTGGCTTCCCTGTTCATAGGGATCCAGGCCACAAAACCGAAGCCTTACAAAGGCCAGTACCTCTAGGATGCATAAAGGGTTCGATAGTTTATACCGAACCCTTTATTGTTTATACCCCTCACGCATGGTCCTTGTTGAAATCTGCGCCCAATCCTACCGGGCTGCCCTGGCAGCCAGTGAAAACGGGGCTCACCGGATCGAGTTATGCACCCACCTTGGGGGCGGAGGATTGACCCCTTCCCTCGGTTTGATCGAGCAGGTGCTCGAAGAGGTCCGTATTCCCGTTTTTGTGCTCATTCGTCCGCGCACCGGTGATTTTTATTATTCCGGGGCGGAACTATCCATTATGGAAAAAGACATCCGGCATGCAGTCAGGGCCGGAGCCCAAGGTATTGTAGCCGGTTGCCTCACCGCGGACCATCAGGTGGACGTGGAATCCATGCGAAGACTGGTCGCCGCGGCAGATGGTCTTCCGTTTACCTTCCACCGCGCCTTTGAATCTGTTCCGGACAGCAGACAGGCTCTCGAAACCCTGATCGCCCTTGGTGTGCATCGCATCCTGACCGGCGGCCGGACCGGACATGCTCCCAATAACAGGTTTGAACTTAAAGCATTACAGCAACTGGCCGGTGACCGGCTTCGTATCCTCGCGGGAAGCGGGGTCAGCCCTGACAATGTCATGGAACTGGTCCGGGACAGCCAGGTAAAAGAAATTCACAGTTCCGCAAAATATGATCCTGCCGCGATGACCTCCCAATCCGGTGATCCCCTGGACTCAGACCCCGCCAAAGTGAGAGCCCTGGTGGCCTGCTGCACCGGCTTGTAAAGTTTGAACCGACCTCAAAGGATCAGGTCGTCCTCTTTTTGATGCCGCATCCGATAGCCCGGGTGAAGGAAGGATCGGGATCCTGGTTTTTTTCTATTGCCTGGATGGCTTGCTGTACGTAATGGGTTTTTACGCCTGCTTCATCCTCCGGGTAGTCATCCATGGCCCCGATGTATTTGACTTTCTTGGACGCATCCAGAATATAAAAATGCGGGGTTTTGCTCGCCCCGAAGGCCTGGACTATGGATTGGCTCTTGTCGTACACATAAGGGAAAGGAAAAGCCTTGGATTTGGCCCTCTCCTGCATTTTCTCAAAGGAATCCCCGGGCGACATGTTCCGGTCATTGGAATTGATCGCGATCAATGGCCAGGCGGCATCGTCCAGTTTCCTGGCCAGGGATATGATGCGGTCTTCGTAAAGTTTGGCATAAGGACAGGTGTTGCAGGTGAAGACGATCACATACCCTTTGGCTTTGGGAAAATCTTTGGTGCTGATCATTTTGCCGGTAACGTCTTTAGCGCTGAAGTCGGCGACCACATCCCCAACCTGGTACCCCTGGGGAGAGGGAAGGGTAAAAAACAGGCTGAGGCAAGCCGCAGCCAGGACCAAATACAATGATTTTTTCATGATTGAAGTGTTGTTTTAAAAGTGAACGATTTCATTTTTCAGTGAGTCGTATCCTTCAAATTTCTGTTCGAAAAACTTTCTTTTGCCGTTGTTCAGGATCAGGGTGGTAGGCAGGGCGCCCGACCAGGCCGGTTCCACCAGGGGCATCCAGTCGTCGGGATGGAGCCCTTGGATCCGGTACACTTCGCATTGTTTATACCCTTTCTCCAACAGAGGCCATACTTTGGATTTCACTTCTTTCTCAAAATCGAGGTTGACAAGGATGATCCGGACTCCGGGCATTTCCTTTTTCAAACGATCAAACCAGGGCAATTCTTCCATACAAGGTCCGCACCAGGTCGCCCAGAAATTGAGGATGACGGATTTACCGGCCTCCCCGGCGCAAAGTGCCTTAAATTCCTCAAGGGAAAGATTGCGCGGGGATTCGCTCTGGGCGGAAATCCCAAAGCAGCAGAAGATCATCAGCCCTATCCAACCAACCTTTCTCATGAAGATTAACAAATTTATATGGCCTTGCCCGACCGGGACGTTAACGATGTCTTAAATGAATAGCACGGAATGGAGGAAGAATAGAACAGGTACGAGATGCGAGATACCAGATACGAGATACCAGATACGAGATGCGAGATACCAGATACGAGATGCGAGATGCGAGATGCGAGATACCAGATACGAGATGCGAGATGCGAGATGCGAACTGACTACTGACTACTGACTACTGACTACTGACTATTGACTACTGACTACTGACTACTGACTACTGACTACTAATTCAGCACATACTCCAAACCCAGCCCCTTGAATTGATTCAACAAATCGGCATTGACTTCTATCCTGTATTCCTCGGAGACCATTTGAAGGCTGGTCTGGCTGGCCCGGTCCACGAGCACAATTTTTAATCTGGATTTTCCTTTCTGGTTTTCGCAGATGGATTTCAGTTTTGCAATTTTCGTTTCGTCCAGCTGATGGACCGGTACTTGGAGGAGCACGTTTTCAGCTATGGATGGGCCGGCGCTGGCAAGTTGCTGGACGCTCTGAATCCTGAAGCGGCTGGAATTGCCGTCATTAAATACCTGGTAAGTCCCTTTGATATAGACCATTTGTCCCAGCTCCAGCCGGTTCTTGAAGTCGAGGTAATTTTCACTGAAGAGAGGAAACTCAAAGGTGCCCTCAAAGTCCCTCAATTCAAACTGCCCGTACCCGGTCCCTTTCTTGCTGATCCGGTGATCGGAACGGGTCACAATCCCGGCGACCCGGATGGGCATGTCCTTGTACTGGGGAATGTTTGCCACCGTACAGGTTGTAAAATGGTCGAGGATGTATTTGTATTCATCCAGCGGATGGGCGGATATGAATATTCCGGTCACTTCTTTCTCCCGGTTCAGCCTCTCGACCAGGCTCCAGGGTTCACGGATTTTGGGAAAGACCGGATCCGGTAAGGGGGTATCGCTCTCCAGGCTGAATAGAGACATTTCATTCCTGGATTTCATCTCCTGCCATTGGCTGCCCAGGCGCAGGGCATATTCAAGGAAACTGTCGTATTTGTCGGTGGGGGCAAAATACTGGCTGCGGTCCACCTCGGGGTGCAAGGCATCCAGGGCGCCCCCCAGCACCAGGGCTTCAAGGCTTTTTTTATTGACCGTACGTGAATTCAGTCTTGAAGTGAGGTTAAAGATGTTGGTAAAGAGGCCATGGGCCTGCCGTTCCCGGAGGATATCCTCCACGGGCCCTTCCCCTACCCCTTTCAGGGCGGAGAGTCCAAACCTTATGGCCTGGTCCCGGGTGACGGTAAAGTTTAAACCGCTCTCATTGATGTCCGGCCCCAGCACTTTAATGCCCAGTCTTTTGGCCTCCTGCAGGTAATATTCCAGTTTGGAAATGTCCTGTTTATTGTGGGTCAATACGGCCGCCATAAACTGCCTGGGATAATGAGTTTTGAGCCAGCCGGTCTGAAATGCCAGGATGGAATAAGCCGCAGCATGGGAACGGTTGAAACCATAGTCCGCGAAACGGGCCATCAATTCAAAAATCTCTTCCGCCTTGGTTTCATCAATCCCCTGTTCGATGGCTCCTTCGACAAACAATTTGCGGTGCACCTGCATTTCATCGTGTTTCTTTTTGCCCATCGCCCTTCGCAGCAAATCCGCGGCGGCCAGGGTATAACCCGACATAATCTGGGCGGTCTGCATGATTTGCTCCTGGTAAACCAGGATGCCGTAGGTGGGCCGCAACAATTCTTCGAGGCGCTCATGCGGGTATTCCACCTGTTCCTGTCCGCGCTTGCGCCGTATAAAACTGGGGATATTATCCATAGGCCCCGGACGGTACAGGGCGCTCATCGCGATGATGTCTTCAATGGATTCCGGTTTGAGGTCCCGCAGGTATTTTTGCATTCCGTCCGATTCAAACTGGAAAATGCCGATCATGTCGCCGCGCTGGAACAACTCCAGGGTGGCCGGATCGTCCAGCGGGATCTGATCAATGTTCACTGCCGTTCCGGTATTTTCTTCGATGAGGTTCAGGGCATCCTTGATGATGGACAGGGTGCGCAGTCCCAGGAAATCCATCTTCAACATGCCGGCATCCTCCATCAAGGTGCCTTCGTACTGGGTCACCAGGAGTTCCGTGTCTTTAAGAGTGAACACGGGCATAATGCGGTCAATGGCTTCCGGCGCAATGATGATCCCGGCGGCGTGGATACCGGTATTGCGGACCGAACCTTCCAGACGTTCCGCCAGAGCCAGGACCGTGGACGCCTGGTCACCCCCGGACCGGATATCGCGGAGCTGGTTTACCTGGTTGATCTCATCCGGGGTAAGGGCCGCTTTAAGATCGTCCACCGGCTTATTGAGTATATCGGCAAGGTAAATTTTGGGTTTGGCCGGCACCAGCTTGGCCAGCCGGTCTGTATCCGACAGCGGATAATCCAGCACGCGGCCCACATCCCGGATCGACGACCGGGCCGCCATGGTGTTGAAGGTTACGATCTGGGCCACCTGGTCCCTGCCGTATTTTTTCACCACATAGTCAATCACTTTCTGCCGGCCTTCATCATCAAAATCAATATCCATATCGGGCATATTGACCCTTTCCGGATTGAGGAATCGTTCAAACAGCAGGCTGTATTTGATCGGATCCAGCCCGGTGATGCCCAGGCAATAGGCTACCACAGATCCGGCGGCACTGCCCCGGCCAGGCCCTACGCGGACCCCCAGTTCCCTGGCCGCTTTGATGAAATCCTGGACGATCAGGAAATACCCTGAAAAATTCATTCCGAAAATGATGCGCAGCTCATGTTCGATCCGGTCCAACACAAGCTGGCTGAGCTCGGGATAACAATGCCTGGCCCCTTCATAAACCAGATGTCTCAGGTATTCATCCTGGCTGGCATAGCCTGCGGGAATGGGGAAATTGGGAAGCAGGATATTCCTGGCCAGGTCCAGCTTATCCACCTTGGAAAAAATTTCGAGGGTATGTTCGAGGGCCTGCGGAATATCGGCAAAGAGCCTGCCCATTTCTTCCCGGGACTTAAAGTAAAACTGGTCATTGGGAAAACGGAACCGTTCCGTTTCCGTTTTTTTTGAATTGGTATTTACACAAAGAAGGATGTCATGGGGTTCCCAGTCTTCCCGGGTAAGGTAATGCACGTCATTGGTGGCTATGGTTTTGATGTTGTATTTTTTGGCCAACTGGATGAGTACCCGGTTGACATCCTCCTGGCTCAGGCCGCTGTTATCCAGGTTTTCCAGTCCGTGACGCTGCAATTCGATGTAAAAATCCTTTCCGAAAACATTCTTCCACCATTTGACGAGTTCTTCGGCCAGTTCCAGTTTACCCGCAAGGATGGCCTGAGGGATCTCCGCACCCAGGCAGCAGGAGGTGGCAATGAGGCCTTCGTGATATTGCAGGATAAGTTCTTTATCGATCCGTGGAAATTTGCCGTAAGACCCTTCTATAAAACCCAGGGAACAAAGCTTTGAGATATTGAGGTAGCCTCTCTGGTTCTTGGCGAGCAACAACTGATGGTACCTTTCGTCCTTCTCCCCCTTTATTTTCGAAAATACCTGTTTGCGCCGGTCTTCTACAAGATAAAATTCACAGCCGACGATGGCTTTGATCCCTGCCTTGTTGGCTTCATGGACAAAGCTGAACGCGCCAAACATGTTGCCGTGGTCGGTAATCGCAATCCCCTGCTGCCCATCGTTTTTTGCGAGTTTTATCAGGTCGGGTATCCCGCATGCGCCATCCAGCAAGGAATATTGAGTATGGCAATGCAGGTGGATCAGGTCAGGCATAAAACAAAATTATAGCTTTCTGCAATAGGAATACCGGCGGCAGATGCTGAACTATTCTGCAGCCGGCCTTGTTGTTTGATTTTCAATCGTTCATATCCGCGAAATGGAGTCTGTTGGATGGAAGATATGGGTAGCCGAATATGCCGTTTTAATTTCAAATAAACCGTATATTTGCGCCCTGAATTTAGGTTCAATGTAAAAAATTTATATTCTTTATTTACTGAAATTCAATTGTTTATGGCCACAACATCCAAAACAAAGGCAAGTGCAAAAAAAGGAACAAAATCTTCCGGTGCAGCTTCTGCGAAAAAAAAGGAAAAGGCCAAACCGTCCAAAGCCTTGAAGCCGGCACCTGCCAGTGTGGTAAAAGCGACTGCAACTAAAGCAGGCAGTAAAACAAAAACCATAACCAGTAAATCCACCCCTGCAAAGGCCGCGACGGCCAAAGCGACTCCGGCCAAGGCTCAACCCAAGGCTGCGGAAACCAAAAAAACCACGATGGCCAAGCCGGTAACCAAATCCGCAACCGCCATCAAACACCCAGAACCTCACAAAACCCCCGGGCCTGCGCCTGCAAAGCCCGCTCCACCCCGCTTAACAAAAACTCAAAATATAAAATCAGTGAGCAAAGAAATCCCCGAAACGGGCAGTGTGCCGAAACCAAATGGTAAAAGCCGGTATTCCGACAAGGAACTGGCCGAATTCAAAGCCCTGATCGATGAAAAACTCTTAAACGCACGTCAGGAACTGAACTATCTGCAGGAGCAGATCGTAGAAATGAATGAAAACAACGCCGACATCCAGGGAAGCGATTGGTTTGATGACAGCAGCATTCACTCTGAAGTGGAGCTTCTGAACAATATGGCGATCCGCCAGCGGCAATTCATCCAAAACCTCGAAAACGCCCTGGTCCGTATTGAAAACAAGACTTACGGCATTTGCACCGTGACCGGAAACCTGATCGACAAAAAAAGGCTGCTCCTGGTCCCCCATGCCACTAAAAGCATTGAGGCCAAACACATCGAACAGGCCTCCATGGTCCCGGACATCAACCAGGTCGCCCCGGATGAACGTGTGATCCGCAGGTCCCTGGAAGGAAAACAACTCAAAAAATCCGGAGTAAAACGGCCCAAAAGCAAGGCTTCAAAAGATTTTGAAGATGAAGATGCCGAAGAAATCGCCGAATCCCCGATAGAAGACGTGGACATGAATTACGAGGGCGGGGATTGATCCGCCGGCCTGTTCAGGGTTGCAGTTGCCTTAAAAGTTCTGCTTTGATATCACCCACTTCGGTAAGGTTGAACTTTACCCGGGACGAAACGTTTGTGCCTGATAGTAGGTAGGTAAAATAACCGACCATACTGCTCAAGACCAATGAAACCAAACTTCAGATTGGACGGCGACGAATTAGGCTAAACCTGAAACCAAATTGAAGCTAGACCGGAAAGGGGCCCAATGAATTCGTAAAAATCGGGTTTCCCCTCAGACTTTCGCCTTTCCGTTGTCCGCAGGCTGGGTATGATCCAGTACCTTTTTGGCGGTAGCCAGCACCCCGGTGATGTCCATGAGGTTTGCCGGCAGGATCATGGTATTGTTTTTCTGGGCGAGTTTTCCGAATTCGTTGAGGTACTGTTCGGCGATCCGGAGCGATACCGCATCTTTTCCATTAGGGGTATCGATGGCGGAAGCAATGGTCCGGAGGCCATTGGCGGTGGCTATGGCCAGGGCTTCGATTTCGGCAGCACGGCCGTCGGCTTCGTTGATCCTTTTTAATTTCTCCCCTTCAGATTTTTTGATGGCTTCCTGTTTTTCCCCTTCGGCCACGTTGATTTTGGCCTGCATGGTACCTTCGGATTCAGCGATCATGGCCCTTTTCTCCCTTTCGGCCCTCATTTGTTTTTCCATGGCATCCCGGATGCTTTGGGGCGGCGTGATGTTTTTAACCTCGTATCGGGTGATCTTGACCCCCCAGGGTTCACTGGCCTTGTCCACGGCTTCTACTATGGAGGCGTTGATGGTCTCCCTTTCCTCAAAGGTTTTATCCAGTTCCAGGCGGCCAACGATCGAACGCATGGTCGTCTGGGCAATCTGGATAGAGGCAAAGCGATAATCTTCAATGCCATAGGAAGCTTTGGTGGGATCCATGACCTGGAAATACAGGACTCCGTCCACTTCCACCGCCACGTTGTCTTTGGTAATGCAGACCTGCGGATTCACATCCAGGGCCTGTTCTTTCAGGGAATGACGATACCGGACCTTGTCCACAAAAGGGATCAGGAAATGAAGTCCAGGGGCCAGGGTACCCAGGTACTTGCCAAGCCTTTCAACAATATAGGCCTTGCGCTGCGGAACGATGATCACCGCACTGGAAAGGACCAGAAGGGCGAAGGCGGCAAAGATGATATATGCTATGGAACCGGCTGTAAACATGATTTATTTAATTTATTGGTTTTACAAAAAGGGTAATGCTTTCCTGTCCGACGATTTCCACCTCAGTACCGGGCGGGATAGGTTCTTTGCTCAGGGCAGTCCACTGCGTGCCTTTGAATTCAACCTTACCTTCCATATCGCTGATGGGCGTAAGCGCTTTCGCGGTTTTTCCGATGAATTCATTTTCCGGATCTTCCTTTATCTGCGGGTTGAGGAACCTTTGGGCGTTTTCACGAAGCAGGAAAAGGTACATCAGTGAGGAGACCAGAAACAAAGCGATCTGGAACATCCAGCCCATATCAATAAAAAAAGTCAATACGCTGAGCGTCAAGGCTCCCAGGCCGAAAAAAAGCATGATAAAGCCTCCGGGAACGCTAATCTCCAGCATAATCAGGATCATCCCTGCAATAAACCATAAAATGGGCACCTGGGCGAGCATTAAAGAAAAAACAATAGGTATGCCCCTTTAGTTTCCTGCAGTATCCGAATTAACCCCGGCCAGGATCGATTTTATCAGGTTTCTGAGTCTGCCCTCATAGGCCTGGGCGACCGAGATCACTTCTTCGGCGGAGGTTTCCACATTAAATTCATTCGAGATAATGGAAAATACGTTGACCGGCAGGTTCATATGTTTACAGACAATGACTTCGGGCACGGTGGACATACCCACCACGTCCGCCCCGATATGCTGGAAAAAGATCCGTTCGGCCTTGGTCTCCAGGCTGGGACCGGGCACCGAGATGTATACCCCGGTGTGCAAGGTAAGGTTCAGGGTCCTTGCGGCTTCGCCGGCCTTTTCCAGGATTTTTTCATCGTAGGTATTGACCATGTCCGGGAACCGGGGGCCAATACGTTCATCATTGGGGCCGCGAAGCGGATTGGATGGGATCAAATTGATGTGATCGCGGACGGCAAGGATATCCCCGGCCCGGTATTCCGGCCTCAAAGCCCCGCTGACATTGGTGATGATCATTCTTTCCACTCCCAGGTACCGGAGCAAGCGGACCGGGAAGGTGACTTCGTCCAGGGAATACCCCTCATAATAATGGAATCGCCCGGCCATCATGACGACCGGTACATTTTCCAATAAACCGAAGACCAGCTTGCCGGCGTGGCCCTTGACCGTACTTTCCACAAAATGAGGAATCCTCCGGTATGGGATCTCCTGACGACCGGTCAATTCATCGCTGAAACCACTGAGCCCGGTGCCAAGAATGATGCCCACTTTGGGGATCAACTCCGTGCGTGTCCGGACAAAACGGACCGCTTCTTCTATCTGTTCGAGTCGGTGCATGAGGCAAATGGGTTATAAAGTCCACGGAATCCAAAGGACCAGCGGGATAGCCGTCAGACCTTCATAATTTCATCTTCCTTGGACTTGATGAGTTTGTCCACCTTTTCCACATGCTGGTTGACGAGTTCCAGGAGCTGGGCCTCCTTTTTCTTGCCTTCATCTTCCGGGGTGCCGTCCTTGACCGCTTTTTTGATGACGTCAAGATATTTATGCCTGATGTTCCGGACAGCCACCCTGGCCTCCTCTCCCATATGTTTGGCTTGTTTGACCAGGTCCTTCCTTCTTTCCTCCGTGAGGGGGGGCACATTGATCCGGATCATTTCACCGTCGTTCATCGGGGTCAAGCCCAGGTTCGCAGCAAAAACAGCCTGCTCGATGGGGGCCAGCATGGATTTTTCCCAGGGCTGTATGGTGATGGTGCGGCTATCGCTCAGCCCCACGTTCGCCACCTGGTTGAGCGGGGTGGGATTGCCGTAATAATTGACCCTGAGTTCATGGACCATGGCAGGGTTGGCCTTTCCGGTCCGCACTTTCAACAATTCATGTTGTAAATGTTCCACGGCCTTGCTCATTTGGTCCTGGACCGAGGCCATATGTTTTTCTAATTCTGCTGACATCATAACTGGAAATAAGTTACCGGATTAATCATCGCTCCTGCTCAGTCCCATATACCTGAGGATCAGGTAGACCAGCATCACGATGCTGGATAAAGCAGCGACTACATAGGTCATGGCCGCCCATTTCAAGGCATCTTTGGCCCCTTCGGATTCCGGGCCGGACCTCAGGACCGCCTGGGCATTGAGCCAGGCTAGGGCCCTCTTGCTGGCGTCGAATTCAACCGGCAGGGTAATGATGCTGAAAATCGTGGTGAGTGCAAAAAGGCCGATGGTCACCAGCATCAACTGGGGAAAACTGTTGGCCAGCATGAAGGAAAGAAGCATCATCCATTGAAGTCCAAAACTGGCCACCTGGACGACCGGCACCAATTTGGAGCGCAGCTGAAGCATGCTGTACGCCGTGGCATGCTGCACCGCGTGGCCACATTCGTGGGCGGCCACCGCCGCAGCCATGATATTCCTGCCCTCATAAACATCGGGGCTCAGGCTGACCGTTTTGGTCAGTGGATTATAATGGTCCGTGAGCATGCCCTGGCCGGGTACGACCTGAACGCCACGGATATTGTAATAATTCAGCATGGTTTCGGCAATTTCTTTGCCGCTCATACCCCTCGAGACCGGTGCCGCTCCGTATTTGCGCATCTTGGCTAGCAGGATCTGCTGCACCACAAAACCGACGGCTGCCAGGCCTATGCTTAAAAGAAAATAACCGCTTGAATACATATTCATTTTTTTTATTTAAATAACAAATTTGCAAGAAAAAGATTCAATCGATCCGGGAAAATCCGGTATACGGCTGCAAGGCCGCAGGGATCCGGATCCCATCCGGGGTTTGATGGTTTTCCAGTAAGCCGGCGACGATGCGTGCCAGGGCCAGGGCGCTGCCATTGAGCGTGTGCAGCAATTGGGTTTTCCCTTCGGCGTTGCGAAAACGGAGCTTCATCCGGTTGGACTGGAAAGTCTCAAAATTGGATACCGAACTGACTTCGAGCCATTTTTTCTGGGCAGCCGAAAAAATTTCAAAATCGTAGGTAAGCGCAGAGGTAAATCCCATATCTCCTCCACAAAGTTTTAATATCCGGTAGGGCAATTCCAACCGATCCAATAATCCGCTCACGTGTTCAAGCATTTTATCGAGGGCCTGATAAGAATGATCCGGATGCTCCAGGCGAACGATTTCCACCTTGTCGAACTGATGAACTCTGTTGAGTCCCTTGACATCCGCTCCGTAAGACCCTGCTTCCCTTCTGAAACAGGGAGTGTATCCACAAAGTTTAATGGGAAGGGCACTTTCTTCCAGGATTTCGTCCCGGTAAACATTGGTGACGGGCACTTCCGCGGTCGGGATCAGGTAGAGTTGGTCCCGCTCACAGTAATACATCTGGCCGTCCTTGTCCGGCAACTGCCCTGTGGCCATGGCGGTATCGGCGTTGACCAGCAGTGGCGGGATGATTTCTTCATAGCCTGCCGCGGTCGCCTGGTCCAGGAAAAATTGAATCAGCGCCCGCTGCAGTTTGGCTCCTTTTCCGCGGTATAGAGGGAAACCCGCACCGGTGATTTTAACTCCCAGTTTCAGGTCAAACAACTGGTATTTTTCGGCCAGATCCCAGTGGCTTAGGGCGCCTGGAAACAATTCCGGCAAGGGCGCTTTCCAGGCTTTGAATACTTCGTTGTCCTCGGGGGAAGCCCCTGGCGGGACGGATTCATGGGGGATGTTCGGAATCTTCAGCAGCAGTTCCTGGATCCGCTCCTTGTTTGTCCTGAATTTTTCCTCCAGGGAGGTGATTTCCGATTTGTGGCCCGCCACTTGGTTTTTGGTGGTTTCGGCCTCCTGGTGGCGGCCTTCTTTCATCAGGTTGCCGATTTGCCTGGATGCCTGGTTGACCTGCATTTTCAACTGGTCCAGGGCAGTCTGCAGTTCTTTTCTTTCAGAGTCCAGGAGGGCTATTTCATCCACCCACTGCAACTTTTGTTCATCCCAGTTCCTTTTTTTTAGGCCGGCAATGGTCTTGTCTTTTAAATTGGTAAAGTAGTTGAAGGTCAGCATGAGATGTGGTGAAAAAAAATTCATGCAAATATACGCCTACTGTAAAATATCCATATATTTGCGGGGTCAAAAGCCGCCAACCGGCTTCTGAATTTCTACTTTTCTAAAAGTGTTCCCATTACAAGATTTGGATTTTATACTGAGGTAATAATTTTTAATTGCGTTTTACAGGTTCATTTTTAGGCCATTTTTTTGAACTTTAATGTATTCGACTTTTTATGATTTATGATATACTTCGTCTCAATGAGATGTTGGTGCCCGAGCTTAGGGAAATTGCAGACCAGTTGGGTATAAAGGGCAACCGCAAGCTCAACAAACAGGACCTGGTCTTCCAGATCCTGGACCGGCAGGCCATGGGAGGCGCTGCCGCTTCATCCATGGAAACCGGGCCCTCTACCGAGTCCGAGGCCCAGGACACAGCCCCGAGAAAAGAAGGGGCTCATCAAAAACAAAACGGGCACCACGATTCCAAACCACAAAGGCCCCGGATGCGCAAAGCCATCCAGGAGGACGCTGAACCGGTAAATATAGGAAACCGCGAACCCATGGAACAACGGGAACAGCGGGAACAGCGGGAGCCACGCGAACAACGCGAACAACGCGAACAACGGGAACCACGTGAACAACGCGAACCCAGGGAATTTCGTGAACCGAGAGAACAAAGAGAACACCGGGAACAAAGGGAACCGCGGGAATCACGTCGGCCGCACCATGCACAGCCGGCCCATGGCAAACCACATGCTCCGGCTGCTATGAAAACTTCTGCTCCTACCTCAGCGCCTATTCCTTCCCCCGCTCCCACTCCCTCTCCTGCTCCCCGTCCTACTCCCGTCGTCAACGATACTCCAGCCATGCCCAATGGAGTCGCCGAACCTGAGTTGGAGGCCGCCATCCCTGCGGAGATCTTTAATGTGGACCTGGATGCCATGATTGAAGGCCAGGGCGTCCTGGAGATGATGCCGGACGGTTATGGTTTTCTGAGATCCGCGGATTACAACTACCTGAGTTCTCCGGATGATATATATGTGTCTCCCTCCCAGATCAAACTGTTTGGACTGAAAACCGGCGATTCGGTTATCGGCGCAATCCGTCCTCCGAAAGAAGGGGAAAAGTATTTTGCCCTGCTCAAAGTATCCCTGATCAACGGGCTGACCTCGGAACAAATCCGGGACCGGGTACCCTTTGACTACCTCACTCCCTTGTTTCCAACCAAAAAATTCAAACTAACCACCCACCCGGCAGGAAAAGATTACGGCAACCGCCTGATCGACCTTTTTACCCCGATCGGTATGGGCCAACGGGGACTGATCGTTGCCCAGCCCAAAACCGGGAAAACCTTCCTGTTGAAAGATATCGCCAACGCCATTTCCTACAACCACCCGGACTGTTACCTCATCATCCTTCTGATCGATGAAAGGCCGGAAGAAGTGACGGATATGCAGCGAAGCGTAAACGCGGAAGTGATCTCCTCCACCTTCGATGAACCGGCCGACAACCACGTACGCGTGGCCAACATCGTACTCGAAAAGGCCAAACGCATGGTGGAATGCGGACATAATGTGGTGATCCTCCTGGATTCCATCACCCGTCTTGCCCGGGCATACAACACCGTGGCCCCATCGAGCGGCAAAGTGCTCTCCGGCGGGGTGGAAGCCAATGCCCTTCAAAAGCCGAAGAAATTTTTTGGCGCCGCACGAGCCATTGAAAACGGGGGCTCCCTGACCATCCTGGCCACCGCCCTCATCGATACCGGATCGAAAATGGACGGCGTCATCTTCGAGGAGTTCAAGGGGACCGGCAATATGGAATTGCAGCTCGACCGTAACTTGTCCAACAAACGCCTCTATCCCTCCATCGACGTCACCAAATCCAGCACCCGCCGCGAAGAACTTCTTATGGATAAGGATTCCCTGCAAAGGATGTTCATTTTACGGAATCACCTGGCCGATATGAAACCGGATGAAGCGATTGAGTTCATGCTCAAGCACATGCAGCATACCATGAACAACGAGGAATTTTTGCAGACCATGAATTCCTAGACTGAGCCAACCGGAAATCAAAATTTGCCATTTCGGAATAGAATCTTTATTTTTGTAGCCCAAATTAATTTAAGCCGTCATGAAACAGACTTTTCAGCCTTCCCGTCGCAGGCGTTCCAACAAACACGGATTCCGTGCACGCATGAGCAGTAAAAGTGGCCGTAAAGTGTTATCCAACCGGAGAGCCAAAGGCAGGCACAAGCTGACGGTTGCCGATGAGGCCAGAATAAAATAAGCCGATCCATGGCCCCCGAAGAAATCCGTTCGGGCTCAAACCGCTTTCCACCCAGGGAAAAACTCAAATCACGCAAATCCATTCAAGTCCTCTTTGACCAGGGGAAATCCTTCAGTATTCCCCCTCTGAGAATCATCTTTCTGATCCATCCCACCGAGGAAGCAAAAAATCAAGGCGTCCGGTTTGCGATAAGCGTTCCAAAAAAAATAGCACCCCTGGCCACCCGCCGGAACCGGATCAAACGGCTCATCCGTGAGGCTTACCGGCTCGGAAAAACTCCGCTGATTGAAGCCTGCCGCTCCAAGGGAATCTTATTGGAAATGATGTGGATTTTCAACGGGAACCCCGAAAAAACAGACTTCGGCCTTTTGCGCCCGGTCGCTGCCAAAGCCATAAATAAATTAATTTCTTTCTTTTCGCGGAACTGAGCGGAAAATATAAACCTCCTTCCCGTTGGTAGCCACGATTCCGGCCGGCAGCAGCCCCAGGCTGGTATAGGGTTGACCATCCAATCCGGAGAGATCCGTGGCCCCGGACAAGCCCTTTGGGGAATGGTTCCGGATCGTCTGATTATAAAAAAATACCATTTCGTCCTCTTTCCATGATATCCACTCCCCTTCCAGGTCGATTTGTCTTTTTAGATGGCCATTGAGATCGAGAATAAAAATCCGGCCGGCATTGGTCCAGGCTCCTACCTCATTGTTTTGGATCCTTATTTTCACCACTTCGCCTTCAAAAGGGACAAAAGTCATGCTGGACTCCAGGATCAGCTTCCCCTGGATGTTGATCCTCCTGAAGCGCCTCACCGGTTCATCAAAATACCAAAGCTCCCGGTCCGAACTGTAACCCAGGGCAGACATATAAGGCAGGCCGAGGTCAGCGAGCCGGATCCTTTTTAATTCATTGAGGGTTTTGTCCAGGATCAGCAGGGTCTGAAAGTCCGGGTAAAAGAGTACAAGCTGCAAGGGACTGTTGGTGTGAATGAGTTGGGGCCGGCCCAGATAATTATTGGAGTATCTTCCCAGCACCAGGCCCCTTTCATCAAGGTGAACGAGTTCATTTTGACGACTGATCACGTAAATGTTCCCTAAAAAATCCGTGACCACGGCAGTGGCCTCCAATGGAACCCTGGTTACCAGGCTGAACGAATCAGGAAGGGTATCCTGACCAAAGGCCGGCTGGTATAGCCAGACCATCAGCCATAAAATGCGATATGTGAATAGAGGGAACCTGATGATCAGTTTAGGATTTGAATTGAACTGAGAAAGTTCCAAATTTCCTGCATCGCCTGATCCATTTCCCGGGAATTAAAATTGCCATGTTTTTTACCCGGTATGGTCAGCAATTGATTCTTAATCCCTTTTTTTCCAAGGATATCGTGCAACAACAAAGCCTGGTCATAGTTGGCAGCGCGGTCTTCGCTGCCATGGATTGTAAGTATGGGAACAGTATGTGCATCCACATAGTTCACCGGGGAACAGGATCGCAGCACAGTTGTTGTTTTTGCCGGATCCGGGCCTGCAACCTGGCTTAAATAAACACTGTCCCAATCTGAAGACGCTTTTACCAGATCTGCCACCCCAAACCAGTTGACCACAGCGGCTACCTTCAGCTCATGTCCCGCTTCATTTGAATCGGGGGGGAACCGGCTGCTTTCATTCAGCACCCCATTCATGAGCGCAAGATGGCCACCTGCGGATTCCCCGGATACCACAATGCGTGCCGTATCAAATTTATATTGCCTGCTATGGTCGTAAATCCACCGGAGCGCTGCGCGGGTATCTGAAATGATTTCCGGCAGGCTGGCCTGAGACAACAAACGGTAGTCTGCCGTGACTACACAAAAACCTTTTGAAAGGAAAGGCATTAAAAAAAGGGATCTCGATATTTTGTTGCCGCTGGTCCACCCACCTCCGTGCAGGAAAAACAATACCGGTTTAAGATCCGGACTGTATTCAACCCAGGGCGGTTCACCCAAACGGGTCACAGGAATGTAAGCATCCAGTTTAAGGGAATGTGGACCGGCTGTTTTATACACAATATCGCCGATCACCTGGGTATTGGAATAGAGGGCAGCCAGGGGGTCAGGACCAGGTGTTGCATGCCGGCAAGCGGGTTGGACCAAAATGACCGAAGTGCAAGCGAGGAAAAACAGGAATGATACCGCTGGAGTTTTCATGACTAAAATATTAAAAGTTGCTGATCGGTTTGGACCCTTCCTGCCGGTAAAAGTCCAGCCGGATAATTCCCTCTTCCATCACGGCATAGGAGTGATACCTCAGCCAGTCGCCCAGGTTGATATAATGTGAACCGTCACCCAATCTCCAGTACACAGGCAAATGACGGTGACCAAAAATAAAATAGTCGGTATTCCCCGGTTCCTTATGCACGGTTTTTTCACAATACTGGATGAGCCATTCATTCTCCGGTCCCAGGAAGGCATGTTCCCTGGCCCCTTTTCTCCTGGAAGCCCCGCTCCAATAGCGGGCAAGCGGTATACCCATCCCGGGCGGGATCCAGCCGAAAAGGGTCCGGGCAACCGGATGGCGGAAAACTTTCTTGATAAATTTATATCCATGGTCGCCGGGGCCCAGTCCGTCCCCGTGGCCCAGCATCACTTTTTTATTTTGCAGGGTGAAGGACACCGGGTCATGGTGCACTGGAATGTCCAGTTCTTCCTGGAAATATCCAAACATCCACTGATCGTGATTTCCTGTGAATACCTGGACCGGTATGCCCCGGTCCCGCAACCGGGCAAGGGCTGCCATGATCCGGATACCCCCGCGGGGGACCACCTGTTTGTACTCAAACCAAAAATCAAAAATATCGCCCAGGATAAAAAGGGCCTCCATTTCCGGTTCGTTCTTCTCCATCCATTCCAGGATCATCTTTTCCCGGACCGAAGAGGTTTCGGCGGCGTCGAGGCCAAGGTGAAAATCGGAACAGAAAAAAATCTTGTTCCTCATAAATCCTTTAAAATTTGCTTCAGGATGACGTAGAAAGCATACACATCCCGGAAGCTGTTGTACATGGGTACGGGTGCGACCCTGATAATGCCGGGTTCACGCCAGTCCACCACTACGCCGGAGTCCATCAGGCGATGAAAGATCCTTTTATCCGGTGGATCCAGCCTGAGTGACAACTGGCAGCCCCGCATTTCCGGATCGGCAGGAGTGATGATGACCAACCTGGGATCCTGCAAGGAATCCAGCAAAGAACCTAAATAGGCGGTCAATTGAACCGATTTGTTCCTCAGCCTTTCCATGCCCGCTTCTTCAAAATCTTCCAGACCGGCCCGCATCCCTGCGAGGGACAAGATGGGTGGGCCGCTCAGTTGCCAGGCTGCGGCTCCTGGCATTGGAATAAAGTCGGGTTCCATTATAAAACGCCTTTGAAGATCATGGCCATACCAACCCTCGAAGCGGGGTATCGGCGTCCCCGCGTGATGTTTTTGATGAATAAAGCAGCCTGCCAGGCTGTTGGGTCCCCCATTCAGGTATTTATAGGTGCACCAGACCGCGAAATCCACCTCCCATTCGTGCAATTTTAAAAGGAGGTTACCGGCCCCGTGTGCGAGATCCAGTCCGAAGAAGGCGCCAGCCGCATGGGCCTTTTGGACCAGGGAAGGCAAAGAATAGGCCTGTCCGTTGAGGTAGTTGACTGAACCAAAATACACCAGGGCCAGGGAAGGGCCATGCAGGTCGATGATTTCTTCGATATCCTCCATCCGTACTTTGTATTCGCCCGTCCTCGGTTTCAGTTCGATCAGGGCATCTTCCACGGCAAAACCATGATAACGGATCTGCGATTTAATGGCATACTGGTCGGATGGGAATGGACTGTATTCGACCAGAACTTTGTACCGGTCCCGGGTCGGGCGGTAAAAACTTACGAGCATCAGGTGGATGTTGACCGTAAGGGTATTCATAATCACCACTTCACCCGGATTTGCCCCGGTCAGGCCGGAGAGGATCTGCTGAAGCTTGTCCTGGTAATCCACCCAGGCCGGTTCCCCATCAAAATGACCCTTGACGCCCAGTCTGGCCCATCGATCCATCTCTTCCTTCACATAATAATTGGACTGAAAGGCTTGTAAACCGAGCGAATGGCCGCAGAAATAAATCGAAGGATCCCCATCGCGGTTCACCGGCAGCGCATACCTTTCCCGGAAAGAACCCAGCGGATCCTGTTCGTCTTTGGCCAGGGCGTATTCCAAGCTTGCCGGTTCCATATAAACTGAAAAATACAAACAATGAGCAGAAGAAAGGGGGCTTCAAAAATTATTTTCATATTTGATTAAAAT
Source organism: Bacteroidota bacterium (assembly GCA_029557915.1). Lineage (GTDB taxonomy): Bacteria > Bacteroidota > Bacteroidia > Chitinophagales > Saprospiraceae > JADJLQ01. The sequence continues at coordinate 20,997 of JAKQHS010000028.1, read as the reverse complement.
TCGGACCCATGGATCTTTCACTCATCAACCGCAATGCCCTGGTATGCGGCAGCAGTAAGGGGATTGGCAAAGCCATCGCTGTGGAACTCGCATCCCTGGGCGCCAATGTCACCTTGCTGGCCCGGTCCAGGGACCTCATGCAGGAAGCCCTCCATGCCCTGCCCAGGATCCACCCCGGCCAGGACCACGACTACCTGATGGCCGATTACGAAGACCGCGCCGACCTGCACAAAAAAGTCAATGCGCTGACCTCGGCGCGCCATTTCCACATCCTGGTCAATAATACCGGGGGCCCGCCCACCGGTCAACTGCTGGATTTTCCGGTAGATAAAATCGAAGAATCCTTCCGGAAACTTTTCCTGATCAATCACGAACTGGTCCAGCTCGTCGTACCCGGGATGAAATCCGAAGGATACGGAAGGATCATCAACATCACCTCCACTTCCGTGAAAGAACCCCTGGCAGATCTTGGTTTGTCCAATTCCCTGAGGGCTGCCGTGAGCAATTGGGCAAAAACCCTTGCCAATGAGTTGGGGCCTTATCAAATCACGGTAAACAACGTGATGCCCGGCTATACCCTCACGGAGCGATTGCAGGAGATCTTTGATTTCCGGGCTAAAAAACTAAACGCGACCAGGGAGTCGCTGGAGCAAAAAGCCATCGAAGAGATCCCCCTTAAAAGGTTTGGCCAACCGCGCGAAATAGCCGCGGCCGTAGCCTTCCTGGCCAGCCCGGCAGCGTCTTATATCAACGGCATCAACCTGGCGGTGGACGGCGGCAGGACCAAAAGCCTGTGACCGGTTAAAACCTCAGATGCCTGACCGTCTGCGCGTTGTTAATCAGTTGCTTCAGCGAATCGATTCCGATTTTCAGGTGGGTTTGCAGGTAATCAGCGGTTACTTTTTTATCCCCTTCTTCCGTCTTCACTCCTTCGGGCACCATCGGCACATCCGATACCAGCAGCAATGCCCCGGCAGGGATCTGGTTTTTAAATGCGGTGATAAATATGGTGGCCGTCTCCATATCGATACCCATGCACCGGAGGGATTTTAGGTAATCTTTAAAATGCTCATCGTATTCCCAGACCCTGCGGTTGGTGGTGTACACCGTGCCGGTCCAATAATCCCTCTGGTACTCCCGAATGGTGGTGGATATGGCTTTTTGAAGGGCGAAGGCGGGCAAGGCGGGCACTTCCGGGGGAAAATAATCGTTGCTGGTGCCCTCCCCCCGGATGGCTGCTATAGGCAGGATCAAATCTCCAACGACCGTTTTTTCCGGCCGGAGCCCGCCGCATTTCCCAAGGAAAAGACAGGCTTTGGGTTTGATGGAACTGAGCAGGTCCATGATCGTGGCGGCATTGGGACTGCCCATTCCAAAATTGATGATGGAGATATTGCCGGCGGTGGCGCTGTCCATGGGGCGGTCGCCTCCCTCCACCGGGACGCCATTCCATTGGGCAAACAGCTCCACATAATTATTAAAGTTGACCAGGATGATGTATTCTCCAAACCGTTCCAAAGGCACCCCCGTATAACGCGGCAGCCAGTTGTCCACGATCTCCTTTTTTGATTTCATCGGTGCAGGTGAATAAAGCTCCAATATATTAAATAAAGTTGTAATATTAATTTATAATTTAGCCGGGTTATTAAACAAGCGGAACATGCTGAAATTGGACCATATCGGGATTGCGGTAAAAAACCTTGCCCTGGCCAGGGAAGTATACAGCACCCTGATGAATGAAGAGCCTTATAAAAAAGAAACGGTGCCCGAGGAAAAAGTCACCACCCTGTTCTTCAAGGCGGGCGATACCAAAATCGAACTGCTTGAGTCCCTGGACCAGGATGGCCCTATCCGCAAATTCATCGAAAAAAAGGGCGAGGGGATCCATCATATCGCTTTTGAAGTGCCGGATATCCATGAAGCGGTACGGGACCTGAAAAAGAAAGGATTCCGTTTTGTGGATGAAAACCCCAAAAAAGGCGCCGACCGGAAACTGATTGTTTTCCTGTATCCCAAAAACACCCACGGGGTACTGATTGAATTGTGCCAATCCCTGCCTGAATAATGGGATTCAGTGAATTCATCCTGGTCATCGGGGGCATGCTCGCCGGGGTCATCAATACGCTTGCCGGCAATGGTTCGGTGATTACCCTGAGCCTTTGTACCGAGCTGATCGGCCTCTCCCCTTCCATGGCCAACGGGACCAACCGTCTGGGCATCCTCACCCAAAGCATAGCGGGTACCTGGAGCCTCCACCGGAGCGGTAAACTCCTGCTGGCGGGCACCGGCCGGGCCATTTTCCTGGTGACCCTTGGAGCCCTCACGGGTATTTGGATCGCCACCCGGGTCAATGATGACCAATTCAGGCAGTTATATCCCTGGTTCCTGGTTTTCATTTTTATCGTGCTCGTTTTAAAACCGGAAAGATGGTTGAAAGCCGACCTCCATGAGGAAAGCCGTGAGGCCTGGTACCTCTTTCCCGTTTATTTCCTGATCGGAGTTTACGGCGGGTTCATTCAGATCGGGGTGGGTGTTTTTTTCCTGGCTGCCACGATTATGCTGGCCAGGAAGCCATGGAAAAATGCCAACGCAGCCAAAATCCTGGTCACCGGCATCTTTACTTTATTTGCGGTCTTCCTTTTTCATTCCAGGGGCCTGTTTGATCTTAAAACGGCTCTTTTCCTCGCCCTCGGCCAAACTTTCGGAGCATGGCTGGGCGTCAAATATCTCAATCATTATGCTCATGCGCACGTGGCCAGTTATTATATCCTGCTGGTGATTACCGCTTTGACCATTGTCCGGCAATTTTTCTTTTAGTGTGTGATAAAAGCCACCCCATGAAGAAGTCCTATTTTTGCGGGATGACTGGACTCCGGGCTGCCTTCCTGGTCTTCTTTGCAGGCTTGCTGACGACGGGATGCTTCCGCGGATCTTATGCCGGGGAAAAATCCAGGCTGAATGGTTTATTGTATTCAAGCCCGCTGGTCAAAAAGGTGCTGGACTCCTTCGACCGGTATGAAGCGCAGATCATCTATACCCAGATCGACCGGGACCGGGCCAACCGGCCTCATTTCAAAAGCTTGCGCTGGAATTACCGGCCGCTTCATTATTTCTATCCCGCCAGCGTGGTAAAATTGCCGGTAGCCCTGCTGGCCGCGGAAAAAATAAAACGGCTCCAGGCCGGTCACCCCGCTCTCGATCTTTTTACCGCCATGCGTGCGGACAGCGCCAGGCCTCCGCAGTCGGCATTCAGCGAAGATGCCAGCGCCTGGAACGGTCAGGCCAGTGTGGGCCATTTTATAAAAAAGATTTTCCTGGTCAGCGACAACGATGCCTTCAACCGGCTCTATGAATTTACCGGGCAGGCTTATATCCATGAGCGTCTCCGCAGCCTGGGGTTCCACAAAACCCATATCATCCACCGGTTGAGCGCGCCGGAGTTTGATCTCGACGCAAACCGGTACACCAACCCGGTCCATTTTTTTGAAGAAGACCTCAGGATCTACGACCAGGCGGAACAATACAATCCCGCTGAAGTCAGGGTGCCGGATCTGGGTTCCCTGTTGAAGGGTCAGGCCCACTATGCCGGGGACAGCCTGGTACATGCGCCTTTTGATTTCAGCGCCAAAAATTTTTTCTCCCTGGGCGATATGGAGCAAATGATCCGGGCCATAGTCTTCCATGAATATATGCCCGAGGGCCTGAGGTTTGATCTGGATCCGGACCAGCGGCGGTACCTCCTCAAATGCATGTCCCAACTTCCATCTGAAAGCCGCTTCCCCAGGTACGACAGCACTTACCACGATGGATTTTGCAAGTTCTTTATGTACGGCGACTCAAAGGAACGCATACCGGATCACCTCCGGATTTTCAACAAGGTGGGCTGGGCTTACGGCTACCTCACGGATGTAGCCTATATTGTTGATTTTAAAAATAAAATTGAATTTATCCTTGCGGCCACCGTCAATGCCAATACCGACGGGGTGGTCAACGACGGCCTTTATGATTATGAAAACCTGGGCCTGCCTTATCTGAGCCGGCTGGGAAAATTGTTTTACTCTTACGAACAATCCCGGGAGCGTCGGCATGCCCCCGATCTGTCCTCCCTTATATTTGATTACCGCGAATGAAGAAAAAATCCACCACGCCGTCTCCCGATCTTTTTTCAATGCATGAAAAGAAAAAACTGAAGGACCAGTTTTACAAGGCCTTATCCATCCTGAATGAAGGACAACGGGAGGCGGTCGAATCCATTGACGGCCCCGTGATGGTGCTGGCCGGGCCGGGCACGGGGAAAACCCAGGTCCTGGCTGCCCGATTTGGGAATATCCTGGAGAAGACCGATGCTTCCATACCGCAGATCCTTTGCCTCACTTATTCGGAGGCTGGCGTGCAGGCCATGCGGGACCGTTTGTTTCAATTCATCGGGCCTGCGGCCCACGAAGCCCACCTGTTCACTTACCACGCCTTCTGCAATAAAGTGATCCAGGAGAATCCCGAATATTTTTTTGATTATAAAAAATTCAGGCTGGCATCCGATCTCCAGCGGTTTGAGCTGATTGAAAAAATCCTGTTGGAGTTGCCGGACGATCATGTGCTTCAGCGCCTGATCGGGGACAGGCATTGGGATATCCAGCGGCTTGCAAAACAATACGAGAGCATCAAAAAAGAACAAAGAGACCTTCCGAAACTCATCCAGGGCATCCGGGAACATATCGCAGGCATGGATTCAGACCCGGATTACCGATACAAAAGGGGAGGTAAATCCGGGAACAAAGGCGAATTTAAACCCGCCTATTTCCAGGATAAAGCCAGGTATGAACGGGCCATCGATGCCTTGAAGACCTTCGACCGATATGCTGAAAAAATGGCGGAGCAACAATGGATGGATTTTAATGACCTCCTGCTCCAGGTCCAGCAGGCTTTTAAAGAACATCCAGACCTCCTGGCACGGTACCAGGAAAACTACCAGTATTTCCTGGTGGATGAATTCCAGGATACCAACGTGATCCAGAACAACGTCCTGCTCAGCCTCTGTGAATATTGGGATCAGCCCAATTTATTCGTGGTGGGCGACGACGACCAGGCCATTTACCGTTTCCAGGGCGCGGACCAGCAAAACCTGGTCACCATTCTCAGGAAGTACCCCGACATCAGGATCATATGCATTACCGAAAACTACCGATCCACCCAAAGCCTGCTGGATGCGGCTGATGCCATCATTGAACCCCTGGAAGAAAGGATCCACAAACTGGAACTGGAAATCCCGCCCCAGATCCGGATGAAAATCAACAAAAAATTGTTGTCAACCCGGGGCTCCGCGGAAGACCGTCCCCCGGAACTCAGGGTCTACCAGAATCCCCAGCAGGAAACCCTGGCGCTTTATGACCATATCCGCAAGATCTGGGAGACCAATCCGGGATCCCTGGGCGAACATGCCGTGATCTTCCGAAGGAATAAAACGGTCCAGGACCTGGTTTACCTCCTTGAATTGGCCGGAATTCCCATCAATTTCAGGTCCAGCCGGAATTTACTCGAAGAACCCCTGATCCGCCACCTGATCCTGCTCCTCGAATACCTCCAGGCCGAATTTCTTCAAAAAAACAGCGGGGAACCTTTCCTGATCCAATTGCTCTACCTCCCATACTGGGGCCTCGATCCCCACGATGTCTCTACCCTCTCCTGGCTGGAAAGAAAAACCAGGGACAATAAAAACCTCGCAGGTAAAATACTGGACCCGGAAAGCTGGCCGGAAGCCGGATTCAAAAACAGGCCTGCCCTCGCCGCATTCATAGGCTCCACCCGGGAATGGATCCAATCGCTGCCTCCCGTGCAAACCCTTTCCCTGATCACGGAGGACATCCTGCGGAAATCGGGTATGTTGAGCTGGGCCCTGAATTCCGTGGACCGAAACTGGCATCTCCGTGCCATCAACTCCTTCCTGGCCATGATCCGCAATGAAGTCCAGGAAAATCCGGCCATGGATCTGTCAGCCCTGCTCGACCGGATCCATAAAATGGAAAATTTCGGGATCTACCTGCCGCTGGAAAGCCAATATGCGGCCGAGCAGGGCATCAACCTGCTCACCGCCCACGGCTCAAAAGGCAAGGAATTCGATTCGGTGTGGATCATGAATGCCCTGGCCCAGGACTGGGAGGACTATTTCTTAGGGAGCGAACAACCTTATAAAATACCGGAGGGGCTGAAACAACTGGACCAGTCCAAAGCCAGCCAGAAACATGATGAAAGACGCTTGTTTTACGTGTCCATGACGAGGGCCAAAAAATCGCTGGTCGTATCCTGGTCGCTGGCGGGCATTGACCAAAAACCCATGCGGGAATCGGTCTTCGCCAGCGAACTCAGGCAATTTCTGAAATCGGATCCGCCCGTCCAACAGGTGGATGAAAACCTGCTGATCGAAAAATTCCAGCTTATCCAAAATAAAAAATCCACTCCCCCGGAATTGCTGGACCATGACCTGATCAGCCAATTCTGCACGGATTACGTGATGAGCTGCACCGACCTGGATAAATACCTCGAATGCCCGAGGCGTTTTTATTTTGAGGAGATCCTGAAAACGCCCCAGGCACCCAATGCCCATATCGGGCTGGGAATTGCCGTCCATGAAGCGCTCTTTGATTTTTTCAATGCTGCGCTCAAAGCCCCGGGATTGCAGGCGGACTATCTGGTGGATTTTTTCCTCACCCGGATGAAAAAACACGAATGGTATTTCACACCCGACGAATACGAAGGCCTTTTGCGCCGCTTTACCCACCAACTTCCTTTATTCTATAAGCAACACCAGGCCTTGTGGGAAGGCTGCCGGGACTTTCGGTTGGAATATTACCTGGACCGTACCCTTTTTGAGCAGGTGCCCATCCATGGAAAACTGGACCAGGTCCTGGTCAAGGAAGGCAGTGCCCGGATCATTGATTTTAAGTCGGGACGCGGGGATTCCACCAGTTCCAAGGACAAGCTCAAGATGCCCTGGAGGGGTTCCATGGGTGGAAATTACTGGCGCCAGGCCTGTTTTTATAAATTACTCCTTGACCGGGATAAAAACAAAACATGGAATGCCACCAGTGCCCAGGTGATCTTCCTTCAGGTCAATAAACTGGACCAGGAAGGATTCCTGAACAAGGAATACCTGTTCAGCCAGGAGGATCTGGATATCGTTGGGAACCAGATCCTGGATACCTATCAGAAAATCCAGAATCACGAGTTTGATCTGGGATGCGACAAGCCGGAATGTGAATGGTGCAGTTTTATCCGTCACCGCGATGTCATCCTGCGCCGTGCGGATTCCGACCGGAAAGCCGAGGAATAATTCTCCGGCCGGACTATTGTTTATCCAGGGCCCGCACCAGGAGGATGAACGACAGGACCGCGGTGGCCTGGCCCAGGGTATCGGCCATGACCTTCATCCAGTCTATCTTCTTCCGTTCCTCATCTCCGGTTTTTTGTTTGCTCAGTTTTTCACCCACCTTGACCACGGCCCCTTTCTCCACTTCCGGATAGACCTTAAAGAACCAATAATTTTTGGTCCGGGCAATGCGGCCATTGGGTTGTTCGACGGTGATCCTGCTCTTCGAGCCTTCCCGGGCCACGCCTGCCGCGAATTCATTGACATAATACCTCGCGTTTTTACCGGGCACCCAGGCAATATGAATCCGGTTGTTGGATTCCAGCAATTTCTCCTGGTATAGCTCTGAGGCGTCGGTAGCCCCTTCGATGGTCACAAAGTCGATGACTTTGGGTATGACGATCCGGTCCCCATCCTTAAGAACCAGGTTGTCCGGGCCCGATGGGGATTTGATGGCATCGGTCAGACTGAAAATGATATAACCCGCATTGGCCTGTGTCCGAAAGAGCGTGACCCCCGGGAGGAAGGCCTCCTGAGTAGGCCCCCCCGCACGACGCAGCAATTCGGTAATGGTTTCATTCTCGGTTATCAGGGAGTAAGTGCCGGGAAACTGGACTTCTCCTTCGATACTCACATTTTGCTGCATTTCAAACTGGGGGACCGCCCTGACCTGGACCTGGTCAAAGGGCTGCAATTTGAAATCCGGGGGCCGATGGCCGGGAGCGGTGATGTCCCGGGGCATGTTTAAAGTGGCCACCACGGTCCGGGTCGGTTGATTGTCGTCCATGACAACCCGGAATACTTCGATCCGGTTGGTTGCGGCGGACAAGGAAAATCCCCCTGCAAGGACTACCAGATCTTTCAGGGTGATCCCGGGGCCATAGGCAAAGGATCCGGGATTTCGCACGGCACCGTCAATAGAAATGGTGGAGGCATCGTTGAAAGTCCGGTCGTTGTAAAGCAGGATCTCATCATCCGGCTCCAGGACCGGATCTTCTGCAGTGCCGGGGCGGGCCAGGGCCGTTTTCGAATTAAAGGTGATGTAATCCTTCTCCACATAATTTTCTTTATTGATGCGCCGGATATGACCAAAATCGAGTGCATCAGGCAGGAGCCCCCCGCTCATGGTGAGCAGATCGCTGACCCTGAGGTTACGTTGAAAGTCAAAAGGGATTCTTACCGGATTACGGACTGCGCCGGATACGTATATAAAAGAGGAATCCAGGTAATAGGAAAGGGAATAGACCATGACCCGGTCCCTGGCCTTCAATAAAATATTTTCAGGCCCGTTTTTATTTTCCTGGATCGCCCGGATATGAATGCGGTTGACCGAATAATTGCCGTTTTCATTGAGGCGCATCAGGAAGGCCAGATCGGTTTTTGCGCCAAACAGCAGGTTTCCCTTTTCAAGCAGGTCCGACACACGCATACCATCGGTAAACTGATAGGATCCCGGGGTCTGTACCTGTCCATCAATCTGAACAAATTCTTCCAGCGGCCGGGTGATCGAAGCGATCTGAACCAGGTCCCCGCTCATCAGGGTGAAATCGGACTTTTCGTCCAATAAGGTTCTGAGAGGCACATCGATGATCTGAGGCTTGTCATCGATAAACCGCCGCACCTGGATATTCTTGCGGTAAGCATCATCTTTGAGACCGCCGGCATATTCGATCAACTTAACCAGGTTTTCCCCGGCAATCAATTCATAGCGCATAGGCCTCCTGACCGCCCCCTCCACCGCGACCACCCGCTCCGCGAGCGGAATATGGATGATGTCGTTTTCTTCCAGGTAGAGATCCTGGGCAACCGCCGGGTTGGCGATGAATTCATAAACGTCTATTTTTTTGACGGTACGTCCACGGATCAAACGGATATTCCGGATGCTTCCGATATCATTGGGCCCTCCGGCGGCGACGAGGGCATTGATGGCGGTATTGGTCGCGGGCAAGCGGAAAGTCCCGATCTGGTTGGCTTCGCCAAAGATATTCACGCTGATCTCCCGGGAATAGTCAATGGTCATCTCAAATTCATTGGGCTGGAAGGTGAAATAGGCATTCAGCGTTTTCCGGACCACTTCCCTGGCCTGCTGATAGGTAAGGCCCTTGATGTATATTCTTGGATAATTGGCCATCTGGATATACCCCTGCGAATTGATTTCAAGATTCTTAAAATCAACTTTCGAGCGTCCGAATACGTGGACATTTACGATATCCCCCACGCCCAATACATAAGTTTCCGGGGGTTTTATATTTTCCGAACTGGTGTAGGCCTGTATGCTTTTATTCCGGAATAATTCCTGGCCATAGATTTTCAAGGTTCCGGGGGGATCCGGGGCTTTGGGCGTAGTACTGTCCGGCTTTGGGGAAGCGAGGGTATCGGGCGCTGACCTGACGGCCGGTTTGGAAGTATCGACAGCCCTTCCCGTTTTCTCCCTTTCCAGTTCATTTATGGTTTCTTCAATGATGGCCTGGAACTGAAGGGCTTGTTCAGCAGTCAGATTTTGAAGATCGTTGAGATCGACGCCTTTTTGCAGCAGCCTGGCTTGCAATTCCTGTTCGGAGATGCCCCTTCTCTGGAGTTCGGCCTGAAGAGGGGCAGCCTGGGCGGGGATTTGGGCCTCAGCATCTACGGAAAGGCTCCATGCTATGAAAAATAAAAAGGCATATCTAAATAACCGCGACATTCCCTTAACGATTTTGATATTGTTGTTCATAGTATGCCTGGTAAGCCCCGGAGGTTACGCCGGCCAGCCATTCTTTTTCCTTTAAATACCAATCCACCGTCATTTCCAATCCAATTTCAGGTTTGATCATGGGCAGCCAGCCCAGGTTTTTTTCCAATTTTGAAGCGTCAATGGCATATCGCTGGTCATGGCCCGGCCGGTCTTTGACAAAACGGATCAGGTTTTCCGAATGTCCCTTAGTCCGCCCAAGCTTGTGGTCCATGATATTACACAATAATCGCACCAAATCAATGTTCCTGAGTTCGTTATGCCCTCCTATCAGGTAGGTTTCCCCGGTTTTGCCCCGGTGGGCGATAAGGTCTATCGCGTCAATATGGTCCTGAACATATAACCAGTCGCGTATATTGGTTCCATCCCCATAGACCGGGATGGGTTTCTCATTCAGGATGTTCTGGATGACGACCGGGATCAGTTTTTCCGGAAACTGGTAGGGCCCGTAATTGTTGGAACAATTTGAAACGATGACCGGAATATGGTAGGTGTGGTGGTAGGCACGCACAAAATGGTCCGATGAAGCTTTGGATGCGGAATAAGGGGACCTCGGATCGTAAGGGGTATCCTCCGAAAAATACCCTTCGGCGCCCAGGCTGCCAAACACCTCATCGGTGGAAACATGATAAAACAATTTGCCCTGGAGTTCCTGCCAGTGTTTGCGGGCGGCCAGCAAGAGATTGGCTGTGCCCAACACATTGGTTTCAATGAAAGCAAGAGGGTCCATGATCGAACGGTCCACATGGGATTCCGCGGCAAAATGCATAATCCAATCCGGCTTATAAAAATTGAAGATCCGGTCCAGGGCATCCCGGTCCCGGATATCGGCTTTTTCAAAATGGTAGTTGGGATGACCCTGGATGTCCTTCAGGTTGTTGAGATTACCCGCATAAGTCAGGGCGTCCAGGTTGACGATCCGGTAGGGATATTTATTAATAAAATGCCTGACCGCGTGAGACCCGATGAAACCGGCTCCCCCCGTGATCAATATCGTTTTGTCTGATTTCATTATTTCAGGACTTTTTTAAAGTACTCCAGGGTATGTTTAAAACCCTCCCTCCTGCCTATTTTCGGTTCCCAGCCCAGGATAGACCTGGCCCTGGAAATATCAGGTTGTCGTGTCTTAGGGTCATCGACCGGAAGCGGTTTGAATACGATTTGCGAGCTGTTGCCGACCAACTGCAATACCTCGGTGGCAGCCTCCATAAGGGTGATTTCATCGGGATTGCCCAGGTTGACCGGCAGGTGGTAGTCGCTGAGCAGAAGGTGGTAAATGCCTTCCACCAGGTCATCAACATAACAGAAAGAACGGGTCTGGGAGCCGTCCCCAAAAACCGTGAGGTCTTCCCCCCGGATGGCCTGTGAAAAGAAAGCCGGCAAGGCGCGCCCGTCCTCCACCCGCATCCTCGGCCCGTAAATATTGAAGATCCGCGCGATCCGGGTCTCCAGGCCGTGATAATGATGGTAAGCCATGGTGATCGCTTCCTGGAACCTTTTAGCTTCGTCATAAACCCCCCGCGGACCGATGGGATTCACATTCCCCCAGTATTCTTCCCGCTGAGGGTGCTCGAGGGGATCCCCGTACACCTCGGAAGTGGACGCGATCAGGATCCTTGATTTTTTTTGCCTGGCCAGGCCCAACAAATTGTGCGTACCCAGGGAACCCACCTTCAGGGTCTGAATAGGCATCCTGAGATAATCGATCGGACTGGCCGGGGAAGCAAAATGAAGGATATAATCCAGGGGGCCAGGCACATAAACAAATTTGCTGACGTCGTGGTGGTAAAACTCGAATTCTTTCAGTTTGAACAGATGTTCGATATTACCCAGGCTCCCCGTAACCAGGTTGTCCATCCCGATCACCGAGTAGCCCTCCCTGATAAACCGGTCACAAAGGTGGGACCCCAGGAATCCGGCTGCGCCAGTTATCAGTACTTTTTTCATTGGCAAGAATAGAAGGAGGCAAATATACGGTTTGGTGGATAGTGGATGGTGGGCAGTGGATGGCTTCGAGCCTCGGACCTCTAACTACGTACCTTTAACCTCGTACCTCGTACCTCGAACCTCCAACCTCTGACCTCTGACCTCTGACCTCTAACCTCTGACCTCTGACCTTTTACCTATTTTCACCCCGTGAAGCAGACCCTGGCATTTATAATGTTCATTGGCTGGCCCAGTCTTTCATTTGGTAAAATAAACATTCAGGACAGCATGCCAAAGGCCCTGTTGAGCCTGGGATATGGATATCAGTTGAGCCTTTTTGATCTGGGTAAACGATATGGTGGGCACGGAACCCTACATGGCAGTGCCGGAATTGTTCGCGGGGGTTGGGAAGCCGGCCTCGGTGCCGAATTTCTATTCGGATCAACTGTGAAGGAGGATGTGCTGGCTCCCCTGAGGGCTCCGGGTGGGGAACTCATCGGCGAAGACCATCAACTTGCCGAGGTCGATCTCAGGCAACGTGGGATTTTCCTGGGCATACACCTGGGCAGGTCGATTAAACTGGGCAGCCAGTCCCTGGTCCTGAGCGCTAAAGGCGGCTGGTTGGCCCACTGGATCCGCTTTCAAAATCCTGGAAATACCTTCATCCCCATACAGGGAGAATACCGGGCGGGATACGACCGTTTTTCCTCGGGCTTTGCCCTTGGGGAACAGCTGGCTTACCGGCATCTGGCCAAAAACCGGCTTATCAATTTTGAAATTGCCCTTCAATTCAGCCAGGCATTCACCCGGCTGAAAAGAAATATTCAATTGGACAATCCCGAGGTCAAGCCTATAAACCGTTTTGATGGCTTGGCCGGCTTGCAGGCCCGATGGATCATTCCTTTTTACAAGAAAAAAGACCCGGGCACCCTTTATTATTGACTTTTCGATTCATGCATTTCCTCTACAATACGGCCATTCGGATTTTTGCCCTTGCCTTGCCCTTCCTCTCCCTCCTGAATAAAAAATGGAATAAATTTTACAGGGGCAGAAAAAATCAACGCGCTCCCCGGTTCAAAACATCCCCGGTATGGGTGCATTGCGCTTCCCTGGGAGAATTTGAACAGGGCCGGCCGGTCATCGAAGCCATTAAAAAGGAGTTTCCCGGCATTCCTTTAGTCTTGACTTTTTTCTCCCCTTCCGGTTATGAAATAAGGAAAGATTACCCTTTTGCGGACTGGGTGGCTTACCTGCCCCTGGATACCCCTTCGAAGGCGGCCGGTTTCGTCGATCATATCCGTCCGCGACTGGCCATCTTTGTCAAATATGAATACTGGTTTAATCATTTGCTGGCCCTGGAGAAGGCGGACGTTCCCTTTGTATTCATAGCCAATGTCTGGCGCCGGCATTATTTCCCGCTCAAACCCTGGGCCGCCTGGTTTTTACAGGTGATTCGAAAGGGAAGCTGTTTTTTTGCCCAGGATCAGCTGACCATGGATCTCTTAAGCGAAAAAGGTTTTGAACGGGTGGTCCAGGCCGGGGATACCCGAATTGACCGGGTCCTTCAGCTCGTTGAAAACAAAAAAATCCTGCCTGAAGTGGAGAAATGGAAGGGTTCTAAAACCACCCTGATCGCCGGGAGCACCTGGCCCTCCGATGAACGGCTTATAGCGGGCTTCCTGGAAAGGCATCCGGAGATCACCTTGATCCTGGCTCCCCATGAACCCTCCCCTTCCAGGATCGAAGACATCCGGAAGGGTTTCGCTGAATTTTTGCCGATCCGCTATTCCGAATGGAAGGGGGAAGATGCCCGGGTGATCGTGGTGGACAGCATGGGTTTGCTCAACGCGCTTTATGCTTATGGCGATGCGGCATATATCGGCGGAGGATTTGGCCGGGGCATCCACAATACGCTTGAAGCCGCCGTGTATGGAATTCCTGTTTTTTTTGGTCCAAGACATCAGAATTTTAAGGAAGCCATCGACCTGATCGGCCTCGGTCTGGCCTTCGAAGTCAATACGGTGAATGAACTGGTTCAACAATGGGAGCAAATCGTACCCTCAGAGCTGCCCCGGATAAAAGGACAAGTCCGCGATTATTTTGATCAAAACCGGGGAGCTACTGCAAAAATCATTGACTACCTTCGCCCCCTCATCCAGCATTAAAATGTCGGTAACGGAGGCTTTAGACGATTTCGAGAGTAAAAAAATACTGGTGATCGGAGATATCATCCTGGATATCTACATTCACGGTACCGTCGAAAGAATTTCCCCGGAAGCGCCCATCCCGATCGTCAACCACCAACATACCCGCCATGCCCTGGGAGGCGCCGCCAATGTGGCTGCCAACCTCAAAGGTCTCGGCGCGGATGTGACCCTGGTATCCGCCACCGGGGAAGACCGGGAAGCGGAATACCTGGGCGTCATGCTGGACCTGGAGGAAATTGCTCATGACCTCATCGCGGTAAAGGACCGCCCCACCACCTCAAAAAGCAGGATCATCGCCGCGGGACACCAGATGCTGCGAATAGACCATGAAATGACCGAAGAACTTTCTCCGGAGCAGAGTAAGCTATTGCTTGAAAAAATCCTGGACCGCCTGCGGCAGGAGCCTCCGGCAGCCCTGGTCCTCGAAGACTACAATAAAGGACTGCTCACCGAAGAAGTGATTCACACCGTCCTGGACAAAGCAAGATCCCTTGCTATCCCGGTGATCGTCGATCCCAAGCAGAGCCACTTTTTCGCCTATTCCGGTTGCCGGGTATTCAAGCCGAATTTTAAGGAATGCGCCCGCCAATTGCCCTTTCCCTTAAAGCCCGAAATGGAGAGCCTGCAGCAGGCTGATGCCTATCTCAGGGGCCGGCTTCATCACGGGATCAGCATGATCACCCTGGCCGAACATGGAATCTTTATTTCAGACGGCCACAGGAGTCACCTGCTGCCTACCGAAATCCGGCAGGTCTCCGACGTCAGCGGAGCCGGTGATACCGTCACCGCCATTGCAACATTTGGCATCGTCCAGTCGTTATCTCTTGAGCTTATCGCCAGCCTGGCCAACAAGGCTGCCGGACTGGTTTGCGCCCGGCCGGGTGTGTATGCCATCCGCAAAGAAGAACTTATTCAAAACCACAATTAATACTATTTTTGAATCCTAAAACCTAATTTTCTGATGCTCCGGAATTTAATCTTATTGACATTTCTTGGCTTTGCAGTGGGCCTCAATGCCCAGACTGTATTCAGGGTGACTGCTAACGGGATCACTACCGAATATGGATTTGAAGTTGCAGAATTTGGTGGTCAACTTCCTGATTCCGTGAATTCCTATGATCTTATTCTTGCAAATAATGGCGTCAACAACTCCCAAGGTTGCGATACCATTTTACCAGTCACCGGCAAAATTGTCCTGGTGGATCGGGGCACCTGTTCATTCATACAAAAAGCCCTAAAAGCCCAAAGGGCAGGGGCAGTGATGGCAATCATTTGTAACAACCAGGGCGGGGATGACATTTTTCCTCCAGGTGGGTTTGATCCCGCGGTCACGATCCCTACAATTATGGTGGGTCAAAATGATTGTATCAAGATCAAAATGAACCTTTCAGGAAGCAAGGCAAAATTCATCTTTGAAGATCCCACCAATGACACTCAAATCCATTATTATGAAGATTTTGACAGCGGTCCGGACGGCTGGACCACGAAGGGGCTATCCAATGCATCGGATACTTTTGTGTGGACAAAAAATGGGGTGTCCAATGGAGTAATTTCTTATGTCGGAGGCTTAGGTTCACTTATCATTGATGCCCCCAGTAAAAACAATGGGTCTATGCTGTTTGATGCAGCATTCCTGACTACCCAGGGCGATACTAATAATATCCCAGGCGGTCCAGCCCCATATGCAAGACGTTACGGAGAATTGATCTCACCGGTCATCAACTGCAGCACCTTCAATTCGGTCACTTTGAAATTTTTTGAGGCCATTGCTACTTTAAATTCATTTGATAATGGAACCAGTTCATATGCTACTTCCATCGATGGAGGGGCTACCTGGTCGAACCCCGTGGAGATAAACACGGATCTTCAACCCAATGAAACGACGCCCAGGGGAAAATTTCTTAAGATCGAGTTACCTCAACTGGCCAACCAGGCCCAGGCCAGGATCAAGTTCATTTTTGACAGCGACTTTTATGCCTGGATCATCGATGATGTTTACCTGCTTGGTAAATCCCCGGTGGATATTGAGGTCCAGGACAAACAATTTTTCTTCCCTTTCAACTATGCTACTCCGGCCAGCCAGATCACGACCGATACCTCCACCTTCAGCGCCAACCTGGCCAACCTGGGATCGTTGGATATCAGTAATTTGACCCTGCGTGCCCAACTGTTCAGCAGTACCGGCGCCTTGTTGCACAACGATTCCCTGGTCATTGCCAACCTGCCTTCCGGCGCCCGGGACACGACGTTCTCACTTCCCAAGTCCTTTGTACCTGGCAAACTTGACCCTGGCGTTTATTTTATCGTTTATTCCGTTGAACCTCCGCCCGGATCGCCGGACGATGCGGACCCGACCAATAATGTGCGGATCCAGGAATTTATTGTGACCACCAATCTCTATTCCAAGGATGACGGTTTGAATACTTCCCAGGGAATCAGGGCCGCCAATGGAGGCGATTATTTTTTTGGTAATCTCTATTACACTTCCACGGACTGGAATGCCAATGACAAGTTCAGCGCCAGCAACGTCACTTTCGGAGCTTTTATGGTACAGGCCGACGGCATGCTCAAAGGCAAATCGGTCACCATCTACCTGGCTGAGTTGCTGCCGAGCGTGGACCGCGATTTCAACAATTTTGATGTTAATAAGGCTATCACGGACAATCCGGACCAGATCAAGATCGTGGGTTTCGCCACCCATGAATTTACCGAAGACCAAAGCGAAATCGCTGAAGAGACCCTGCTTGATTTCGTAAATTTCACGGACAACGTTCCTCTTAAAAAAGGCACCCGATACCTATTGGGCGTCTCCTACAAAGATGCCGCCAGCAAGGCTTATCATTTTATAGAGTCCGACATCCAGTATTATTATATCGGTACCTTGCTGTACGCAGGCGGCCAATGGGGAGGATCTTCGGATGCGCCCGTCATGCGGATGGAACTTGAAATTTCCACCCCGGTGGACGAGGTGGCCCTGCCGGAGCAGACCCTGCAACTCATGCCCAATCCTGCAAGCGACTATATCCGCGCCCAGGTCAATTTCGATAAATTAACCAATGCCAATTTTGTGATCGCCGACATCAACGGAAGGGTCCTGCAGTTGCATACTAAAAAGGGTGTCCTGAAAGAGACCTTTGAATTTGATACCCACAATCTGGCTCCGGGCACCTACCTGATGCGGATCTCTACGGATGACGGAACGAAGACGAAGAAGTTTATTATACAGAGGTAATTCGTAGATATCAGCTGTCAGCAATCAGCTGTCGGCTATCAGCTGTCAGCTATCAGCTATCAGCTATCAGCGATCAGCCATCAGCTATCAGCCATCAGCTATCAGCCATCAGCTATCAGCTAGCAGCTATCAGCTGAAAGCTGACAACTAAATGCTGACTACTGAAAGCTGAATGCTGAAAGCTGACTACTGAAAGCTGTGCAGGCTTTGTTCGATGCCTTTTAGCCTCTCCAGCCCATCGTCCAGTTTCTTCCTCTCATTCTCGATTACCTCGGGCCTGGCATTCTGGACAAAACGTTCGTTTTCGAGTTTTTTACGGATGGAAGCCACAAAACCGCGGGCATGTTCCAGTTCTTTTTCCAGGCGGGTTTTTTCCGCAACGGGATCTACTTGTTTATTGAGTAATAAGAAATATTTGGTCGTTCCGTTGATGAAGGAGGCTGCACCGGGCACCTCTTCGGATACCCATTCCACGGCGCTCAGGTTACCGAATTTGCTTACGAAGCGGACCTGAGGTTCCTCATCGAACAAGGACTTGCCCTCCTCCGAATGGAAGATTTTGAGGACCAGGGAGTCTTTCATGCTGACTCCGTTTTTATTCCGGATCTCCCGGATCGACCTGATGATCTCCTGTAAAGAACCTGTGGTTGAAATCAGGGACTCGTCATAGGTCTCCGGTCCCGGGTAAGGGCTCAGGATACAATCGTCACCGGGTTTCCGGTCCCGGAGCTGGTGCCAGAGTTCTTCCGTGACAAAAGGAAGGAAGGGATGCAGGGCGGACAACAATTCTTCAAAAAATCCGATGCTTTCTTCCCTGACGATGGCTGCCATGCCTTTTCCGGCCTCGGGTTTTACCATCTCGAGATACCAGCTGCAGAAATCGTCCCAGATGAAGGAATACAGGGCCGTAACGGCTTCAGACAATCGGTATTGACGGATATCCTCATTGATTTCCGATTTGCATTTGTTCCATTTATGGGCAAAGGTCCGGAGGGCGAGTTGTTGAACCGGTTGGATTTCCGCCTCCGGATCCACCTGCCATCCTTTGACCAGGCGGGTCGCATTCCAGATTTTGTTGCAGAAATTGCGGCCGTTTTCAAGGAGTTTTTCATCGAATAAAAGATCGCCGCCCGCAGGGCTGGAGGCCAGGATGCCGTATCGCACCGCATCTGCCCCGTAGTCCGCGATCAGTTGCAGGCAATCCGGACTATTGCCCAGGGACTTGCTCATCTTCCGCCTCAGTTTATCCCTGACCATGCCCGTGAAATACACTTTTTTAAAGGGCATCTTTCCCTCCCATTCATAACCGCTCATGATCATCCGCGCCACCCATAAAAAGATGATATCCCAGCCGGTGACCAATACGGAAGTCGGATAATAATATTCCAGGTCCTTGCGGCTCCTGAATCCGTCAAACACCGTGATCGGCCACAACCAGCTCGAAAACCAGGTATCCAGCACATCTTCATCCCGTTGGAGATCCTGGATAGTCAGGGAATGATTTCCGGTCCTTTGTTTTGCCATGTCCAGCGCTTCCTCAATCGATTCCGCTACAAAGGGCTCCTGGCTCAAGGCTGGCTGCTCATGGCTCGAATCTGAAAGATACCAGGCCGGAATCTGATGCCCCCACCACAATTGCCTGGAGATGCACCAGTCCCGTATGTTTTCCATCCAGTGGCGGTAGACGTTCTTGTATTTTTCGGGGATAAACAGTATTTCATCCGTCATCACCGCTGAAAGGGCCGGGGCGGCCAGTTTTTTCATATCCACATACCACTGCAGGGAAAGCCGGGGCTCCACTACGGCATTGGTTCTTTCGGAACGGCCGATATTGGTCTGGTAATCTTCGGCTTTTTGTAACAAGCCGAGCTCATCGAGTTTTTCCACCACCTTTTTACGGGCTTCGAACCGGTCCATACCGACAAAAAAGCGGGCGGCTTCATTCAGGCTGCCATCGGGATTGAGGGTATCGATGGTTTCCAGTTTGTGTTTTTTGCCCAATTCATAATCGTTCGTATCGTGGGCCGGGGTCACCTTGAGCGCCCCCGTACCGAAAGCCGGATCGACGTATTCATCAAAAATGATCGGGACAGGACGGTCAACCAGCGGGACAATGGCCTTAAAGCCTTCCAGATGGAGGTACCTATCGTCCTCAGGATGCACGGCCACCGCGGTATCCCCCATGATGGTTTCCGGCCGCTGGGTCGCTATGGTGATGAATTCACCCGGTCTTCCTTCGATCGGATAAGAAACGTAATACAGTTTGGCATTTTCCTCCTGGTAGAGGACTTCCTCATTGCTTAAAACGGTTTTGGCCTCAGGGTCCCAGTTGACCATTCGGTAATCCCGGTAAAGTTTCCCTTTCCGGTACAGATCGACAAAAACCTTGTAAACCGCTTCACTTCGCGATTCATCCATGGTAAAGGCCGTCCGGTTCCAGTCACAACTTGCTCCCAGTTTTTTCAATTGGGTCAGGATGATGCCCCCGTATTTTTCGGTCCACTGCCAGGCATATTGCATAAATTCTTCCCGGCCGATATCGCCTTTTTTAAGCCCTTTTTCTTCCCTGAGCCAGCGTACCACCTTAGCCTCAGTCGCTATAGAGGCATGGTCCGTACCCGGCACCCAGCATGCGTTCTTCCCTTCCATCCTAGCCTTCCGGATCAGCACATCCTGGATGGTATTGTTCAGAATATGGCCCATGTGCAAAACCCCGGTGACATTGGGCGGGGGGATCACAATGCTGAAAGACTCCCGTTCATCCGGTACGGAATTAAAATAACCCCGCTCCATCCAATGCGCGTACCACTTGTCTTCAATCTCGGCCGGCTGATATCTTGACGCTAGTTCCATGGGGGGCAAAGATAAGGAACGGCTGACAGCGACGAGATGCGAGATGCGAGATGCGAGATGCGAGATGCGAGATGCGAGAACGGTCAACGGTGAAAGGCGAAAGGCGAAGGGCGAAGGGAGCAAAATTACATTTGAAAAGGTTAGGGGTTCGGAAGCTCCAAAATATAACTTACTAATAATCAACCGACTTCGTGTTCTTCGCTTCGCTGCGTCTTTGTGGGAAACATCTTTGCGGGACACCTTTTTTGATTAATTTTTAACTGCGAAGGGTGCGGAGTACGCAGAGGTCCCACAGAAAAATGGTGTCTTAGTGGAAAACCACCACCGTGGCTTTGTGGAAAACCTTTTAAAGTTAAGATCTCAAGCATCGAAGATGCTCCACGTTTTTAATACTCATTCAAAGCAAAACCCCGGCTTCGGAGAAGCCCGACATCTTCGAACATAAATATTTAAAGGTCTTATCGGAAACCCCACCCAAACGATGGCCACCGCCCTCATCTTTATCGAAAAAAAGAATGAAAATTTTTTTATTGGGACTGCAATAGTTGGGCTTCTCCGAAGCCATTGTTTTGTTCTTATTTTTTACCAATAAGGTCATGCATCTCCGATGCCGGAAGAATTAATTCCTTGCTCCGCGAACCCTGAGTCCCTCTGCGGTTCAGAAAATGGAATTAAATCGCCGGGC
>JAKQHS010000017.1 GCA_029557915.1 Bacteroidota bacterium | reverse complement strand
GCTTCGGCCGTGTAAAAACATCAACATTGAATTGGGCATGTTGGGACGAAGCTAACTTCGTCAGAACAAGGGTCCCGTCAGGGGCCGGATATGGGTAGAAAATTTATTGTAGGTACATTTCGTCCCAGCCGGGACGAGATTCGTCTTCATTTCAATTTCTACCAATATGATGTGCCTCATGGCACAAACTCTGTCCCTTCTCCTGTTTCAACCTTGTTGGGGAGGAGCTTAGCTCCGACCTCCCACCTGACCCCTGTTTTGACCCGTAAATATTCGGACGATGCAGTCACACCGGATGGCCGAAGCTAAGCTTCGTCCGAACAAAATCCAAACAAAGGCGTTGGGGAGGAGCTTAGCTCCGACCCCCGGCTTCACCCCTGTTTTGACCAGGAAATTTTCGGTCGATGTAGCCGTCTAACATCGTATGGCCGAAGTTAAGCTTCGTCCAAACAAGTCCACCCCCCGCTTCAGCCCTGTTTTGACCCGGAAATATTCGATCGATGTATTCGTCAAATACCGGATGGCCGAAGCTAAGCTTCGTCCGAACAAAGGTAGAAAATTTATAGTAGGCACATTTCGTCCAAGCAGGGACGAGATTTGGCTTGATATCTGTTTCTACCAACATGATGTTGCCTCACGGCACATGCCCTATCGCATGGCCGAAGCTAAACTTAGTCCAAACAAACGTGGCTAGGGAGGAGCTTAACTCCGACCCCCGCTCCAACCCTGTTTTGACCAGGAAATATTCGGTCTATGTAGTCGTCAAACAGCGGATGGCCGAAGTAAAGTTTCGTCCGAACAAAGGTCGATACTCAACCGCCACATTGTTCTTAATTATTCGAAAAATCTTTAGGAACTTCGTGCCCCTCATGAAATCGCAAAACACCGTTCGGATCAGCGTGGATGTGGGCGGCACTTTTTGTGATTGTTGTTTGCATGACCCTAAGAACAACCGGTCCCTTAAAATCCTGAGCACCGGAAGGCTGAGGGCCCAGGTCAAGGCGGTACCCCGTCCGGGTACATCCATCCTCGATCAACACTGGGGTCTCCCCTTCCCGGAAATATTGCGCGGATGCCTAATCGAAAATACAAGGACCGGAAAATCCGGGATCCTGCATTCCTTTGACCCCCTTAGCGGAAACGCAAACCATGAAAAATCCCTGAACTTCAGGGCCGGGGATATGGCAGAACTGTACATGAATGCGGAAGCCCCGGTCTTCGCGGCCCACCTCATCACCGGCATTCCGCTGGAACAAACGCTGCACAACGTCGAACTGCGCATTGGCACCACCAAAGCCACCAACGCCCTCCTGGAAAAAAAAGGGGTGCCCTGTGTATGGATCACCAACCGTGGATTAAAAGATCTGCTCTATATACGTACCCAGCAAAGGCCGCATCTCTTTCAATTAAATATTCCGGAACCCGATGCCTATCACCGGAAAGCCATCGAAACCGAAGCCAGGATGGATGCCCGCGGCAAGGTCATTTTTCCGCTTACCAAATCCGAATCAGCCCGGATCTTATCCGCCTTGCCTCCGGACCGGGCCATACCGGTGGCCATATCCCTGATGCACGCGTATAAGAATCCGGCACATGAAGCAGCGTTGAAGAGGGTGATTGTTGCGGCCGGTTACGAGTATGTTTCCTGTTCGCATGAATTGCATCCGGCGATCCACCTGCTCCCAAGGAGTGAAACCACCGTGTGCAACGCCTACCTCAGTCCGCTGATCCACCGGTTCAATCTCAACCTTGCCAGGCATATACCGTCCGACCGGTTCTTTTTTATTTCTTCCGCCGGCCAATTGGTGCCCCCGGCGGCCTTTCATGCCAAGGACAGTTTGCTCAGCGGACCTGCAGGAGGGATCCGCGCAGCAGAAAAGATCGGCAGGCAATATCATCTATCCCGGCTCATCACATTCGACATGGGCGGCACCTCCACCGATACTGCCCGGATTGAAGGCCAGGCGGATCTCCGGTTTATCACCCGGATAGGGGAAATGCAAATCGCCTCGCCGTCTTATTATATGGAATCCGTGGCGGCCGGTGGAGGAAGCATAGTTTCCTACCGGGATGGCCACTTTGCGGTGGGTCCTGAAAGCGCCGGGGCAATGCCTGGTCCGGCATGTTATGGCCAGGGGGGGCCTCTGACGATCACGGATATTAACTTGTTACTGGGTAAGCTGGACCCGACCGCCTTCAGCATTCCTATTCAGGTTACCAAAGCGGAAATGGCCTTCGAGGATCTGCTCCGGAAGGCTGGAATACGGGCTCGTCCTTTATCGAAGCTCAAAATCCTGAATGGCATTCTCAGGATTGCCAATGAAAAAATGGCGGAAGCCATCCGGAAAATATCATTTACCAAAGGATTTGACCCTTCCGAATACAGCCTGCTGGTTTTCGGCGGCGCCGGGGGTCTGCATGCCTGCGCCCTGGCTGAAATACTGCATATCCGAAAAATCCTGGTCCCTGCGGATGCCGGCATTTTCAGCGCCCGTGGCATTGGGCAGACCACCCGGGAGGCCATCAAAATCAGGCAAATCAATGCCCCGCTCGAATCGTCCAGCCAATCGCTGAATACCGCCTTTAAAACATTGGAAGCAGAAGCCAGGGCCGAATTGCGACGATATCGTGTACT
Source organism: Bacteroidota bacterium (assembly GCA_029557915.1). Lineage (GTDB taxonomy): Bacteria > Bacteroidota > Bacteroidia > Chitinophagales > Saprospiraceae > JADJLQ01. Next base: position 458 of record JAKQHS010000017.1, on the reverse strand, counting down.
GAATAAAAATATACGAATAGGAGGAAGGAAGATCTATCTCCGTTTCAAAGGCCAGGACCAGGTCATTGCCATAAACTGGGTGAAAGGGATGGATATCCTTTCTGCATTCAAAGTCGAATACCGCCGTATATACCGGTCCAGCCTGGCTTTCCAGGTGGAGATTGAAAAAATCCTGGTCCGGGCGATCGAAAAATCCGGGGACGACGAAACCAGGAATTTTCGGATCAATAGGATAAAAAGTCCTCCCGCATCTGATCAAAAAAAATTTATCCGGTGGACTGAACTGGAGCCGGGATGCCGGCTCACCGGGCCTTGCACGATTTCAAGCGCCCAGGCCAGTGTATTTGTAGAGAAAGGTTGGACCCTGCAGGTCCAGGACAACAAGGACCTGGTGTTGATTCCTGACCGTAACCGCCACGCGGTACAAAACTGGTCCCCAGCCATCAACCTGGAACTGT
>JAKQHS010000185.1 GCA_029557915.1 Bacteroidota bacterium | reverse complement strand
CCAGATCCGGGAAGGAATACATGGGGCGATCATCGGAGGAAGCCTTGGGGAAGCCAGTACCCTCAGGCCGGAAGAAATCATCCAACTTCTTGTGGCGGCCAAAGAAACGGCCTCCGGACGAATACCGGTCCTCGTCAATATCGCTGAATCCTCCACCGATAATGCGGTCAACGCGGCCAGAGCAGCCGAGGCCCATGGGGCCGACGGCCTCATGCTCCTTCCTCCCATGAGGTATAAAGCGGATGATGATGAAACCGTGGTGTATTTTAAAACCGTGGCGCAAAACACCTCCCTGCCTATCATGATCTACAACAATCCCTATGATTATAAAATCGCGGTGACCATCGATATGTTTGAACAACTGGCCGCTTACTCCAATATTGAGGCGGTGAAAGAAAGCAGCAGGGATATCACCAACATCACCCGCATGATCAATGCCTTTGGCAGCCGTTTCAAAATCCTCGGAGGGGTCGATACCCTTGCCCTGGAGTGCCTGGCTTCGGGAGCGGATGGCTGGGTTGCGGGACTGGTGAATGCCTTCCCGGCGGAAACCGTGGCCATTTATCAATGGGTAAAAACGGGCCGGCTCCAGGAAGCCCTGACCGTCTACCGCTGGTTTATGCCCCTCCTGGAGCTGGACATCCATGCTAAACTGGTGCAATACATCAAACTGGCTGAAGCGGCGACCGGCCTTGGAACCGAACACGTCCGCCCACCCCGCCTGCCCCTTTCAGGGCTTGAACGGGAAAGGATCCTGACCATCATCCATGACGCCATCCAATCCAGACCTCAAATAAAAAAACATAAACCATGATCACAGGCAATATAGTGGGCTTTGAAGTGTTGGGTGACGGACAAACCCTTCAGGGAGTCAATCCCGCCAGCCAGGAATTGCTGGAAGGCAGGTTTTCCATAGCGACACAAAACGAGATCGATCTGGCCCTGGACAAAGCAGAACGGGCTTTTCCCATATTCAGGAAATGGAGTCCTGAAAAAAGAGCCGGTTTTTTGGATCTCATCGCTAAAAACATCATTGACCTGGGTGATGTCCTGGTAAAAAGGGCGATGGAGGAAACGGGACTGGCGGAGGCACGGATCCTTTCAGAACGTGGACGCACTACGGGACAGTTGAATATGTTTGCCCATGCCATCCGCAAAGGCCAGTGGGCCGAACCCAGCATTGACCACGCCATTCCTGACCGGCAACCCTTACCCAAGGCGGATATCCGAAAAAGACTGGTGCCCCTTGGACCGGTCGTGGTCTTCACGGCAAGCAATTTTCCCCTGGCCTATTCCACTGCAGGAGGGGATGCAGCCAGCGCCCTGGCTGCTGGTTGCCCGGTTATCGTTAAAGCCCACGAATCCCATCCGGGCACCAATGCCCTGGTAGCGGAAGCCATCCTTATGGCGGCAAAAGAAATGGAGGCGCCCGATGGGGTATTTTCTACCCTGTACGGTTACGGGCCTGAACTCGGCCAGGCCCTGGTCAAGGATCCCAGGGTCAAGGCAGTGGGTTTTACCGGTTCTTATGGTGCCGGACGGGCCATCATGGATTCGGCGGCCGCCAGGCCTGAGCCTATCCCTGTCTATGCGGAGATGGGCAGCCTCAACCCTGTCCTGGTCACCCGGTCGGCCCTGGAGAAACGCGCGGTCTCTATCGGAGAACAACTTGGAGCCTCAATGACCCTGGGTGCCGGCCAGTTTTGCACCAAACCTGGCCTCTTCCTTGTACAGGACCATCCCCAATTTGAATCTTTTATCCAGGGTCTGGAACAAAAAATCCTTGCCGCCACCGCCACACCAATGCTCAATGCACGGATACACAGCAATTTTTTAAAATCGATTTCCGCTTTTTCCTCCGAGCTTTCCCTGTTAAACCTGAATAAAGCAGAAGGCCCCTTGGTCAGTCCTGCCATCGCTATGGTGAGTGGACAGGAGTTTATAGACCATCCCAAGTGGCATCATGAAGTTTTCGGTCCTTTCGCGATAGTGATCAAATGCAACGGTCCGGAACAGATGATCACCATCCTGGAAATGCTGGGGGGACAACTGACCGCCACGATCTGGAGCGAATCCGGCGATCCAGACAATTCATCCCTGCTCGAAGCCATGGAACAAACGGCCGGCCGCCTGGTGTGGAACGGAGTACCAACCGGGGTAGAAGTATGCGAGAGCATGATGCATGGCGGGCCCTTCCCCGCCACCAGTCATCCTCATTTTGGGGCGGTGGGGGTCAGTGCATTAAAACGCTGGACCCGCCCGGTGGCCTATCAGAATTTTCCGGACGAGTATTTACCGGAAATTTTAAAAGGATAGATTCGAAGGCCCGGTTCCGGGTTCTTATCATTGCCGTGTTGTGCTTTACCCTTCACGAAATGTTTTTCCAGAGGTCCTAAGCCTGGTGATATCCACCTGATCCCTGACTCCGGAGGGCCGGCCCCTCCGTTGATCATTAAAATTCCTATACATGAATCCCTGTTTCTCAAATTCCTATAGATAAGAATATTCATAACTGAAAGTCAGTGTAATATAAATTACATTTTATTTTAATATTTAATAAAACTTCCTATTTTTACCGCGGTACCGACAATTATTGAATCCGCATGGCTAAGAAAAAAAACAGTAAACCTTTTTGGAAAAGGATCAATCCCAGGGATGAAAGGTGGATCAAACTCGCTGGCATTTTTACCCTGTTTTTTTCCATTCTCCTTTTCGTCAGCATTTGTTCCTATCTCTTCACCTGGAAATACGACCAGGACAAGGTATTGAACTTCTCCTGGAAAATATTCCTTCAGAAAGACCTGGCTATGGCCAATACCCTGGGCCGGTTCGGGGCCTTCCTTTCACATCAGGCCATTTACTGGAGTTTCGGCCTGCCTGCTTTCGCTTTCGTCTATATTGGTCTGCTCTATGCCTGGAAATGGATCCGCAATGGCCGTTACCGCCTCATGGGCAGGACCCTGGGTATCCTCTGGGTGATGCTCTATACCTCGGTGCTGCTGGAAAGTTTTCTGGGCCGCCTGGCTTTTCCGTTTGGTGGGGCGATCGGCGAATGGATCGCCTATTACCTTCAGAACTTCCTGGGCCTGGCCGGGCTCATCGGCCTCCTTTTACTGGTGGTCATACTCCTTGCAGTCTGGAATTTTAATCCCGATTTTTCAAGGCTTCGTTTACCCTCGTATCAATTTTCCGGCGAAGGCGCTTTCTCCGGGGGCACTGCTTCCTTTTTAAATTATTTCAGGAAACCAAACAAAGACCCTTTGCCGGAGGACCGGGAGAGGGAATCCATACTCTCCGAAACGGGTGTTGAAAGGATCATAGAAAGGGATTTTAAAGATCCGGAGGAAAATGATTTGCATGAATCGCCGACACTGGAACTGGAAGTATATAAGCCCCAATATGCCGATCTCACCGATCTGAAGGGGGGAGAACAGGTGATGGACTTTGAGGAAATTAAAAACGGGCCGGGTATCCCCAATGAAGAAAACGAAGCCCTTGAACTGGAGATCAGTGACAATCCTCAGGAGGTGGTGGCAGGCAATATCCAAAACCTGGCCGAGGAAGACCAGAAGGCCCAGCAGGAACTCCGGTACGCCAGCCTGGAACCCTATGATCCCGATGCCGAATTGTCCAAGTTTAAACTTCCCTCCGTCGAACTCCTCCAGGATTATACCGATCAGAATTTTGAAATAGACCGGGCTGAACTCGAAGCCAACAAAGATCAGATCATCGAGACCCTGATGCACTATAAGATTGAAATCACCAAGATCAGGGCCACCGTAGGACCTACCGTGACGCTGTACGAGATCATCCCCGCCCCTGGCGTACGGATTTCCAAAATCAAAAACCTGGAAGACGATATCGCCCTGAACCTTTCCGCCCTGGGCATTCGCATCATTGCGCCTATTCCCGGAAAAGGCACGATCGGGATCGAGGTGCCTAACAAGAAAAAACAGATCGTCTCCCTCAAGGAAGTGCTGGTCTCTGAAAAATTCCAGTCCTCCAAAATGGATCTGCCCATCGCCCTTGGACGTACCATTGCCAATGAAGTCTTTGTGGCCGACCTGGCTAAAATGCCCCACCTCCTTATTGCCGGGGCCACCGGCCAGGGCAAATCCGTAGGCATCAATGCCATCCTCATGTCCCTTCTGTACCGCAAACATCCCTCCCAGGTGAAGCTGGTCCTGATCGATCCCAAAAAAGTGGAACTGTTTCCATATGCCAAGCTGGAAAACCATTACCTGGCTTACCTGCCCGATCAGGATGAACCCATCGTGACGGAGACCAACAAGGTGATTTATACCTTGAATTCGCTCTGCATCGAGATGGATACCCGGTATGACCTGCTCAAAAAGGCGGAAGCGAGGAACATCAAGGAATACAATAAAAAATTCACGGCGCGACAGCTCAACCCGGAAAAGGGTCACCGGTACCTGCCTTTCATCATCCTCGTCATCGACGAATTTGCCGATATGATCATGACCGCGGGAAAAGAAGTGGAATTGCCCATCGGTCGACTGGCCCAGTTGGCCAGGGCTGTAGGCATACACCTCATCATTGCCACCCAGAGGCCTTCCGTAAACATCATCACCGGGGTGATCAAGGCCAATTTCCCGGCCCGCCTGGCTTTCAAAGTATCTTCCAAAGTGGACTCCCGCACCATCCTGGATACCGGGGGCGCCGACCAGTTGATCGGAAGCGGGGACATGCTTCTGAGCGTCGGGGGCGATATGATCCGCCTTCAGTGCGCTTTCGTGGATACTCCGGAAGTGGAAAATGTATTGCATTTCATTCACGATCAGAGGGGCTTCCCCCAGCCCTATTTTCTTCCTGAATATACCGGCGAGGAGGGCGCTTCAGGCACCGAGAAAGCGGTGCTGGAAGACCTGGACGATATGCTGGACGAAGCCGCCCGGTTGGTGGTACAAAACCAGCACGGAAGCACCTCCATGATCCAGCGCAGGCTCAAACTCGGTTATAACCGGGCCGGCCGCATCATGGATCAGCTTGAACTGCTTGGTGTGGTCGGCGCGGGAGAAGGTTCAAAACCGAGAGAAGTCCTGGTCAGCAGCGAGGTAGAACTCAACAGGATCCTGGACCGGATCCGGGGTGGTAAGGAAAGGGATACTTTGTTTTAGTTCGTGAGTTCGTAAGTTCGTAAGTTGGGGGTGTGCACCTTTCCTCAGGATAAAGTGCTGATTTTATTTCGATTTGGCATTTCCTTCCATCCCTCTTATCTTGAGAATCTTATATTGTTACCGATGATAAAAAGACTCCTTTTATCCCTGTTTTGCATTTCCGGGACAGCCTTTGTTTTAGGTCAAACCGGTTATTATTTCCCCGGGGCATCCGGATTCAATACTTCCATCCCCAGCCCGGAGCAATTCCTGGGTTATCCCATTGGCAGCCATCATACCCGGCACGATAAAGTGGTTGAATACATCAGGGAACTGGACCGTCTCAGTGACCGGATGACTACCAGGATCATCGGACAGTCTTATGAGCAAAGGGACCAGATCGTGGCTTTTATCACCTCGCCCTCCAACCACTCCCGGATCGAGGAGATCCGGCAGGCCAATCTTGCCCGGGCCAACCGGCCCGGAGGCGATGAGGCTCCCCTGGTCCTCACCCTGGGATACAACGTCCATGGAAACGAACCCTCGAGCACGGAAGCAGCCCTGCTCACGGCCTGGTACCTGGTAGCCAGCGATCATCCCGAAACCCTGCAATGGCTGGACAGCATGGTCATCCTGCTGGATCCCGTTTATAATCCCGATGGCCGCGACAGGCATACGCATTGGGCCAATATGCACAAAGGCAGCCCGCCGGTAGCCGATCCCAACGACCGGGAACACAATGAGGTCTGGCCCGGGGGCCGGACCAACCATTATTGGTTTGACCTCAACCGGGACTGGTTTTTAGGCATCCATCCGGAAAGCCGCAACCGGATGAAACTCTTTCACGAATGGATGCCCTATGTGATGACGGATCACCACGAGATGGGCTCCAACGCCACCTTTTATTTTGATCCGGGCAAATACAGCAGCAACAATCCCATCGTGCCGGCTTACCTCTACGATGTGGTCTATCCCAGATACGGCGAATATTTTTCCAAGGCCTTGAATGGTATCCGGTCGCTCTATTATACCAAGGAGTCCTTTGACAAGTTGTATCCGGGTTATGGGTCCAGTTACGTCAATTTTTACGGAGGAGCTGGATTTTTGTTTGAGCAGGCCAGTTCCAGAGGGCATGTGCAGGAGACCACTACCATTCCACTTGAATTTGGGTTTACCATCCGCAACCAGCTTACCGCCTCCCTGGCTACCCTGCGGGCCTCATTTGCCGAAAAGCCCATGCTGCTCAAATTACGCCGTGATTTTTATGCCGCAGCCGCTTCCCAGGCCAGGGTTAATCCGGTAAAAGCATATGTGTTCGGGGATGCGGAAGACCCTTCCAGGACGAGGGCCTTTGTCAACCTCCTGCGCCTGCACCAGATCGAGGTGTATCAACTGGACCGGAGCCTGCAGGCCGGCGGCAAAAGTTTTGAAAAAGGCAGAGCCTACCTGGTGCCGGTGGATCAGAAAAACTATTTTATGGTCCGTTCCGCTTTCGAAAAGGAGATTACCTATACCGATAGCTTGTTTTACGATGCTTCCACCTGGTCCCTGATCCATGCCTTTGATCTTCCTTTTCACGAAATCCGGGGAGGCTATGCCACTGGAGACAGGATAATAGATGATCTGAAATACATTCCTGGTCCGGTCGAAAAAAGCGATTACGGATACCTTATCAACCAACGCGATTACCAGGCCTATAAAGCGATCTGGCAGCTACAATCCGGAAACCTTATCACCAAAGTCGCTTTCAAACCCTTTAAAATACAGGTTGGCGCTTTATCCAAATCCTTCGGACACGGGACCTTGTTTATACCCGTCCAGCAACAGAAACTGAAAGCCGATGAAGTCTTTGCCCTGATGCAACGCATTTCCAGCGACTGCCTGATCGATGTTTATCCCGTGCATACCGGGTATTCCACGGAAGGGATAGACCTGGGATCGAATTTTTTAAGGACTTTGAAACCGGTCAAAGCCCTTATGGTCATTGGCCAGGGAGTCAGCGGATACGAAGCCGGGGAGGTCTGGCATCTGCTGGACCAGCGCATCGGCATGCCGGTGACCAAGGTGGAATTGAACCAGATGGGCAGGATCGACCTCAATGCCTATACCACCCTTATCCTTGTTCATGGCGCTTATGCACCGGACAAGCCCTTGCAGGACCGGTTGAAGGCCTGGGTCCGCGAAGGTGGCACTCTCATTACCTTCAAAGGAGCCTCTGAATGGGTCCTCCGGGGGGAAATGACCACCGGTGAAAAACTGGTGCCGGCGGATACTCTTTCCCCTGCAAGAACAAATTATGAAGACCTGCAGAACCGGGAAGGTGCAAAACAAATAGGCGGCTCGATCTATGAAGCGGACCTGGACCTCAGTCATCCCTTGGGTTTTGGGTTCGTGGATCGCAGGATAAATATTTATAAAAACAACAAAACCTTTCTTGCTGCCAGTAAAAATCCTGTGGGAACGGTGGCCAAGCACCCGGCCAAACCCTTGGTGGGTGGCTATCACCATCCCGACAATGAACGAAAAATCTCAAATTCCGCAGCCCTCTTGTGCGCGTACGAGGGCCGGGGGAGGATTATCCTCTTTGCCTTTAATCCCAATTTCAGGGGGGTGTGGTACAATACCAATAAATTATTTCTCAATGCCTTGTTTTTCGGGCCGCTGATAACGGCGCCGGTGACGGGTTTTGGGGAGGAGGGGGATGAATAATAGAAGTAAGAACATTCCAGTACAAAGACGGTGCAGGTTGAATTTTCGAGTATCTTGAAGATTTATTAAAAAGAATAAATGACTTCAACCATCATCATTTCCCTGTGCATTCTGGTCCTCATTGCCTATTTATTTGATTTAAGTTCTTCCAAGACCAAGATACCTTCGGTGATTCTGTTGTTGGTATCCGGAGGCCTCGTCCGTTTTCTGACGGATTGGTTGGGGATCCAATTGCCGGATCTGGACGTTTTGCTCCCGGTTTTGGGTACGGTCGGACTTATTCTCATCGTGATGGAAGGATCGCTGGAACTGCAACTGCACAGATCCAGGCTTCCGATGATATTCAAATCCTTTATGATCGCTTTTATTCCTTTGATTCTTTTGTCTTGCCTGGCTGCCTGGGGTCTGCAATACCTGGGATATCCCCATTACAAGACCAATCTTGGGAATGTGATCCCGCTGTTTGTAATCAGCAGCGCTATTGCTATTCCCAGCGTCCGACACAACAGCCGGCCTACCCGGGAATTTGTAGTTTACGAAACCAGTCTGTCTGACATTCTGGGAGTCATATTTTTTAATTTTATCGTATTGAATGAGTTCATTGACCAGCACGCTTTCTTCACTTTTTTCATGCAGTTGGGCCTCGAGACCCTGATTGCATTTATCGCCACCTTATTCCTTGCCTTCCTGCTGGGAAAAATTGAACACCACATTAAATTTGTTCCAATCATATTCCTCATCATCCTCATTTATGCCGTTTCGAAGGAATTACATTTGCCAGCCCTGTTATTCATCCTGATTTTTGGTTTGTTTCTCGGCAACCTGGATGAACTTAGAAATTTCAAATGGATAGCAAAATTCCATCCGGAAAACCTGGATCGGGAAGTCATCCGCTTTAAGGAAATTACGACCGAAGCCACCTTTCTGATCCGTTCCCTGTTTTTCCTGGTGTTTGGCTACCTGATCCGGCCACAGGACATCATCAATCAACAAAGTGCCATTTGGGCGGCCTGTATTGTTGCGGCCGTGTACATCGTCCGGATCATTATCCTTAAACTGTTCAGAATGGGTTTTGACCCTTTGTTGTACATCGCCCCCCGCGGTTTGATCACCATCCTCCTGTTTTTATCCATACCTGCTGAAACCCGAATCCCGATTATAAACAATTCCCTCGTGGTTCAGGTGATGCTGCTGACCGTATTGATTATGATGGTTGGTCTGATGTTTAGTAAGGAGAAGAGTAAGGAGGACAAAGCGGCCCGGGAGGCGGAGGTACGGGATTCCCCTGAACCTATAACACATTCAACACCGACCTGATCGCCGCCATCAGTTCTCCGACACCCGTTTCCACCGGCAGGCAAACAGGCAGTTTGATTTCTTTTTGGATGCTTTGCTGGTACCGGAGGGCTTCCTCTCGGGTACATCCGGTTGTATTTAAGGCGATGCCGATCACCTTGCTGTCGTAGGCCCGGATAAGGTCTATTTCAGACTGCAGGGAGGGCATTTTACCCCAGGCCGGATTGTCGTCAAAATAAATGCGTTTGGGAGCATATAGGAGTACGGTGTACTTTGCCTGGCCGGAGATCAGCAATTCCGATCCGCAGGGGCCGCTTGGATTCCGGAGGGCGGATTGTCCTTCCAGGAAGAGGATGTCCGGATGCTGCTCTTCCCAGCAACAGACGATGGCGTGTTCCAGTTCCCCGGAAACAAAATCATTGTAGGTGGAGTCCAGGACAAAGCCGTACCGGCCGCTTTGCATCCATCCCGTTTGCCCGGTAAAAACCATTTCGGCCCTGATCCCTTCCTTTTGACAGGCCTCCATCAGAAAACGGGTGGTGCTTCTTTTCCCTATGGCGCAGTCCATGCCGAGGACAGCCACGATGGGGCATTTGACCTGGAAGATGCGTCCCGTCCAGAAATGCAGTTCGGATTTGGGTTTGGGTTTCCGGATGTCGATGATTTGTACACCGGACCGGGCGGCGGCTTCCGCGATATCCGGTTTGTCGCTGACGTATTCATGCAGGCCGCTGATGATGGACAAACCTTTAAGAGCGCATTGTTTCAGTTGGTCCAGTAATTCTTTAGGCAGTTTACCACCTACCGGAGCAATTCCGACCATGGCATAGTGGATGTCCCGGTGTTCCTTAAGTGCTTCATCGATCGTCGCATATACGGGGATGTTCCGGTTCCTTCCGTCCACGATTTCCCCCGCCTCCTGGCCTGCAAAAACCGGATCGATGACGGCTTTGATTGTAAACCGGTCGGAACCCCGGATGAGTCCATGGGCCGTCTTGGCGTAATTCTGGTCCAATAATCCGAGGGTGAATACAAGCGCGTTTCCGGAAACAGGATTCATGATAGGACGGGTGATTTTGATTTTTCAAGGGAAAGGCATTCGTTGATTATGGCCGCGGCCAGGTCCAGTTCTTCGTAACGGATGGTCAGGGGCGGAGCCAGGCGGATGGATTCATCATTGAACAAAAACCAATCGGCCAGCAAACCTTTATTCATGGCCCGGGCAATAACCTGTTGTACCCGCAGCGGGTCGGCAAGGTCAATCGCCAGCCAAAGACCGGGTGGGCGGCGTAAGGCGGGGAACAGCTCCTGATCCAGCTTTTTGACCAGGTAATCCGATTTGGAAATGCTGTCGTGCACCAGGCTGGTTTGGACTAACTGATTAAGCGCGGCCAGCCCGGCGGCGCAGGACAAGGGATGCCCGCCAAAGGTGGTCATATGCGTGAGCGGCGGTTCATCCGCAAGGACGGCCATCAATTTTTTGTCCGCCACAAAAGCGGACAAAGGCAAGCCTCCCCCAAAACTTTTACCCAGGATCAGAACATCCGGCACCACTCCATAAGGGCTGAAGGCAAACAAGGATCCGGTCCTCCCCATCCCGGTCTGGATTTCATCGAAGATCAGGAGGCAACCGGTTTCCGTGCATCTTTTTCTAAGCGCTTCCAGGTAGGCGGGATCAGGAAGGCGGATTCCCGCTTCCGCCTGGATCACCTCCATCACTACGGCGGCCGTTTGCAGGTTTATTTTTTCGAGTTCTTCCAGGCGATTGAATTCCATAAAATGGATTTCCGGCAGCAAAGGCCGGTACGGATCGGTTTTACTGCGGTCACTCATCAGGCTCATGGCGCCATAAGTACTGCCGTGGTAAGCGCGTTTGCAGCTTATGATCCCCGGTCTGCCGGTAAATTTGCGGGCCAGTTTCAGGGCCCCTTCCACGGCTTCTGCCCCGCTGTTGAGGTAAAAGACGGTGTTCAGGGAAGGAGGAAGCAGGCTGACCAGGAGTTCGGCCAGGAGGATTTGCGGCGACTGGATGTGCTCCCCATAGACCATGGTATGCAGATATTTTTCCGATTGTTCCCGGATGGCATCCAGGATGCCCCGGTTTCCATGGCCCAGGTTGCTCACCCCGATTCCGGAAATCATATCCAGGTATTTTTTCCCGCTTGGATCGATAAGCCAGGGTCCATCGGCCCCCGCGATCTCCAATTCCAGGGCAAAAGGGCTGGTCTGGCCGATCAGGGAACGGAATTGGCTGCGAAGGCTCATTCGGACAATGAAATTTATCAGGCCTAAATATGCGTTAACTTACAAAATAAATGAGCGCCCCTCCCAATTTTTCATTAAGATTGGGGTGACAATTATAAGTTCTCCATGCGATCAAGCACTGCACTTGCGGGAATCCTGCTTTTTCTGGTAGCCTGTCAGCAGTTTGTCACCAAACCCCTGGCTTATGAGATCCATGGTATTGATGTTTCCCATTTTCAGGGCAAGGTAGACTGGCCGGTGGTGAAGGACCAGGGGGTTTCCTTTGCCTTTATAAAAGCGACGGAGGGACTTGAACACAGCGATACTATGTTCTATACCCATTGGAAGGCCCTGAAACTGGCCGATATCAAACGCGGGGCCTATCATTTTTTTATTCCCCATCTCGATCCCGCCCTCCAGGCGGAAAATTTTATGATCAATGTGAGCCTCCAGAACGGGGACCTGCCCCCGGTATTGGATATGGAGGTTACAGATTACCCCGATCCGCAGGACCTGGTGGACCGAATGCAGATCTGGCTGGACCTGGTATCTGTCGCTTATAATACCAAACCGATCATCTATACCAATCTCAAAGCTTATTTCCGCTTTGTCGCCGGGCGTTTTGACGAATATCCCATCTGGATTGCCCGCTACAACGAAAAGGCCCCGGACCTTGGAAACAAAAAATCCTGGAATTTCTGGCAATATGCCAACAACGGGCGGATCAAAGGGATCAAGCAGCCGGTTGATTTTAACGCTTTCAATGGAAGCCACCAACAATTGGAGTCCCTTTGTTTAAAAAACCTTCCTTCCTCTGAATTGATGGAACTGGTTAGAAGAAATGAAAACTATTAGCAAGTTAGCAAGTTAGCAAGTTAGCAAGTT
>JAKQHS010000182.1 GCA_029557915.1 Bacteroidota bacterium | reverse complement strand
TAACACTAGATCCTTTAATAGGCCCAAACGCCTAAATTTCTACTTAGTGCTTAATCAATAATAGCGGAGGACTACTTCGTCTTATAGGTCGTTAACCTGGAAGCTTAGTTAGGTCACCTCCGCTATTTTTTTAAGTTTCAACAATTATACCGGATGATAACAAAGAAAAAAGTAACAAAAAAGAAATGCATTAATAAAAATGGTAATATGTTCTAAAATACCATATTGCAAGTCTAAAGGAAGCTTAGCTTCGGCCTACCCTATAACTCCCGCAACGACACAACGCCATTTGTTTAGACGAAACTAGGTTTCGGCCCACCCCATAGCCCCACAACGACACAACGTCTTGTTTGGACGAAGCTTGGCTTCGGCCCACCCTTATAGCCCCACAACGACACAACATCTTGTTTGGGCGAAGCTTGGCTTCGGCCCATCCCTTAGTTCCCACAGCGACACACCATCACCGGTTTAGACGAAGCTTGGCTTCGGCTTTTTATAATATAACGTTGTCATCCGCACGCCCCATCCCTGAAGGGAGCCGGCCCCCAATTACAACACAGATTGCAGGTTTGGACGAAGCTTAGCTTCGGCCTATATCGTATCTTTCCCCTCCCATGTCCTTCCCCGGTTCCCTCCTGCCCGCTTATTCCCTGAGCCCCCTCCAGTGGGTCCTGCTGATTCTCGCTGCCGCTATTATAGGAATGTCCAAGGCCGGTATCGGATCCATATCCATCATCACGGTATCCATCCTCGCCTGGATATTTGGCAGCAGGGCTTCGACGGGAATGGTGCTGCCCATGCTGATATTTGCCGACATCCTGGCCGTAAAACATTATAAACGCCATGCGCTCTGGGAGCACCTGGTCAAATTATTACCCTGGATTGCTGCAGGGGTGGTCTTTGCCGCGGTATTCGGCCACCTGATCAATGACCGGGTCTTCAAACAATTGATGGCGGCCATCATCCTGGTTTCCCTGGCCGCCTTGATTTATTATGAAAAAAGGCCCCTGGCTTCCGTGCCGGATCATTGGTTATTTGCCGGCAGCATGGGCCTGCTTACCGGCTTTACTTCCATGATCGGCAACCTGGCCGGAGGGTTTTCCAATGTGTATTTTATCAGCATGCGGGTGCTCAAAAACAGTTTTATCGGTACGGCGGCCTGGATGTTTTTTCTGCTGAATCTTTTTAAACTGCCCTTTCATATCTGGGTTTGGAAGACGGTGACCCCTTCCACCTTTAAACTCAATCTTGTCCTGGTCCCCGTGATCGCCGGAGGATTTTACCTGGGGGTCTTCCTGGTCCGGAAACTCAATGAAAAGGGGTTCCGGGAGGTGATTCTTTGGCTGACGATTGGGAGTTCATTGCTCGTGTTGTTTGATTTGAGGTGAATACATCTTTCTTGAGGAAAATGGCTTTCCGGTTTATCGGTTTGCCAGTTTATCAGTTTATCAGTTTATCAGTTAAGAAGTAACGAGACCTGGAAGTCTGCCTGGCTTCTAATAAGAAGGGCCAGCCAGAGCGGCAGACTGGACTTATAGTAAATGGTGACCAAATTTTTAAAAATAAAGGGTAACTTAAATGAAAGTATTTACATAATCTGAACACTGCTTCATGATAAATTCAAAAATACATGGGTATAGCAAAACAATTTAGCCGGATCATCCGCCGGGAACTCCGGGTACAGGCCGCCTGGCTTCCGGTGGTTAATGTATTCTCCCTGGGTGACTACGGGGTCATCGACGGAGGCATTTTTGTTAGAAGGGGCAATATTAAAACAGATTTTAAAATCTCATTTGAAACCCTGGAAAGCCCGGATGCCCATATCGACTTTAAATCCAAGGGAACCCGCCTGATCAAACTGGATGCAGGGGTGCCCGTACAAAACATCCCGTCCGGTTCGGTAAACGCCCAGGTAAAAGTTCAATTTTCGGGAGCCCGATCCTTTTTAATTCAATCTCCCCTCATTAAAGTAAAGGAAATAGCCAGTCCCAATGTCTTGGCCATGTCCCTGGCTGGCCAGGCCTTCTGGCGCGCTGAGTATAAAGTGGTGCACCAGGTTTACCATGCCAAAAAAGCGGTGGTCGTTTCCACCAAGGAATCAAATACGGAACTGATTTTCAGCGGCCAGGCCAAAGCATTAAATGATCTTGACCTTGGCCATGCGGCCTTATCGATGAGCTTCAACAAATCCATTGGACTGGACCTGAATGGCAAGGAGGGGATTATCGGTCTTGGGCTGTTCAGGATTATGGACGGACAAATGGGCGTGGTCAGGGGTAAAGCAAAATCAGAAGTAAAGAAGACCAGGATAGAGATGATTGGCGGGGAAGAGATGGGGGACGACTTTTAGGGATAGAAAATTTGAGCGGGAAAAAATGATTTTCCCTGTCACCCACACATTAAATATTCTTTATCCGTTATATTATATTTACATTCTGATGAACGGGTAAATGAAAAGACTGTTTTTCGTTCTGATTTCCTTTTATGCGACGGAATCCTTTGCCCAGCGGGTGATGGCTGTACAAACCCCTGCCTTTCAACGGGATCTGTTGTGGTACTCCTGCAATTTTACCAAATTGGATCCGGCCCTGAGGGATTCCATTGCCAATACCGTGGCCTCCGCCGCCCCGGGCACCCCCAGGGAGCGGGCCAGGGAGGTAAATGAACTGATAAACGTAGTCAATTATTCCAGCGAAGCCTTTGAAGGCATCTCCCAGAAACTGACCAAACCCATGCAAAAGCTCCGCAATTATAAATTTTATTTCAGCGCGAGCAGGGATACGAGTTATCGTTCCGATGCCAAAGACGAGACGCAGTATAAAAAATACCCGCTGAAGCTTTATGTTTTTGGTTCCGATGGACACTGCGGATTTGGCGAACTGCTCGCCACGCCTTTTGAGATCGTAAACCACCGCTGGGATAAATATGTCATGAACCTGCGGGGGACCAAGGAATGGAGTCATATTGTGATCTATGCCGCCCACAATATCCAGGACAGCGCCGCCCGAAACCGCAGCCAATCCTATCTGATGATCAGTCAACACGGCCCGGTCACCGCATCCGGCTCGCTGTCGGGGCGACGAATCAGGGGATTCGACCCGGGGATCTTCAAGCTCGAAACTTATTCGACGCTTTCTTTCGGTGGCATTGAAATGATGTACGAGCTCAGCCCCAAGGCCATTTCGGTTTTTGATAAAAACAGTGAAATCATCGTATCCGATACCCTGAGAAAAGACCTTGACCATAATCCCACCCTGGATACCATCCTCAACAAATTCCGCGGCATTGATTATCTGTTCCTGATCATGAATGAAAAAAAATACAGTAAAAAAAGATTAAACGTCATCAGTTATCTCAAGACCAAATATCCATGGATCCTGGACTCCTACAAGGTCATGAAATACTCCACTCTGACCAGCAAACGAAAAAACAGAGCCCTCTTAAAAAGGGTTTATGACAAAAAAAATGAAATCGGCGATTTGCTGATCGTGGAAAGGGTGCAGGAATTTGTAAAATAAACGGCTGCTCTCTCCGCTTAAAATAATGACCCCGGTCCGGGCCACCCTAGTTTAACCATGAACAATTTTGAATCTTCCCTCCGAAAGGTGATCCTCGCTCCCTACATCACCAAAGCTACCGCCCTGATCGGGGTCCGGCGCAGGTCCGGAAGCAATATGTTCCGCCACCAGATCAGCACCCTGGGCATCCTGCTGGATTATAAAATGACCGATCCGATCCTGCTTAAGGCCTCCGTGATCCACGATCTATTTGAAGACGGTTCCCATCTGCCGGGGGTTACGGAGGGGGAGATCCGACAACTGGATGAAGACGGTCCTGCGGTATACGACCTGGTTATGGAAGTCTCGATCCGCCGGCTGAACGGGGAAAAGGAGCCCAAAGCCGAATTTCTGCAAAGAGTCATGAAGTCGGGAAGTCAAAGGGCTAAAATCCTGAAGCTGGCCGACCGCATCAGCAACCTTTTTGCCCTTGGGTTTGTACACGATACCGGTTTTATCCGAAAATACCTGGAAGAGACCAAAGCCTTCATTCTGCCCTATGCACAAGCGATTAATGCGGATATGTTTATAGAACTATCTGACCTGGTGAAAAGCCGGGAAAGGATGCTGGAGATTCTGTCTGCGGAAGTCCCCGGTGAAATAAAATCCGGAGCGAAGAATTCTTTTTGGGCTTCGGCAATGCACTGGTTAAATGGGTTGAGGAACAGGGTTTTTCCGGAATATCATAGTTGAATGGCGGTTATTTAACCTCAATACCAATCCATGTGCGTTATAGAAAAGACAAGGCTTATAAAATGAATTTAAATAAATACGCTTTAGACGAGGACGCCTAAAGCAACCGTTTCAGAAAGTAAGTGTTCCTTTGGACATACCAGGCGACTGAATTCGCGGCAGCAGGTTTTTTATCCCATAATTCCTGGCGACTGAAATCGCGGCTACATTTCCTTCAATTCATCCCTGATCTCCGCAAGATTCTTTTTCATCCGCTCTTTCCACCTTTTACTTTTCTTCATCCGCTCCACTCCAAAAATCAAAAAGTCAATCTGATCCAGTTCCGTCTGTAAATGTTTCAGCGTGCCGGAAAGATTCCAGTTGTTTTTATAGTTATTAATAATTTCATTTTTTATCCCATCCAATTCCACAAGGGAAGAAGTATAAAACAATTTGCACTGGCCGAGATTGACCAGGCTGATATCCTGCCAGAAATTGAGATTCCTGCCCAATTCTTTTTTTAGTTTTATTTCTGTCTGATTGAGAAAGGAGGATATATTCATTTTCTTACCCTTGATTTCAATGGTCGGTGGCCCATCGTTGATTGCGTTCAGGATCAGCCAGTTTGCAAGAGGATAAATCAAATCCTGGACCTTTGCAGGATCGGAAAGAACAAAGGCTTTTTTATACTGTTTTTCCGCTTCTTTAAGGCTAACTGTCACCGATGGCATTGTTTTAGATGGATTCCGGTGGGCAATGATGGCCAGATTCTGATAAGCGCTGCCCATCAGGCATAATCGTTCCGGGGTAAGGCCCAGCATGCCCAGGGCATGAAAGTCGGTGATCAATTGGCGAATCTGAGAGGCGGTAATGCGTTTATCCCCTAAAGCCGATTTCATACGCAGGTTGCAATATTGTTCCAGGGCTTTGACTGAAAAATCAGCCTGGTTGATGCTGCGCAGGGATTTATAGCGCTCAAGGGCGGGCGATACCAGGTCCAGTTCGGAGAGAATATCCGCTTCCTTCTCAATGACAAGGGCCTGATACAAACCAGCCTTGAGGGCTCTTTGCACGATCTTATCCAAATGTTCCTGCAAGGCAAGCCGGTCCTTTATTTTTTTACCCTCTAGTTTTGTTTTAAAATTGTACAGGTCGACCAGGATCTGTTCTTCCGTAAAATAATCCACCTCGGTAGAGGGACCTGCGTTTTGATCGGTCAGCCGGTACCATTGATCTCCATAACACTGGTAGGCTCCCCAGGTATTGTTGGAGTCTCCGAATTGGGTCCAGCAGGCCTCGCGGGAAAGGCGCACGGCATCTCCAAAGGTTTTTCCGGCCAGCATGCTCCGGTACAATTTTTCCGCAAACAGACCTGCTGCTGCATCATTGACCGGCCAGCCGGCTACTACGACGGCGTTCACACCCATACGGATAAGCTGAGTGCCTACATTGGCCGCAAAGCGGTACCGCTGCTGGTACTGTTTTTCTTTACCCGGCTCCACCGTCCCCGAGTAACAACAATTTATGAAGACAAACTCGGGCAGCCGGCTTAAATTTTTGAGCATGTCCGGAGTAATGTACATGCCGTTTTCCAGTACGATCCCCGTTTCATGAGGGTTGTCTGAAATAGTCCCGTGACCGGCTATATGCAGGATTTTGTATTCTTTGTTGTACAGGTTGTTTAGAATATCCAATCCGCTCCGGTTGATCAGGGATTCGGTTTCAAAGCCACCCTCTTTTAACGCCTTGCTCACCTGGATTCCTTCGGCCCGGGCATAAGGCAACTGGCCAGGCCCATCCGCGCTGTATTGCGGGTCGGCGATGACCAGGGCTTTCTGACATCGTACAATGTCCGGGCTGGCCTCTGTGTCCGGGGTATACAACTGGCGGATCATACCGGCCCTTGCAAAGGCGGGCATGGAATCCGTCTCATAGTCGTGAAACAATTCCCAGGGAAAAGAAGCGGTATCCAGGTCCATTTTCCATAAGATATTGTTTTGGTGGCGGATGATCTCTTTAAAGGGATTGGGCACCAGGATCTCAAAAAGGGTTTTTGAATATTCCTTGTTCCAGAGACCCTGGTCCACGGCCATCTGATCCAGCAGGGCCTGAATGATCTTTCCGGAAGTAAAGGTGTTTTCTTCTTCCACGCGGGCAATGCCGGAAGCGGAAGTGAATTGCAGCCTGGGTATTTTACTGGTTTCATCCTTTCCCATCAGGCGGGTGGTAAAATGGTGCCACCAGGAATTTTCATTGCTGAATTGAAACTTGCGCCTGGCCCCCGCCTTCTTCTCAATTCCCTTTTTAAGTTTGAAGGCCGGACCTGAGGTTTGGTTATTTTCCAGTTGGGACAACTGGTAATAAGCATTCTGGGCAATGTGTTCATAGAGCTCGATAAATTCGATTTTTTTTATCGCTTTAAGGCCATTGAGGGTTTCAGTCTGTTGATTAGCGCGGATGACCCCCGTGACGATCGCATGCAGGGCTTCTTCCATCGGTAACCTACCGTAACCGGTGCCAATACACAGGCAACTGACGGCCGTATCGTGGCCGTCAATTGCGGTACTTACATTATCCCTGAAATGCATGGCATAACTGATGATGCCGGCTTCCACGGTTTTCCGAAGGTGAAACGGGGTCAGGGCCGTGCTTTCTCCCAATCCGAGAATCACCGTTCCTTTGGGATATTTGACCGGATCAAACAAAACAAGGCTCTCTCCCACTTGTTCCGGATAACCCGAAAGCCGGTGCCTTTCGGAAAGTTTACGGTCGAAATAATAGTCAATCGCCGCCTCGGCATTGGTGATGCCATCGCGTACAAAATGTCCGGCCATCACCGGATGACTCGCTATCCGAAGATCTCCGTGGACTACCGATACCTCAAGGATCCGGGTGTTAGACCGCGCCGGGCGGGAAGTGGCCCTGGGCCGGTCAAGAAGAATGGAATAGGCTTCATCCGCACGGTTTGATACCAGGGTATCCGGCATGGGTTCGATGATTTGTATTCCTTCCTTGTTCATGACCGAACGGATGGCAGGTAAGACAGGACGTTGCTGGCTGATCTGACGGGTGGCGCCGTTTGTAAGAATTTCACGGATGCCCGGAAACAAACTTTCATCGTTGGCCAGGTCTCCATGGCCGGTGTCGGGTGCATAATAAAGCCTTTCGACCGGCAGTGTTTTGGGAATGCCCAGCATCCAGGTCACCGATCCATCTCCTTCCGGCGTGCCCAGGTATTGCAGCCTCTTCCCGAAAAAGTTCTTCCGGATCCGGTAAGCGCAGGTGGTATGATCGCTTTTACCGGCTATATAATAGATGTTTTTCAGGTCTGGATTTTTACTGAACGCCTTTACCTGGTTTTTATACCGGTTAAATTCATTTAATAAAGGAGGCAAAAGGATCTTGTCCGATTCCAGTTCCGCATTGATTGAATTCCAGAAACTGTCTTTTTCGAAAGGTTCTTCATTAATGGGTAATAATTCATACACCCCGGGATATTGGTTAAAAACGCGGATCAGTTCATCCCGCCTGTGCCGGGTGTCCAAAAAGCTAAGCTGACGCACACGGCTTTGATGGCCGGTAAACACTTCCATGATCAGATGGGAGCCCAGCCAGGGGGTTCCCAACAAGATCACCCGTGAACCCGGTCGTTCGATATAGGCAGACCATGGATCCGGATGCAACCTCATCATATCCCGTACCACAAGCCCTCCCATGGAGTGGGCTACGATCGAGATAGTTTGTAAAGGAGCCCGCTGCCGTATATCCTCAAGGAGGGTATTTAATTTCCCAACCGCCTGGGCGAGGGTCTGTCTCCAGTCGTACCCCATGGTGTACACATCGTAATCCTTACCGAGGTATCCGACCAGTTTTTGGTAAAAATCGCCGATGATATGGGTGGTGCCTACATCGTAATTGCCGGCATGAAGATCCGTTACGATCCTTCCCTTGCCAATCTCCCCAAGGTCTGCCCAGATGATCTGCCCATTGACGGACAGATGGGTTCCCATAATGCCCGGAAGGAGGATCACCACCGGTTTGTTCCCTGAAATACGATCGGCGGAAATGGCTTTCAGGCTCACAAACAGGTCCACCAATACCCCGCGATCCCTTTCAGAGGCGGCCCGGTACTCGAATCTTCGCACAGGCTGTCCGGGAGGGGTGTTTAGGGCGTCCTGAATGGCCAGTCTGGTGTTTTCGTTTTTAAAATAATTAAAATGGGAGGTGTCTTCGTCTTTGGAAAGAAAAAAATAAAGGCCTGACTGGCGCAGGGCTCCATAACGCATGCTGCCGGTATGGACTACAAAATCATTGTCTTCCCTGTAATAAAGGTTGGTGAGCACTACCTGGATGGATTGCCAGAAGTTTTTTCCTTTTTCCGCATCCCCTTCGATCACCAGCAGATGGTTGGAGAGCATCACCTCCGGGCGGTTGATGAGCCGTTGGGGCGTTGATTCGGGCACCATGGACCAAAGGCCGGGTAAAATGCCCGGGGTCAGGCGGGCGCGGATGACATCGGTAATCAATCCGCGGATAAACGGATAAACAGGATTAGATCGCCCACCGGCCAATAAGCCGATCGCCCGCAAAAATCCATTGAGGAAATGGTCCAGCCGGTTGCTCAGAAGGAGTGTGCCATTTGCCGGGCAGGCAATCCGGATCACTTTTTCCACGATGATTTCTTTACGGGTAGCGAGCGCATTGATTTGTTCCAGCGTTTTTGCCAGGGATTCATCCTGATCCCGGGCAAGGGTAATATTCTCAGCGGAATACCCTTTCAAAACATTTCTTTTATCGCAGCAGGCCAGGATATCGGCCACCAGGCCTCCGCGGGAATGGGAGAGGATGTCCAGGCTGGATCCTTTGGGTAAAAGTTTTAGTACCTCCAGCGCGTTATCAAACGGGCTTTGGGATAAAGTAAAATGTTGCAGGGCCAATACCTTGTTTTGGTATTGCCTGATGATTGTTTGGCCGAGGTCATTTTCTGACTCCTTATCAAATAAATCTCCAAATGAACCGTGAAAAGAACTCAGGGTGCCATGAATAAACAATAAATATTTATCCGGTTTCAACCCGGTTTTCACCGGAGTAAGGATACCCTGCCCATTGACCATGAACAAGCCGGGTTTGGGCATCATTTTTTCATCAGCGGTTTGTCCGAGTTTTTTTGCCGCCGCCTGGCTGATGCTTTTTGTTCCCTTGCCCCGGATCAGGTGCAGGAATTTGATCCCGATATCCTGCAAACCCCTTTCCCCGGAATTCACGGCCAGGCGTGAAGGGAAAATATCCGCCCCCGCCCCACGCTTTGCGGGTTGCGGTATCCCAAAGATCTCTTCAATATCGTCTGCGGATCCAATCCATTCTCCCCCGTCTTCAAATTCCAGGGCAATGATATCCCCGGCTTTTGCTCCGGTATCCATGACCTTCGTTTCCCCGCGAAGGGATTCCAGGCGGAACGATTTTTCCACCTTGTTGAACTGGCTTTGAAGGGCTTCGATCCCCCCTTCTTCTTTCAGGACCGGCCTGCCCAGTATTTTGATTGTTTTCATTCATTAAATGATTTAATGCTGTTTTAGATCAATGTACAACCGGGGTACAAAAGGTACCGGTAAAAACATCAGATAACGGGTAATTATAATGGGGGTATTGTGGTCTCTTAAAGATAAGAATTAAGAAAAAAGTCCTATACAAACTGAACGTAAAATAAAACAGGATTATTTCTGGGCCGTTTGGCCAAATTCACAATCCTAAAATCACTCGTTGGATCAATGCGGTCCGGTTTTATGAGATAAGCCATAATGCAAGCGAAAGGATAGACCCCTTTTGAACGGAACCATTAAATCCAGATAATCATTCAACCGGGGGCTTTAGCCCCGGAGCTGAGATGAAAACCAAAAAAGGCTACACAGACTCTATTTCCGCAGATTTGCTCCGCCTTCCTACGACCAGGGACGAGCCGGAAATCATTATTTAACCGCCAATATTTTAGGTTTTTGCAAAATGGAAGATATAAATCCATTGATCACTTCAGTAGACCCTCCAATGTTATTATATACGCCCACAACCCTTGGAGTGATGGTCGTATTGTCTTCATAAATTTTAGCTTTTATCATGCCCAATGCAAGGATGGCATTCTGAATGGTAGTCGTGTTTATTTCACTGGGCATGGGAATGACAGCAGAAATATTCTCCCCGCTAATTCCCAGGGTCTGGACCGTCAAGGTACCTGAAATCCTTTGTGATGCTGCCTGCGCACCAATCGCAAATAAATTGCCTAAATCCACTTGCCCCTTATTAATGGTAATGTTGGCTGTTAATCTCAAACCCACGCCAATATATAAAGGAATAATTGCATCGCCCTCCTGGGAACTCTGTTCCAATACATTCGCCTTGGTTGCCCTGCCATTTGATCTATCCACTTTTACATTAAAAGAATTGGTGTTGAATTTTATATAATCCAATACAACCACATAACTATTACCCTCGTATCCGGCTGAAGCCGTTGTAAATTTTAATCCTCCGGTACTGATTACCTGGCCAATGGCCAGCCGTATGGTTTCATCTGGCATGGCTTTCAACAATCTTGAATTGGTCAATGGGTTTGCCGTATCCGCCTCCAATTCAACGGGAAGAGGATCCAGTGGATGGTAACCATAAGAATTTACATTTAATGGGTCTCCTTGAGTTTTAGGCAATTTTGAAACTGTCCCACAATTTGTTAAGATGAGAAGGCAAAAGCATAGAATAACTTTCATATTACCTGGTTTAACTTTAATCAATGAATACTAGCCGATGATTAGGGTTATATATAAGTGTAACAGGGGGTGAATTTTGTTACCGTGTTGTTACATTATTTATACAGTCAGGTATTCTTTCTAACCGGAAACGACGAGCATTTTGATCAATCCAAAGAGGTGCTGTCCATGAAGTTGAGTATAACACTCCGGTTATTCACCATTCTCTTTGGCAATTTTCATGACCATATAAAGCGTTAAGGGGAATAATTTTTCTTTAACCATCAGGCGGTTTCCAGTGTATTTAATATAAAATGATACAATTTCCCAATACTGATTTCTTCGACCTCGAAAGTGGTGTCCACAATGAGATCGGCTTTCTCCGGGATTTCAAATGGATCATTGACCCCCGTTAGATTTAAAATTTTATCCGGATGGCCTTCGGGAAGGAAGGCTCTTCTGTAAAGTTGTTTGGTGTCCCTTTTCATAAGCGTTTCCAGATCACAGCGGATCCAGACTGTTTTGACATGGGGCCCGTTGGCCTTTATTTCCCTTCGCACTTCTTCAAATGGGTTTATTGCTGCCAACAAGGTGATGACCCCGTGGGAAACAAAACGGTTTGCCAGCCAAGCCAGGCGCCGGATATTTTCACAACGTTCTTCCCGGGAAAAACACAGCTCAGGATATAATTTATTACGGTAAATGTCGCCATCGATAACCTCCACGGGTAATCCCTTTTCCAACAACCTCGTTCTCGTGCCATCCGCTATAGTTGATTTGCCGGACCCCGATAAACCTGTAAGTTGTATCAATAGCATAATTGAAAAAAAATAATGCCAAAATAAATGTAGGACTAACAAAATGAATTTGCTAATTTAAAGGCAATGGATTTGAGTTTTGCTCCTCAATGACTGCAATGAAGTTCGCCCTGGGCTATATTTTATTTTATGAAAACACTCAATCTTGAAGGAAAACAAAATCAATACCTGGTAAAAGAGTTTTTTAACAGAAAACCCAATTTCAGATCCCGGGATCATCTCCTCCTTGACCACCGCATTGGCGCATCGCTGGTTTGAACTTTTAAAGCTGGGCGCCGATGAGGATATCTATACCTTCCAGGAAGTCATAAAAGGAAAATCAGGCCCAAAGGTTAACATCCGGGACAAGCCCGTTTATATGATGTCCTCATACGATTACCTGGGTTTGATCGGTCATCCGGAAATTGAATCCGCTGCTATCGATGCCATTCATGAGTACGGAACCGGCACCGGTGGTGTACGATTACTGACCGGGACCAATGTGCTGCACCATCACCTGGAAAAATCACTAAGCCGGTTTATGGGAACCGAATCTTCGATGGTTTTGAGTTCCGGCTATATGGCCAACCTCGCGGTCATCGCCGGCCTGTTCAGCAAAAACGACCTGGTCATTGCCGACGAGCGCATTCACCGGAGTATCGTCGATGCGTTAAAAGTGGCAGGCATTCAACCGGAACCTTTCAGGCATAATGACCCCCTTTCATTAAAATCTGTTTTGGAAAAAAATGACCGGGTAAAAAGGAAATTGATCCTGGTCGAAGGGGTTTATTCCATGGACGGGGATATCTGTCCCTTGCCTGAAATCCTTGCCCTCAAAGAGGCCTATCGTGCATTCCTGATGGTCGATGAGGCACATTCCCTGGGCGTTCTGGGAAAAACAGGACGAGGGGTCGCTGAACATTTTGGCATTGATCCCGGCCGGATTGATCTTTTCACCGGTTCCCTGTCCAAAGCGATACCCGCCAATGGAGGATTCGTTTCTGCAAAAGAGGAAGTCATCCTTTATCTCAAACACGGTGGGGCGCCCTACATGTTTTCGGCTGCCTTATCGCCGGCCAATTCAGCAGCTGCCCTCAAGTCCCTGGAAATTATTGATAAAGAAACCTGGAGGTTAAATAAATTATGGCAAAACACCAGCCGGATGATGACCGGATTACGTAAGGGCGGAATCCTTACAGGCTCCACACAAAGCCCGATCATCCCGGTCAGTTGTGGTAAAAATGAAGATGCCGCCAAATTGTCCAAAGGGCTTTTAGATCAGGGGTTCCTGGCCACTGCGGTCATCTACCCTGCGGTGCCCCTTAACTCAGCCATCCTTCGACTGTGCGGTACCGCTGCCCAATCAGCAGACCGCATTGATCAATTTGCGGAGGCACTGGAAGAATTATATACCACCGTCATAAAACAATCATGATCGACCATGAGTATGAAGAGAAAGTAGTGGTTATCACAGGCGGCTCTTCCGGTATTGGACTGGCTGTGGCAAAAGAATTTGCCCTGCGTAAAGCAAAAACGGTACTGATCAGCCGAAATGAAGAAAAACTGATTCAGGCAAAGAAAGAACTGGAAAAAATCAGTGGTCTTCCTTCTGGTATTTTCTATTACCCGGCAGATATATCGGACAGGGAACAGATCAATATGGTTATTCTTAAAATCGTTGACCGGTTCAATGGGATCGATGTGCTCATAAACAGTGCCGGGATCATCACCTGCGGCCGGTTTGCCGATCAACCTATTCAGGACCTGGAGGCATGCCTGTTTACCAATTACCTGGGTACCGTGTATGCCACGAAAGCAGCCTGGCCCTGGTTGAAAAAAAACAAAGGCTTGATGGCTTTTGTATCCAGCGTGGCGGGGTATACCGGTGTCATTGGATACAGCGGTTATGCCCCGCCTAAATTTGCCATGACCGGCCTGGTGGAATGTTTGCGCCTGGAGGCAAAGGATGACGGCATCCGCATATGCATCATTTATCCGCCGGACACCGATACCCCCTTGTTGGAATACGAACGAAAACACAGCCTCCCTGAAAGCATCGCCTTAAATAAAAACATTAAAGCAATCACAGCTGAGCGTGTCGCGAAGATTTTTATGGATGGGTTACTAAAAAACAAGTTCGAAATCTATTGCGATTTCAACAGCCGTTTCGTGCGCTGGATGAAAAATAATTTTCCAGGTCTGTTCAACCGGCTTACGGATTCGATCATTCTCAGGGAAAGAAACCGGCTGTCCAGGCAGACCAATCCATAATATGGAGACCAGGGAAGTATTAACCAGGCAGGACTGGAATTTGTTTTTTAACCTTCCTTTTAGTTTATATAAAAACGACCCCTGTTGGGTGTCCCCCTTGCGCATGGAACAGCGCCGCACCCTGGACCGGAAAAACAATCCTTACTTCAACCATTGCATTTACAAAGCCTGGCTTATCCTGGATAAAAAGGAAGCTTTAGGCAGAATCCTGGCTTATATCGATTCAGGATATAATGAATTGCACCGGGAGCAAGCCGGCTTCCTGGGATTTTTTGAGAGCAGGGAGGATTCTGCCGTATCGTCCGCCCTTTTTGATAAGGCCTTGGAATGGCTGCGCCAGAAAGGCCTGAACCGGGTCTATGGACCAATGAATTTCTCCATAGCAAACGAATGCGGTATACTGCTCACGGGATTTGACAGCCCGCCGTTTATGCAGATGAATCACACTCCGCCGTATTACCGGCATTTGTTTGAACAGGCCGGCTTTTCAAAAGCTCATGATCTTTACGCCTACCTGATGACCGAAGAGCTGGTAAAACAAAATGGGGCCCTCTTGCAACGCATGCAAGGCATCAGTGAAAAAACAATGAAGAAAGAAGGAGTGCGGTTCCGGACCGTAAATCTTAAAAATTATCACGTGGAACTGGCTAATATAAATACCCTGTTCAATGATTTTATGAAGGAGACCTGGGGGTTTGTTCCTTCTTCCATTGAAGAGATGTATTATGTGGGGGAGACCTTAAAACAAATCGTCGATCCTGAAATGATTTTTTTTGCGGAGTTCAAGGATAAGGTGGTCGGTTGCTCTCTTACCATCCCCGATATCAATACTATCCTGATCCATATGAAAGGCAGGCTGGATCTGCCGGGAATCTTGAAATGGTTTTATTATAAAAGAAAAATAAAAAGTTTCCGCTTATTGATGCTTGGAGTGGCGGAAGAATACCGCCGAAAGGGCCTTGATATCCTCTTTTATTATTATACTATTCAAAAGGGCCTGGAAAGGGGATATACCAAATCAGAACTTTCCTGGATATCAGAGGATAATGCGGTACTGATCAGCATTGTTGAAAAAATCGGCGCCATCCGCTATAAGACATACTGGATTTATGAAAAACCGGTCTGATTCCAAAGTTTTGGGATAAGCGGTTTAGTTTACCTTCCTGATCACCTGGTTTTTTAAGTTCGCTTCTGTTCTCAATCTTGGATTGACCTTGACGGCCGATTCGGTCACGGTCACCGAAGCAGGATTTAGTTTCAACTGTGCTTCCTGCAGAAGGGGCTCCGCCTGTTTAAAATATTCTGAGGTTTTGGGAATGCTTTTCAGCAATTCAGCGGCTTTATTGGCCTGTCCGTTTTGAAGATAGAGGTCCGCGGCCCTGATTTTTACGGTTTCAGTGGCCTGGAGGTTGTTTACCATGGCTAATCCCTATTTCCGAATATAAAATGTAACCAAGTCCCAAAACGTAACCTATTTATATAGTATAAAGGAAAATCGGTGTGCCCGGGGAGCCTATGAAGATACGAAACAATTGCCGTGCGTGAATATACCCCACCGATAATAAAATATAGTCGTCTTGAATTAGGGAATAAGGATTTGACTGCTTCTATTTTAATTTAATTAATGACTTTTTTAAAAATAAAATTAAAAACCCCTGACCTTTTTCAATAAATTAACATTATGATTTAAGTCCGGATTTTGAAAATTATGACTCATCTGGTGCGATTTTCCGTATGTCTTATTAAACCAGACAGCAGATATCAATTTAATATTCCCCCACCCAGCTAGGGTTCGGACAGGGATTTACTTTCCGTTTTGCAAACCCGGTTTTATTCTCCATGAATTGTTTAACTCCTTAATACCTATTATTATGAAAATGAAACAACGTTTTGCATTCCTTTTGTTTAATCTCTCGCTTTGGGCCGGACCTCCACTTCTTTCCCAGACGGTCGTAACCCTTACAGAATGTAACCATGCGGGCTGGGTAAAACAATTTTTAGATCCGAATGGTAAAATCAATTTTATTAACGCGCCGCAGAATTCCTTCATGGGCAAAGGCAGCCTGGAGATGTACTCCCCGCAGGGATATGTCCGTTTTCGGAACACCCTTCATCATCACCGCTTGTTGTCGGAGTTTACCGAATTGAGCTTTTCCGCTATTATAGCCAACCGAAGCCAGATGGTCGACGCTCCTTATATCGTTTTGCAAATCGATACTTCCGGGGATAATGCCTTGGATGCCAACCTGGTATTTAATCCGGTGTATCAAACCGGTTCTTATGCCCAAAACGCCCAGGTTCCGGACCAGGGCCTGATCCTGGATAATGTCTGGCAAACCTGGGATGCAGCCAACGGCGCTTGGTGGGCAGGTATCCCGCCTGAAGATAATGGCCCCTTGTTCACCCTTGCCGATTTTGTACAGAAATACCCAACAGCCAGAATAGTCAATCAGGGGGCAATGGGGAGCGGTGGCATCCGGCTAACCGTCGGAGGCCCTGTGGGTATTTTTGGCACAGATTTCAGAGCTTATATAGATAATTTCAGAATTGGGATCAATGGGGCGACCACCATTTATGATTTCGAATTTTTCATTGCCGCCGATGCGGGTCCTGACCAGACCGTCGTATACGGATCGGAATGCACTGCATTGACCGCTCAGGCAGCCGGCGGGGCAGAGCCTTATCAATTTGCCTGGTCCGGAGGGGCTTCCCCGGATTCCATGGTTAATTTAATATGTCCACAGACCACCACCACCTATACCCTGACTGTAACGGACTCCCTGGGTTGTACCGGGAGTGACCAGGTCACGGTATTCGTGCTTTGTGGCCCACATTCAAACAAGGTGCGTCTCTGTCACAATGGGCATATCATTTGTGCCGCCGCGGCCTCCTTAAAAGCGCATCTTGCTCACAACGACGACCTGAACGATTGCTCAACCTCTTCATTAATTGTACCTGACCGGGTCCCGGGAAAACTTCAAAAGGTAAAGGGGGAAACGGTTTCCGTTTATCCAAATCCATTTTCGGAATACGTCAGGTTTGCCTATGAAGTCCCGGTCGAAGCCAGCGTTTTATTAAGCATCCAGGATTTCACGGGACGTACCGTAGCGGTTTATGATGCGGGTATTAAAAGCCCGGGGGTTTACACCACCGATTTATCCGCCGGTAATTTTTCAAATGGTATCTATTACTATACCCTTGTTTTTAATGCTCCGGGACAAACGCCTGAACATGCGACCGGAAAACTGATGGTTATACACTAAAGTTCAGAACAACTCTGTTTCCGTTCTTGAATTCTCTTTGTTTACGGCATTGTGGGACCTGGTGGTGATAAAGATCGAATAATTCAATTTTCACAATTAATCGTTCTTTTTGACTGCCAGGTTCCTCAATCCCGCCTCCGTTTTCAGCCTTTGATTCGCTTTGACTGCCGCTTCAGTCACGGTTACCGCGGAAGGATTAATCTTTAACTGTGCTTCCTGCAGAAGTGGCTCCGCCTGTTTAAAATATTCTGAGTTTTTGGGAATGCTTTTCAGCAATTCAGCGGCCTTATTGGCCTGTCCGTTTTGAAGATAGAGGTCCGCGGCCCTGATTTTCACGGTTTCAGTTGCCTGGAGGTTGTTTACCGAGGTGACCGCCGCACGGTTACGTTCGATTTGGGTATTTGTTCTTTCTATTTTGGCATTGACCCTTTCCTTGTTGTTTTCGTTGGTTTTGACACGCTGGTAATCCTGTTTCGCTTTTGAATATTCCTTGATTTCAGCGTATTGGTCAGCCCGCTTTTCAAGTAAAACATTTTTATCGTACTTGCCGCTGTCGATCAAGGTGGTATAGGATACAATAGCGACCTCCGGCCTATTATACTGTTCCGCAAGGATGGCCGTTTTTAACACTACTTGTTCAGTGGGTGACCAGCGGGTCAGCTTTTGCTGGTATTCCAGGCAGGAATCCGGCATTTTCAATTGATAATAGGCATCTGTGATGATCGAATAAGCCAGCAATTTGAGGGAATCCTGCCGCAGCGTATCGGAAACTGCCTCTTTCAAAGCTAGCACGGATTGTTTAAAATCCCCTTCCTGATAAGCTACGAGCCCCACCAGGAATTGAATGACTTTTTCGTACCATTCTTCAACGGCTTCATCTCCTAACAATTCGTTAACACTGAAGCGGGTCAGTTTTATACTGAGATCGGAAGCTGCCGCGACAAAAGCATTGATGGTGTCCCTGACCAGTTGAAAGTCTGCCTCAAATCCTTGTTGTCCGGGCTCTCCGACCCAACGTCCGCTAAAATACAAATCAGCTCCGCAGGTCTTTGCAATCTGAATCTTACTGCTTCTGACAATAATCGTATCGAAGCGGGTGTTTGCCAATTGATTTTCAAAACTTATGCCGTATTTGGTGCATTTGGTGGAAAAGGATTCATCAATCAACTGTATAGTTTCCTGCGAGGAATGTCGGTCACGGGCATATACCGGGAAAAGCAGGGTTTTTAATTCCGCATTTGTAGCAAATGACGTACAAGGTGGCGCTTGGGTATTGTCACGTTTTATGAAATTAGGCAATAAAAAAGATCCTCCCACCACTGCTGCCGCCGGCAATAAAATCCACAACAGGCTTTTAAGTTTGCTGGTCCCTTTTATATTTTTTTTGAGGTCCCTGATCAGTTTTTCCTTATACGTAGACCACTCCGCCGTCCGGACCACAATTCCCTGTGAATCGTTGAACGATTTCAGCGAATCCGGCAAGTCTTCTTTCTGCGGCAATACTCCTCCATTGACCAAAACCGGCAGAATCACCAGGTTTTTCTCCATGGCATACTCGATTTCCTGCCTCACCCAATCCCCTTCCTGCTGGATCCGGATCCTGCCCTGGTCATCTTTTTCCATCCACCGGGGCCCGATTAAAACCAGGCATACTTTGGCATGGGTACCCGCCTCGTTCAATATTTTTTTCCATTTGGCGCCACCGTGAATATCCGCGGTATCCAGAAATACCGAACCCTCTCCAAATACATTTTCCAGTCCTTCATGAATAAGATTGACCTGCTCAATGGGGATGTCCGAGCGGCGGTAACTGATAAATATTAGATTGGCCATGGGGTATCGGTGTTTGCATGGTGTAAAGGATAATGTAAGTTAAGGGGAAAAAGTCGGCAAGAAAATTTTTGTTGGAAATTGTCAGGCTGACCTAAAATTCAATCAGACCAAAATAATTGTCTCCCTAACCTGTTTGGGAGGAGCTTAGCTCCGACCTTATAATTTATCAATCGTTAGGTCTAATATCAAACCTATAATTTTATAATCTCCGTGCCCTCCCCGACCTCCGTGCGCCTCAGCATACGTTTGGGAGGAGCTGAGCTCCGACCTTGTACTTTTTCAATCGGTGATCACTATAATTGCATAGGCCGAAGCTAAGCTTCGACATAACAAACACGCCTAAAACGCGCATGTTAAAAGTTATTTTTATTTCTTGCAACTTATGCCTACTCTGTTGGGCTTCTCCCTTAATCGCCCCATTATCAGGTTCTAGAAATATAAGGCATCTCCGATGCCAGGGGACCAGTGAAGAATATAAATAGGGTAGCGCCGAAGCCATGCTTTGACGTAACCATTGTGGCTTTGTTGCTTTCGCGAATCAAAGACTTTTTAGTCAGCCCCTTGGTTGGCCGTATTTGTTATTGGGGACCGCTTCAACAGTACATGGCTACTAAATATTAAAATAAATAATCTCCGTGCCCTCCGCGACCTCCGTGCGCATTAGACACGATCCTCTCCGTGTGCTCCAAAACACCAAAGGCCGTCTTTCAACAGCCTTTGTATAATAAAAGTGTGTATTGCTAATCTACCGGTCTTCCGACCCCTGATCACTGATCACTGTTTACTGACCACTGACCACTAATCAATGATCATGTCCTTCATGTCCCGGCTCCTCTTTTTTTACGGCGACGAGGTCCATGCCGCACTTGGAACATTTGTCTCCTTCTTTTCCGGTCACTTCAGGATGCATGGGGCAGGCAAATGCAGCCATGGCCATGGTGTCGGGAGCGGCAGTCATGGTTTCAGTAGTGGTCATCATCGTGGTATCGGCAGCCGGAGCAGCGGCTTCGGTACCGGTATTCTTGCAGGCAACCGCAAAAACCAGGGCGAAAAAGGCGAATAACAGAATCTGTTTCATTGTATTTAAAGTTTAAGTTTTAAATTGAATACGTTTCACCTTGGCTGTATACAGAAAGGCGGAATGCCGTTCCAACATACCTCCGCGGCTGAGAATCCGGTTTATTTTTGCATGCTCGTATCCTGGGCGGCAGCCATGGTATCCACTGCAGGGGCGGCTTCGGGAGCGGCTACCGAAGTATTATCCATTGCAGGGGCGGCGGCTTCAGAACCGGTGTTTTTACAGGCAAAAACGGTGAGAACCAGCATTAAAACGGTAAGAATTTGGATTTTTTTCATTTTTGTTAATATTTGCCTGCAAAAGTAAAATGTTCTATTCGCTTGATTATTAATGGATTAGCAAATGAATAGTTAAAACTGTTAATCTAAACCAAATAAATGCCTGTTTAATGATTGAAGGGTTTCATGTTTCTGATCCGCCGGCACCAGCAGGGATATATTATGCGGACTTCCCCCATAACTGACCATGCTCACAGGGATATGGGCAATCCCGGCAAACAGGTCCCGGAGGAGGTTGGGGGACTGGATCAGATTATGGCCAACAATGGAAACAATGGTTTGGTTGGTAATCACGGATACGGTACCGAGTTTCTCGAGTTCAGCGGTGATCTGATTCAGGCTGCCGGTCTGGTCGATCGTCATCGATACGGCCACTTCGGAAGTGGTGATCATATCTATGGAAGTGCGGTATTTTTCAAAAATGGAAAAGACGCTTCTCAGGAAGCCATAAGCCAGCAGCATGCGGCTGCTTTTGATATTGATGGCGACAATACCGTCTTTGGCCGCCACGGCCTTGACGCCCTGGCCCGATGCGGATTTGGCGATCAGGGTGCCCTTGGCCTGGGGCGCCAGAGTGTTCAATAATTTCACAGGGATGTGTTCCTGCTGCGCAGGCCAGATGCTTGCGGGGTGAAGGATCTTGGCGCCGAAATAGGCAAGCTCGGCGGCTTCATCAAAACTCAGTTGTTCCACCGGCCGGGTGGTCTTGACGATGCGCGGATCGTTGTTATGCATGCCGTCGATATCGGTCCAGATTTCGCAGACCGAAGCCTGGATGGCTGCCGCGATCAGGGAGGCGCTGTAATCGCTGCCTCCGCGTTTGAGGTTGTCCACCTCGCCGCGGGCATTGAGACAGATATACCCCTGGGTCAGGTAGATCTGGCTGTCGCTTTTGTCGGCCAGGATGGGCACCAGCTTGCTCCGGATGACCGAAATATGAGGTTCGTCGTTTTCATCGATGGACATAAAATCGAAGGCGGAAAGAAGGTGGTGTCCGATCTTTTGTTCTTCCAGGTAACAGCTGAACAATTTGGTGGACAACAATTCTCCCTGGGCCAGGATATCCTTGGTCAGCGCTTCGCTGTATGAAATCTTCGTGGCGATATTCAGAAATTCAAAATGTTCCCTCAGGACCTCCGTGGCTTTTGCGATAGCCGGTTCCGTGTGGAGCAAGTCCCGGACAAAGGCCTGGTAATGGGCTTCCATGAGTTCGATCTCGGTCTTGGCCCTGGCCTTGTCCCTTTGGGCAATACAAGTGCTGATTTCAACCAGTTTGTTGGTCGTGCCGCTGAGGGCGCTCAAAACCACGATTTTGCTTTCGCGGTCCGCGGTGATCAGCCTAGCCACCTCCATCATGCGTTCGGGTTTACCCACTGAAGTGCCCCCGAATTTCATTACTTTCATATATCGGATTGTAAAAAAGTGCGCAAATTTATTTTGAAGTTAGTCTATTTCGCACTGGCCTCCTTCAAATAAAATTGACTATCTCCTGTTGTTTTTACACGCTTCAAAACGCTCGTACAGGGTTGAAAGGAAATGATAATCCGGTTTGGCCGCTTTTATTTTTTCCATCATGGCCCGTTCTTCCTCCTCATTAAAAAGCGGAACCAGGAATTTTTCAAAACGGTCGCCCCGGATAAATTCCCTGAATTTGTTCCTGCCCTGGTCGTACTGCAGCATTAAATAACCTGAATTCAAATCAAGGGCTTTGCTCAGCAGGTTCCGCCTGCGTTCAAAGGAAAGCTGGGTCCCCTTGCTGTGGCAACTGTCTTCCAGGCAATGGGGCCGGCCGCGGAGCATCTGATTGAATTCGGATTTGTTAAACAGCATCCGGGTGGAAGAGATGGATCCCGGCAAGGGATAAAACAAAGGGTCGTACATATCATCGGCATGTACCAGGTACCAGGCTTCCGTGGGAAATTCAAGCTGGTTGTGGATGCCGTTGGACAATTCAATATTGTGCCGCCTTACCGGAATATTGAATGCGCGGCAATAATCGGCCATCAGGCCCCCGCTGGCCCAGCAGGAATTTACGGCGTGCAACTGGCCGGATTCCGGATAATAAATATCCTTCGCGGTTTGAAAGACGGGCAGTCCTTTCCCTTCTGCATGGACCAGGTATGCCCTTCCCCAATCCAGAAAGCGCCTGATGGAGCCCGGAATGTCTTCGGGAAGGCCGTTGAGGAAAGCTGCGAACCGGTAACTCACCAAGGGATGCTGCGGAGAAACGGCTCCGCTGATTTGATATCCCGGATGGTATTCCCGGCTAAGGCTGTCCCATTCAAAAAATTGCCGTGCATCCCATAATCCCGAAAGATCATCGGGATTCATGCCGCGAAGAGACCAGGGCACTTCTTTTTCCATTTCCAGCCAAAGGCTGTGCGCAATATAATTTAAATATACCCCGAAGGCCACGTCCCGGGACAGGGACCAAGGCAAGGTATCCGGAAGAGGCACCGGGGTTCCTGAATATATCGCCCCCAGTTTCGAGATCAGCTGATCTTTCCAGGCTTTCCTCCAATAGGCCACGGGGTAAACAACATGGTCCTCGTACCAGAGAATACCGCTCGCAAAAGGGGCTTGTAAAATCAGGTCCAGGTATTTTGCCGGTTCAAATCGTTTGGATCCCGGGAAATAAGTCAAGGGGACAGGGGCTTCAGGAAAATCCGTTTTCAGCGTCCTGGAATAAACATTGTGGACTTCATCGGATTCGGCAAGCTGATTCAATCGGTCCACGCGGGCTTTTACCAAATGCCGGGAGCGCTGCACCTTAAACGGCAATTGAAAGATACTGCTGTCGCCCGGATAACGAAAGTGGGGGTCCATGCTGTCGAGGTTAAACCGGACCATGGACGAATCATCCCAACATACTTCCAACTCAAGATTGCGATGGGGGATGAATGTATTGCCCTGGTTTTTGAGAATCAGGTAAACTTCCTGGCGGGCATTGATAAATACCTCCGGAATATAGAGGTCCATGTCGTGTTTTTCCCGACAGGACAGGATGAAAATGCTAAAAAATAAAAACCGGGCCCAAAGATTCAAAACCGGGCTTAATTCAATTTTGTTTTGAGGGCATTGAGCAGGGTGGCGGCCGCGTCCAGTTCGTTTTTGATAAGCAGTACCGAATCCCTGTAATTTTTCTGGATCATCAGAATCTGGGCCGGTTCCATCTTTTTATCCAGGACCGGGGCGCCGAAAGATTCTTTTTCATGACCCGGGACAGCCTGGATCCGGCCAACCAAATTTTTCAGGCCGCCATCTACTTCATCGAGATGATTGTATACTTCCGAAATGGCAAACACACTTTCCTTGTCTTCGTTACGGATCCGGCTATCTACCATTTTGGCTTCATTTTTCAATTCAGCGCTGTGTGTAATGATATAGGAATGCTGCTCAAATCCTTCCTTAAAGAGCTCATAGGCTGTTTTAAGGTCCGGATGTTCTGATTTACAGGCAATTAGAAAGGCCAAAGCCAGGGTGAGAGCAAGTACCTGTTTAAACATGGTTAAAATGGAATTGAGGCTCAAAAATAAGGCATCTGACGAGATTTTCAAATTTGCGGAAACAGGAAGTGAAGACCGAAGTCGTTCTTGCGCAAAGTGGTCAGCCCTGAAAATCAGGCCTGATTCATTTTGGTATGCCCAATCCTGAAGGCTTTGGGGGTATGACAGAATGCAGGTTTTACATTTTCGGATAAACGAGACCGGCGCGGGATTGATATGCACCCAAGTTTTTTTATTCAAAGACTTTTCAAAACAAATCCCTATATTTAAAAGCCATGCGTTTGTTTTCTGCCCTTTTTTGTTTTTTGTTTTTATTTCTTTCCTGTTCACGGGCGAAATCAAATAAATTCAATCTAATGGCCTTTCGCCAAAAGGTCATTCCCGGAGCCGCCCCCGACCCTTCATCACCGGCTGTTTCCATGTACCGTTATTACCTTTTCCTTTTACCCCAAAATAATTCGTCCCAGATCCGGGTGGTTCAAATATGTGTGGACCAAATGATCTATGGAGCTGTACTGGAACGCCTCCAGGAACCCTATATCACCGAGCCGATCTATGGCCCGGAAGGGTATCGCCGGGATACTTTATTGCCGAAAGACAAGTTGCCCGCTTTTTTAATCCATCTCAAAAAGCCGGAAACTGCGGCAGGGATCAATCAAGCGGTTTGTGAAAAAAATCAACTGGTTTTGGAACTCAATATCGGAAAAGTCATCATAAACCATTGGACGGACTTGCCGGATCAAATTATGCCTTAACCCAATTTCCTTACCAAATGCCCTTACATCATGATCAGGAATCATTCGTACGGCAACTTGCGGATCCTCATTTCTTCCCTGATTGCCCTGTATTTTGTGGTCAGCCCTTTTGTACCCTCGGAAAAATCACTTTCCGCGCATAGGACCGGACCGGTTGCTTCCCCTTCCTGGGCCAAACCCGAATTTCATAAAGACCGGGAGGAATACGAATGGATGATCAGCCACGACCCGGCTACCGGCCGGGTGCCTTTCAATGCCAGAAACCGGGATCGTTTGGCAGTACAGGCTATACCCAGGGTTAAGAGAACTCTTCGTTCACAGACTTATATTTCAGCAGGGCCCGTGAACATTGCCGGCCGGGTGAGATCGGCTGCCTATGATATCGGATACAACGGGACTTCCAACCGTTTGATCCTGGCAGGGGGCGTTTCGGGCGGTGTATTCAGGAGTACGGACGGAGGAATGAACTGGACCTGGATTCCTACCCCGAATTTGAACAGTGTGACCGCCCTGGCCCAGGATCCCCGGGTAGGCATAAATCCAGTCACCGGTAAACCCTATCGCGATACCTGGTATGCCGGGACCGGCGAATTACCAGGTGGTTCGGCGACGGTTTGGGGACATACTCATCATGGTTTCGGAGTGATGGTCAGCGACGACAAAGGTTTAACCTGGATGCCAGTGAAAATAACCCAAGCCGGCAAGGAATTTTTATTCGACAACAGATACGATTATATTGGCAAACTGGTAGTCAATCCTCAAGATGGCTTTATCTGGGTTTCGAAATGGGGAGGGTTTAGTCAACTTAATAGAAAGTCTCTGGCGGAATTTTCCATTCAACAGGCCTTTGAAATCGGTAATGGTGACGTTGGGGGATGGGATGCAAATGATATAATAATCTCCAAATCGGGATCTAAAATTTATTTGGCTTTTAATGGACAATCCACTGCTGTGCCCGTCAAATTTCCAAACACTACCTACCAGGGTATCTGGGAGGGTGAAAATGCAGTCCCAATACAATGGAAAAAAATAGTCGACTCTGTATTATTTAATATTTGGCCTGCTCCAAAGAAATATTACCGGATCTCCATCGCACTGGCGCCCTCGAACGAATCCATACTCTATGCCCTTTCGGTAAATCAACCGAATGGACCCAATTTAATTTTTCCAACAGGAGATTTATTTAAAATTGAATTGGATATGAGTGGCAATAAGGTAACCGAACTCAGCCAGAATTTGCCTTCCAATGCCGCCAATGAAAATTTTGGGGGATTGAATACATCCGGGGGGTATAATCTTGCCCTGGCTGTGAAGCCCGATGATCCGGATTTTGTGCTGATCGGAGGCACCAATGCCTACCGCAGCGCCAGTGGTTTCCGGTCCAAAACAGCAACCCGGCTGTTGGGCGGTTTCAATTACCGCAACGCGCCGGCAGGAAGTACTCAGGGTTATGACGGGGACCGGTCTCATCCGGACATTCATGGTTTTATTTTCAGGCCTGGCAGTTCCTCTGAAATGATCCATTTTCACGATGGGGGACTTTCCCTGACTACCCAGGTTTCGGCCGATACCGTCAGACACCAATACATCAATACCGGATTGCAAAACACCCAGTATTACGCGATCGCGATCGATCCCAATCCGGGTTCCCTTTCTTTTATTGGCGGCACCCAGGACAACGGCACCCTGTTTTATAATGGTTTATCACCCAATCCGAAAAATCAAATCAGAATTTACACCGGGGACGGCATGACCCATGGCATCTCTAAAATTACAAACAATACCAAGTGGTTATTGATTTCGGGACAAGGCGGTTATTGTTTAAGGCAAATGGTCAACCCTGCCAACAATGCCTTTCTTTCCCGGTCCGGCCTGTTGCAACCCAAAGGAAGCACCAGCGCGTTCAGAACCCTGATTTACCTGAACCCTGACAATACGGAGGACTTGTATTTCACGGGTACGAATGTCCTTTACCGGACCACCCAGGCCAGTATGGTGACCGACAGCACCTGGCAAGTGCTCCCGGGAACAAAAATCGGGGACAATGAACAAATCCTTTGCATGGCAAGCACCCGGGGAGCTTACGATAACCTCCATAATCTTTTTTATGGCAGTTCAGCAGGCAAGCTTTTCAGGCTCCGGAATCCCCGGATGGCCCCGCCCAATCAAATTCCCGATAATATCACTCCAAAAGAAAACGGAGTGCTGGCCACAGGCTCCATTTTAGATATTGCCGTAAACCCAAGAAACGACGATACCCTGATGGTGGTCTACAGCAACTACAACGTCAAAAGCATCTGGTGGACCGGAAATGCCAATGCGGCAATCCCA
This sequence comes from Bacteroidota bacterium, assembly GCA_029557915.1. Classification (GTDB taxonomy): domain Bacteria; phylum Bacteroidota; class Bacteroidia; order Chitinophagales; family Saprospiraceae; genus JADJLQ01. The sequence continues at coordinate 13,908 of JAKQHS010000182.1, read as the reverse complement.
AACTGGATAAATATAGAAGGTAATCTTGCAGAGCCCAGCATCAGAAGTTGTGAAATCATTGTAAAAAAATCGGGGGTGGAATATTTTGTGGGCACCACCGTAGGCTTATACAGCACTACCATGATCGACAAATCGGGTACTCAATGGTTTAAAGAAAATGAAAATTCACCCATGGAATACGCCGTGATCAGCAGCATGGACCACCGCTGGACCGATAACACCCTGGTGATCGGCACCCATGGCAATGGGACCTTCTATTCGCAAATCGGTGATGCCGTGGCGGTGACCGGGATCATCGCCCCGCTAGTGATCACCCGGCATCCCGAGTCCAAATCCGTCTGCGATCAAAAGCCTATCGTACTCGAAGTGACCGCCCAGGGCGGGAAAGGTACCGGCTTCCAATGGTATAAAAACAATATGTTGATCCCAAATGCCACCGAAGCCTCCCTTTCGATCACTCCAATGGAAAGCGCCGGTTATTATTGTGAGGTAAAGGACCTGTCCTCCACCCTTAAATCCAACACGGCACAGATCACTGTATCTAAGTCAGCCAGTGCAGAAATATCAGGCACCGCCTCCATCAATCCCGGAGACAGCGTCCCCATTACCATCACGCTCACCGGCACGCCGCCCTGGAAGGTCTCCATTGGAAAAGATTCAACCATTACCCTGTCCTCCAGCCCTTATACCTTTTTTGTAAAACCGGTTCAGACTACGGAATACACCATCAGCAGCCTGTCCAACGAATGCGGTATCGGTTTTTATTTTGGAGTCGCTAAAATCACGGTTAAAAACACCACCCCCCTCAAAGAACTCGCATTGAATAAATTTGAATTATTCCCGGTACCCGCCTCTTCGGCCATCACCTTCCGGTTTGAAAAGCTGGCGTCCGAAAAAATGGTATACCGGGTGGTGGATTCCCGCGGAAAAATCCATTACCTGCAACCGGTACCGGAACTGGTGGATCAGGGCCATACCTTAAATCTTGAGACCTTGCCATCGGGAGCCTATTATCTTTCCATCCTCTCAGAAGATAAAATCAGGTCGGTTAAATTTATCAAGATATAGGATCGCGCAAGAGGTTTTATTTTTTCCCCCGATGGCTTCTGAAAAAATAAGCCGGGTTATTGTTCCGATGAGTCCCCAGGGCTGTTATTGCGAATATGCTCAGGTATTAGGGTTGGAAGGTGAATATGAAATTTTACCGCAAGCATCCGGATGAGAATGACCGAAGCGGCGCCAACCAATTCGGAGAAAGATCCAAGTCCCGTCTTTTGACAAATAAAAAAGACGATTCCGCCCGCAATACAAGCCAGGGCATAGATATCCCTCCTGAACAGCAAGGGAACCTCATTGATCAGGACATCGCGGATCACCCCTCCAAGCGAACCGGTAATAGTCCCCATCATGATGCAAGCCCAGGCTGGAAGTCCGGCTTCCAGGCTCTTTCCGATACCTACAATGGTAAACAGGCCCAAGCCTATGGTGTCGAACAAAAACAGGGGTTTTCCCCAAAGCATGATCTTTTCCCTGAACAAGAGAGTAACCAGCAAGGCAAAGGCGGTGGTCAACAAGTATGAGGGGTCCAGGATCCAAAAAGCAGTAAGATCCAGCAATACATCCCTGGTGGTTCCTCCGCCTATGGCCGTGACCAGTCCGATAACGTAGGCCCCAAACCAATCCATATTTTTACCCGAAGCCAGCCGTATCCCGCTGATGGCAAAAGCAAAGGTGCCCAATAAATCCAAAAGAGATATCAGATTAAAACCATTCACATGCTGAAAATACGGTTACTTAATATATGTAGATCAACAGCTGACATCCTGCCGGGCCGGGGCTAAAGCCCAATCTTGTAATTGTCTTTCACGTAACCCCAGCCTGAAAGCTGGAGTTATGTGAACTCCACCCATTAGTGCCCTGTATATTCAGTATGGCCAACCCCGGGGCTTTAACCTCGGGCTTATCAAGGTAACTCCGGGGGCTTTAGCTCATAGTATAATCTTCGCCAACGGATTGGGACAAATGACCCCGCAGGGGTCAACTACTAATAACCGGTGGCACAAGCCACCGGGATATCACAACGTATCCTGCGACCCCGAAGCGGGTCGAATAAAAGAACTTCAGCGATGGAGCAAACCTGTCTACTGATCCATCCACCGTATAATAAATCCACCCAACCTGTCATATCCCATCTCATTCGGATGCAGCCCATCAGTAAATAAGGCCTCGTCGATCTTTTGATCTGCCCTTACAAACAAAGGTCCGGCATCCGCATATTGAATATTTTTCCCTGATGCCAGGTTGGCTATCTTTTTATTTATTTGAACCACCCGCTCTTCAGTATTTCTGCGCGGCAGAATACCCATCAGAAGAATCGTCGATTGTGGCTGTTTGGACTGGATAGCCTGGATTAAATAACGAAGGCCTTCGACAATCTCTTCATCGGTATTGAGATGTAGATTATTGGTGCCTATCATCAGAACGATCTGTTTTGCCTTGAAGCCGTCCAGGGTGCCATGATGAACTCTCCAGAGCACATTTTCCACCCGGTCCCAGCCGAATCCCATATTGACTATCCTCCGGCTTCCGAAATGTTTGATCCACGCCTCAGGTCCATTGTTGACCGGATTCGGGGGCAGGCCTCCCCAGAAATGGGTGATGGAATTGCCCAGAAACACGATCTCTGGTTGATGGTTTTTATTATAATCCAGGATTTCTTCGTGCCGGGTCTCCCAGTCATAGATACGGGCATCCCGGCGCTGGGTAACCGCTGTGGTAGTCACGGTACCTCCGTCTTCCATGTCCAGGATCTTTCTCAAAATCCTTTCATAAGCCTCCGCATAACGCATCATGCCGATATCGTTCGGGTGGACGCCGTCTACCATGGTTTCAATGTCCTGGTTGATTTCGGCCTTAGGCAGGTGATATAACCGGCCGATCCCCTCCTTTCGTATGGAATAAAGGATTTCATGGAGTGCCTGGTTGACTCCGGTATAATCCTTCCGTCTGGCTTCATTCATCGCTTCATCCGTGTAGCCATCGTGGTCGGTCAGAAGAATGGGTACTTCGGGCCGGGCCTTCCTCAGCAGCCCGATCGCTTGCTGGATCCTGTTTTTCACCTCCTCCCCCGTAAAAGCCGGGGGCATCAGGTTGGGAAGGCAATCAAGTACGAAGGCCTTTGCATCCGTTTTTCCCATCAGCTCAAGGATTTCTGTTTCCAACCGGCCATTACCGGAAAAACCCAGGTTGACCACCGGACTATTCAGTTTTCGCGCCAGGATATTGGTCCAGGCCAGGCCCGGGCGGCTTGCACATCCTCCCTGGGCTATGGAGGTGCCATAAACGATGACCGGTTTTTCATTCCGGACCGGAAGGGGTCTCCATTCACATTCCGCAGGCATACTGATTTCCATCCATTTGATGGAATTGTATAATGGGAGGTATAAAGTATATTCCCAATTGGAGACGTGTTGATCCTTTGAGGGCAGATTTACAAACCGGTAACTCAAGGTATCTCCAAAGGTGTATCGTCCTGCGCACCATAACCACTGGCCATCGATCGATTTGGAGTATAAATCCATTCCGCTCACGCCGGTTGCCGGCATATGCGGCATTTGATGGCCTCCTTTCACGGTATAACGGACGGTCAGTTCGGAAGCATTGGTCCTGAACCGCAGGCTCAGTCCTGCGGTGTGTTGGGACAAATTCCAGACTTCTTTCCTAACCTTGTTTTCCAAGTTGGCAGGCAACCGGGCAAAAACGTTCTTTCCACTTCCTGCCCAGGCCTGTCCTTCCAGGCATTGAATGGAATCTGTGGCGGGATTCCATATTTTTATTTTACCTTCTTGTGCAAGGACAGGCCGCATTGCAGCAAGGGTCAAAACAAGGACGAGTATTCCTGATTTCATTTATTTTGATTTAATAACAATGACTTAGACATCCGATCAAGGCTGTGGTTCTGATTTTGAATACAATATAAAACCAGTCGGCATTCTTTCAGGATTCTTTTGAGATTACTAACTTACCGGTCGTTGCCTTTTCCCAAATGAAAAAAAATAAATTTCTCTTGTATTTGTTTTTTGCCGGTCCCTTTTGGTTCTCCTGCAAACCGGAAGCCGACACGGACCAGGATGTCCACCACTATGCCCTTTCGCGTAAAAACGACCTCAAACTGAGCGTTTATTTTACCGCCCAGGCCGTCGACCAGTTGTGGACGGGAGAAACCGGCAAGCGGGAGGCGCTTTCCATGCTCAGGGCAAACGGGATCAGTTCCGTGTACCTTGAGGTGTATCGTTCAGGGCTGGTCGTGTCCAATGCCCGGCTGGATTCAGTCATTCGGTTTTTTAAAACCAATGGCTTTGAGGTTGCAGGGGGCATTGCAACCGTACCGGGTGGAAATTTTGGTTTAAAGCAGGATGGCAAATTCCAGTGGTTCAACTGGCAAAATGAAAAGACCCGTAAAGACCTCTCTTCCCTGATGGAAAAAACCGCTCCGTTGTTTGATGCCTTTATTGTAGATGATTTTGTCTGTACGGCGGATACCAGCGTTGAATCCCAAACCGCCAAAGGCGACCGGTCCTGGTCAGCCTACCGCAGGGATTTGCTGACCGATTTTTCAGAAAAATACCTCATCGCCCCTGCTAAAAAAGCCAATCCGGACATCCGTGTGATCATCAAATACCCGCAATGGTATGACCGCTACCACTTGTTTGGATATGATGTAACCCGGCAAACCGCTTTGTACGACCAGGTATGGATCGGCACAGAAAGCCGCGGGCAATATACGCCCCGTTTTGGATACGTCCAGCCTTATGAAGGATTTGTCAATTACCGCTGGATGTCATCGGTGTCCGGGGACAAGATGGGAGGCGCCTGGTTTGACCATATCGACTGCGACCAGAACGATTTTATCGAACAAGCCTACCAGGCGGTGCTGGCCGGGGCAAAAGAACTGATCCTTTTCAATTCCTACAATTTTATGGAGGGCCATCCCGGGCAGCATTTCCTGCGGTCCGAGTTTAATCACCTTGCCGACCTCGCCGCCCTCTTGTCCAAAACGCCGGTCGACGGGATCAGCACCTACAAACCGCCCAACAGCGATCCGGGGGGCGATATGTATATCTATGATTTCATTGGCATGTTTGGGGTCCCGCTCATTCCTTATGCTCATTATCCCTCCCATGCTGAAATAATATTCCTTCCCGCCCAGGCTGCAGAGGACAGCGCCATCTTTGAAAAAATTAAAAAATCCATGGCGAGCGGATCACGTTTAATCCTCACGACCGGCTTCCTCAACCGGCTGAGCCAGGGGCAGGAACTGGCTGAAATGGCCGGCATCCAATGGCCCATCGATACCCCCGTCATCCCTACCCCGGAAATCCTGGTCAATGGAAAACCCGATACTCTGGACCTTGCCTTGTCCCTGGAAGGAAATATAAAACCCAAAGATGCCACCGTCGAACTGACAGCCATATTCAATAAACAAGAAATCCCTTTTTTATGTCGTAATGCAAAGGGTAATATCTATGTCCTAAATGTCCATACCTTTTCGGATGAGGATTTTAAATCCACCGGTGAAGAACTGCTCTGCCCCAAACCGCTGGGCCTGATGGAAGTACCGCTGGCCTGGGCCAATGTAATCCGTAAGGTCTTTAATGGAAATGAAATCATACCCATGGATGGACCTGCCCGCGTAAGTTTCCAGCCTTTTGGCAAGGGGGAATTCCTGGTACAGAATTATAACCCCAAATTGGCCCAGGTGAAATTCAACTCCCTGACGGGCAGCTATGTCAATGTGCTCACGGGAGACAGCCTTTCTACGAATATTGAGGGATTGATTTTGAATATGGCTCCGAGGTCGAGATATTGGATCAGAGAGGCAGGTGGTGAGTAGTGTCCCGCAGCCGCGGGAGGTGATTAGTGGATAGTGGCCGGTGCATAACCGCACCTGAAGTTCTTAGTTCTCCAGGCGTTGTTTATCTTTTAGCAAAACCGTTTTAAGGGTTTCATAATTTAATTTTTGGGGTGATACCTTATGCTGTATGGAAAGCACGGCTGCAGTGGCTGCCGACTGACCTAAAATCATAAAAACTGGTTCCATTCGAATGGACCCATAAGCGATATGAGAACTGGAAAGGCAAACGGGTACCAGGAGATTTTTACATTCGGTGGCTTTTGGTAAAATCGATTGGTATGCAATGGAATAGGGTTTATCGGGGTGCACCCCGATATCGCCTTCATTCTGAACAAAACCATTGGATTGCACATATCGTTGGGCATTGTGCGCATCCAACGCATAGGATCCCATACCGATCGGTTCCGGGACCTGGGTTTTACCCAAGGCATCGGCTTCTTTCATTACATATTCGCCGATCATCCGCCTGGCCTCACGGATGTAGAGTTGGTGAGGCCAGTGTCCATTATCGGTGAATTCATCTTTTGGTAAGCCCCATTCTTTCATTTTTTCCCGGACTTCTTCCGGAACGCGGTGATCGTTTTGCAGAAAATACATCAGCCCTTTTTGATATAATTCATGCTCTTTGATGATCCGTTCCCTGTGCTCATAACTTGCTTCAGGATAATTATAATTTTTGCCAATATAATCGGTGCTGAACGGACCGTGATTGTTGGTATCCGTTTTGCGATTGGGAATAGCATCGAATTTGTCAAAGGTTTCCCTCCATCCGGATGCAAAGACGCGGGCAAGGAGTTCATAACGGGAGGAATCGTATCCTTCAGGTTTTGGGAAGGGTAACCGGTTGTCCGGATGATTACTCAGGCACATCCTGAAACAATACGCTTGTATTTTACGGTCACCCGATCCGTTCGGAGCAACGGGTTCGTATGAAATCTCCGGTAACAGTCCACTTAAAGAATCATTGGCAATTTTATATGGACTGATCCGGGATTTAAAATGATGACCATGCTGGAAAACCCCTGCCTGAACCCCGTTCCATGTTTCGCCATAAACAGTATTGGCTTCTCTGCCTACATGATAACTGATCCCTGCAGCTGCCAGAAGATCGCCCTCATAGGTCGCATCAATAAACATGTTTCCCCGGTACCTGGTGCCACTCAGGGTCCTGAATGATCGGATGCCTCCCGATTTTTTAATTACCCCTTTGGATGTGCGGTCAAGCCATTCGTTGCGATATATTTCTAGTTTATATTCTTTCACAAAATCTTCAAAAACTTTTTCGGCTGCATGCGGTTCAAAAATCCACATCGTGCGGTTTGCCCCGTCTATAGCCGGGGTGCCCTGGCCTTTGTTGCCATATTCCTCTTTTTTCTGCCACTTCCAGGTCGAAGAATCCTGGTAATACCGGTAAAGGCGTTGATAAAATTCACGGGAAAGACCTCCGATGACTTCTTTATTTCCAGTATCGGTAAACCCCAGTCCACTGGATGACAAGCCGCCTAAATGATGGTCGGGTGAAACGACAATGACCGACTTCCCCATTTTTTTCACCTGAACCGCGGCGATTACGGCCGCAGAGGTACCGCCGTAAATAATGACATCAGCTTTACGAACAGGAGGGCTTGGGGCTTTCGACCGGTCAGCTAAACAAAATAAAACAACCAAAATCAGCATGGTTTTCATATCAACACCCCTTTATAAGTTAATAAAAGGAAGGTAAATTAAAAAAGGTGAACCCATAGGCAAAATAATAATGCCTTATGCTTGCGGATGCACTGAAACGAAGCCTGCCGTCATCGTTGACCCCATGGATGCTGAAGCGGAACGATTTTATCTGAAGTACGGGTTTACCAAAATCCCGGATAGTGGCAAAATGTTTTGACTATGAAAAAGATCGAACAGGCGTTTCTGGAAGCAGTATAAATTATAAAAATTTACTTTCCGGAGAATCGGCCTGTCAGACTTGACTTTATTCCTTTTTCCAGTTCACCGCCCGGAATACGATCTGCGAATATCCCCTCCTTTCATACAAAATACCTACCGTTTTACGGTCCAGTTTTACAAGATCAGAATAAGCGGTGTGGTCCCTGGCCTGTTCACCGGAAACGGCATCGACCAGGATGTTTTTATACCAACTTTTACCTTCGTCCCGGCTGATGCGCAAAGTAAGCCGGTTGCGGTGCAGGGTATCGGCTGCATTGGAAAAGGCAAGCCGGTGCCTTTTTCCTGTTTTCCCGAGATTCAGGAGAGCGCCTTCGTTTACGGGATCAGGAAGATTGGCGTCAAAATAAACGGTGTCCCAGGTACTTCCTCCATCCCGGCTCCGGGCCACGATCCGGGCTTTGACGTCCCCTTTTTGATTGCGGATATTCATCAACAGGCCGTCCCCGGATAGTTCTGCGGCCGTGGCTTCATTGCTTCCGGGAATTGGAATGGATTCGCTGAGTACGAAGCTCTTGCCATGATCATCGGAATAATAACCATGGGCGAAATAATCTTCAAAATGAGGCTTGGGATCTCCCTGGGAGTGATTGGCGGCGATATACATTCGTCCTCTGTATTTTCCGGAGCCGATTTGAATGGCATGGCCGGGAGTATTGGCATAAGACCGCCAATCCTCTTTAAAACGGTATTCCGAATTTACTTCCGATTTGATGGGTCGATGCACCTGGGCGGTAATGTTTATGGGCTGGCTCCAGGTCTGCCCTCCGTCTGTCGAGGTTATATACCAGACTTCCCGCAGGCCGTTTCCCTTTCGGATCTCGTTTTCATGGTTGTTACCGGTATTGTAAAACAGAAACAATCTTCCACCCGGGTTCACGGGATCCAGGAGATCGACCACCGGCGCAGGATTGCCTGCCTGGAGGGAGTCGTAATTCACCACGGTCTGCATGGCTGACCAGGTTTTCCCCTGATCCGGGCTTCGTTTCATTACGATATTGATATCTCCAAAATCACCGCTGCCGCTAACCCGGCCTTCACAGAAAGCCAGTAACTGGCCATCCGGCAAAGAAAGGATGGCCGGGATCCGGTAAGAACGGTGTCCGTCCTGACCTGAAACAAATACGGGAATAGGGTCAATCTGGGCGATGCCATGAAATGGGTAAAGGCATTGGATTACAATTAACCAGTTAACAAACTTATTACATCGGATGCGCGGCGGGAGCTGGCCTCCAAAGGGATTGTACATTTTGGGAAGATAGGGGTTTATCGGATTTGCAGTCCGGCTATGCTAAGCCTATTTTTGGCCAATTATTTAAACTCCTGCCCCGTAAAACATGACCAGGTTCCATCAAACAATTATGCCTTCCGTGAAACTCAAATCGTTTCTCAGCCTTGTTACCTTCCTATTTTTATCCGCCTGTCAACCGGATATTAATAACGACCGCACCTGGTCTGTCTATAAAGCCGATGCGGAAAGTTCGTCCTATTCCCCGCTGAAACAGATCAACAAAGACAACGTCCATCTCCTTCAGCCTGCCTGGAAATTCATTCCAAACGACTCCCGCAACAACCGCATCGGGAGCAGCGAATGCAATCCTATTGTCATCGACGGGATACTGTACACCACTTCCGCGCGTCACCGTTTGTACGCCCTGAATGCAGGTACCGGGGAAATCATCTGGTCCCATGATCCGTTTGAAGGGGGCGAGGGAGGAGGCATCAACCGGGGAGTGACTTATTGGGAAGACGGTGAGGATAAAAGGATTTTGTATACCGCCGGGGACCGGTTGTTTGCCCTCCATGCCCTGACCGGCAAACCGGTCATCCCATTTGGTGACAGCGGTAAAGTGAGCATGAATATCGGCCTCCGGGGCGATCCCGCCACCATTTCTGTGATCCCTACCTCGCCCGGCATTGTTTACCGGGACTTATTGATCATCGGAGCCGAAGTCTCGGAATTGTACGGGGCCGAACCGGGCTATATCCGCGCTTATAATATTCGCAGCGGAAAGCTGGAATGGACTTTCCATACCATTCCACATCCCGGTGAGCCGGGTTATGAAACCTGGCCCAGGGATGCCTGGAAATATGCAGGAGGGGCGAACGATTGGGCGGGCATGAGCCTGGATAAAAAACGGGGCATGGTCTTCCTTGCCCTGGGATCCCCAACTTATGATTTTTACGGAGCAGACCGGAAAGGTCAAAATCTTTACGGCAACAGCGTGGTCGCCCTTAATGCTCAAACCGGGGCTTATATCTGGCATTTTCAAACGGTGCATCACGATCTGTGGGACTATGATTTGCCCGCTCCCCCAAACCTGGTGACCCTTGAAAAAGATGGGAAAAAAGTGGATGCGGTGGCCCAAACGACCAAATCCGGCTTTCTCTTTGTTTTCGACCGCGAAACCGGAGTGCCCCTTTTCCCTGTCGAAGAAAGACCGGTTCCCCCTTCCCTGGTACCGGGCGAAGAGGCCTGGCCTACCCAGCCTTTCCCGTTAAAACCCAAACCCTATTCCAGGCAATCGATGACCGATGCGGATTTAATGTACCATTCCCCCTCTTCTTATGACAGCCTGTTGAAAAGGTTCCGAAGTTTTCGGTACGAGGGATTGTTTACGCCGCCGGACACCCGGGGCACCCTGATGTTGCCGGGAACCAGGGGGGGCTCCAATTGGGGCGGGGGGGCTTTCGATCCGGCCACCGGGATTCTCTATGTCAAATCTTCGGATTCCCCGGAAATCGAACTGCTTCAGAAAATAGAAACCGAAAAAACAGCAGGTTCAAAGTCCGGGTATAACCAGGGCATGTCCCTGTATACCAAACACTGTGCCGCCTGTCATGGAAGAGATAAGAATGGGGATGAACCCAATTTTCCTTCCCTGGTTGGTTTGTCCGCCCGCATGGATCGCGAAACCGCCCTGGAAAAAATAATGAAGGGCAGCGGGAGGATGCCGGGATTTGCCGCGGTAATGCAGGGAAATGAAGAAGCCATTATTTCCTATCTGTACGACAAGGCAGACCGGATCTCACGGAAAGAATCGTATTTGCTGGAAATCAGGGAAAACAAGCTGGCCGCAAAAGACTCCAGCTCAGAATCCGAACCTTCGGATACGGCCGCGCTTTATCTCAACATCACCGCCTATGGTCATTTCAGGGATCCGGAAGGCCGTCCCGCCATCAAACCACCCTGGGGTGAATTAAATGCCATCGACCTCAATACCGGCGAATATGCCTGGAAGATTCCGGTGGGCAATCATCCCGAATACCAGAAACCCGGAGAACCCATTACGGGATCGGAAGGGTATGGCGGCCCCATCGTCACTGCCGGTGGACTTGTATTTCTCGGGAGTACGCACGACAAAAAATTCCGCGCCTTTGATAAGGACAACGGTAAATTATTATGGGAAATTGACCTTCCGGGTGTTGCCAACGCTACACCATGCACTTATTGGAGCGGGGGAAAACAATACGTGGTCACCTCCGTTGCCGGGGACAAAGAAAACCCTTCGGGATATTTGCTGGCTTTTGCTTTGCCACAGCAATAGATTAGGACCTGCTGGTTCCAGCCTACTGTATTTCAGTCATCTCATGACAATACGGACCTGCTTTCTGCCAGGAATATGGATTTTTTTAAATTCCAGAGCCTTGGTTAATGACCAACGGGTTCCATTTTCCTAAAAACACTGTTAATCAATTATTTAATTCGATTGTGTGACTTGTTTTTCCCCCATGGCACCTTTGAACAAATGTTAATTTCATAGTTTTGTTTAACTTTTTTAAAAAAAGATTAAACAAAAATCCAAGGCTTTCCGTTTGATTGGTCAAATAACAACAAAAACTTCAGATCATGAAAAATCGTATGCTGGCTTTTGCTCCGGCCATTTTATTGATGGCTGCGACTTTATTTTCCTCCTGCTCAAAGGATGAGGACCTTGCCCAGGCCAATGTCCTGGTCATTCATGCTTCTCCTGATGCCCCGGGAGTTGACCTCCTGGTGGACGATGTAAAACAAAACACATCCGCCCTTACCTATCCGCAGAACACCGGATACCTGAAAGTGAATGCAGGCAGCCGCAATTTAAAAGTAAATGTTGCAGGCACCACCACTACCGTGATCAACGCCAATGTAACCCTGGAACAGGATAAAAGCTACAGCGTATTTGTCATCGATTCCGTGAAAAAGATTTCAGCCGTCGTAGTCGCCGATGACCTAAGCACACCGGCAGCCGGCAAGGCCCATGTCCGCTTTATCCATCTGTCACCCAATGCTCCGGCGGTGGATATTGCCGTAGACGGTGGCGCGGTAGTCTTCCCCAACACTTCCTTTAAATCAGGAACCGCTTTTACTCCTCTGGATGCCGGCACTTACGATCTCGAAGTCCGGGTGGCCGGTACGCAGACCGTGGCCCTGGACCTGGATCCCCTTACCCTGGAGGCCGGTAAAATTTATACCGTATTTGCCAAAGGATTTCTGACCGCAGACGGGGTACAGGCGCTCGGTGCAGAAATTATTGTAAATAAATAATTACCTTTTAGACCAATTAAAGCCGCTTCGGGCATGGAGCGGCTTTTTTTATATACTAAAACCGTCAGGCTTTGGCAAAAAAAACAGGATCCGTACCTTTAAGTACCTGGTCAGAAAAAATGGAATGTATTGATTAAACTTTAAGCCCCAAAGGACATCCAAAGGCAAGCAATCCCGATTTTTTGTATGCATTCCATTGCTCTTATTACAACCTGGCTGCTGTTCTGTACCACCCTGGCGTCGCAGACTATTCCCAAACTGTATATTCAGATCGTTTCACACAACGAACCCAACGATAATTTTAATCAACCTTTGCGGTATGCCAAGGCTAAAAAGGATTTAGTTCAGCTGGCCAATATCGTTGACAGCAAGAATGCAAAATGGAACCTCCAGACTCCCGATGGTTTGGTTTTTGGTGCAAGACAGGATGAAATATCCACGGGCGGCAATATATTCGAACAATTGGCCAATGCGCCATACCGGGATAATATCGAAATCGATCCCCGCAGTAAAAACAACCCTGGCAGAAATATCGCTGACCAATGGTACCTGTTGGATTCCCTGGGTGCCCGGCCAAGTAAAACCGTAGGGGGATTCATTTATTATGTATGTCCCCCCAACAGCAGTTCATTGATAGATTGGTGGCAATACACCGATACCATCACGGGTTTGTATTATGGAAATAAAATCAAATTTCAACTCCTTTCCGGGGCGGGCAGCCTGGCTCCGCATTGCAACGACCTCAATGATTTTGGAATTTTTAAGCCGGACACGACCACCCGGTTTTATACGCATAATCCGGCCCGTAATCTATGGTGCATCGGCACCGGCTGTGCGCCCTTGCTGGACTCGGCAGCAGATGAACAAGCCATCATTGACCTCATTCAGTCACAGGTCGATCTCATACAAAAAAGGATCTGGCCTTCAGATAAATTTTATGTAACGCGCATCATGACCAACCAAAGAGAATACGGCCCGATGTTTTTCCAGAAAATGGCCAAAGTGATTGATTCCCTGAACCTCATTCCCTCCACCCAGCTTAAATGGGCTACCCTTTCGGAGGCTTTCGCGGATTTTGAATTCTGGCAAGAATCCACCAACCGGGAATACAGCCAATGGTTGTGCAATCAAACGAGCACCCGCCTGCTTCAGAGGTCCCATACAGTATCTTACCGTTTGTATCCCAATCCTTTCCGCGGGGTGTTTAATATTGAGTTTGATGATTCGATGGAACATCAGCTTGCTGTATTCGATCTTACCGGCAGAAAAGTATCCTATAAAAGTAAAATCCTCTATAGGGACCGCATTAATCTTTCCGGTTCACCACTGGGAACCTATTTTATTCAGGTGGATGACCATCGTCTGGAGAAAGTGGTCCTGCTTTAGGGAAGTTCACGAGTAGCCTAAGGAGTTGAGACTTAGGAACATATTAAAATTTTTTGCCATAAAAAAACCCCGAAAATGCTACTTTAAGCATAAATTCGGGGTAATAGATTTATTACAATATGGCAAAGGTAATCCA
>JAKQHS010000165.1 GCA_029557915.1 Bacteroidota bacterium | reverse complement strand
TGTCTATCCAACTCGGATGATAGAAGTCATTCGGAAAGAAGAAAACGGATTTATCGGTATCTTTCAATTAGAAACCGTGAAAAAGGCAGCAACCGAAAACCATTAGCTGTTTTTAGGCAATAATAGTTGGCGCGGCACTAGATAATGAAACCGTGAAAACCCTTCGCCCAAAAAGTTCGAATAAGTCCAGAAGGGTTAAAAGTTCAGGTATTTCTATTGACAGAAATTTTTATGTGGAGGGAATAAGAAAGGAAGGGAAACAAGGATAAAAACAATCAGGCAGCAGTCCTTCTAAGGCTTTTCTTAGAAACTGAATCGTCCCTTTAAAAGCAGCCAGATTACCTTAGTCCAATTATTCCAATCAACTTAAACAGGTATGAATCTGATTGTGGCGGCACTAAAAAAACCAGTGACCGTGCTGGTTTTGGTGTTGGCGATGATCCTTTCATCGGTTCTTTCTTTAAAAAAAGTTCCCCTCGATATGTTCCCGGACCTGGGACTGCCGACCATATATATTTCTCAGCCTTATGGAGGTTTGTCACCGGAACAAATGGAAGGTTTTGTCACCTCCAACCTGGAGTATTATTGTATTTACCTAACCGGCCTGGCTTATGTGGAATCAAAATCGGTGCAAAATTACGCCCTGATCAAACTTCAGTTTCACCCTGGTACCAATATGAACCAGGCGATGGCGGAAGTGGTGAATAACGTAAACCGTGCCAAATCAAAGATGCCGGAAGGGACGGTGCCCCCTTTCATCGTGAGATACGATGCGGGCAGCGTGCCGGTGGGACAATTGGTATTCAGCAGTGAAAACCATTCCCTGACTGAAATCCAGGATTTGGCCCTGTTTAAGGTAAGACCCATGTTTTCTTCCCTTGAAGGAGTGAGCGCTCCGCCCCCTTTCGGCGGGAATCAAAAAGCGATAATTGTAAAGGTCAACCCGGAAAAGATGACAAGCCTGGGTATTTCTCCTGACGAGGTCGTGGATGCGATAGCTGCAGGCAACATGGTGACGCCTGCGGGCAATATCAGGATTGGTGATGAAAACTTGATCACACCTATCAATTCAGTGGCCGGAAACATCAAAGACCTGGAAAACCTGGTTGTTAAAAAGGGAGATCGTTTTATGGCTTTTATCCGGGACGTAGCCACCGTGCAAAACGGTTCCGACCTGACCACGGGTTACGCGCTGATCAATGGAAGGCGGTCAGTCTATATACCGGTATCAAAAAGAAGCGATGCCTCTTCATGGCAGGTCGTGCAAAACGTAAAGAAAGCGCTACCGGCCATGCAGGCGGCGGTGCCTGACGACATCCGGGTGACTTATGAGTTTGACCAGACCGAGTACCTGATCAAATCACTCAAATCGTTATTGACGGAAGCCCTGCTTGGGGCCCTGCTTACGGGTCTGATGGTATTGTTTTTCCTGAAAGATTTGCGCAGCGCATTCATCGTTGTACTGACCATACCCCTGGCTTTGCTCGGGGCGGTGACCGGCCTGTCGATAACCGGCCAAACCCTCAACCTTATGACCCTGGGGGGCCTGGCTTTGGCTGTGGGCATCCTGGTTGACGAAGCTACGGTCACGGTTGAAAATATTCACCGGCATCAGGAATCAGGAAAACCCAAACGCCGGGCCATCCTGGAGGCTTCGCTGGAAATTTCTTTTCCAAAGCTCCTGATTCTACTGTGTATTCTGATGGTGTTTGTGCCCTCTTTTTTTATGAGCGGACTGCCAAAGGCTATGTTCCAGCCGCTTGCCATGGCCGTTGGATTTGCAATGATCATATCCTTTTTATTATCACAAACCTTTGTACCGGTGATTTCAGCCTGGTTGCTCAACAACCGTTTATCGCAACACCATAATGGAAAAGCCTTCCGGATGCAGCAAAAATATCGTGAACGCATTGCAGGTTGGATGGCATGGAAACGCCCTATAACCATTACCTATTTTCTAATCCTTGCCCTATCGTTGGTGGGTTTGTTTGCTTCAATTGGTACTGAAATTTTTCCACGGGCAGACGGGGGTCAATTTCAATTCAGGCTCAGACTAAAACCCGGAACCCGTATGGAGCGCACGGAAGAGGCGACCAGGAAGGCGCTGATGCGCATTGAAACGCTCGCGGGAAGAGAAAATGTGGAAATCACTTCAGCTTTTGTCGGGGCGCAGCCATCAAGTTTCCCCAACAACACCATCTATTTATGGACAAACGGGCCATATGAGGCCGTGGTGCAGGTAAAACTAAACTCTGCCAGCGGGGTTTCATTGGCGGATTTAAGAGAAAAAATAAGGGATGATTTCTCTAAAAACATGCAGGACGTCAGCATATCTTTCGAACCCGCAGATTTGGTGGAACGGGTGATGAGCCTTGGCTCGACAACACCCATAGACATTGCTGTCCTGGGCCGAAATATGGAGCAAAGTAAGGCAATAGCCGAATCATTAATGGTAAAACTTACAACCCTAACCTATTTACGCGACCTGCAAATCGGGATTCCACTGGATTATCCTTCCTTGAAGATTGATATTGACCGGGAGCGGGTCGGATTAATGGGCTTGACTATCGAGGATATTAATAATGCTATCGTGACCGCCACATCCAGCAGCCGATTCGTCTCCCCGGTATATTGGCTGGATCAGGAATCAGGGAATACCTACCAGATCCAGGCGGAGTTTCCTCAAAATCAGATGAATTCAATCGAAAGCCTTGAAAACATACCCCTTGGGAAGGAAGGCATGCGTATACTCCTCAGGGACGTAGCCCGTATCTTTCCCGCTAGCAGTTACGGCGTCTATCAGCGATACAATCAACAGAGAATGGTCAATGTAACAGCCAATCTGGAAGAAAAGGATTTTGGTTCGGCCATGAAGGAGATTGATGATATTTTAAACACCCTTGAACTTCAGCCGGGTACCACGATCCTTAAGAAAGGACAATCTCTTGTCTTGGATCAGACTTTATCCGAACTCAAAAATGGTTTGCTGGTGGCCCTGGTGGCCATTTTTCTATTAATGGCCGCAAATTTTCAGAGTTTGCGTATTGGTTTTGTGATCTTGCTTTCAGCCAGCGCCTCCATTGTGGGGGCTTTACTGTTATTAACATTGGCGAATCAAACGCTAAACATCCAGTCGTTTACAGGAACCGTGATGGCGCTGGGAGTATCTTTCGCAAATGGAATATTGATGATTAATGCGGCAGAGGGATTTCGAAAAATGGGCCTTTCCCCTGAAAACAGTATTTCCGAAGCAGCCGGAACGCGCCTTCGCCCTATCCTTATGACTGCCGTAGCCATGATTGCAGGCATGATCCCCTTGTCCGTTGGCATGGGGGAAACCGGAAAACAAATTGTACCCCTGGGCCTGGCCGTGATTGGGGGGCTGACGCTGTCCACTATTATAACTTTATGGATTCTGCCATCAATCTACGGGTCATTCATGACCGGCGTGGGGAATCATTCAATATCTTTACTTCCTGGCGATGAACAATAACTATAGGTCAAAAATATCTTGTTCATTCATTGTCTTGTTTTCCATTTTTTCCTGCAAGACCCCCCCAAAAGGGCGATCATTAATAGAACACACCGATGAACGTATTTATAACACCTTGGAGCTTTTGCCAACGATGATATCCAAAGAGGTCACCCTTCCCGGAAGTTTAAGGGCAAACGAAAAAATAAAAATCTATTCCCGAATTGATGGTTATATTAAAAGAATATATGTTGACCTGGGTACCCCGGTTACGAAGGGCCAGGTCCTGGCAGAGATAGACGCACCGGAATTGCTTATGCAATGGGCAGAACGGAATGAACGCAAACATGCCGCCTATGCCCAATATCTCACCAGTAAGGACGAATCTGAAAGGGCAGCTGATCTGGCAAGAACACCGGGCACCATTCCAATATCTGAGGTCATTCAGGCCCGCAATAAAATGATTGCCGACAGCCTGAATTGGGAGGCGGAAACTTTTTCCTTATCCATTTTAAAAGAATCCATTAATTTTTTACAAATCCGCAGTCCGTTTTCAGGCGTTGTTACAGCCCGCTATTCCGATGAAGGGGAATTAACCGGCAGCGGAGGGAAGCAACATATATTAGAACTGGAGGCTAACGGCCTGATGAGAGTGGAAATTGGCGTTCCGGAAACCTATTCCTCGGCTGTATTGAAGGATAAAAACCTTTCTTTTACTGTTCCCTCCATCCCCGGCCGGGTATTTAGGGCGGTGTTTGCCCGCCGAAGCAATGCATTAACGGAAAATACAAAAAGTGAAATCTGGCAGTTTGATTTGGCCAACCCGGAAGGTCAATTAAAAAGCGGAATGTATGTTCAGGCAAAAATGAAACTGGGACGCAAAGACAGCACCTTTCTTATTCCGCCCGATGCCCTTGTTACGACCCAGGAGAGCCAATACCTGGTTGGAATAAGATCAGACACCACCTGGTTTATTCCGGTTAGCCTGGGATTTAGTTGGAAAGATCAAATTGAAGTATTCGGCGGTTTATCCAGGGGAGACCGCATTGTCCGGTTTGCCAATGATCTGATCCGGGAAGGCGAAAAAATCAAACAGAGCAATGAATAAAAATAAAACCTTTTCAAAACAGAAGGATAATCAGTACCACAATTCAGCCAGGTCGTTTGCCAGCCGGCCCAAATTGGCGTGATCGGTATTGGAAAGTATCAATATGGCGTTGTTTTCTTCCGGAAAGCGGTAATAAATGGCCCGGAATCCGGGCAGGGAGCCGCCATGGTAAACCCAAAGATGGTTTTTAAAACGGCTGACATTCCAGCCCAACCCGTAATCTATACCGGTTCCGTCGGTTTGTTTATTCCCGGTAGGCGTGCCTGGCCGCCACAACATCGACCATGCCTCCTTTGAAAGAAATTGATTTTGTTGAATGGCCAGTTCCCATTTAAGAAGATCAGGGATCGTTGATAAAAAAGCGCCGCTTGGACGGAGGGCGATATAATTTGGCGAGTTCAGCCATTGTTTCGTGACGCCGAGCCAGTATCCGTCTGCACGTGCCGGAACAAGTTCTGAAACGGTAGTGGTCCTCGTCTTCAGCAATCCCGCACTTTGGAATATTTGTTGCTCCATATAGGTGGAAAAAGCCTGGCCGGATACCTGACGGACGATCTCCGCAAGCATAAAATATCCGAGATTGCAATATTGCCAGCGGGTCCCGGTTTCAAATACCAGGGTATCCCCATACGAGGCGCGAATCAGGTCAAGGTCCGCTTTGTTTTCCATGGCGTCGAAGGCCGGGGATTCCCTTCGCAAGCCGGAAGTATGATTGAGCAAATGGGTGACCGTAATGGCTTTCCAGTGCCCGGGGGCATCCGGGAAAAATTTATTTACCGGATCGGTAAGAGACAATTTCCCTTCCCAAGCCAATTTGACCACAGCTGCGGCGATAAACTGTTTGCTGAGCGAGCCGATCTTATAGACGGTCGTGTCTGTGGCAGGACTCAGGGTTTCCAGGTTGGCCATACCCAGACTTTTGGTATAACTGATCTTACCATTCTCAATGAGGCCCACACTGAGACTGGCCAGGTTTTGTTCCTTAAAATGCCGGAGAATAATCGTGTCGTAAGCCGCCGGCTGTGCAAACAGAAAACCCAGATGAATGAAAAAAAGCAGGAAAAACACGGAGCGCATGGAAAATGAATTAAAGAAATTAAGAATTAAGGGAAAACTTCCAGGCGGCTTATCATTTATTCAAAGACCAGGATGCCAAAGCGTTCGTAATCATGAAAATTGGTACGCACCTGCGCCCAGGACCAGGTCGTGCTTCCCTGGTCATAGTCCACCCGGTAAAAATTGGCCCGCCAACGGCTACCCTTTTGAGGAATGCTGTTGGGAAGCGGCTTTAATAAAACAAAGGGGATAAAGAATTCAGCGGTCCAGGATTGGATATCCCCGCCGTTCTTATGAACATGGGTGGCATGCCGGGTTTTCCGGTCACCCTCGTAATGCCAGGGCCTCCAGCCTAAAAAATTGCCTTTATGGTTGGGTACAAGAATGGGCAGTTCATAATTCAGGGGCGACAACTCATATTCGAAATAGACCGGAAATGAGCGGTCTGGCCAGAAAAAGGCTTCCACCACGTCTTCATTCCAAAGGTCCAGGAAATCTTCCTTCATGGTGGCGGTAATGGTTTGGTCTTCGCACCGGAACAGGCAATACATACCGGTTTCGGAATACAGCAGTTTTACCGCGGTCTGGTAGGCTACCTGGTCGTTTTTCCGACGGCTTAATTCGAGCCAATCCGTCTTGGTCCATTCGGGTGAGGCCCCGTTGCCTGAAAAAGTAAAATCCGGGGTTTTTTTCACCATCCAGACCGGGATTTCAGACGCTTGTCCGCTTACCCCAAGCGCATACAAAGAAAGAATAACCGGTATAAAAAACCTGACCTTCATGCAAAAAGGTTTATTTGCCAAGCATGGGAAACAGCCGTTTAATCTCTTCAGCATTGGGCTGGCTCCCGTATTCGCAGATTTCAAAGGATTCGGCGTGCCTGACCTGGCCCGCCCTCGATGAACCATACCATTTGACCAGAGTGGCCTTGATTTTTGCGTCGATCGGCCGGCTCAACCTTTTGGTCAGCCATTTGACGCGATCCGCCTTATCTGCAGGCACCTGGTCGGCGTAATGGCCAATCCAGGGCAGCCATTCATACATCTGGGATTCATGGGCATCGATGCATTGTATCTTCTGATCAAAGACCGAAGTGATATCGACTGAAATATCAGGCCGGAATGGATTGGGTCTTTGAAAATGGTCCTGGAAATAAAGAAAAACCGGATTCTTTTTAAGGGCGGGAGCTTCTGGCATGATCAGGGGTACGGCCACCATATAAGCGGCATCTTGCACAAGCACCCCGGTATAACGGTGGTCCGGGTGATAATCGTTTGGGCGGGGGGCAAGCACAACATCGGCATTCCACTCGCGTATTTTTTTTATGATCTGAAGTCTTACGTCCAGGCTGGGCACCAATAAACCATCGTGGTTGTCCAGCACATCATAACTCACACCCAGCCGACGGGCGCATTCCTGGGTTTCTTCATACCGCCGTTTAGCCAGTTCAGGGGCCTTCATATTCTGATGGCCGGCATCCCCGTTGGTGACGGAAACAAATTTTACGGCATGGCCCATTTTGGCCCAAAGGGCAGCAGTACCCCCCCCTTTCTGGTCGCAATCATCCGGATGGCCGCCGAACATGATGATCCGGAGTTTGCCGTCCGCGGCCTGTGCATGGAGGCCGGAGGGGCGTGGCATTAAAATAAGAATACAAAACAGGAGGAAATAAATCGACTTCATAGGAAAGGATTAATTCCTGTGAAGATAAACAGGGAATAGGAAAATCGCGCTATGAATCGGAGGATCAACATGAGCTGGTCCCTGGAGCTCCTTTCCAGGGAGGGTCCGCTCCGCTTACCTTTTTACCAGTTTAAATGCTATATTCCTTCCAAGTCCCTGCATCAGGGCCAAATTGATCCAGCTCAGGGCCAATTTTTCCAGCAATTCAACCTTATCGTCGCCCCCAAAATCATAACAGGTTTCAAAACCCAGGTCTCGCGCAAGCTTACTGGCGGCTTGTTTGGCCACGAGGCTGTTTCCGGCAGCAAACATATCGATTCCGGTCCCTTGATAGACCGGATCTGCCAGGTTTTCAAATCCGGTCGTATTAAAACACTTGACCACTTCGGCGGAAGGAGCCAGGGCTTTGATTGCATGAAAAGCAGTGGGATAAGGCCCGGGCCTGGTCCTCACCGAATTGGTGGCATCGATAATAATTTTTCCGGAAAGGTCTCCGAGAGAGGGAATAAGGTCAAGCACGACTTCAGGCGGGGTAGTGATCACGAGCACCTCTGCACCTTTTACCGCATCTTCTACGGATTGGATCCGGACATCTGGAAGTAAGTCCTGGATTTTTTGAGCTTTAGGAGAAGCGGAGTTTCTTGCTCCAAACAGAACGGAATGACCGGCAACAATCCACCCTTTTCCAAGGGCGGAGCCGACGTTTCCCGTTCCGAGAATGGTGATTTTCATGGCAATTAGGAATTTAAATCAGAAGTTTAAAAAGGTGCCAGACTAAACCAGGATATTATTCTGAATTGGAATAGGTTTGAGTTGATGGGTTTCCCCTAAAAATTTCTCTCATATCAATTTCAATATTCCTGCTCATGGCTGTTATCGGCACGTCGTTGGCACTTCCTTCAAACGGGCTTTCAGAAGATTCGCCTATTTTTTCCATAGTAGTGAATATCCAACCCGATAGGGCGCTGAAGGGAACACTGAGCCAAACCAGGTGGTCTCCCAGTTTTTCAAATTCCTGGAACATGCCAAAGGGAATCAGGAAAATAAAAAGGCGGATAAACCAAAGGTTTAAAGTGGCATACTGGCGGGGATAGGGAAAGTTTTTAAGTCGTTCGGAGGCTCCTTGGTGTGCATACAGTTCAACGAGTATTTTTTCAAGCTCCATGTGACGGAAATCTTCAATAAGCCCTTGTTCCAGCAATTCTTTCAAATGAGAAGACTGGAGGGCAATGATCTGGACCGCTTTATTGGTTTTTGACATCACGACCTCATATTCCTCAGGGGAGAGATAGGGCCGAAGGGCATCGGCAAGCCGGGTTTCGTGTTCTTCAACCCGGAACCATTTGTTTTTATATTCCAGGTTATGGATTTTATAAATGGATTCCCAGGGCCTTCGCTCACGGAGTTGAAATCGCAATGCGGTAAGCCAGGCAAAATGTCGTTCATAAAGCGTTTTGTGGACAGCGGACAGACCCCCGACGGTAAGTTTATTGAGGACGTGCCGGTTGGTCACATAATCTTTAACAAGGATAGCCCAGCTCCTGCTTGAATTGACAATGGATCCCCATATCCTACGGCCTTCCCATAGCCGGTCATAAGATGCATTGTTTTTAAAACCCACCACAAAAGCGACCGCGGTTCCAAGCAATGCAATGGGAAGCCAGGGCAGGGCCAGCCATTTCCAATCAAAAAGAACATAGAGCACAGTGGGGAAAAGAGCAATGACGAGATGGAGATAAATATCCCGCCGGGTCCACAGTAAAACTTCCTTAAACGAGTAATGACTTCCGGAATGCATACGTGGAAAGTTAACAAATGTTTAATCCGATGGTTCAGTCCATTGAATGAAAAAACACTGTTCTAATTGGTTCAGGGTCCCTTAAATTTAGTTTTTGATGAATCCCCTTATCCACGGGTGAAAATATTACCTTGGGAACCAATACGTTGGAGATTCATGGATTAAAAGTATACTGATTATACACAGTTTCATTTAGGGGCATCACTTACGCCATCCGCTTTTCACGATCCTCCTTTCTCCATAATTTTCTTTGCTTCTTTTTTTATCCGGCCATAGGTAAAGGGAGCCAGCATGAGGCCAATAAACGTTTTCGGATAATTGGGCATTTGATCGATCCCGATATCATCCCCAGGTTGTTGCCCCCTGGGCATATGAAAGGTGCCAAAAAGCAGGTCCCAGAAGATCACGTCTCCGCCATAATTGGAATTTCCCTCTTCGATCTTTTTGGAATGATGGTAACGATGATTTTTGGGTGAAGAAAAGATGTAATCAAAAGGGCCCAGGATCACATCCATATTGGTATGCTGGAAACGGCCAATGGTGCGACCCAGCAGGCCGGTGACAAAAACGATCTCCACGGGAGCTTTTACAAAAGCCAGCGGGATCGCCCATAGAAAATTGGAAACCAGGCCTTCCAGCGGGTGCGAACGGGTGCCGTTGAACCAATACAGTCTTTCGGAAGAATGGTGTACGGCATGCCACCGCCACATAAATTCATTTTCATGCATCCAGCGGTGGTACCAGTACCGGAAAAAATCATTGACCGATAATAAAACAAATACCTGCAAGGCTGGATGGAGAAATCCCGGCCAAAGGTCACGACCGATTTCCGGGGATATTTTCTGGACCACCAGGGAAATCGTCGCCAGTTGAAGCGGTTTATTGATATAATCTCCCCATACCTTATTCCCAAAAAACAGTAAGACATCTACCGGCATATCCTCATCGTTTTGCCATTTTTTACTAAAGGGCAATAGCCGTTCCAGGGGGGCAAAAATGAAACCCATAATCAGGAACATGACGATGGTGCCCCCGAAAGTCCTTATGGTATAACCGCCTTCTACCAATTTGAACCCCACCCAAACCGTAAGGATCATAAAGAGCGGGAAAATAGTGACCTGGAGGGATTTTTTAAGCCAGGTGCCTTCAATCGCCTCGGCCAGGGGATCAATTTTTTTCAGTAAGGCCCGGAAAGGAGCCAGGATAAAGCGATGGCCGATGAATTCCAGGGGCCTGAACAGGTTATCCAGCATGGATTCGATCCGCTTCATGGTTTTTGAAATAAATATATCAAATACATCAGATAAACCACTCCGCCGCCTGGCAGAAACCGGATTTAAGGGACCGCCATTTCAGGGTCCTTTGTTTTTTTCTTCAGGATCAAAGCGCTGAGGAGGGCCACAATCAGCCCCACCGGGAGCACTTCGGCATAGGTGACCAATATGACAAACAGGGGATTTTTATACATTTCCTTAAACTTATCCATGTCCGCGGTCTGTTTTGCCACTTCGGACGCACTCGCCCCCTTTTCCGCGGCGTTTTGCAGGACATAGGGGATGTATTTGTCCAGAAAATCGGGAACAAAAAGATAATAATAAAACAACCAGGTCAGCACATAACAGGTGGCTGCAATAAAAGCGATGAGCGCTCCCATTTTAAAAGCGGAACCGAAACCGATCAGGCCTCCGTTGAATTTGTTGCGGTAATTGCGCACGGCAATGAAAATGAACGAAAAGATCACGATCATGGCCGCATAGCCAAGGATGTCGTTGCCCTTAAAATCACCGCTGTGGTAGCACAGGTTTACCGTATAGACCATGTTGGCGGAAAGTACCGCGCCCATGATCAATCCGAAAATCAGAATGTTTTTTTTCATAGAAAAAATTTATTGAAGGCCTAAAAATAGGCCCCTGGGTCGCCCTCCCATTCATACTTAAGTCTGATTTTTGGCTCTTTCGCCCATATTCATACCAAAGGAGGATAAGATCAGGGTATGATTTGCAGCCTTTTGGCCTTTTCAACAGCCTGGGTCCGGCGCCGGACCTCCATTTTCTCGAAAAGCCTCGAACCGTGTGTTTTGACCGTGCTCAGGGAGACAAATAAGCGGGAGGCAATTTCTTCGTTGCTCAGGCCCTGGGCCATCAGTTGGAGCACCTCCAGTTCCCTCTTGCTCAGATTCAACCTGGATAATTCGTTTTCATTGAGTTTAAATCCGGGATCTGCGGGAATAAGTACCGTTTTTTCAACCATGACGGTTTTCAACCGGGGTTTGGTCAGCTTGCGGGCGATCCAGATGCCGAGGAGGGTAAAGAGAAAGGCAATGAGGCCAATATAAATTTCAATAGAGTGATCCACGATCAAAAATCTCCATTGCAGCCACTTGAGCAAAAACAAAAGGAAGGCCAGGGCCATCCCATAAAGAAGGGCCATCCGGTGTTTGGATAAATAACCGAATTTTGAAAGCTTCATGGAAAAAGAAAATAAAATAAGGACAATCCTCTATTGGGGACAAAATTAATAATGGATTTAAGCAGGAGCAGGGCTTTTTAAAAATTAACAAAACAGGCCTTCGATTCAACCGGGATCGGCCGGATTCAGGTCTCTATTTAAGTAGTATCTTCGGCTTGAAAGCGCCTTGAGTTAAACGAAGCAGCAGCAAAGCTTTAACATTATGCCCCATCTGGTTAAATTCCTAGGTCCATACCTTATGGCAGCTTCGATCCTGGCTGGAATCAACCTGGTCTTTTTTTCCCCTGAGCTAAGTGGCAAAGTATTGTTCCAAAGCGATATGATCAATAATAGGGGCATGGCCCGCGAAGCGATGGCGCATTTTGAAAAGACCGGTCGTCCAACGTATTGGACCAATGCAATGTTTGGAGGCATGCCCACCTATCAAATTTATGTTCCCCAGACCAAAAGCAACCTCTTTGAGTTTCTGATCAAAGGCCTGAGCCTTTCTTTTTCCGGGTCATTAAAATATTATCTGATTTTGTCATTGGGCGCCTTTTTAGGATTGTGCTGCCTGGGAATGGGGCCCTGGCTTTCATTGATCGGGGCTTATTCCATTGCCTTTGCAACGAACCATGTTGTCCTGGTAAGCTCCGGTCATTTGACCAAAATTGGCGCGCTGGGATTTGTGCCCATGATTCTGGCAGGAGCCTATTTATTGTTCAATAAAAACTGGAAATGGGGATCTGTGGTTTTTGCATTTGGACTGGCGGGGAGTCTCAGGATGAATCATATCCAAATGACCTACCAGGCCGGTATATTGCTTGCCATATATGTGCTGGCAGAAACCATTCTGAGGGTAAAGAAAAAAAGAGTAAACACATTGATACGCCCCGCCCTGGGTCTCTTGTTCGGGGTGATCGCTTCCTTTCTGGTCAATTATTCGCTGCTCATGGGTATGCGGTCTTATGCCGGCGAAACGTCCAGGGGAGGATCGGTCCTGAGTGGCCATACGGCCAAGGAAAGCGACGGTTCAGCAGGAGGCAAAAACGGGCTGGATTGGGAGTATGCCATGCAGTGGAGTGAGGGATATAAAGACTTGATGTCCTTATTGGTACCGGGCGCGGTAGGCGGATCAACCAATGAAGTTTGGTCAAAAAAGTCAAAAATGGCTGCTGCATTAGAAAAAAACGGAATAGCCGTTCCTGATCGTTTTACGCTGCCGATGTATTGGGGGGAATTACCCAATACCAAAGGGCCGGATTATCTGGGTATTTTATTGGTGTTGGCTTTTATTATGGGGCTCATCCTGGTAAAAGGTCCGTTAAAATGGATGGTCTTGACCGCTGCGGCTTTTCTGGTCCTGCAATCGCTGGGTCATCATTTTTCGATATTGAATAAACCATTGTTTGAATTCGTGCCGTATTATAATAAATTCAGGGCGCCGAATTCCATATTGAACGTTTTATCCACCCTAGTGCCCTTGTTTTCCATTTATGGGTTGTACCTGTTTATGCAGCATGCCTGGACAAAAAAAAGCATTCTGAGCCTATTTAAAAAGACTGTTTTGCCTTTGGCGGGAGCCTTGATTTTGATCTTGGTTTTAGGGCCCCAAATCTTTGAAATGAAATCCGATTTGGGCGATCCGGATTGGAAAACCAATCGAGAACTTTATGAGGCCTTGCTGCAGGAACGCAGGAGTTATTTAAATTCAGATACGGTACGGGCGCTGGTTATTTTATTTATTGGTGCGGGCCTTTTATACTTATATGCCTTGAAAAAACTGAAGCCACAGGACTTTATATTGGCCTTTGGCCTGCTCGTCGGCTTTGATCTTTGGATGGTCGCCAAAAGGTACGTCAATGCCGGTAATTTTGTAACCGAACCGTCAATCCATTCAATATTCAAGCCCAGAGCGGTGGATCAGGAAATACTCAGGGACTCTTCCCTCTCCTACCGTGTTTTGGATCTCAGCGTAAATACTTTCAACACGGCTATCCCTTCGTATTTTCATAAAACCATTGGCGGATACAGTGCGACTAAATTGAGCCGGTACCAGGATATGGTCGAACGGCACTTCAGTCAAAACAACAGGAATGCGCTGAACATGATGAACACCAAATACATCATTGATAAAAAAGGGGTTTTGGAGCAAAACCCGGATGCCCTGGGCAATGCCTGGTTTGTATCCAGGGTAAATACAGTGAATACGCCCCGCGAAGAGATTGAAGCTATAAATAGTATGGATCCAGCAGAAGAGGCGGTCCTGCTGCAAAAGGAATTTAAAAATTTAGAGGTCCTGCCGTCCTATCAGAAAAACGGGATCATCCGGCTTGTGCAATACTCCCCGGACCATCTTATCTATGAAACTGAAACCTCCAGTGAACAATTTGCTGTTTTTTCGGAAGTCTGGTATGGCCCGGACAAGGGGTGGCATGCCAGGATTGATGGCCGGCCAGCAAACCATGTGAGGGTCAATTTCTTGTTGAGAGCGATGCCGGTCCCGGCCGGAAAGCATCAAATTGAATTTAAATTCGCCCCCCCAGAGATGGCCGCCAACAACATTTCTTTTTATGCCGGCACTTTTTTAGGGTTATGGGTCTTGACATCCATAGGAACTGCCCTTAAAAAGCAATGGACCCCTATACCCGACCTGGACGGGCCGCAAAAGAATACGGACCGGCATCCTTCCGGGTCAGGAAAGACAGGATAACCACAGAAAGGCATGAACGACAGCAACAAGCCATGGTTAAGCATCATAACGGTGTGCTACAACGACGCCAAAAACCTGAAACGGACCCTGCAGAATATCCGTGAGCAAAAAATTAAAAGAGTACAGTTAATCGTTGTCGATGGGGATTCAAGCGACCATACGGCATCGGTAATCCAGGACTTTCAGGATGTGATTACAGATTGGATAAGCGAAAAAGATGAGGGGTTATATTTTGCCATGAATAAAGGAATCCGATTGGCAAAAGGGGACTATGTTGTTTTTCTGAACGCGGGGGATGTATTTCATGACCCACAAGTAATCTCTTATATTTATAACCATCATGAAAATAAAGATATATTATATGGGGATGCTGTTTTTGTGGATCAGGAAGGAAGATTTAAAAGCCGCAGGCATAAAAAAATCCCCAAAGAACTAAACTGGCTCAGTTTCAGGAACGGCATGGTGATTTGTCACCAGGCATTGATCGTAAAGAAGACCAAAACCCTTTTTTACGATACGCAATACCAGGTTTGCGCGGACCTGGACTGGGCAATACGGATTACCCAGGGGGCTGAAAGCACCCGAAATTTGGGTATAACGGTTTGTGATTTCCAGCGTGGCGGGATATCTGACCAAAGGAGAAACACGGCTTTACTGGAAAGATGGCGGATACAGCAAAAACATTTTGGCTTGAAGGCAACCTTATGGAGCCACCTGAAAATCCCCATGGCATTTTTATTGTGGAAATGGGAAGGCCTTAAATGGAAGGTTCCTGCAGTTGCTTTTCAGATAAAGATAGAAAAAGCGAGCCTTAACAAAAACGGAACATGAAGAAAGGGAAACCCATTATCGTATTCCTGTTAAAAGGAGAACGCGCGCAAAAAGATAGTCCGGATAAGGGGATGGATAATGCTTGATAAATTTGAACCCGGATTCATTTTTTACAGATGACCGATACTCCCGTGCTTTTTTTGGTGTTTAACAGGCCATCTACCACAAGATTGGTATTTGGCCAATTGCAAAAAGTGAAACCCTCGAGACTGTTTATTGCGGCCGATGCGGCCAGGACGGAAATTCCGGGTGAAAAGGAATTATGTGAAGAAGTGAAACACATAGTATCCGGGATAGACTGGCCTTGTGAGGTTCATAAGCTGTACCGGAACCAACACCTGGGTTGCAAAAACGCCGTAAGCGGCGCGATCACCTGGTTTTTTGATCAGGTGGATGAAGGGATCATTTTGGAAGACGATTGTCTGCCTTCAGTAAGTTTTTTCTCATTCTGTACCCAAATGTTGGGGCAATACAAAAATGAAAACACCATTTTTCATATAAACGGAAATAATTTTCAGCGGGCAATACTTCGGGGCGATGGGTCTTATTATTATTCCAAATACGCCCACGTTTGGGGATGGGCAACCTGGAAGCGAGCCTGGTCACATTATAGTTTGGAGCTTAAAAACTGGGAAACATTTAAACAATCGGAGGACTACATAAAACAATTTACTTCCCCGGAGGAAAAAAGATATTGGAGTGGTAAATTTGAAAAATATCAGCGTAAACCCGCGGTAAATAATTACTGGTCTTACCAATGGTTATATGCCTGCTGGTATTACGGCGGAATATCGATTACTCCCCAAAAGAACCTGGTAACAAACATAGGCTTTGGCATGGGCACCAATACCATAATTGCACTTCACCACCTGATCATAAAAGCGGAAGAATGGCCCCCGCCCTATATAAAACCCAAAGACCGGTCAGTGGATAAGGAGGCGGACGACTATACCTTTAAGAACATCTATAAATACAAAGGCCCG
The DNA here is from genome assembly GCA_029557915.1 of Bacteroidota bacterium. GTDB lineage: Bacteria > Bacteroidota > Bacteroidia > Chitinophagales > Saprospiraceae > JADJLQ01. Next base: position 59,192 of record JAKQHS010000165.1, on the reverse strand, counting down.
ATTTCGAGCCGTATCAAATATCACCTGCATCGAATATTCGGTAAAAGAATGCCATGAAGTTAAAGTCTTTTATACCGGAACGATGGTATCTGAGGTACCTCAAACCTCTGGAAATGCATATTGTACAAAGCAGGGGCAAACGGATATATTCCCAGGAAGGAGAGGATATATTAACAGACCGTCTTTTAGGGGGAAAGGAAATCGGGTTTTATATTGATGTCGGCGCGCATCATCCGCGGAGGTTTTCAAACACCTATTATTTTTACCGAAAGGGGTGGTCGGGAATAAATTTTGAACCCAATCCTGAACTCTTTAAATTTTTTTTAAAAGAGAGGCCCCGGGATCTGAATTTCAACACCGGTTTATACCGCAAGCCGGCGCAATTAAAGTATCATTATTTCGAGGAACCGGCATTGAATACGTTTTCAGTCGATGCCGCGGCCCAATACCAGGCAGGCAATCACAAACTTATAAAAACAGAAACCATTGCAGTGACTACTTTATCAAAAGCCTTAGAAGGCGTCCAGGTGCCGGAAGTCATTGATTTTATGAGCATCGATACCGAAGGTCTGGAAGGAGATATCCTCCGGGCCATTGACTGGAACGAAATCAAGCCGGAGGTATTGCTCATCGAATTAAAATACGAAACGGTAGAACAACTGTTGGATTCCGAGAGGGTAAAGTATTTAAAAGGCTTCCAATACAGACCCGTATCAAAACTTATGAATACCGTAATTTTTAAAAAGGAATAAAACCGGCTTCAGCTTAGTAAAAATAGTTGAATGAATACGGCCATAGTATATGGATCATAAATAACGAAAGGGTCCAGAAAAGAAATCAGCCGGCGACTTATTTAAAAACAACCTACTCTATTAAAACCATCTTCCTGCTGTCCGTGAAGAATCCCGATTCAAACCGGTAATACAAGACTCCCGTCGCCCCGATCTCCCTCCGGTCAGGCCAAACCTCGTGATAGCCCTTTGTCCAGTCACTTTCTATGGAGCGGATCGTTTTGCTGGTCACGTCGTGTATGCTCAGCGTCCCCCAGCCCTCCTGTGCCAGCCGCAGGCCGATCACCGTACCCTGGTCAAAGGGATTGGGATAATTCTGATACAATTCGCTCTTTGAGTTTACCTTATTTCCTTCAGGAGTTACACATCGGGTATCGAGGTTACCTGCTTCGCCCTTTGTCCCGATGCTTCGATCTGGATCTCGGCCCACGGAGCCTCCACCTTCGTAAGACTCATCGACAGTCAGCTGCGAACCGATACGAAGCATTCACTCAGTCTGCCATTTTCCTAATGCAGATAATTAATTGAACGTTTAAACTTCAATGAAATGGATCGAATAAAAAGTAAAAAATCAGACGTAAGGTCGATTCAAACCAGGTCTTTGCCTAAATTTGTATATCTGCGACAGAGGTCTGAATATGTTTGAAATTACCCTCCCCGTCCTGAATGAAGAAAAGAACCTAAAAACCCAGGTGCTCATTCTGCATCATTTTTTATTAACAGAATATTCCCTGTACCCGGATTGGAAAATCGTGATTGCGGACAACGGATCGACGGATAATACCCAAGGCGTTGGAGAAAAGCTGGCAGAAGAATTTGCGCGCATAAAATATATCCGCGTGGGAGAAAGAGGTGTTGGCCTGGCCTTGCAATCATCCTGGAGTCAATCGAAGGCCCCTATCATTGGGTATATGGACCTCGACCTGGCTACGAACCTGAAACATTTGCCGGAAGCAATAAGCGCTTTGACATCCGGCTTTGACCTGGTATACGCCTCCAGGCTGGCTAAAGGGTCCGTAATAAAAGGCAGGAAATTTATCCGGGAATTCAGTTCACGGGCATTTAATATGATTGCCAGGAGCTATCTAGGCGTTCACTTTTCAGACGGCATGTGCGGTTTTAAGTTTATGAAAAGAGAGGTTTATGAAAAATTGGTTGCGGGCGGAGCCAGGAGCAAAACCTGGTTTTTTTCTACCGAATTATTGTCCGTGGCCGAATGGCAGGGCTTCAGGATATGTGAACTTCCGGTCGAGTGGACGGATTCTCCGGAGAGCCATGTAAGGATCCTGCCCCTGGCGGTGCAATATCTGAAAGCCATGAAAAAATTAAAAAGATATAAGCCGCGTAATTAACCGGGTTTACCATTCAGGTAATTATTTTTTCAACCGGTAGTGTATATATTTTACCTTACGGACCCCGGCCCTGGACCAGGCTTTATCCATTTTTTGCCACTTCGATTTATTAAGCAGGGCATCATATTGTGCTTCTGTTCTTACGTATTCGCCTCGGTCTAAGGAAGCGTAAAAATTATTGATTGGATTCCGGGCCAGGAACAGGACGTCCTGGGTGTTCAATGAACGGACGGAAGCGGAATCAAACACGGCGTTGAGGGTAGTGACGACGGCCAGATCATTCAAATGATGCAATACCCCGAACAGATTGACGGTGGTAATTTGATACTCGTCCAGGGAGCGGATCAACTGGGTTTTTATCCCTTCGTTTGAAGGGAGCAGGTCAAGATTTAAATTTATAAAAGCCGAGGAAATATTCTTTTGGGCGGCTCGCGAAGCGGCCCGTTTTAAATACCGGCCGGATTGGTCGATTCCCAGATAAAAGGCGGGTTTATTCGGCGGATCGGTATATCTCAGGATATCCGCAGGTCCGCAGCCCAGGTCCGCAATCCGCTCATTTTTATTGTAGTAATTGCCATAAGCGGCCCAGGTTTTCAGGGGCATACCCAATAAAAGGACCTGCCTGGAATAGTGGTAAAAGAAGGGATTGGAAAGAAGCTTTTTTAACCGGGCGATCATTTTGGGACCTCCCCCGGAAGAATCGGGAGGAAGCGGGCTGGAAATATAGGGAAAGAATTCTATCCGGCCGTTACGTACTGGCGGATCCCATTTAGTCAATTTTAAATAATACATTTGGCACCTAATGCAGCAAGCCCCATGCCTGTGAAAAAGGAAGCGCCAAAACAGGGATCCCCTGCGGCGCCAGATCCGGGTAACCATAAAAAACAAAGGCCGGAACAATCAGGCGTATCCTTCGAAAATCAACATTTATACAACCCGAAAGTTTTCACCATTTTATCGTTGGCAGTATGCCTGTTCATGTGCCTGATGAGCTTCGATTATGGCGTAAACGGAGATGAAAAATTCCAGGTCAGCTATTCAAAAAAGCTATGGAGCTATTATTCCACTTTCGGGGAGGACACTTCTGCTTTATACGTCCCGGAGGGGAATATGCATCTGTATGGAGGATTGTTTGATCTGACCGCGATCAGCCTGAATAAGCTTTTGGGCCTGGACAATGAATATACTCCGGAATTTCACTATACCCGGCGGGTATTATGCGCGCTCTTCGGTTTTATCACCATTCTGTTTTCGGCCTTATTCGCAAGGCAGGTCGCGGGATGGCCCCTGGCGTTCATGACCCTGGTCTTTATGCTGTTTTCTACCCGGTTTTTCGGAGACTGCATGGTCAATCCAAAGGATGTCCCTTTTGCAGCGGGATATATCATGGCTTTATATTTTATAGTACGGTTTATCCGGGAATTGCCCAGGCCAGGCATAAGCTCCATGTCGGGCATTGTGTTCGGGGTCATGATTGCGCTGAATACCAGGGCGGGAGGATTGTTGTTGATCGTGTATTTATTCTTCTTCACAGCCTTGTTGTTGACGAGAAAAGCAATCAAAAAAGAATCTTTTTCAAACAAAGAGCTTGTAATAAGCATTGGGTATACCCTGGTCGTGGGTTTTTTGGCCTACCTGGCCGGAATCCTTTTTTGGCCTTATGCGCTCCAACACCCCTTCACCCATCCTTTAAAGGCACTGTATGAATTTACCAGGCAGCCCATCACCATGAACGTATTATTTAACGGGGAACATATAAACTCCGCCAGGCTGCCCTGGAACTATCTTCCGGAATGGATCCTCCGGACCATTCCATTGTTTTCCATTTTCGGTTTATTTTTTTTCATCCGTTTGCTCAAACAAAGATTACAGGATATTCCCTTCTTTGAAGGGTCTGTCCTGGCCTTCGCCGCCTTTTTTCCGGTGTTCTATGCCATATTCAAGGACTCTACCCTGCACGATGGTTGGAGGCATTTTATATTCATTTATCCGCCCCTGGTGCTGATCGCAACCTTTGGATGGTATTTATGGTTTACTTCATTTCGATCTAAAATTTTCAGGATCGTGTCCTTTTTGCTGTTGGCGGGCTTGCTTTCGGAAAACCTTTATGCTTTAGTTTCACTGCATCCATATCAATACGCTTATTTTAATCCTTTGTTTGGAGGAATAAAAAAGGCCTATGGCCATTTTGAAACGGATTATTGGATGCTTTCCATAAAAGAAGCTTCCAGCTGGCTAAAGAAACAGGAAAGGGTGGAGTTGAACAAGAAACGCCATACGGTGATCACCAACGGCATGTACCCGGCCCAGGTTTATTTGGGGGATTCCTCCAATAATATGGATCTTAAGTACACCGCCTATTATTACCGCAGCGAAAAATACTGGGATTACGCCTTGTTCTATTCAAGATTTATAAACAGAAACCAGCTGCTGAATAGGAGCTGGCCCCCGAAAGGAACCATCCATATCGTCAAAGCCGGGGGCGTACCCTTGTGCGCCGTGGTGAAACGGGAAAATCAGGAGGATTACCTGGGATTTGAAGCCATGAAACGAAATGATTATAAGGCCGCAATCCATCACCTGGTCGAAGCCCTGGAATACACGCCTTATAATGAAACGGTATCTTATGCCCTGGCGGTAATTTATAAAAACATTTGTGAATATGATAAAGCCGAGCGCGCCATTGAAATGAGCCTCAATGCCTATCCGAACAATCCGGCGGGCATACAGTTATTGAATGACATAAAATTGGAAAAGGAGAATTATCTGTTTAAACGCTAAAGTCCGGGTGTTTTACACAAAACCTTATAAGGATTCTTGCTAATGAACCAGAGCCGTTGAGTGCAGCGGATTCACCAAAGCCCAGCCCATTCCTTCCCATTGGATGCTCATCAGGTCGCCATGCTCCAGTTCGATCCCGGCTCCATAACTAAAGGCATCCGCACCGAAAAAATGAATATGAACGTCCCAGGGAAGCCGGTGGTTGTCGTATTTAAAATGATGGTATTCCAGATTTTCCAGGCTATGGGTGATATGGTCTTCGCCGGTATGGATGGTTTTTTCCCATAGGGTTTTTCCTTTCCGGGCAATGGAAACCTTCCCGCTGAGTGATTTAAAATGTTGGGAAAGGGAAAGCTCGGGGCCCAGGCTGCAATTCCGGATTTTGGACGGGGCCAGCCACAGGTAATTTTTCTTTTCCATGGCATGGTCGGAAAACTCATTGGCCGTGGCAAATCCGATACGGTGGGGATTGCCGTATTCATCATTGACATAGATTCCCGCGATTTCGGGTTCTTCTCCCCCGTCCAGGCCGTATGAGGGGATGACCAGGGGATCGAGATGCCCTCTTAACTGAGAACCATTTCCTTTATAAAACCATTCGGGCTGGACCCCAGACCGTCCATTCGCGGGCTTGCCCCCCTCCAGGCCCCATTGATACATGATCATGCTGTCGGTCAGGGAACCTTTTTCCTGCAATTCATGCATTTTCTGACGGTTTTCCGCACTGGCTTTGTGGGTCAGGCCTGTTCCGGACAACATACAATACCGGGGATTGATCGGATGATCAAAGGCAGGAAGTATTTTCCACTCGCTTCGTCCATCGTAAATACCTTCATAAGGCAGTTTTTCATCCGAAAGGTTTTGTCCAACACAGTCCATCGGATTTTTTTGCTGATCTATAGCCGCACAGGCGAGATCGTAAGCGGTGGTATAATTCAGGATAAGGACCAGATCATCTCCCTGAACCAGGGCAAGCCTCCGTTGTCCCTGTTTGTGAAATAATTGAATGAGCCGCATGGGACAAAAAAATTTGGACTGAATAGTTAAAGATCCGGATTCGTTCAATAAAACCGGAAATTTTTGTTTAGCGGTTTTCGTATTTTTAACAATATTAGGCCGGTGGTAGTATAAAGGAATCAGATTTAACGGAAAGGTTTTTGAAAGGAAAACCATTAAACTAAACGCGATAACCCCAAAAATTTATATCCATGCAAGCGGAAAGGCCAGAAGGCCATGCTGCCCGGATCAGGTCCATCGATGTGATTCGCGGCCTGGTGATGGTGCTGATGGCCATCGATCATGTCCGGGTGTACTCCGGGATTCCGGCAGGAGGTCCGGATCCGGGTGTATTTTTTACAAGATGGATCACCCATTTTTGTGCGCCCGGTTTTGCATTTTTTGCAGGCACGAGCGCTTTTTTATATGGTTTAAAAAAGGGAAATGCCGGGAGCCTGAGCCGCTTTCTCCTTTCAAGGGGCCTGATCCTGGTCGTGCTGGAACTTACCCTACTTCGTTTTTTCTGGGCTTTTCATATTAACTATCAGGAATTTATACTTGCCGGCGTGATCTGGATGCTGGGATGGTGTATGGTATTGCTGGCCACCCTGGTATGGCTCCCCCCCCGGGTTGTGGGTTTAATCGGAACGGCTGTAATCGTCTTTCAATCCTGGTTTAGCCGGGTACCGCAAGTTTTGCCCGAATCCATCAGGGCGTCTTTTGGAAAAGGATGGGAATTTATTTATCCCTCAGGATTTGAAACGTTCAGCGGGGTTTCCGTCCTCTATTCGCTGGTGCCCTGGATCGGAGTGATGGCTGCCGGTTATGGATTTGGGTATATTCTTTCCCTTGGAGAGATCCAAAGGCGTAAAGCGGCGCTTCGAACCGGGCTTCTGTTTATCCTGCTTTTTATTATCCTGGGCAGTATCCAGATTATAAGGAGCCCGGAGGATACGGACGCTGCTCCCTTTCTGTTCCGGTTGCTGAATCAGCAAAAATACCCGGCTTCGCCCTTATTCCTTTTAATGACGCTTGGCCCTTTGCTGGCCCTTCTTCCTGTGGCTGAAAAATTGAAAGGCGGAATTTCAAAAGTTCTTGAAGTCTTTGGAAGGGTGCCTTTTTATTATTATTTATTGCACATTCCCCTGATCCACCTCAGCGCCCTGTTTATATATAAAATTAAAACAGGAAGCATGCATCAGGAATTTTTCACCTATGCCCCCTATGCGCAGGTCCCTCAGGAATATCGCTGGAGCCTTCCGTTATTATTCCTGGTTTTTGCGGTCAATGTGGGGATTTTGTATTTCCTGTGTAAAAGGTATGCCGGATATAAAGCCAGAAATCCCGGGAAAAAATGGCTAACCTATATCTGACCAACGAATGACCATTTGAAAGCCCTTCTTTGAATGCAATGTTTAAAGTATTCGGAAATTCCCACAAGGCCCTGTCCGGGGGAAGATTACCGGGGTTTCATGCAGGAAATTCCAATCACCGGTTGGCAATCCACAATAGCCTTCCAATAATCGGATCCAAATTCCTGCAGGCCTTCGGGTGAAAGCTCCAGGGAATGCCAGCGGACATCGGTTAACCCGGCTTTTAAAAATGCGGCTTCATGGGTTTTTTTTTCAAGGTGATAATTGGTGACCGCGATATGCGAACCGTCTTCCTGGTAAAAGCGGTAGATCACTTCAGCACTTTCCTGATAAGATTCATTCTCACGGGTAAAACCATAATGCCGCAAGGCCCCGGGCGGGCAACGGTGATCCGGATTGCTGTTGATGGTGACAAAACGCCCGCCTGGTTTCAGGTGTTTGGAAATGACCGCGCACATCTGACCGATTTCGGCAGCCGTCCTTGAATAATTAAGAAGGTAAGAAGCGCAGACCAGGTCAAAAGTTTGGCCGAGATCGAGTTCCAGCACATCACAAACATGATATTGAATACCAAACGGACGGCTGGTTTCCGCTTCTCTGGCGAGCTGGATCATGCCCGCCGAGATATCGACTCCGACTGCCCGGGAAGCACCCCTAAGCATGACCTGACGGGTGTAAAAACCTTCGCCGCAGGCAAGGTCCAGGACTTGAAGACCTTCCAGGTTTCCAATCAGTTTAAAAAAAGTATAGGCTTCCGTGTGCTGTCTCCAGGGCAGCAGTTTGGAGGCCTGGTATTCTTTGGCAATGGTATCGTAATCGGTATGCATGGGGAAGGTAGTTGATTATTTATCTTTTGCAAGATCGGCATAGCTGATCAGACGGATCCCGTTTTTTTCTATAAAATCACGTACGGCCGAATTGGTAAAAAGGTCGGTGACCCCTTGCCGGTCTTCCGCCACCTGTTCGTATCCGATATGATGGATGGCCCTGAGTTCCGCATCATCCAGGCCCGGATGATCGACAAAAAGATAGGTTTGGCCGGGATCCAGGTTTTTAAGCCCGTTGATAAAACTCTGGATTTTTTCTTTCGAACTGTTTTTGGGGCCGGAATAGGACATGTATTTAACCCCCAGGGCCTGAAGATCGATATCCAGATTGTATTCCTGCGCGATCCGCTTGGTCATGGCGCGCACTTCATCCGAAAGGTTGGAACAACCCATATGTCCTGAAATATGACTGATGCGTGGAATTTTTTTTAGGGCAAGTTCGATCTGGGCCCGGAATTCTTTTTCCACCTCTTCAATTTTCCAGGCATTTTCCCGGATGGACCGTCCCGGATAATTTTTGTTTGGAAAAACCATGGGGTAAAAATATCCATCGGGATCCCGGAGGCTGGGGCAATCCGAAACGGGGCGCCATTTGATATTGTCCCACTCGCTGGTAATAGCCAGGTGAACCCCCACATCCAGCCCCGGATTTTGTTCCAGCATTTTCACCGCCTCCGGAAACCAGGGCGAGGGCACAATGACTTCGATCGAAGTTTGTATCCCTTTGGAGGATTGGATCAGGGCCAGGTTTCCGGAATGGGAGTAACCCATATCATCGCCCCGGACAATCAGCCGGGTGGGTTTTGGGGTAATGGCCCCTTTATACTGAATCCGGTTTCGGTTATTGCTGCTGAGGGTTTCGACCCTGATTTTATCCCCGTTAAAAACAAAGGTCCAGGTTTCGTGGTGCGGGCTTTCGATATAACGCAGGCTGAGTTCCAGGGTGCTGTCGTTTTTCCAGGCATGGCTTCCGGCAATTTTAGAAGGAGGAAGGCCCGCGAAATGACCCTTTGCGCCGGCGACCAGGGACGGCCCCAGTCTTTTGGTTTCGCCGGAGATCCATTTTCCCGATCCAAAGGAAAAAATGAAACTGTCTTTTTGGGAAAACAAACCAAGCTTGCTGGATTCCGCTTGAAAATCCAACCGCAGGCTGCCCAGGAACTGATCATTGGGGGAGAGTAAAAAATGTTTGCCCGAAATGGTTTTGCTCCATGCCGGCGCAGGCGTTTTGGAAGCCAGGGGCAGGGAAAGGGCAGCCAGCCTTTGTTTCAGAAGATTGGACGCCCTGGGCTTTGCGGGGAGTTTATCCTTTTTAATGGCCGGAAGCAGATGATTCCAGACCAGGTTGATTTCATCCTGCATGTCTCCGGTCTCACTGGTGATGGCGATCACGGCATCCTGGTCCGGCATGATGATTATATACTGGCCGAAAGCGCCATCCCCGCGATAGGCATTGTGCCGGGAGCGCCACATCTGGTATCCATAACCCTGCAGCCAGTCGCTGGAATCCCTGAGGGCCTGTGAGGCCGAAGGGTTCTGAAGGATTTTCATCGTCGATGCCTCTTCCACCCAGGATGCGGGAAGGACTTGTTTTCCATTCCATTGTCCTTTTTGCAGAAACAACTGGCCGAATTTGGCCATGTCTTCAGTTTTGATGCGAAGTCCCCAACCACCGGTATTGATGCCGTGGGGATCGGACTCCCAGTCTGCCCCGGTGATGCCCAGGGGTTCGAAAAGCCTGGGCCGGAGATAGTCCACTACTTTTTCTCCGGTGACTTTCTGTACAATGGCAGAAAGCATATATGTGGCCAGACTGTTGTATAAAAACCGGCTTCCCGGCTGATACAGAACCGGTAGTGCAAGGAAGGCTTTTACCCAGTCGTCGTGTTGGGTGACCACTGCGCCGGTAGGGTCTGGTTGCTGTCCAACGGTCATGCTCAGCAAATGCCGGATTTTCATTTCTGCGAGAAAGGGGCTGATGGTGTCCGGCAGGCTTTCAGGAAAAAAAGAAATGACCGGATCGTCTATGCTCAGTCTTTTTTCGGTCACCGCAAAACCAATGGCCGTCGCGGCAAAGCTTTTACTGCAGGAATACATCGTATGTTTCAGGTCGGCCCGGTAAGGCGACCACCATCCTTCCGCGATCACCTTGCCGTGTCGAAGCATCATAAAACTATGCGGTTCATGCTTGCTTTTTGCCCAGGCATCCAGAAACATACCAATGCCTTCGGAAGAAACGCCTTCGGCTTCAGGCGTACTGCGGGGCAGGTCAAGGGTTTGGGCGTTCAGTAAATAAGGAACCAGAAGCAAGAGAAAACTCTTAAGGCTTATGATTTTAAAGCTTGCCATATCTGCTTATTTTTAAAGGCATCAAATATGCGAAAAAAGACTTGCCTGTGAAAAAAGGACACCCTGGAGGTGAAGAATCCCCTGAAAAAGGACCAGGCTTGAATTAAAAGGCAGCTATGCGTGTATGGGTCAAAAACCGCGAATATAAATGAATGCTCCTGCGGGAAACGATAAAATCCTGTCCTGGCTTTTGGAAGGCGACGTTTCCATCAGGTACCAGGTTTACCGCGACCTGCTGGGTCATGAACACAAGGGTCTCAGAAATAAAATCGAAAAAGAAGGCTGGGGGTTTGGCTTTTTAAACCGCCGTCATTCCAACGGGCATTGGGGAAGGGGTTTTTATCAGCCCAAATGGACATCCAGTCATTATACCCTGCTGGATTTAAAAAACCTGGGTATTTCGCCGGCAAATAAAGCAATAAAAGAAACGCTTCGGCTGATTTTTGATAAGGAGAAAGCCTCTGATGGGGGAATCAACCCCATTGGATCGACGCAGAGTAGCGATGTATGCGTGAATGGCATGTTGCTGAACTATGCCTGTTATTTTAATGTGAAAGAAAAGCATTTAAAATCCGTGGTTGACTTTCTTCTGGGCCAGCAAATGAAGGACGGAGGCTTTAATTGCCAGTCCAACCGGAAAGGGGCGGTCCACAGCTCCCTGCACAGTACCCTTTCTGTTGCGGAGGGCATTTGGGAATATGAAAAAAACGGGTATGGTTACCGGTTGGATGAATTAAAAAAGGCCGCAGAGGAAAGCCAGGAATTTATTTTAATACACCGCCTGTTCCGCTCAGATAAAACCGGGGAAATTATCAATCCGGCTTTTTTAAGAATGTGTTTTCCCGGACGATGGCATTACGATATCCTCAAAGCCCTGGACTATTTTCAACAGGCCCGGGTTAAATACGAGCCCAGAATGGCCGAAGCCATAGAAGTAATTCTCGGTAAACGAACGGACGCCGGGCTGTGGAAACTGGCGTCTCCTTATCCCGGAGAGACCCATTTTGAAATGGAAAAAGCCGGGAAACCCAGCCGGTGGAATACCTTAAGGGCTTTAAGGGTTTTACAATATTACCAGTTCCAATAATTCATAATCACCCGGGTGAATTATGAAAGCGTAAACTCCGGAAGCCGTATGATCTGACCTCCGCTCATGGCTGATTCATGCGCCAAAATACCCACACAGGTGATGTTGGCGGACTGTTTTGCATTGGGATAGGGATCCTTATTTTCAACCAGGGCCATCAGGAACTGATGTGCGAGATGCGGATGCGAGCCTCCATGGCCGGCCCCCTGGATAAACGAAAGATGCTGATGGCTGTCGGCGTCGTAAACTCCTGCCTGGGTAAAGGAAGCAATTTCAGGAGGGAGAAGATGTGCATAATCCGGCACTTTTACCCGGGTGGGGATTTCGCCGGTATGAATGACGTGGTCTTCATGTTCGATTTGCGTCCATTCAAAGGATTTCAGCGAACCATAGGCATCAAAACTTTCCCGGTATTGGCGGGCCGTATTGAAAAGGGAACGGGTGACTTCGGCGGCAAGGTCCGAATTTCTGAATTTGATATGGCAGGTTTCTATGGCAAAGGGAGAATTGTATTTTGGGATCAGGTGTTCGTCAATGCGTCCGGATCCCAGGCAGGACACATATTCCGCTTCACTTCTGGTCAGTCCGAGCACAGGCCCAACACAATGAGTGGCATAATGCATAGGAGGCAAACCTTCCCAGTAACCCGGCCAGGCAGCCATTTCCTGCTGGTGGGAGGCGCGCAGAAACTGGATCCTCCCCATTTCCCCCTTATCATACATTTCTTTGACAAAAAGAAATTCCCGGCTGTACAAAACGGTTTCCATCATCATATAGGTAAGGCCGGTTTCCTGCACCGCCTCGACAATGGCCCTGCACTCCTCCACCGTGGTGGCCATGGGTACCGTGCAGGCCACGTGTTTACCGGCGCGCAGGGCGGCCAGGGACTGTTCTGCATGGAGATGGATGGGGGCGTTGATGTGCACGGCATCCACTCCGGGGTCCTTTAACAGTTCTGCGAAATCGGAATATCTTTTTTCAATCCCGAAGGCATCGCCGATCTCATCCAGTTTGGATTGGGTGCGCTGGCAAATGGCGTACATGTTGGCATGAGGATGCCTTTGGTAAATGGGGATAAATTCGGCGCCGAATCCCAGGCCGACGATGGCAATATTGATTTTTTTATTGGTCATTGTAAAAGAGGTTAAAATTGAAGGCCTGTGAGGCCAGGGCTTAAAAATATAAAATCAGGGTTGGAGAGCACAGAGTTTTTTTGTTTTTGGGTTCGCACGGAGGGAGGGAGAGCACGGAGAAGATTATTTTAAGGTGATGGGAAAAAGGAATGTTTATTTCCTCCGTGATCTCCGTGGCATACTGTTTGCCGGGCGCCAAAGGCGCCGGCCGTATTAGGTTCACACGGAGGGAGGGAGAGCACGGAGTTGTTTATTTTATGGTGGTGGAAAATAAAATGATTATTTCCTCCGTGAGCTTCGTGATCTCCGTGCGCATACCGGTTGCCGGGGCGCCAGAGGCGCCGGCCATCCTGATGAGGTTCACACGGAGGGAGGGAGAGCACGGAGATTATTTTTGTAATTCGAAGATGATGGCGGAAAATAAAATGATTATTTCCTCTGTGAGCTTCGTGTGCTCCGTGCGCATACTGTTTGCCGGGCGCCAGAGGCGCCGGTCACCCTGATGAGGTTCACACGGAGGGAGGGAGAGCAAGGAGATGATTTTTGTAATTCGAAGGAGGTGGCGGAAAATAAAATGATTATTTCCTCTGTGAGCTTCGTGTGCTCCGTGCGCATACTGTTTGCCGGGCTCCAGAGGCGCCGGCTGTATTATGTTCACACGGAGGGTGGGAGAGCACGGAGATTATTTTTGTATTTCGTGGGCGGTGGTGGAAAATAATATGATTATTTCCTCCGTGTGCTCCGTGAGCTCCGTGCGCATAGGGTTTGCCGGGCGCCGGAGGCGCCGGCCGTATTAGGTTCACACGGAGGGAGGGAGAGCACGGAGTTGTTTATTTTATGGTGGTGGAAAATAAAATGATTATTTCCTCCGTGAGCTTCGTGATCTCCGTGCGCATACCGGTTGCCGGGCGCCAGAGGCGCCGGTCACCCTGATGAGGTTCACACGGAGGGAGGGAGAGCACGGAGTTGTTTATTTTAATGTGATGTGAAAAAAGAATGTTTATTTTCTCCGTGACCTTCGTGATCTCCGCGTGCATTCGGGTTGCGGAACTCCAGCTAACTCCGTGAGACCCGTGAGCTCCATGCGCCTCATTTCTCCGTGCGAAAAACTCCGCGCCCTTCTTTGGGACGCCTATATCTCCTGAAGGTATTTTCGCACAAAACGGATAGCCATAGCGCCCTCTCCCACGGCGGAAGAAATACCGGTCATGGCCTCAAACCGAACATCTCCGGAAGCAAAAATACCGGGGATGCTGGTTTCCGGCATATAGGGTTCGCGGGGGAGTTTCCAAAAGGTATGGTATGTTTTTTCCTGGAGCAGGTTGTTTCCGGTGATAATAAATCCTTTTTCATTTTTTAGCACCAGGTCATTCAGCCAGTCGGTGCCTGGTTTCATGCCGATATAAACAAAAAGGGCTTTGGCCGGCAAGGTTTTTTCTTCCCCGGTAAGCGTGTTTTTAAAGGTAATGTTTTCAAGCACGGTTGATCCCGCGCAGCCTATGACGTCTGTATTGGGGATGACGCGGATATTGGGGGCGTTCCTGATGTTTTCGACCAGGTAGTGGGCTGCTGTCTGGGAAAGGGCATCCCGGCGGATCACGATGTTTACTTCTTTGCAGAATTGGCTCATGTACATGGCCGCCTGGCAGGCTGAATTTCCCCCGCCCACGATGTAAATAATTTCATTGCGGCAGGCATGGGCTTCTACAGAGGCTGAACCGTAATAAACCCCCGAACCACTGAATTGGTCCATACCTGGAATATCCAGTTTTTTATAGGCTACCCCGGATGCGATCACAATGGTTTTGCTGTGGATCAGGGAACCATCCATCATTTCGGTGATTTTATAACCGTCTTTTACGGTGATGGTTTTGACCTCCTGCGGGGTGAGGACTTCAGTGCCGAACCTCAGGGTTTGGGCGATCGCCCGCTGGGTCAGTTCGGCCCCGGAAAGGCCGGTAGGGAAACCCAGGTAATTTTCGATACGGGCACTGCTGCTGGCCTGGCCGCCCGGGTTGCTTTTTTCAATCAGCACGGTCCTGAGCCCTTCGCAGGACCCATACACCGACGCAGCCAGTCCTGCAGGCCCGGCGCCGATGATGAGCACATCGTACATTTCTTTGGATGCCTTTGACTGGAGGCCTATCCGGCCGGCCAGTTCGGCCAGGGAAGGGTCGGTCAGAAAGGCCCCGTCTTTTAAAACGGCCAGGGGCAGGGCCGATTTTGAAACCTGTGCGCTGACCAGGTATCTTTCAGCATCCGCATCACGTTCCACATCCAGCCAGAGATAAGGAACCAGGTTGCCCGATAAAAATTCCTTCAGGCGGTGTGATTTTGGAGACCACTGAAAACCGATGATGCGCAGGGCATCCTGCTGGGGTTTGTACAGGGCATGCCATTCGTTCAGCAAATCGGTTACGATGGGAAAAAGTTTTTCTTCGGGCGGATGCCAGGGTTTTTGAAGGTAATAATCCAGCTTCACCAGATTGATGGCGCGGATGGCCGCCTCGATATCTGAATAAGCGGTGAGCAGGATTTTTTTGGCGAAGGGGAAAAGTGCGTGGGCCTTTTCCAGAAAGGGAATCCCCTCCATTTCCGGCATGCGCTGGTCGGATATAAAAAGGGCTACCGTTTCGTTACGCAATTTCAGGGCTTTGATCAGTTCCAGGGCTTCCAGGGCAGATCCCGTGGCTGCCACTTTATAATCGTTGCGGTATTGATTGCGGATATCCTGCTGGATGGCCCTCAATACCTGAAGGTCGTCATCGACAATTAGGATATAAGGCAGTTTCATGGGTTATCTTAATAAATTAAAATTCATTGCTGCTTTTCTTCAAAGGGGAGGTAAATGGCAAATTCCGTCCTGCCCGGATCAGAACTTACCCTGATTTCTCCGTTATGGTGTTTGACTGCACGGTTTACCATGTCCAGGCCGATGCCGGTTCCTTCCCCAACTTTTTTGGTGGTGAAAAAGGGGTCAAAAATGCGCGACCGGATTTCTTTTGGAATTCCGGGGCCATTGTCAATGATGCTCACCCTGACCCGGTGGTCTTCCACCGCGGTTTCAATCACCAGTTCGCCGTTTTTATCCATTGCATAAATGGCATTGTCAATGATATTGGTCCATACCTGATTCAACTCGCTCACATAAGCGGGCACGGGGACCATGTGGTCGCTGAATTTTTTGCGAACGGTGATGTTTTTTTCGCGGAGTTTGTATCCGAAAAGGGTGAGGGTGTTTTCAATATCCTGGTGGAGGTGGGTGGATTGAATATCGCCCGTACGGTCCATATGAACATGGCTTTTGATCGCCCCAACCAGGTTGGAAATGCGGGCCGAAGCATTGCCCAGGTCTTTGATGATTTTTTGAGAACTCAACAGGTTTTCGAGCCATTGAAGCGCATGGACCGCGGCTTCTTTTCCCACCTGTCTGCAAAGGCCTTCGAGCTCTTCCGTTATATAGCCCGCTTCGGAAAAAGTTTCAGAGGCTTCCATGGGATTGGGGATATTCATACGGCTAAGCCAACCGGCCAGGTCCTCTTCGATTTCCATTCGCTGTATCAGGGAAGGTTTGGGCGTCACGGCCCGATCGTTTTCCTTTTTTTGGACCATTGCACCGATATCCCTGATTTGTTCTGGCAGAAGGTGCCCGGCAAGAAGGGATTCGGTGAGCTGGTAATTCCGGTTTAAACGTTTGGTCAGTTCGCTGGCAATGCCATTGATCGCTGCGGCCGGATTATTCAGTTCATGGGCTATGCCGGCGGCAAGCTTGCCCAGGGCGCTTACTTTCTCCTGTTGCAATTGGGTGGTGGCGAAAGCCTTTGCCCTTTCGGTCATATAGCCGATGAGCTTCTGGATGAAATCGGGATTGAGGTCTTCGAGTTCGTGAAAGAATTTTTTATGCAGGGCGATGGACCTGACCTTGCCGGTGGCATACGAATTTCCGGGATAGGTTTTCATCCTGGAATAAGGGATCAGCCCACTCACTCCACCGGTTGTAGCATTGTTTTCAAAAGTAAAATAATACACCAGCCGGCCGTTTACATTCATATAAAACGTAACCTTCCCCTCCAGCAAAAACCACATGTTTTCGGCCGCTTCCCCGTATTTCCCGATCAGGGCGCCGTCTTCAAATTCCTGGTAAACGGAGTGGTCCAAAAGCCATTGCAGGTGCTCATCCGGCAACTCACTCAGCGCGTGTATTTCCCTTAATTCTTCAAAAGTTACCATTTTTCAGTAGTCGGCAGCCGGCGGTCAGAATAAGCCGGCCAGGCCGCGTATTTATTTTTTTTCTTGCTCAAAATAGAATACTCCATTTTTATTTCCAATGACAATATCCGGCAGTCCGTCTTTATTTACATCTTCCACCACGAACTGAATGCCTACTCCTGAGGTATCATCGATAAGGTGTTTGATCCAAACCGGCCGGTTGCGTCCGTCTTTCAGCAATTCATACCAGACCAGAACGGCGGGCTCAAGACCCCCGGGCCCCTTGCCCTGGTGGGCAAAAAACCGTTTACCGGTAACGAGGTCAGGCAGGCCGTCCCGGTTGATATCCTCCAGGACCAGGCTATGGGTTTCGGAAATACTGCTGTCGATGGTATGGGTGATGAATGTACGTTTGGGGTCCCCGTTGGCGCCCGGCTCTACAAGCTGCTCGTACCACCACAAGCCATAATCGTGCGCGGAGGAGGAAACCACATCGGCATCCCCGTCCTGATCAAAATCAAAGGTGATCATCTGCGCACAGGGCTTCCCAAGGGTGGCTTCATGAAATATCCAGGGCGAAACCTTTATGTCGTTGGGGGCTTCCCACCATCCACCGATAATCATCACATCGTTCAGGCCATCACCGTTGACATCCCCCCATCCAAGTCCATGGGAGAAGAGGCCTACGCCTTTGGCCTTGGGTTCTGAGATGGCCGTCCGGACCCAGGTTACGCGCCCTTCTTTCACAACCGCCTTGAACCAGTTCATCTGGCCGGTTTTTTCATTGCCAAATACCAGATCCTTCTTACCATTGCCGTCAACATCCACCGCCATCGGAGATTCATTGGATGCGACGGAATCAATCAGATGCCGTTTCCACAAAACCTCGTGATTTCCGGGGTTCTGGAACCAATACACTTCCCTGCCGGGGAAATCATGGCAAATGAGATCCACCCATCCGTCTTCGTTGACATCCAGGGCGAAATTGAGGAAGGAGTCGCTATATCCTTTGGTATAATCGAATTTTTTGTGTTTCCAGATATCGTGCGCCTTCCAGTCAGGCGCTTCAAACCAGCGGGCGCCTGCTATGATATCCAGCCTGTCGTCCTTGTTAACATCGGCCACGGTAGCCCCTTCCGTGTAGAACTCGTCCCATAAATGAAATTTTTTGAAGCGGACCTCTTTGCCTGGGGTCTGGGCCGGAGAGAAGGAATAAATAAGAATCAACAGTAAAAACAAAGGACCTGTATTTTTTTTCATAGTTTAAGTAAAGTTAGTTAGCAAGTTGGTCAATTTGCAAGTTAGTTAATTGGCAATGCAAGTTGGAATTTAGTATGACAGAACGCAAAATCCGACCCCTAAAGGACGATTAAAGGGGAACACCGGGGTTGCGCGAAGGACGGCCGATTGGCGATCACCTTGGCAGGAGCAAATGGACCGCCACTTGGCTGGGGCTACCAGGTCAGTACATAACTCAGTAGCATATTAAATTCATGCTGGGTAAGGGTAGTGCCAAAATGGTCGGGCATGATGGTATAGCGGGAAGGTTTCTGTTCGACTATGTCCGCCCGGCGGATGGAAAACTCCTTTCCGGTGAGATCGCCAAAAATCACCACCGCTCCCTGTTCTCCCCGGTACAGGCCGGTGAGGATCTTTCCGTCTTTCAGTTTGATGGTATAGTTTCTGAAAGCTTCCGTGATGTTGCGGTTGGGGTCCAGGATCTTTTCTGCAATGGCGTTCGCGCCCCGTTTGCCAATACCATGCAACTGGGGACCGATGCCGGATTCGGTCTGACGCCGGTGGCAAATACCACAATTTGCATTAAACAGCCTGGCGCCGGTATCCACCTGAGATGGGGAGGCTTTGAATAGTTTGAATGCTTCCAGCCGATCCTCAATGAGGCCCTGTCTTTCCTCGCTGATGGGTTCGATATGGGCGGTGAGCTCTGAATACGTTTTTTGTTGTTGAGGGGAAATTCTGAAGAGCATTTTTTCTTCCACCCTCGGATCGATCAGGGTTCTTGCCTTAAAAGCCCCGTTACGGACTTGTTGTAGAACCAGATCTTTGCCTTCCGGCGAACCGGCAAGGGCTGTAGCGACCACGACCTCCAGATCAGCGGGCGCATTGGTGACCCCGAGCAGGATTTTATTTACGTCGGATCCCGGCGATTCACCCAGGACAGTGGCAATATTTTTTTTGAGGGTTACGGGGGTGCTGTCGCTCATCAGCCATTTGCTGGCAAGGTCGAGGGTGCTCCGGTCGCCCGACATTTTCATAAGAGAAGATAAGGCGGCCGTTTTCAGATCATGGCCCGGGTTATTTTCCACAAAAGAAACCAGTTCCGGTTGAAGGGGCCGGATTTTGTATTCACCCGCAAGTTGGATGGCAAACAGTTGTTGCGGCGCCAGGGACCTCGAAATGGAATCGGCCGGGTATCTCTGAATCAGGCCTTTTGCGATCTCTGTGCCCCAGGATTGCATCAGACCGGTTTTAGCGTCTCCCCCTCTTTGCGCAAGCCCGTCTTTGACCCCTCTGAATATCCGGGCGGCCAGGTCGGCCTCGGCCTGTTTGGCACCCGCACTGCGAATGACTTCATCCAGCTTTGAAGCGGGCAAAAAGCGCATGATCTGCTGATAAGCCAACTGTATCTTTTCTTTTGGAAAGGCATACCTGGCCAGGTGATTGGAAAGGAACAGGGCGGCATCCGCTGAATGAACATCTACCAGGGTGCCGGCTATATGTCCTGCATCCTGTTCATTCCATTCCTTTGCGGCTACTGTTTTCATCAAGGATTCTACGCGTAATAAGTTACGTAGATTGAGACGCGCCGTGTACCGGAGGTGGGTATCTTCTGCGGGAGCTGCGCGCAGGATTTGCAGCGCGCTTTCGACGGATGAAATCTCTGGATAAGAAGACAGCAATTCAGCGGCGGCCCGCTGTACATGGGCATCCGGGTCATTGAGCGAGCGGGCAACCATGGATTGGAAAGAAGCGTCTCCCGGCTTCCATTCCCTCAATATTCTGAGCGAGTGCAGGCGGACCAGGGGCGAATCATGAACCAGGGATTTATTCAGAAGGGCATCATCCATACCGCCCAGTCGGTAGGTGACCCAGAGTGCATGGATGTATTTCCGGGGAAGGGTCCCGGTTTCATCCAAAACAGTACGGACCTGGGCAAGGGCCGCTTCGCCGAAACGATCCGTTAACTGATCGGCAGCGGCCATCCGGGTGCTTATATTGTCCGCGTCGAGGGTGGCCAACAGGTCAGGGATGGAAGCTTGAGTCAGGTCCTGAAGGTCATGGTGATTGCCCTTGTAGGTAATCCTCCATATTCTACCGCGTTGTTTATCCCTTTTAGGGTGGCCCAGGGGTACTTCGTAATGCCCGATGATGGCATTGTAAAAGTCCGCCACATAAAGGGCGCCGTCGGGGCCGAGTTTGATGTTGACCGGCCGGAACCAGGGATCGGCGCTTTGGATAAAATCGGTTTCGGATTTGCCCAGAGGGGTAGATCCTTTATTGGTCCAGCTGTACCTGTGCACCCTTGAGATCAGGGCGTCCCCGATGAAAAAATTACCCTGGAATTCCTCCGGGAATTGAGTATCGCCATAATAAGCAATGCCGCAAAGGGCGGTGGCTTCGTTTTCCAATGGTTTCATGTCGGGCCCGAAAGCCATGATTTCCGGTTTACTGAAATGGGGATAGTCGGCGCCGCGGATCAGCTGGTAAAGGGGGGAAGTATGGCTGTCGGTGGAATAGATATACCCCCGTTCATCATAGGCTAATCCAAAAGGATTGACCTGTCCGAAAGTCATTTGTTCGACCCGGCTGCCGTCCAGCCTGAAACGGAACGTGTTCCCCGATTGCAGGCGTATGGAATCTCCGTCCCTTCCGGCCACGGTGGAAAGATTGGTAAAGCCGTGACAAGCGTGGACCCAGCCGTCATAACCGCGTATGAAATTGCTCACCATACCATGGGTATCTTCGTATCCAAAGGGGCCGAGCAGAATCCGTGACCCTTCAGGTTTTTCATCGCCATCCGCATCGGTAAAACGGTACAAATGGGGTACGCTAAAGGACAGGTGTCCGTCGGAGAGGGGCAATAAGCCGATGGGAATATTGAGGCTGTCCGACACCAGGGTAAATTTATCCGCCCGCCCGTCGTGGTCGGTGTCTTCCAGGATGGTCAGTTTGTCCGTGCTTTTTTTACCCGGAGGTGAAGGGAAAGGATATTCAAACGACTGGGTGACCCACATTCGTCCTTTGGCATCAAAGGCCATATTGACGGGCTTATCGATATCGGGTTCGGAAGCAAAGAGCTGGATCTCGAAACCGGGGGGCAGTTTGAAGCCCTGGCGTTCTTCTTCAGGCGTCCGGGGATCGGTACTCCGGATATTTTCATGGAAGAGGTCGCCGGTGTAAAGACGGTCGTCCTGCGGGGCCTTGGTTTGGCATGCGCAGATAAAAAGCAATATCCCGGTCAACAGGGGCAGTCGCTTAATTGGATTTTGGATAGACATGAGTAGCGAAGTCTTGAATTCCGGATTCTCCGGAGTTTTTTTAGTGGTTTTGGATGAGCATTAAAAATAGAAAAATAAACCCAGGGAAAAGGGAGGAAGGGTCAGTCCTTGAAAAAAACTTCCGCTTTGGTCAGCCATGAAATACCGAAACATTCGACTGCAAGGGTTTCCATCCAAAAAGTCAGGTGATGCCCGGTATAATAGGGCTCATGAATCAGATTAAGAGTCCCCGCCAGGACAACCAGTAAGGCCAGGGCCATCAACAGGCCGCAGGTCCTGTAAACAAGATTTCGGTATATTTTGCCAGGGCTTCTTTCGCCGGGCGGCTTGTTGGATTTGGTGAATATAAAATAAGACAGAACGGCCAGACTGGTCAGGAAAATGGCGGCGGATAAATAATGAAAACCCTCACGGAGGGGGTTCCCGGGCAAAAGCGTGACCGCGTATGGTTTTTCCTGATCACAGCAAACCAAGGAAAGATTATCTGTTGGAAAGAGCACCAGGAAAAGCGCAAAAATCCCGGCCAGGGCGGATAAATAAAAATCCACCGCAGCCTTGCCTTTATAGATCAGCAGGAAAACCGCCAGCAAACTCACGGTAATGGTAAAAAAGCTGTTGGCCCGGGTGTAATAATAATGGCTTATGGATTCCAGCGGAACCGTATGCCCGGAATCAACATACAAGGACAGGTACAACAATAACGGCAATAACACTCCAAGAACCCCGATCAGTATACGAAGCGTTTTTTGTTCGGTCAGACCGATGCTGTCTTTTTCTGAAAAATCGAGGGACAGATATTTTTCCGCCAGGGTGGTTTTGGACTTTTCCATATAAACAGGTTATTTAATGCATCATTTGGTCGAAAAGGCCGTCGCCAGCAAAATCGCCAGGATCAGACCCGGGATGACCGGATCAAGCCAGGAACCACCCGATCCCCATATCAGATTGATCAACGCGATCAAAATTCCCCCGACCGCCCAGGAGATGCCGGTCGGCACGGACCAGGCCATGATCTGTTGCCGGGTATCCGTGACCCCGATCATCCGGTTGACCACCCAAAAGAGGCTGTCATTAAAATAACTGAACAGGAAGCCGCCGATCGCGGCTGCCTGGGCGGCAAACAACATATTCACCCCCGGTACCTGTTGAAGAATAGGAGCCGTGATCGAAGCCGAAGTGATCATAGCCACGGTTGCCGAACCTTGGATCAGACGCATTGCAGAAGCCACGAAAAAAGGAATCATGACCGGGGAAAAGGGCAGGCGGGAGATTTGATCAGCGATTTGGGCGCCGGTCCCACTTTCACGAACCACAAAACCCAGGGCACCGCCAGCGCCGGTGACCATCAGGATAATTCCGGCCGATTGAAGGCCTTCTTCCAGTTTTGTCGCCGTCTGGCGGCGATCCAGATGGGGTACCAGGGTATAAACAGCCAGCAGGGTACTGATGCATAGGGCAATGATTGGCGAACCGAGAAAATGGAAGGCAGTTACAATCCAATAGACCGGGGCGCTTTGGTCAGCGCTTAATGAAGGGAAAAGGGAAATGGCCGACTTGATCATGATCAGAAGGATGGGCACCACGATAGGAAGCAAAGAGACGGTCAGCCCGGGAAGGGCTTTTCCGGTCCGGTCATTAAAATGTTTCTCATAATCCGGTTCCGGGATTTCTGATGTGGGTGCAGGATCAATAAATCCCGGGTATTTTTTGGCCAGCCATTTGGCATACCACACAAAAGAAAGGGTGCAGGGTACGGCCAAGGACAGTCCCAACAAGATCATTTCCCCGACGTCCACCCCGAAAAGTCCCGCCACACCCAGGGGGCCGGGCGTGGGCGGCACCAGGGTATGTGTTGCAATAAGGCCACCGGCAAGCGCCACTCCGAGGGATAAAACGGACAGGCCGGCCTTTTTGGCCAGGGCGCTGGAAATGGGAAACAGAATTATAAAAGCGGAGTCTGCAAATATGGGTATGCTCACCAGGTATCCGGTGAGGGCTAGGGCCCACTCTTCTTTCCGGCGGCCCAGCCATTGAATAAAGAAATGAGCGATTTGATCCGCTGCACCGGATATTTCCAGGATACGGCCCATCATTACACCCAGGCCGATCACGATTCCGATGGTGCCCAGGGTGGAACCAAATCCACGGGTAATGGCGTCAAGGGTGGCGGTGACCGAAAGCCCACCGGTAAACCCGGCAATACAGGCAGCCAGGATCATGGCGATCAGGGCATGCACCCTGGTGCGCAACACAAGAAAGATCAATACAAAAACCGCAACGACCAGGCCGACAATAGGAAAAGAAAAAGAGGACATCAGGGCCGGGATTGATAGGATTGGAGGTACTGACGGATAAAATCTTCAAAAAGACGGTCCGCCTGAAAACCGAGTTTTAAGGCAGGATCGTTGTCTATACGGCCCGGCCAGCTGCTCACAATATTATTAATGGCGGGATCGGGCTTAAATTGAATTTTATCCAGGGTGTTTCTGCCTGCGACTTTGCCCAGGGCATCCAGCATGTCCTTTACCGTGACACGCAGGCCCGGCAGGTTTACGGAGCGCCAGGCTCCGAATGCGGAAGCATCCAGCAAGGCGCCGTGGATGATGTTTTGAATGACGGTGTCCGGACTGGATAACCATAATGCAAGTTCAGGGGATACGGGGCAGAGGGCCTCTTCGCCATTCAGCGGTTCGCGGATGATGCTGCTTACAAAAGAAGAAGCAGCCTGGTTGGGCCGGCCGGGACGTATACAGACGGTAGGCAGGCGCAATACTCTGCCGTCTACAAATTTTTTACGGGAATAATCATTGACGAGCAGTTCACCCATGGCTTTTTGTGATCCGTAAGAAGACAAAGGGGTGAGGGCGGTGGTGTCCCCGACGGTCTCGGGAAGCAAGCCCCCATAGACCGCGAGGGAGCTTGCAAACACAAAACGAATCGAGGGATTGTGATGGCGGCAGGCCTCAAGGAGTTGACGGGTGAGGTCCAGGTTGACTTTCCATCCAAGGTCAAAATCCCTTTCGGCATGGCTGCTCACTACTGCGGCGAGATGGAAGAGAAGGCTGGTATCCGGTTTCAGGATGGTTTTTATGACCCCGTCTTCGGTAAGATCTGCCTGGCGGCATTCTATGCGATGGTCGTTTGCCGGGTTTGCCGGCATAACCTGGTCTACCAGCTGAAGCGATTTAAAATCAAAGTTTCCGTCCGTGAAGGCTTTGGCCAGGCGCTGGCCAAGAAAACCGGCTCCCCCGGTGATGATGATCTGCATGAGTTTGAAGATAAGGTGTAGCGGCCAAATTAATTTGGCTTGGAAGAGTAACTGAATCCCCGATAAAATAATTCTTTATGTTTGCCGGTCATGTACCAGGACCTGAAGGAAAAACTGAAAACCTTGCCCCCGGAATATCCCCGGCCCCTCCTTCCGGCCATCCGTTCAGAATTTTTAAAAAGCGGAAAGACCATCCTGGTGCTCGACGATGACCCGACCGGCACGCAGACGAGCAGCGAGGCCACCGTCATCACCTCATGGCGGCCGGAAGAAATCGTGGCGGAATTGGATAAAAAACCTTCCGTGCTCTTTATTCTGACCAATTCAAGAAGCCTTCCGGAGGAGGATGCAATAAAACTAAGCCAGGATATTGGCCGGAATCTGAATATTGCCATCCAAAAAAGCGGGCGGGAAATCGTGTTGATCAGCCGGAGTGATTCCACGCTCAGGGGCCATTTTCCTGCAGAAACAGATGCCCTTGTTGAAGCTATGGGCTTGCAACAGGCCATCCGGGTATTGGTGCCCGCCTTTATCGAAGGAGGCCGGTATACCATTGAAGAAGTGCACTACCTGGCGGAAAACCAGCAACTGGTCCCGGTTTCAGAAACTGCATTTGCCCGCGACAGGGTCTTCGGGTATAAACATTCGAACCTGAAGAATTGGGTGGAAGAAAAATCAAAAGGAAAGGTCCGGGCTGCGGAGGTCCTTTCGGTATCCCTGGAGGATATTCGCACGGGCGGACCGGAGAAAGTGGCGGGAATATTCATGGACTGCCGGGAAGGAAAAACGGTGATCATCAATGCCGCCGGTTACCGGGACCTGGAAGTCGTCGCCCTGGCTTCCATCTTGGCAGGTCAAAACGGGAAAACGATTTTATTCCGCAGCTCAGCCACCTTTGTGCCCATTCGCGCCGGCATGGAATCCGGCAGGCCCTTTAAGCCATCCCCCCTTCAACAAGCCGGGGGCAGTGGTACGCTGGTCGTGGCCGGGTCTTATGTGTCGAAAACAAGCCAACAACTTAATGCCTTGCTGGCAAGGAATACGCATAAGGCCATAGAGGTTGATGTGGTGAAGGTTTTGAAGGGCCTGGAAAAGCCGGAACCCATCACCGGTCAAATCAATCAATGGCTGGCCGCCGATAAAAAAGTTTTAGTGTATACCAGCCGGCTTTTACAGGAAGGACACGACGATATAAGCAACCTGCACATCAACGCCCAAGTGTCGGATTTCCTGGTATCTCTTTTGAAAGGACTTGCGGTAAGGCCCCGGTATATACTGGCTAAAGGCGGCATTACCTCCAGCGATATCGCTTCAAAGGGGCTCCTGGTAAAAAGCGCCAGGATCCTGGGGCCGGTGATCCCCGGGGTTCCGGTCTGGCAATTGGGTCCCGAAAGCAGGTTTCCCGGGATGTATTATATCGTGTTTCCGGGCAATGTGGGTGATGAAAGAAGCCTGGAAACGGTTTGTCAGATCATGGAGGGCATAAAATAAGCTCAATCACACCATTGAAATTGAAGGATTGCCGGAATTTAAGAAAGGTCCGATACTTCTGTCCAAGGAGCAATGCCAATATAATCTTCAGTGAATTCGTTTTTTTTGCCCCGATAGATCAGGAGGGCCCGGCCGTCACGCGTATTTTTTAACCAAAATCTCAGATTTCTCAACATGGCGCCTTCTGCCTTAGTCGATGATTTGATTTCAATTGCTAATGGACCCTCCTCCCGGTCCAGTATCAAATCCACTTCGTTTCCCACATTGTCCCTGAAAAAATACATGCCTTGTTGACTGCCTGTATTAAATGTATTTTTTCGAATTTCAGTTATGATCCAGTTTTCAAATAGCGCACCACATGCAGGATGCCTGGTAAGGGCCTGGACATTTTTAATCCCCAATAAATGACAAAGCAGGCCGGTGTCATAAAAATACAGTTTAGGGCTTTTCACGATCCGTTTGTTTAAATTTTGGTACCAGGGTTGAAGTAAAAAGAGGATATAACTATTTTCCAGCAATCCCAACCAGGCAAGAATGGTTTTCGTGTCTACGCCGGTTTGACGCGCAAGCTCTTCCCGGTTGAGTATTTGACCGGCATGATTTGCACATAAGTGAAGAAAGCGGGTAAAAACTGCAAGGTTTGATATATTACGGATAAGCCTTACATCCCTTTGCACATAAGTTTGTACGTAACTATTCAGCCACTGCCCCGGATTGAGGCCCTCCTGCCAAATCTCAGGATATCCGCCAGTTAAGATTAACCGGTGTACATCAGAATAAGCCAAGTTTGAGGCCTTTAATTCGGCATAACTGAATGGAAGCAGAGAAAGATAACCCGCCCGCCCGGCAAGAGATTGAGATACTTGTTCATGCAATAAAAAATTATTAGAACCGGTCAAGATAAACTGACCGCGAGACGGATTATTATCAAGGATTTCCTGGAGATATCTGAATATATGAGGTACACGTTGAACTTCATCCAGGATCGCACCGGAAAGATATTGTTTCAAAAACCGATCAGGATTTAGCTCGGCTTCAAACTGCGTGCTTGGGTTTTCAAAATTGATATAGGTTTTTCCCTTAAACAGTTGTTTACTCAGGGTGGTTTTACCGCTTTGTCTGGGGCCGGTGATGCAAAGTGCCCTAAACTGGCGCAAGGCCTTGCGGGCTTCCGGCAATATTTGACGGTCAATCAAAGACTCCATTTTTGTAAAAATAGTCAAAAACTGGACAAAGACTCCATTTTTGTAAAAAATTACAAATCTGGAATTGATGGGGAGGACCCTGTGAAAAGGCATGTTGGGAAAAGGGTATCCGACCAGGGGTTAAAGCAAACCTCGTTATGCAACAGCTCAGCGCCCGCCGCCCGCCAATTTAAACCGCAAATGACTTTTGACCACCGGCCATTCCTGGATGAGAATACTGTAGACCACGGTATCCCGGAGGGTGCCGTCCGGCTGGAGGCGGTGGTTTCGTAAAATCCCGTCCTGCTGGGCGCCTAAACGCTGAATGGCGCGGCGGGATGCTTCGTTGAACCGGTGAGTCCTGAATTCGACGGCAATACATTCCAGGGACTCAAAGGCATATTGCAAAAGAAGGTATTTGCATTCGGTATTGACCGCCGTACGCTGGGCGTGGGTGGCATACCAGGTGGAACCGATCTCCAGGCGGCGAATCCCCGGCTCGATGTTCATATAACGTGTGGTGCCCACTATTTTTTTATCGGCATGCCGCAGGACCGCAAAGGGAAGGCTCTTGCCCAGGGCCTGTTCATTCAGGGCAGTTTCGATATAGGATTTTACGGTTTCGGGGGAGGGAACGGAGGTGTACCACAGCCTCCACAATTCGCCGTCCCGGGTGGCTTCGATCAGGTCGTTTTCATGGGTTTCTCCCAGGGGGATCAGGCTGACCTGTTCGCCGGTGAGTGTTACTGGGGAAGGGGGATAGGATGCGGAGGGCAAAGTAATTAGAGAAATTAAGAGAATTAAGGGAATTAAGAGGGTTTGGACTTAAAGGTGATTTTAAAATACAGGAGGATCAAAGCCAGGGAAAGGATAATGGCGTTGGCAATGATGATGGCCAGGTCCTTTTTGACAATGCCATAAAAAAGCCAGGTCGATACATTCCCCAGTAAAATCAAAAGCATCCAATAAGAAAGGTCTCCGGTCGACCGGGTTTGCCAGGCCTTATACACCTGGGGAACAAAGGTGACGGAGGAGAGAAAGGCGCCGAAAAGGCCTACGTAGTCGATCCACTGCATATAGGATTATAGGATTTATAGGATTGAGGATTGAGGATTGAGGATTGAGGATTGAGGATTGAGGATTGAGGATTGAGGATTGAGGATTGAGGATTGAGGATTGATAAGGGGACAAAGATAGAGTGGATTTAGTTAGCAGATTTGAGCCGGGGTAATCAGGAAAGAGGAGTGAATGAATAAATTCATTTTCGGGCACCTGATACCACCCTGCGAGAAAGTATTTAGATTTATACGATTTAATGTTAATAACATTTTTTTGGAAAAGATCGGGGAAATATATCAAAAACTGCTGAGGCCTTCTTCGGAACTGATTGCCGATATAAGCAGCCTGGATGGCGATATATTGATTCTTGGCGCCGGGGGAAAGATGGGCCCGGCCCTGGCCCGGAAAGCGAAGCAGGCCATTGATGCGGCAGGAATAAATAAAAAAGTAATCGGTGTTGCGCGGTTTTCGGAAGCCGGGCTGGAAAAGGAATTAAACCGGGAAGGGATTGAAACCCTCCGGGCGGATTTGTTACGGGATGATCAGCTTCAGGCCCTGCCAACGGTCAAAAACGTGCTGTACCTGGCCGGGACTAAATTCGGCACCCAGGGCAATGAATCCTTTACCTGGGCCATGAATGCCTATTTGCCGGGAAGGGTAGCTGAAAAGTTTAAAGATTCCAGGATTGTCGTGTTTTCAACCGGCAACGTATATCCCTTCGTTTCCGTAAAAAGCGGCGGAGCGCATGAATCCATTCAGCCGGAACCTTTGGGAGATTACGGACAGTCCTGCCTGGGAAGGGAAAGGTTGTTCCAGTATTTTTCGATTCTGCACCGGACACCCATCTTAATCTACCGGCTCAATTATGCCAATGATGTAAGTTATGGGGTTCTGCTTGAAATCGGCAAGTCCGTAAAGTCCCGAAAACCCATTGACCTCAACATGGGCCATGTGAATGTGATCTGGCAGGGAGATGCCAATGAGATCGCCCTGCGCGCGCTGCCTCATTGTGCCGTTCCGTGCAAATTGCTCAATGTCACCGGACCTGAAACCGCTTCGGTGCGCTGGATCGCCAATGAATTCGGCAGCTTGTTCGGAGAGCCACCCATTTTTACAGGAGAAGAGCAGGATACAGCCCTGTTGAGCAATGCTGCCGAATGTTTCCGGTTGTTTGGGTATCCCAGGGTGGGCTTAAAACAAATGATCGGGCTGCTGGCGCGTTGGATTGAGGAAGGGGGGAAGACCATAAACAAGGAGACCCATTTCCAGGAGAGGAAAGGGAAGTTTTAGGTAATTAAAGAATTAAGAATTAAGAATTAAGGGATGAAGGAGGAGGTATTCGGCTTATTGCATGAAGGAACGGTGATCCCGGCCCATCCGCTGGCCCTGGACAGCAGGCTTAAACTGGATGAAGCCCGGCAAAGGGGGCTTACCCGTTATTATATGGAAGCCGGAGCGGGTGGGATAGCGGTTGGGGTGCATACTACCCAGTTTGAAATCAGGAATCCGGGTATCGGTTTGCTGGAACCCGTATTGCGACTCGCGGCCGAGGAAGTCGATCAAGCCGCCTTAAACAGGCCTTTTATCAAAGTGGCCGGGATCTGCGGTCCCGTTGAGCAGGCGATAAAAGAAGCGGAGCTGGCAAAAAGGCATGGTTATCATTTTGGATTATTGAGCCCGGGAGGTCTGGCTGCTTATTCGGAAAATGAACTGCTCGAAAGAGCAAAAGCGGTTTCGGAGGTCCTTCCCGTTTTTGGTTTTTATTTGCAACCTGCGGTAGGGGGACGGGTATTGTCCTATGATTTCTGGCTTGCCTTTTCAGAGATTCCCAAGGTACATGCCATTAAAGTGGCCGCATTCAACCGGTACCAGACCCTGGATGTGGTGCGTGCGGTCTGTGAATCGTCCAGGAAGGATCAAATTGCCCTGTATACCGGCAACGACGACAATATCGTGGCAGACTTGCTGACCCCATATCAATTTATGGTGTCCGGAAGGCAGGTGACCAAAAGATTTGTGGGGGGCTTATTGGGCCACTGGGCAGTATGGACCGGCAAAGCGGTGGAGCTGTTGAAAGAAATCAAAACCTGCATCGGCCAAGGCTACGCAGGGACGGAACGCTTATTGGCCAAAGGGATCGCGGTCACGGATATCAATGCTGTGGTTTTTGATGCAAAGAATAATTTTAAGGGATGTATACCCGGCATCCACGAAATACTGAGGAGGCAGGGGCTCCTGGAAGGGGTCCACTGCCTTAACCCGGAGGAGACCCTCTCACCGGGACAAGGGGAAGAAATAGAACGGATCATCAGGATGTATCCAGACTTCCGGGATTGAATTAAATTTGATTCATTTCCTTTTATCGTTTCGAAATGAAAAACAAACGCAGGGATTTTATTAAATATTCTGGATTGGCCGGAATGGGATTGGGTTTAAAAGGTTGGAGGGATTTGGAATCCTTCGATCGGTTGAATGCGGTTTATCCCGGATTTAATGAATGGCAAAATGAATCCCTGAGCATTATCGGCCAGTACGGGCCCTGGGCTGCTAAAAGGATGGAAGGAAAGCGACCATCCTTTTCATTCCGAAACCCGGAATGGACCGATCCGGAGGCTTGGCGAAAATCGGCGCGGCAAAGGCTTAAGGAAAGAATGGCCATTCCGGAGCTGGGAAGCACCCCGAGGGTAACGGTACACAAACAATATGTATACGATGGCTTGTACATTGAAGAACTGAGTTGGCCATTGCCCTACGGAAGGCCTACTGAAGCGGTTTTGCTGAAGCCGGCGAATGCAAAAGGACCCCTGCCTGGCATCCTTGCTTTTCACGATCATGGGGGAAACAAATATTTTGGTACCCGGAAAATCACCAAAACTTCTGACCAACAGCATCCCCTGATGGTGTCCCATCAACGGGATTATTACAGCGGATTTGCCTGGGCCAATGAAATCGCCAAAAAAGGATACACGGTTTTGGTACCGGACGCCTTTGTATTTGGAAGCCGCCGGGTGATGATGCATGATGTACCGGTTTCTCAGAGACGCGGACTGTCTGACGAGGATCCGGAAAATCCTGAGAAAATAAAAGCATACAATGAATGGGCCGGACAACATGAACATATTCTGGCGAAGTCCCTGTTCTGCGCCGGGACCACCTGGCCGGGGGTATTTTTTGCAGAAGACCGGGTAGCCCTGGATGTCCTGGCGGCGCGCAGTGACGTGGATGCAAACCGACTTGGATGCGGCGGACTATCGGGGGGCGGCCTGCGGACGGTATTTATGGCCGGCCTGGACGAACGGATCCGGTGTGCGGTTTGCGTTGGTTTTATGTCTACCTGGAAAGACTTCCTTCTCAATAAATCTTATACCCATACCTGGATGACCTATGTGCCCCTGCTGCCCAATGAACTGGAATTTCCGGAGATCCTTGGACTGAGGGCTCCCCTGCCCACCCTGGTTCTGAATGATGTGGACGACGCCTTGTATACCATGGATGAAATGAAAAAGGCGGAGCAGATTCTGAAAGAAGTGTATGGCAAAGCGGAGGCCGCCCGACAGTTTGAATGTTCCTATTACCCGGGGCCGCATAAATTCGACGCCGCGATGCAGAAAGAAGCATTTGTCTGGTTTGATAAACACCTGAAAAGCTGACCTGGGGCAGAACCAAGCATAATGAAAGAAGATAAATTAAGCCCCGGGCATTTTATGGTGGGTGCGACCGGCTTTTTAAGCCTGTTTTCCCTGGTCGGGATCATGTTTTACGGCCTGCCCTTTTTTTACGATTTCTGGGTGCAGGAATTCGGATGGACCCGGGCGACGGTTACTTCAGGAAATGCTTTCGCCAAGGTCTTTGTCGGTTTGTTGGGCTTTTTTGCCGGATGGTTTATTGACCGCTACGGTCCCCGCCGGTTGATGCTGGCCGGGATCCTGATGGGAGGTATTGCTGTGATCGGCCTGAGCCAAATGACCCAGCTCTGGCATTTTTATGTTTTTTACCTGTTTAATGCCCTGGGATACATGTGCGGCGGGCCCCTGCCCAACCAGGTTTTGATCTCTCGTTGGTTCAGTAAATCCAGGGGAAAGGCCATGGGCATCGCTTATCTGGGCATTGGCATTGGAGGAATGCTGGTCCCCCAGGCCGCCCGGTGGCTGAATGTCCATTTTGGATGGCATCTCGCTTTAATGATCCTCGGCATGGCCATGATTGCCATTGCCTTTCCCATGGCCTGGTTTGTCAAAGAAAATCCGGAAGTCAACCTACAGGAAAAAAAAACGGAAACGGAAAAGATCCATTTGGCCGGAGTGCTGAAGTCCTGGCCTTTTTACCTGTTGGTGATCGGCAGTATGTGTTCCATCGGGGCAGTGAGCGGCACCAGTCAAAACCTCAAACTCTTTTTCAGCCTGGACCTGAAATATTCACAGGGAGAAGCTGCAAATATCATTTCACTGATCCTGGCATCCAGCATATTTGGACGCTTGTTTATGGGCTGGCTGGCCGACCGCATCCCTAAAAAATACGTCATGGTATTGATCTATTGTTTGGTGGCCGGCTCCATTCCCTTATTGTATTCTGTATCCACCCCGGGTGTCGTCTATCTGTTTGCTATCCTGTTTGGGATTGGTCTTGGGGGGGATTATATGATCATTCCGCT
Organism: Bacteroidota bacterium; assembly: GCA_029557915.1. Classification (GTDB taxonomy): domain Bacteria; phylum Bacteroidota; class Bacteroidia; order Chitinophagales; family Saprospiraceae; genus JADJLQ01. The sequence continues at coordinate 26,121 of JAKQHS010000165.1, read as the reverse complement.
CATGGCCGCTGAATTGTTTGGGGTAAGGGTTATGGGCCGGGTCATGGGGCTTATCCTCACTATGGATGGTTTGGGCGAAGCCTTTGCCCCTATGCTGGTGGGTTGGCTAAGAGATATAAGCGGAAGTTATGCCAATGGTTTTGCCGCGCTTATTGCACTGGCTGCCATTGGAGCCCTGGCGATTGCCTTTTTACCAAAGAAAATGAATAAAGCATGATGGCCTGCCGTCCAATGACGGAAGCGGACATACCGCGGGGATTGGACTTATGCAGGCAGGCGGGATGGAACCAGCTTGAAAGGGACTGGCAAATTTTCCTGAAGCTCAGTCCAGGGGCTTGCCTGGCGATGGAAGAGGGCAAGGTCATCGGCACAGCGGTCACCCTGCCTTACGGGGATCGTTTCAGCTGGATTGGAATGGTCTTGGTGGACAGGGAATATAGAGGTCGGGGCATAGGCATGGAATTGCTGCGAAAGGCCCTGGATCTGATAAATAAAGAAACTACGGCTAAACTGGATGCCACTCCCGAAGGGCGGCAACTTTATCTTAAAATGGGTTTTGTGGACGAATATCCTTTGAGCCGGATGATCAAACCGGGGGTGAACCACTCCCCTTATATCAGCGCCGCAAAGGTTTTTCAAAAGAATGAATGGGGAGCCATAAAGGAGGCGGACAGTCCAATTTTTGGCGCCGATCGCCTTTCTTTGCTTGAATGGATTTGGACATGGGCTCCGGAAATGGCTTTTGTTCTGAAAAAAAACAATAAACTTTTGGGGTATTGTTTTGGCCGGCCGGGGCACCGGTATTTTCATATTGGTCCCGTGGTGGCCGCCGATGCAGAGACCGCCCGGCACCTTGTGCTGGCGGCAATAAACCAGGGCAGAGGCCGGTCTCTTCTTTTGGATGTACCGCATTTTGACCCCTCCTGGCCAGTTTGGTTAAAGTCTATTGGCTTTGAAGAACAACGCCCGTTTTACAGAATGTATCGGGGGTCAAACCGTTTTCCAGGCGAACCGGAAAAACAATACGCAATCCTCGGTCCGGAATTCGGATAAAAAAAATACAAGTCATACAACCTTTTTCCACTTCAGCGCACTAATGGGTGATGCCCGCTTCAAAAAACCGGTCCAAAACCGGTGGTCTGGGAGAAAGAAGGATATTGATTTTTACAAGTCATGAATTTTATTGATCAGGCGCTGGTGACGACCTATCTCAGGACCCGGGATGAGACCGCTTTCCGTTTGTTGTATTCCAGGCATGCCCAGGCCCTGTGGAATATGGCTATGAAACTGGCAGCCGGCAATAATTCCCAGGCCGAAGAAATGGTCCAGGATACCTGGCTCAGGACGATCATCGGCCTGTCCTCGTTTGAATGGAAATCCAGTCTCCGTACCTGGATGATTAAAATCCTGATCAACCGGTGGAGGGAAATGAATAGAAAAAAATCAGAAGTGCCGCTGGAAGAAAGCCATATGCAGTCGCACGCGCATACAATAAAAATAAACGACCCCCAACCCTTGATGGCCTTGTTGCCCGAGGGGTACCGGACGGTCCTCCTGTTGCACGACCTGGAAGGATACAAACATGAAGAGATAGCCCGGATGCTGGACATTGCACCGGGAACCAGCAAAAGCCAGCTGCACCAGGCGAGAAGAGCTTTCCGCAACCTTATTCAAAAGGAAAACATTTAATTCAAACCGATGGAAAATCCATTGACGCCGGAAGAAAAAAAAAGACTCCAAATCCATACACCCCATGAGCGGGTCCCTGCTTATTTAATTACCAAAATCATCAAAAAAATGAAACAGGAAAATCTCATTCTGGAACCCAAACCACTGTTGACCAGGTCATGGTCAGGCCTTGCCGCATCCCTCTTGCTGGGTATCGGATTATTTGCCGCGGGATACTTTACAGGCAAACCGGACGGATCGCGGGATTCAATGGCGATGCCTGCGCCCAAAGCCTCGAAATTCATACTCCTGGTACATAATGACGACCTTCCGGCCCAGGATCCCATGCAACAGGTCAGGGAATACAGGGCCTGGTTGGAGGACATCCAGGCGAAAAGAATTGCCGGGGGGGAGCACTTGCATAGCAGTGGTTGGATCTTATCCGGGAAAAATCGGGAAAATCGGGTTGAGGCAAGACCGGAATTCATGGGAAGACAGGAGCTGGGAGGATATTTTACTTTTGAAGCGGATAATGCAGACGAGGCCCTGGCCATTGCAAAAACCTGTCCGCATCTGAATTATCAGGGGACGCTGGAATTGAGGGAGGTTTATAGGTAATTAGTTGGTCAGTCAGTCAGTTTGCCAGTTAGCTAGTTGGTCAGTTTATCTCTGGCGCAGCCTGAGACGCTGAAGTAACTCCGGGCGGCAACTCCATCAGGTAAAAATTCCGAAAGTGGATTTCCGCCCCCTCCGATTCCAGGCATAGATAGCCCTTCTTTTGGGTGGCTTTTGCAAGACCGTTTACAAATTTGCCGTTTACAGACAGCTTCACCACTCCATCGACACAGACCACGTCGTAGGTATTCCATTCACCACGGCCCCTGCACCGGTTTTCGATGGACTTGCTCCGGGTATTTCTTGGGTTGTCCGGAACGGTTTCCACGCCCCCGACTCCAAAAAGTTCGCCGTGCACATAAGCAATGGGGGGTTCGACGCCGTCTTTGGTATGCAGTTTGACCCAATCCAGTTCAAGCATTTGGACTTCCACTCCATTGGGAAGACGGTTCTTTTCTCCCGGGATGGCGTCACTCCAGACGAAAATCCCCGAATTTCCCCCGGGTTCCATATGTTTCCATTCCACGTGGAGGATAAAATTTTCGTATTGTTTTTCGCTTCGCATCACCCCGATAGGCCTTCCCGAACAAACCAGTTCATTCTTTTTCAAAGTCCAGGTACCGGGATCCGTGTTGACGTTGATCCAGTTTATGGTTGTTCCTTTTCTTTTCTCCTGGATGGAAGAGACCTCTTTTCCAAAAGACAGGGTTGAAGGTTGCGCAACCGAATATTGGAAGTTGCTCACCAGGAACAGCCAGCAACAGGGTTTAATAAATCGCGCCAAGAGGTTCTTGTTTTATATGAATGCGGGTCAGCCCAAAACCTTGGTAATGCCGGGGATGGCCACTTCCGGTCCGGCAAATTTCAAATCCCAGTTAAACTGATCTATGGAGGGGCCGAGCACCTGATTCGATTGGAGGGCGTCCTCCCAGCTGATCGTTTGTCCGCTATAGGCCACCATCCTTCCCAGAATGGCCACCATGGTGCTGTTGGCCATCATTTGACCGTCATTCATGGGTTTGCCGTTCCGGATAGAGGCGAAAAGTTCATTGTGCTGGGTCTGGTAGGGATCGTTTTTTTCTCCCTGATACGTCCACCGGGTTTTGCCGTTGATTTCAGGGATCCCCGTGCTTTTCACCACGGCATGACCCAGGGAACCCGCAATTTCCACCGAATTGCGCGTGGAACAACCGGCTTGTTGACGGCTGAAACTGAAGCCCCTGATTCCGTTGCCATATTCGTATTCAATGGCAAAGTGGTCATAAATGTTTCCGTACATTTTATCAACCCGGGCCTGCCTCCCCCCGGTCCCGGTGGCCTGCAGGGGCAGTTTATCGCCGACGGCCCAGGACATCATATCCAGGCTGTGAACGATCATCTCCACGAGATAATCTCCCGACAACCAGTTTTGGTAATACCAGTTGCGCATTTGATACTCCATGTCCGTCCAGTTTTCCTGGCGTGGTTTATACCAGAGATAACCACCGTTGCGGGTGGAGGATACAGTGCGTACTTCGCCGATTTCACCCTGCGTGATCCGCTCAAAAAAGGCCCGTTTTGCATACTCATAACGGAAGGTGAAACCCGATACGAGAGACAATTTTTTATCCGAAGCTTTTTTCGCCGCGGCCAGCACCTTGCGAATCCCGGGGGCGTCGACCGCGACCGGCTTTTCACAAAAAACGTGTTTTCCCGCATCGATGGCGGCGATCAGATGATCCGGTCGGAAGGCAGGAGGGGTCGTCAGGATGACCACATCCACCCCCGAGTCGATGACTTTTTTATAAGCGTCAAAACCAACAAATTTATGAGAGGGATCCACCTTTACTTTTTGGGCAGCCGCTTCCACGAGGGATTTGTAGGATTCTTCAAGTCGGTCCAGGAAAACATCCCCCATCGCGGTAAGCACCACATCCGGATCGGCTGCCAAAGCCTGTGCCGCGGCGCCCGTGCCCCTTCCCCCGCAGCCGATAAGGCCTACTTTCAGAGTATTTGCCGTTTTGAACGTTTTCCGGGCAAAGGCCTGTCCCGGCAGGCCCAGGTTAAAGGCCACAGTACCGCCCATTATGGCTGCCCCGGTCGATTTTATAAAAGTCCTGCGATCATTGCCAGAAATTTTGTTTTTTTTCATATTCAACAGTTTAATTGAAAGAAAGACAACGTATTCATTTACTGAACACGATTGGACAAACAAAATAGTTAGATTTAAACAAATTTTTGCGCAAGAGGACAGAAGGTCTTGATGAAAACAGCCAAGCCCGTTCTTTACCTGAATCAATGACTATGTTTTCAAAAAAAATCATTCCTCTCCTGTTCTCCGTATTCTATATTCAGGTTGCATGCGCCCAGGTCCCCGGGCAGGGTATAATCGAAAACAGGTATGATCAGCTGATCGAAGCGCCCCAGGTTGCGGATCAATGGGAGAATTGGCGCAGGGAGATCAGCGATTGGAAAGACTCGGTCCTGCACCGGATGGCGTACCGGGGAGAAATATACCGAAAGCCGGAATACCAATGGGCTTCGAAAGCCTATTCCACCTTATTCCTTATGGCCAACGATAAAAACCTGTATGACCCATACGGGAACTTTGCAATCAAAAAATATCTGGAAAAATATGAGGAAGGATACGGGGGCGTGGATGTGGTGATCCTCTGGCCCACGTATCCCCAGCTGGGTTTTGACGAAAGGGACCAGTATTTTTTTTACAGGAACCTCCCGGGAGGGGTAAAGGCCCTGAAAGCTTTGTGCGAGGAGCTCCATGCCATGGGTAAAAAACTGATGATCGCTTATAATCCATGGGACCACACAGCCCGGTTGGCGGGCAGGAACGATGTGGATGAATTATTGAGCCTGTTGAAAGAAATTGGAGCGGACGGCTTTTTTCTGGATACCATTTCCAATTTTGAAAGCCTGTTTCAGGTACTGAAAACTTCAAGCCCCGGCGCTGTATTTCAGTCGGAGATCCCCATCGTCCCGGAGGCCCTGGACCAGGTCCATCAGTCCTGGCTGGAAATGGCCTGGACGAGAAACCATGCGCTGGAATTCAATGAAGTTCCGACCCTCGTTCGCAACCGTTGGCTCGAACCCAGGCATATGATTTACAGGCTGTCGAGGCACAGCCACGAACAATCCACGCTGATTCAGAATGCCTGGATCAACGGCTGTGGAATCGTGATTTGGGAAAACGTATTCGGCACGGTCAATGAATTGAATCCCCGGGACCGGTCTCTTCTGGATGCAATGCTTCCGGCACAGCGCCGATACTCCCGGTTTTTTACCGAGGGCCGGTGGACTCCCCTGGTTCCCGTATGGCTCAACCGGGTCTATGCAAGTCAATGGGAGCTGGAAGGCAAAAAACTCTGGACCTTGATCAATCGCCAGGAACAATGGGCCAAAGGGACGGTCCTGGCAGATGATTTTATACCGGGTATGAAATATTATGACCTGATCACCGGAAAAGAGGTGAAAACAAAAACGGCTGGCGGAAAAACTTTTTTAATTATCGAATTAAGACCCAAAGCGATCAGCGGGATTCTATCCATCCCGGAAAACGAAAGGACCGCGGATTTTAGTAATTTCCTGCAAAGCCAGGCCTCAAAGGATAAAAATTCCGATTTCAGTACGGCATATTCCATTCCCGGCCACCATCTTAAACCAGTGCCAAACACCGTCAAATATTTGAAAAATAAATTACCCCAAGGCATGGTGGAGATCCCGGTATCCCGTGATCCGGTAATTCTGGAATTCCAATTCCGACAAAGGGAATGCGGTTTTTACCCGCTGGTGGGCATCGAAGACTTCTCTTACAGCCGGGCCATCAACCAAATCTTGTCTGCACCGGTAAAAGGGATGCTCAATTCTTATGCCATGGATGAAACCACGGTGACCAATGCCCAGTTTAAACGATTCCTGGAAGATTCCGGATATAAACCGGCCCATCCCGAAAATTTCTTGAAACATTGGAAAGGCAACAAGATCCCGGAGGGCCTGGAAGCACATCCCGTAGTGTGGGTCAGCCTGGATGATGCACGAGCCTATGCCCGGTGGGCGCGAAAACGATTGCCCACCGAAGCCGAGTGGCAATGGGCAGCCCAAAACGGAGCCCGGGAAACCACCTATCCCTGGGGAAATGAATTTGATTCCACCGTATGCAATCACGGTCAGGTCGGGGGCCTCAGCCCCGTGAAACAGTATGAAAAGGGAAGAACCCAATCCGGTCTTTATGATATGAGTGGAAATGTCTGGCAATGGACGGAAAGCGAACGCACGGATGGATACAATAATTATTGCATATTGCGGGGCGGCGCCGGGTATGTAAACAGGAATTCACATTGGTATGCCGACCAGGGAGCGCAAAAAACAAAATTTGGGGCCAAGTACCTTTTGACTTATCCGGGACTGGACCGATGTGCAACGGTCGGTTTCAGATGCGTGGTGGACCTGTAGCGGGCGAATTAATTCGCCCAGGTCGGGTATGTAGTTGATGTAACATACGAATTTATTCGCCCGCTACAATCGCCCAAGGCGAATAAATTCGCCTGCTACAGGTACTTTTCTTTAATGATATTTATATGATGCAACTCGTGTCCGGCGATATGATAACCCAGGGCCCGGACCGTTGCGTTATTTTTATTTGCCGTTCCCATCCGCATCAGGGCGGCCTCGTCAAAGCCATTAAATAAGGCTATGGTCGCCAGGCGAACGGCTTCGTATTCCTCCATGATATTGTCTATGCTCCTTTCATTGGCATTGGATAACAAAACGTATGCATCCTGGTCAAAGCCCGGCAAAGGAATCTTTTCATTTCTGGCAAAACACAAGGCCCGGTAGGCGTAAATGCGTTCATCATCCATGATGTGGACCAGGCTTTCTTTTATGGTCCACTTCTCCGGCGCATACCGGTACGTCCATTTTTCTCCAGGTATCGCGGAGACCATCTGCTTAACCAGGTTAAGATTTTCTTGAAGATGTTTTAATAACAGGCCATCGTCCGGCAAAAGGTCGATATACATGGACGCATAAAATGGGTACTCCCCGGGTTCCGGTTTTTCAATCTTTTTCAAGTCAGACATTTTTAATAAGACCGATTGGACGTATTATTTTTTAAAATCCACCACAATTTGTCCCTTTCCTTTTGTCAAATGGATTTCTTTTGAAAGGCCGCCTACGGTCACTTTATATTTTCCATAAAAAGCCGGAACCGAAAACAGCCCTTCGCTTCCAGCGGTCCCGGACTCTTTGGTCCACCATTCCTTATAAATCAAATCTTGGTATGCCTGAGCCGCCGGAGTGGGTGACCAGTCGCGCTTATACAGGGAGGAGGAGGGAATCCAATTGGCCCCGGCCCAGAATCCCCACATCAGGATCCCCTCGACGGCCGGATGCGCAAAACAGATTTTGTAATAGTCTACCATTTCCCTGGCCCGAAGGGCTTCTTCCTCCGGGCTCATCTCCGTGATTTTTTCGATATGGTATTTCGAACGCTGTCCGGGCATGTTAAACTCCGTAATCCGGACCGGCAGTCCGAATAAGCCCAGGGAATCCAGGGCGTTTTTAAGCTGATTCCGGTCGAAGGTATCCGAATGGAGATGTCCCTGGACGCCAATTCCGGCAATGGGCGCCCCTTGTGCGAGTAATTTCCGGATCTGGGACAGGTACTCCGCCAGTTTATTTCCGGTGAGGATATCGTAATCGTTCAAATACAGTTTGGCTTCCGGGTCGCCCTGGTGGGCCCATTGGGCCATGAGCCTGGTGATATCGGGGCCAAGGCGGTCTTCATAATAATTGCCGTGTATCATTTCATTGTTGAGGTCGTATTCGGCAAAGCGGCCCTTGTACCGTCTGGTGACCGTCTCTGCGCGGTTTTCGAGGGTTTGAAGCAGGCTTTGGTCATCCAGTTCCTTAACCCAGTCTTGGACAAAGCGCGGTATGCCCCAGAAAAGATTATGTGCACGGAGGGGGATCTGGTGTTTTTCGGTCCATTGCAGCAACTGATCTACCACCTTATAATTGACCTCGCTCCTACGGGGTTCCATGCTGGGCCATTTGACCGCATTTTCCGTAACGGCGGAATTGAAATTTTGAAGGAATTTTTCTTCATATTGTTTATGGTCCTCCTCTTTCATAGTGCCGCCGCCAAAACCGTTGCTGAGGGCGCAGCCAAACCAGAAGTCGTGACGCAGTTGTTCCACCGTGACCATGTCCCCCGGATTGGCCCGGACTTTTAAAACCCCTTTCCGGTGGCGGTTGATGTCGTCGGCGATGCCCGGATACTGTGCCTGGACAGAAAGAGGCCAGTTCAATAAAGCGGTTAAAAAAACGGCCATGCCGGATTCGGGCCGGAAGAATAACTTAAAAAAAGAAAAAGAAAACATTGGAATTATATTTATAACCATTTAATGCTCGACATGCTCAAAATGGTGGCGCGGGCCTCATCCGAAAAGGGGCTGAGTTCCTCCAGAGTAATGATTTGATCTATAACCAGGCCTGCTACACAGGATAAATAGTGCGACCCGGTGATGCCATTATATCTTCTGCCGATATGGTTATCAAATTTTCGGATCATACTATATAGAGCATGATAGGTTTCTTTTACGTCTTTATTTTTGGCTTTCCAGTTGCACAATATTGATTCGGCTTTTTCCAATCCGGTGGTGAATTCGCGCTGAAGACCGGTCTCAATAAGTTCCCGGCAGGTTTTTTTGTCTTTTTTGGACAGTTCCATAAGAAAAACTTAAAGGTGAATTAAACGCTATTCATCAAAGCTATAAATCTTTCTGCCGTTCAGGTTCTGAATATTCCGGTAATTGTTTTTTAATAAAGCCTGGAACTGGGCAAGCTGGCTTGCGGACGCGGTAATTTTATTTTTTAACACATACCAATGCACTACTTCAGAACAAGGAGGCGTGGTCAGTGATCCACTGTAGTGATAATAGCTTTTATTCAATGGCAGAAGTTCCGTCAATTCGATTTCTGAATGATCGGTGTAGGTTCCCTCTTCCGCAGGGAAGCGGGACAAATATTGGTTAAATAAGGAATTGGAAGCCCCTTCTTCAAATAACACGCCGATCACCGCAAAGTCTGAATCGGTGGCCTTGTGCACGAAATGAACTTCCAGGGGAGATTTTTTTCCATCCACCTGGTGTTCGCTCTGTGCATGATAATGAAATTGCAATAATTCATATTGGGTTCCACCAATAGTTAATTTATTGCCGGGATCACAGACAAACTCGATGGTATGCCCGTTGTTTTCTATTTCGGCGGCGGTGGTTGAATAGCCGAAAGTTAATTTTGAAAGGTTTGGCTGGGCCACTGCACCAGTAATATTGACCGGCGACTGACTCATTCCGCCGCAGGCGTTGTATCCTGTGCAAAGATCAGCCCAATGATCCTGTCCGCCTGCCGTCATCGTATAGGTCCAGTGGATATTGGTGCAATCCGTGGGAATGACGGCGCTGTCGTAAACACAGCTGGAGACGACGAGGGAAAGGACCGATATTCTCCAAAAAGGATACCACTTTTCCATGCAAAACATTAGGATAAGGATTTTCGGGAGACCATCCGATCAAATATTGATTCCATTGACCTTATAAAATCTGATTAAACTCAAGCCGCTCCCCATCCGGGCCCAAAATATAAAAATAACGGCAGCCGTTTTTCCAGAAAGGCAAAAATACGGGGCTCTCTTCTATTGGATTAAACCCCCGGGCTTTCATGCCTGAAAAGACCAGGTCAATGTCCTGTACATCAAAAGCAATATGATCTACAGGTCCGTCCTTTCTGTTTCTGATTTCAGGTAAAAAACGAGCAGGAAACTGATACAACTCAATCAGGATTTCCCCTTGTTTCATCATGACGCAGGTGCCGCGCTCCCCCTGGTAATCAAAGGGGGATTCCATCGCCGCTTCAAATCCCAGTCGCTGATAAAAGGGAACGGATTTTCCAAGGTCGGTAACGGGTATGCCGATGTGCTGGATTTTATTTAGCTGCATTGTCAGATTATTCTATCAAATATATAAGTAAAGGGATGGGGTGTGCCGAGGTTACGGACTGAGTTATTCCTTCGCTTTATTAAAAGGTTTCAGGGTCACCGGGCCCAGGAGCCCGGAAGGGCGCGGATCCCAGTGGATGGCGGTAAACAGGCCGTCCGGTCCCCGGTTTTCGGCTAAACGGGCCGGGAAGTTGATATTGTAAAACTTTTTCCAGGGCACGCCTCTTTTTTCCAGGTCAATGATCCGGTTTGCCATGCTGTTGGTAACCAGGATTTCCAGAGTATTGGTCCTTTTAAGAAGGGAGGAGGGGAAGAGGACCCGGTGTACCGGCCCGATGGTGGTGGCCAGGACGCTGTCATTCAGTTTTATTTCAGCGGTTTCAAAGACCGTACCCAGGTCAAGCAAGTAATGATCATATCTTTTGGAGGGCAATTTGAAGGTAATAGAGTAGGAAGCCGTTCCGGAAAAGGTAGGGGCACCGGGAAGCGGAAGTTTGGTCCAGTCCTGCAACTGATCGATACGGACACTTTCGGAAAGCGCAGGCCCGCCTGAAATGAATTTTAAATTCCAACCTGAATCCTGGTCAACGGCTTCTCCTGCCGGTTCAAAAAATGGAAAAGAAGGACCCTCGATTTTTTGACGGGTCGTTTCAAGGATCACGGTTTCCCCGGGCAACAATGAAATCCATACTTCGGTCCCGGAAGCGGTTTTTTTCCAGCGCGCGAGGCCGGATTGGTTTTTCATAGGATCAAACTGAAGCACGGAAGCAGCGGAGGCATTTACGGTCAGCCAGTCTTTTAATTCAGAATCACCCGTATTTTTTATGAAATAATAATAGCCGGTCTCCGTCTTGCGACGGATGCAGGCAAGGTTTTTTTGATAAATGGCCTTTTCCGATCTTATCTCTGCGGCATCAAGCAGGGCCTGGAGTTCCGGTCCTTTATATACCCGCCCGAGGCCGTGATCCATATACAACTTCCCCGCCTGGTTTTTTTTTAATTGCAGCGCATTCACCAGGGAATCCAACAGCCTTTGGTTTTCTTCGTGCAAATAAAACCCGGGGACATGGGTGGGATATACATGAAAAATGATTTTAGCTCCTTTCCGGATCAGGCTGTCGATTTTAAAGAGGGTCTGGATGGGCATAAATTCCGCACCGCTGATGACCATAGTCTGGTAATCGCCTCCCGGAGCGATTAATTTTCCATTCAAACATTGGAGGGATTGAATCTGCCGGTCACTGATCAGGTCCCAGGCATACCCGGATTGGATCAATTCTTCCGCAGCGGATTTAAAGATGCTGCCTTCAAAACCCTGCATGCCGTCAAAATGGTGCAACACAGAATTACCCAACTGCTGGTTGCGGTCCGCGAAAGGGAAGTACAACAGGATATCCTGGTCCGGATTTCCTTTTTGCAGGAAAGCCTGGCAGCGGCTGATGTAATCATTGAGCGCTTTAAAGTCTTTCCAGGCCGGGTTTGCGGGGTTGAGGTGCACCGCAGCGTAAAACAACCAGCCCGGCCAACTTTCATTAGGCGGGGAATAATTGGTGCCATGGTAAACCAGATGATTGACTCCGCCGAGAAAATATTGATCGGCTGCTGCCCGGACATCAGACAGGGAGGAGATAAAATGCTCATGGAGCCAGGTGGCTGCTTCAGCGGAAGCCAAGGGTTTTCCAAGCACATGGGCGGCAGAGGAGGCAAACTTAAATCGGAGGAGATCGGTGCCTTCGGTTTCGGGAATGTCGACGGCCCCGTAAAGGTCCAGGATATTGGCCGGTGATCCATGACTTTGGTTCCGGATCCATTTATTTTTCTGATGTCCCCAATGGGTCCAGGTCCGGGTGAATTTTTCAAGGACCAGTTCCGAAACGGTTTCCCGGTAGTCATATAAAACGAGTGCGCTTTTTTCATCCGGCGTTTCTGAAAATAAAGAAGGAAGGTGGGCTTTAAGATCATACCCCCTCCTGGAATTAAATTCCTCAAAAAACCGGGGTGTCCAGTCGCTCTGGCCACGGGCATCGTCTACTTCGTAACTGTCATTAAAAAATCCCCTCAAGCCGGACAAGTCTGTGTTTTCAAAAGCCCGGTCAAAAAAGGATAAATATTCCCGGACGGCCGCTTCGTCAAAATGATCGATCACATTTCCTTCTCCTCCGGGCGCGGCCCTCTCCACCATTTTGCCATGAAGACCCTGAAATAGGGCGTAAAGGGTCCAGGTGCCCTGCGGGGCCGTCCATTCCAGAAGGCCCTTGTTTACTTTTTGGCTAAGGTCCATCCATTGACCCAGATCATTGAAAGCGAACAACCCTATCAGAGGCAAGGCCACCGGATGCCTGACCTGGTCAATGGCAAGGGCCTGGAGATCCTCATTGTCGGTAATGGGATAAATGACATCCGCCACCGAAAGGCGTTCCCCATTGGCTGTGCGCACAAATCCCTCCTGGAAGTATTGGATGGTATCTTTCAGGGATTGGCCTTCACGCAATTGGTATTTTTTATGCGCAAGGTATTTGCAGGCCTGGTCTTCACCGATCCAGGGTCCGCCGAAAGGCCAGCCGGTGCCCGTAGCCATATCGATCCCCAGGCCGAGTTTTTTTGCTTCTCTCAAAACAAAGTCAAACACCCCCATCCATTGAGGCGAGAGATAGTCGATAAACCGGGCTTCATGGCCCTGTACTCCGTAAATCGGCGTGATTTCCAGGCCTCCCAAACCGGCTTCCTGGTATTGTTTCATAGCCCACTTCAGCCCGGGCGTATCCACAGCGCTGCCCTGCCACCACCAGCGCGTCCACGGCCGGGTGTCCCTACCGATTTCGGGCCACTGGATCTGCGATTTTGCAAGAAAAGGAAAACAAAAAAGGAGCAGGATCGACAGGCCCCTGACCTCTTTATTTGCGGATAGTATTGACAGCATTACGGGAGGTCAAGATACCGTAAATCAAAATTTTCAGGAAGGTTCAATAACCGATAAACGGTTTTGAAGTGGGCAGCGATTTATTTCATCAGAAATTTTTCTCCTTTGCTGTTGACCCGGTAAAACTTACCTCCCTCCACCAGCATGGCCTCGGAATTGCCCCCGGCATGATATACATCGGTATTGAATACCCTGCCGTTGTACAATACGCTGATGGTATCGGCCACTACGGTATGCCCGGTGGTGATGTATTTTACGCCAAATACATTGAGGGTGGTGTCGACCTGGCCGCTTGTTGCGGGGGACTTTTTCGAATAATAACCCCTGTACCAGAAGGGCCCCAGGTCGCTGAACAGGATCTCCGTCCAGATATCCGGATAATTGTATGTAGTATCCGGGTAAAAGGGACGGGCCAGTTCGTTGATCGCCGGCGCCGGCACATTCATATAATTCACCGGGGTGGAGATTCCGCCATGCACAAAAAGGATATCGCCGATCCGTTGAGCGATGTTTTTGGTGCGCAGCCAGCGGCCGAGTTCCGTATTGTCCCAATAAAAGGAGATATAGGGCACTCCCATCATCTTGGCATGTTCCATATATCGGGGGTGCACATATCGGAAATCCCCGTTCATATTCATGATCTCGTGGTTGCCCAGCACGAAGTGCACATAACCTTTTGCTTCCCGGGCCTTTTCTTCCAGGGCGTACATGAGCCAGAGCACTTCATTCTGCTGGCTGCCCCGGTCGAAAAAATCTCCGGTAAACACTACCTCCCCCTTGCCGTAGGTCCAGTTGAATTCCTGGTCGATGACCCCGTTGACCTGGAGCAGCGTCCGCAGCGCTTTGAAATTAGCCTCGATATCGGAGATGGCCAGCAATTTGGCCGGTTTGCCAAACTCTGATTTTTCATTGCTGAGCCTGTTTTTAAGTTTAACGGTGAAATATTTTCCGGGCTCGTCCGTCGCTACCCGAAGTTCAATGTTCTTTTTCTGGGAAACGGGAAAACTGTCCGTGGTGACCGATTTGATGCCCCCTTCCTGGTAGATATACTGGACATAAATCAGGTCGTTTTTGTACACGACATAGGGTCCGTCGATCTGTATTTTTTCAACCGGCTGGTTTTCCTGGAAAAAGCCGGAAAGGAAAGGAGCCAGTAAAATAAAATAAAGCACAATCATTCAGCAAAGGTATTTGATAAAAATAAGACGCTGGCCATTCACACAGAGTTCATAAGGAAACCTTAAAATAAAGATAAGAGGATAATCTTTGTATAACCCGGAAGTTTCTATTTTTCCAGCATATCCAAACATTCCCGGCCTCAGGCTAAAACTCTATCACCGCTTTCATGACCAGATTGCCGGGATCGTAAAGTGTTTCAAACTGCTTCGCTACGACGCCAAAAGGGATGCGGTGGGTAATCAGCGGATCTACGGATAGGGTTTTATTTTTTATCAGATCCCGGACCCGGATAAAATCTTTACGGGTAGCATTCCGGCTGCTTTTTAAGGTGGCTTCCCGTTTATGAAATTCAGGATGGGAAAAATGAAAGGCTTCTTTTTGAAGGCCGACCAGTATAAATTGTCCTCCATGGGCCAGGTACTGAAGCCCGGATTCAATGGCTTGCAAATTTCCCGTCGCGTCGATGACCACCGGGGCCATGTCTCCGTTGGTCCAGTTTCGGACTTCATTTATAAAATGCGATGGATCCCGGTTGAGGAAGGTATGGATTGAATAAAAGGAGGATGCAAAGGCCAGCCTGCCCGCGTGAACATCAGCCAGTCCAACCACCGCTCCGGCCTGCAAGGCCAAGATGGATGTACACATACCGATCGGGCCCGCACCAAAGATCAGCACCTGTTTTCCTTTGATGTTTTCTGCCCTCCGAATGGCATGTGCGGCGATGGACATGGGTTCAACCAGGGCGAGTTCGTCTTCGCTTAAATTTTCTCCGGGGATGATGAGCGGAGAGGGGACCAGATAGTATTCAGCCATGGCGCCATCCAAATGAACTCCACAGACCACAAGCCGGCTGCAACAATTCGTTTTGCCAGACCGGCAGGCGATACAGGAACCGCAGGATATATAAGGCAGAAAAGTGCATAGATCCCCCGGACGGATATCCGGCGCATCCCCACTGACATATTCTGCGGCCACCTCGTGCCCAAGGATTCTTGGATATTCAAAATAAGGTTGCCTTCCTTTATAGGCATGAAGGTCGGTACCGCATATCCCGACTTTTTGTATGCGGAGTAGAGAATAACCTGCCCGGGATGCTGGTTCTGGTTTGTCCTGGTATTCAAAGTGGCCAGGAGTGGTGCAATTAAGTACTTTCATTTTTTTTTAAATGGAGAGCACGGAATTTATAAAAAGCTCTGGAGTTTTTGCAAGGGTCAGACATTGCTCACGGAGTTTTAAATTAGCGTTACTGTTTTTTTATAAAAAATATTTCTCCGTGTTCCCCGTGTTCTCCGTGCGAAACTAAATGGAGAGCACGGAATTTATAAAAAGCTATGGAATTTTTTGCACTGGGCAGGTAGAGCTCAAGGCGTTTTTAAAAAGTCTTTCCGTTTTTTTTATAAAAACATACCTCCGTGTTCCCCGTGTTCTCCGTGTGAAACTCTCCACGCGAACCCTCATCGCCGGATAGACCCATACTGCAAAACAATCACCTGGACCGACCTCGCCGGGAAATCCTCCGTCAGCACCCCACTCTCAATCGTATAGCTGGTTTCCCTTGGCGTTATGACCGAAGGGCTATTCATCCGGTTAAACGCCAAGTCCGCATTGGAAGACAAGACCGTGCCCCGGGCCTGGAATTTATCCGGGGGCAACCCGTCGATGAGGATGTTTATTTTTTGTGCCTTTCGCGCCGCATTCACGAGTTTGATAATTACCTGGTTTTGATTTTTATCCAGGACAGCGGACGCATAAAGGCTGTCCTGCCCCGCTATGACTGAATCCTGCCGGGTAATGGGGATCATGTGACTTCCCCGGTTGGTGGAAAATAATTTTTGTACATAATAATTCGGTGTGGCCATGACCCGAAGATTGTCAAACCAAATCAGGTCGGGCCTCCATTGCCAGGCCTCCACATGGGCCAGCAGGGGGGCATAAGAGCACATGCGCACCAGATCGGCATTTCGCTCCAATCCGGTCATGAATGCGGCTTCGGCCAGGGCGCTTAGCCAGGTGTTGCGCGATTCCGGCTGGGCATCCTCCTTGTCGTGGGCCGCGTATTCTCCGGCAAAGACTTTGGGGCGGTTGCGGTCGTAATGGTCGTAACGGCGGGCATTGGCAAAAAACCAGGCCGGGGGCAAATAATAATGTTCGTCCACAAAGGCGGCTTTGGAATCTTTGAGTTGGGACCATGCATAATCAAAACGATTTCCCTGGGCGGAAGGGCCCGAACCGGAGACCAGTTGTATAGCCGGGTATTTGGCTTTCAGGGCCTGTTCAAATTTTTGATAACGCTCAAAATATTGTTCGTCCCATTGTTCGTTTCCGATGCCGATCATCTTGAGGTTGAAGGGAGCCGGATGTCCCAGGTCCGCACGGAGTTTGCCCCATTTGGTTTGTACAGGGCCATTGGCAAATTCAATAAGGTCCAGGGCATCCTGGATATAAGGCCCCAGGTCATCCATGGCAACGACCTCGCCGCTGTTGAACTGGCAGGCCATGCCGCAATTGAGGATGGGGAGAGGTTCGGCGCCCAGATCTTCCGACAACTGGAAATATTCATAAAAACCCAGGCCGAAGGACTGATAATAGTCCGGTGCCGCCCTTCTTGGGAATTCCATATTCCACCGGTTGATGGACAATTCCCGCTCCTGTTTTGGTCCCACCTTTTTTTCCATTGATACCGGCTGGCCAGGGTATGGCCTTCCACGATGCAACCACCGGGAAAGCGGACAAACCCCGGCTTGAGGCTGTCGAGCATAGCCGCCAGGTCGGCCCTTAAGCCGCCGGGCCGGTTTTTATAAGTATTGACCGGGAAGAGGGAGATCAAGTCTATTTCCACCACCCCAGTGCCCAGAAAGGCAATTTTCAGGAGACCCTTTGATTCAGAGTCCGGGGCAGTGAGGGGAAGGGTGTAATCAGTCCACCCTCCCTTGAGGTTGGCGATATCGCCCCGGACCAGGGATTGTCCCGATTCACGAAGGACCTCGACCCGCAGGCGGAGATTCCCGCTGATGGTCCTGGCCCGCATAGAAAAAGTGTATCCTGCATTTTTATGCAAACCGATTCCCCGGAATCCTTCATTGACGATATTATAAACGGAACTGTCCGATGATTTGGCAATCCGTACATAACGGGTATTTCCGTTTTTTACGCTGGACTGGTTCACCACAAGCACTTTGTCTTTAAAATCCACCTTATTTACTTTCCACCCTGTGAAGGGCAAAGGGAACTGGAAGGATCCGTTCTTGATCAATTCGGCATAGAGTCCGCCGTCCGCCGCGAAATTGATGTCCTCAAAAAAGATGCCCCACATCTGGGGGGAGACTGTGGAACGGATCTCGTTGGGTTTGACCCTCAGCTCGATCTGGGCCTTAGCCGGTCCGGATCCGCAAAGGATATGGGCAAGTATTAAAACGGATAAAAAGGGGATGGTTTTCATGACCGGTCGGGCTTTGGCTGAATGAAATTAAGAAGTTTACCTGAAGGGATTTTAACAGGAAGGTTCAGTATCCAGAGGTACCGAAGGATTGGGGAAAATCGGGCAGGAACGGTTTATTGGATTCTCCGGTTCATGGTAAAACTGAAATCTTCGTTTCCAATATAGGGCTCGTGATTCCTGTTGAGAAAAAACAATACATTTTCATCCCCGGCAAGGAATGAAATGGACTCAGCGGGCTTGTCGGGATCGAGCAGGTAAATGACCGCATCCGGATTGGAGGGAATTCCTTTCAGGATGGTCCAGGTACCCGTCACATCCCGGGGTTCATTGTCCACCACTTTACGGATCGTAAAGGTCGTAGGAAGATGATTTACGGAATCCCGGTGGAGGATTAATCTCCATTTTAATTTGAAACAAGAGGGGCTCGCATTCATTTCCGGATGTTCGGCAGCAATCTCCCGGCAGGGGGTGCGGCCGTCAAAAACAACCTCAAAGGAAGGTTCACCGGCGGGCTTGAAAGGATTTGAAAATGCGGATGGTCCGGTCAGGGGAACAGGGTATTTCCGGTTGAGCGAATAACTCCAGCCCCCATTCCCGATCATCAGTTTGCCTTCCGGGGTCAGGAGATGAAACAGGTTATCGTTGAGTTTTGCCAGCGAAATTCCGGAGGGAAGGGATTCACTGGTCAGCCTGACTGTTTCCGCTCCCCGGTGACCGCCCATTTCTTTAGAAACCCGGTAGGTCCCCTTAATCGTAAGCGGCTTTCCGCCCCCGATAAAACCCAGGGTATTGGGTTGCGATTCTCCCACTACCATTCCAAGTACAAAGGTTTCCTGACCCGTATTAGAAGGACTAAGGGCAAGGTTCCATTTGATAAAGTCAATTTTAGTCTCCGGAGGAATGGCCAGTAAAGATTTGATCAAATCATCGCCGGGGGTGCTGCCCACCAGAATCAAGTCCGGCGAATCTCCCCTTGCTGCACAGGATGAGGAAATGCAGACCATCCATAAAATACAGGCTGAATGATAAAAGAGTTTAAAAGGGGTCATTTAATAAAGATAACGGTTCTTTATCTCAGCAGTCAAGGTCTCCCGGAGATCCCTGCAGGATTACTGATCCCAAGGCAATGAAAAAAAGCTTATTTTTTTAAGCTCTTCAGGTAAGCCACGCTCTGGGGCACCTGGCTCAGAATATTATTGCTTTCATCCTCGATAAAAAAATGTTTGATCCCGATTTTATTGGCTTGCCGGATGATGCCGGGGATATCGATTTCTCCTGTGCCCAGGGCGACATCGTTTTCGGTGGACGTGCCTCCGGTCAGGTCTTTTTTAACTCCTTTTTTGAGGTCCTTGAGATGGATGAGCTTCCAGCGGTCTTTGTATTTTTTCAGTAGTTTGACCGGATCACCCCCGCCAAACTGGGTCCAGAGCACATCCATTTCAAAGGAAACGTATTCCGGATTGGTGTTTTTGATGATATAATCCATCAGCGTGCCTTTTTCATAAGGCCAGAATTCATAGCCGTGGACATGATAACAGAAAGTAATGCCTTGCTCCTTCAACACTTTTCCGGCTGCGTTAAAATCCTCCACGGCTTTTTTGGCATTTTCAAAATTGAAAGCTCCGTTTTTATGGGGGATCCAGGCGCACATCACGTATTTGGCCCCAAGGGCTTTGGCGCGGGCAGCCACTTCCATGGGGTTTTTGACCAGTTGTTCATAGCCCGTTCCGGTAGACGGAATACTGATTCCCCGGGCTTCGCAAAGTTTCCTGAAATCTTCAGGGGCAATGCGGCCGCCGCTGCCTTCGATCTCTGTAAATCCCATCATGGCAATGGCATCCAGGGTTTTTTCTATGCTGTTGGGAAAACTGCGTCGAAAGGTGAAGGCCTGGATGCCAAAGGGGGCGGTGTAGAGGGGTTTTTGGGCATTGGTATCAGCGGCTAAAACCAGGACTATAAAAAAGAATATCAGTTTTTTCATATGAAAGTGGATTGAAGGGGATAAAAATAAGCGACTTATCCGAGCTAAGGATTCGCTTTGGTTTTTATTTATAAAAGGGAATTGACGGATAGTGATACATTATAAGCATTCGAGCGGCCTGGGGCTAAAGCCCAATCATGTGGTTGGCGTATAACCCCCGGCCTAAAGGCCGGGGATATGGAAGTTAGGGTTAGCAGCACCTGTATAGGCAGTATTGCAGCCTTTGGATTTAGCCTAAGGTAAGCTCATTAAACTAATAACAAGCAATCTGAAGTGTTTGAGGCTAAAGCCCAATCATGTGGTTGGCGCATAACCCCTGGCCTGAAAACCGGGATTATAGACAGATAACATAGCCAACCCCATGGCTTTAGCCTGGGGTCTGCTGACCTTAATGAAGTAAGGGGCTTTAGCCCGGAATTAGAATATAAACAGAGTATATGATCAAAATCTGCACCTACCCCGGCATCATTGACGAAAAAACTTCCCGGACCGTCGAACGGCCATGCCCTTAAGGAAATACATTGGGTACCTTTGCGGGCTTATATCAAAGGCATCCAATGAAATTAAAACAAGCCGCCTCTTTTTTTTCCCTCTTATTCTTGTTTATTCCTTTTGGCATAAAGGGCCAGACGGCTAAAAATGCACAGGTAAAAGGCCGGATCGTTGACTCCTTAAGCGGACAGCCGCTGGGCTTTGCGAGCATCCAGGTGCTATCGGTGATGGACAGCAGCCTGGTCAACGGCGACCTCTCCACCGACGACGGAAGCTTCGCGATTTCAGCAGGATACGGTGAGTTTTTTCTGCGATTGGATTTTATGGGCTTTAGAGGGAAAACCACTTCTTCCTTTATATTATCAAAAGAACATTCCCGGCACGACCTGGGGACCATCCAGCTGGCGCCTCTGGTCAGCACCCTGGAAGAAGTAGTCGTTCAGGCCGAAAAAAGCTCCATGCAGCTTGCCCTGGACAAAAAGATTTTTAATGTGGGCAAAGATCTTGCTAATGCCGGAGGCTCCGCTTCGGATATCCTTACCAACATTCCCTCCGTGTCGGTGGACGCGGAAGGCGGGGTCAAGTTGAGGGGCAGCGATAATGTCCGGATCCTGATCGACGGCAAACCATCCGGCCTGGTAAGCATCAAAGGGGGCAGCGGCCTCCAGCAGTTGCAGGCCAACCTGGTCGAAAGAGTGGAAATCATCACCAACCCTTCCGCCCGGTATGAAGCCGAGGGCATGGCAGGCATTATCAATATTGTATTGAAAAAGGACCGCAGCCAGGGATTCAACGGCTCCGTGGATTTGATCACCGGGAACCCGGCTAATTTCGGGCTGGCAGCCAATTTTAATTACCGGCGCAACAAACTCAATTTTTTTATCAATTACGGTATTTCGTACCGGGATCAATTGATCCGAAGTTCCCTTTACCAGGAAGTATATGGCGATACCACCCGCCTGCTCGAACAAACCAACCGGGGGACCTTCACCGGATTTAACAACAATGTACGCGGCGGACTCGACTATTTTTTCTCAGAAAAGAGCATTCTCACTGCGGCCTACCTCTACCGTCGCAGCCAGGGCAATCGATTACTCAACATTCAATACCAGGATTACCTCGAAAACCTGGGCGGAAGCCCGAATCTCAGTAAAAGACAGCAGGATGAGGACGAGATCGAACCCAATTCCGAATTTTCAATCAATTATAAAAGAGCTTTTGACCAAAAAGGTCATGAATTGATTGCCGAAGTGAAATACATCGATTATTGGGAAAATTCCGATCAAACCTACGGGCAACAATTTTTTTTATCGGATGGAACGGAGGACCTCAGCCGGAACCTGGTCCAAAAGTCGGTCAATGACGAGTTTGAGAAACAATACCTGTTGCAACTGGATTATGTCAGGCCCATCGGAAAGGAAGGGAAAATGGAAACAGGCATCCGAAGCAGTTTCCGGGACATGGTCAACGATTATGTGGTCAGCCAGAAAAATGAAACAGGAACCTTTATTCCGTTGCCGGGTCTGGATAATATCTTTCTTTACGATGAAAACATCCATGCCGCCTATGGGATCCTGGGGAATAAAAGCGGCCGGTTTTCGTACCAGGCCGGCCTGCGCGCGGAATGGACCGATGTCAAAACTACCCTGCAGGAAACCAACCAGGTGAATCCCCGGGACTATGTCAATCTGTTCCCAAGCGTACACCTCACACTGAGCCTGCCCCGTGAAAACGCCTTGCAATGGAGCTACAGCCGCCGGGTGAGACGGCCCTTTTACAATGATTTGAGCCCTTATGTGACTTTTTCGGATGCCCGCAATTTTTTCAGCGGCAATCCGGACCTGGATCCCGAATTCAGCAATGCCCTGGAACTGGGGCATATCAAAACTTTTGAAAAAGGATCCCTGACTTCGTCCGTTTATTTCCGCAATACCCGGGACCGGATCGAGCGCATCCGCCTGGTGGACGAATCCGGAAATTCGGTCACCCGGACCGAAAACCTTTTATCCGAACGAGCCTTGGGGGTGGAATTCACCAGCGGGTATTCTCCCTTACCCTGGTGGAAGCTGGATTTCAATTTCAATTATTTTTACGCGGACATCGACGGCACCAATATCCTGCCGGATTACCGGGCCTATACCTACAGCTGGTTTACCCGCCAGACTTCCCGCTTTACCCTGCCCCGAGGATTGGACATCCAGTTACGGGCCAATTATGAAGCGCCTCAGCGAACCGCCCAGGGGAAACGAAAGGCGCTCTATTTTGCGGACCTGTCGGTCAGCAAGGACCTCTGGAAAGACAAAGGCACGCTCAACCTCAGTGTCCTGGACGTATTCAACAGCCGCCGCATGCGTATAGTGAGCGAGGGCCCCAATTTCTTCACGGAAGGGAATATCCGGCCCAGGGTAAGGCAGGTCAACTTATCCCTGAGTTATCGGATCAAACAGGCGAAGCCGATGAAGCCCAGGAGAATGGAAGGGGAGGAAGGCTAATCAAAGGAGAAAAGGTCAACGGGTAAGGGTCAAAGGACCATAAGAGTATTAGCCTTCACCCCGGTATTCAGCTCTCAAATTTCCTTAACTTCAAATCAAAAAATCCATTGACCCAAATGAAAAAAACAGTCCTTTCCGTATTTCTGCTCTCTTGCGGTTATTATCTGCTTGCCCAATCCGCCTGGACCGCAGAAAAATGCCTTGAACTCAAAAACATTACTGCAGTCACGGCTTCTCCCGATGGCTCCAAAGTATTGTATGCAGTCCGGGAAGCGGTGATGACCGCCGACCGCAGTGAATACATCAACCAGATCTGGATGACGGACATCAAAACGGGAAAACAGATGCCATTGACCCGGGGGGATAAAAACTCGGCCCAACCGGCCTGGAGCCCGGACGGACAATGGATCAGTTTTGTATCCAACCGGGACGGGAAAAACAATCTTTACCTCCTTCCGGTGGCCGGCGGGGAAGCTGAAAAAATCACGGACGTAAAATCAGGAATAGGCAATTATAAATGGAGTCCCGATGGACGGTCCCTGGCCTGTGTGATTGCAGACCCCGTCACCGGGGAGGATGAGAAAAATACCAAGGGAAAAGAGGACTGGTATTATATGGATGAAAAGATAAAACAAAACCGGCTCTATGTCCTGAAGCTGGATCAAAAGGATTCGGCCGGGGCCAGGGTAATGAAAAAACTAACCGAACAGGATTTAAATGTCAATGCATTTGACTGGAGCCCGGATGGAAAACAAATCATCTTCAGCCACGGTAAAAGCCCCGAAGTCAACGACAATGTGTATAGCGATATTTCCTTAATAAACCTGGAAGACGGCAAAATAAAATCCATAGCAAATAGCGGTGCGGGCGAGTCCAATCCCCTGTTCAGCCCGGATGGCAAGTACCTAGCCTACGCCAGCACCACGGATCCTGTGGATTGGTCCGGTCCGGAACATATCCGGATTTATTCTTTGGCTGACGGAAAGACCTGGAAGCTCAAAGCCACACCTGATGAAAACGCTTCGTTGATCGGTTGGACCGCAGACAGCCGTTCTTTACTGGTCAATGAATCCAATAAAACGATGAGCTCCGTCTATATTCTTTCCGTCGATGGGAGTTCTGCAAAGGAATGGAATGCGGGCAGTCGCATGCACCTCAGTGCTGCGAACCTTAACAAAACAGGGGGTCATCTTGCCTTTGTCCTTCAGAATGCAAGTACCCTGCCTCAGGTTTATCTAAGCACCATCCATGAATACAAACCCATACTGGTTTCCAATATCAACGAAGCCTGGAAATCCAAAACCCTGCCCAGGACCGAGGTCATTCGCTGGAAATCAAAAGACGGTAAAGAGATCGAAGGTCTGCTGACTTATCCGGTGAATTACCAGGCCGGGCAAAAAGTTCCTTTTATATTAAATGTACATGGTGGGCCCGCCGGGGTATTCCAACAAACCTGTATTGCCTCCAACCAGGCAGTCTATCCCCTGGCCGGCCTCGCTGAAAAAGGATTTGCGATCCTCAGACCCAATCCCAGGGGTTCATCCGGATATGGAGCGGACTTCCGCATGGCCAACCGGAAAGACTGGGGGGGTATGGATTATGAAGATCTCATGGACGGGGTCGATGAAGTCATCCGCATTGGTGTGGCCGATACCTCCCGCATGGGCGTGATGGGATGGAGTTATGGCGGGTTTATGAGCAGCTGGATCGTAGGACATACCAACCGGTTTAAGGCCGCCAGCATCGGAGCTCCGGTCGTGGACCTGGCACATCAAAACCTGACCGATGATATTGAAGGATTTTTACCCTCCTATTTCAAAGCGGATCCCTGGAACGACTGGAGTTTGTATGACAAACATTCTCCCCTTCGTTTTGTGCAGAATGTCAATACGCCTGTACTGCTTCAGCACGGGGAGGCGGATAAACGGGTGCCCTTCAGCAATGCGGTCATGTTTTACAACGCACTTCGGAGAAGGGAAGTGCCGGTCCGCCTGCTGGCCCTACCCCGTCAACCGCACGGACCGCAGGAACCCAAAATGGTTCTGAAGACCCTGCAGAGCAACGCGGAATGGTTTGATGAGTATTTGATGAATAAAAAGTCCTGAGGGGTGATTGGTAGTCAGTGGTTGGTGAATGGCCCTAAACTCTAATACGAATCACAGGTAAAAGTAATAACCTCTAAAACGACTAACCGAAGGCGCAGCCTCCGGGTTAACCGGGTATCCCGCGACCCCGAAGCGGGTCGAATAGGATTAACCAGTATGAACGAGGGCAGTTACCTTTGAACTACCAAAATACTTTGCATGAAAAAAACCATCGCTTTCCTGTTTTCCATCTTGTTTGGTCAGCTTGCGTTCACTCAAAGTCTCACCAGGGATGAACGAAAGGAAGCGCTTGAGTTTATCGACTGGACAACCAAGGAATTAAAAAAGAGCCTGAAAGGACTTTCTGCAGCGCAGTTGAATTTCCATCCTGCCGAGGATGCCTGGTCCCCGCTGGAATGTTTATATCATATTGCCTATTCTGAAAAAGCCCTGAGAGCCACCCTGGATGCAGCCCTCCAGGCCCCGGCCGATCCCGCCACCAAAGCCCGCCTGACCACCACCGATCTCCAGATTAAAAACAATATCATGGACCGGAGCAGCAAGTTCAAAACCGCAGCGCCTTTTGAGCCCCTCAATACCGGCTTTAAATCCTTTGAAGAAGCCTGGACGGTTTTTGAAGAGAGAAGAGAGGCCCTGGCTGAGCTGATCAAAAATTCGGATCTGGACTTTCGGAATCATATAGTGACCCGCGCTTTTGGAAAAATGGACGCCTACCAGTTCGTAATCTTCATTGCCGGACATTCCAACCGCCATACCCAGCAGATCGAAGAAGCCAAAGGGATCGCAGGATATCCGAAGAGATAAAGGAATTCGATACTGCCTGATCGGCCTTTTCTTGCTCTCCGGATATCGCATTAAAGCAGGGAAATTCAGGAGTAAGGTCATTTTTTAGAACGACCGAATTTTATTTTCTTGTTATTGTGGTAGTGGATTCTATAAACATGGGTTGTTCCGGGTCAAACAAGCCAATTTAATAGCGCTTCAAGAGGAAAATCGCTGTTAGTATGTTCATAACTTGGTGGAAAACACAGGTATTCCATCCCATTCGCCTGAGTGATCCTTATTTATATGATCTAAGCTGCTTTGATTTTATTTTTTGGTGACTGGATTCGATCAATAATCCGACAAAGATTTGCGGTATGGATTCCAAAAAAGATCCACACCATCTCGTTAGCCTTTGTTCTGGCCAGAATTCGTTTAAGTCCATAATGATTTTTCTCGGTTCCAAAACTACCCTCCA
>JAKQHS010000163.1 GCA_029557915.1 Bacteroidota bacterium | reverse complement strand
TGTCTATCCAACTCGGATGATAGAAGTCATTCGGAAAGAAGAAAACGGATTTATCGGTATCTTTCAATTAGAAACCGTGAAAAAGGCAGCAACCGAAAACCATTAGCTGTTTTTAGGCAATAATAGTTGGCGCGGCACTAGCTAACTAGCTAACTTGCCAACTTACTAACTAAATTAACCTCCCATTAAGAATCTACCCCACTGACTTTCATTCATTTATTACTATTTTTGCCTTCTTTTTCATGCAGACAAGGCTGTTCCTCATTATTATTTCCATCTGGATTCTGACTCCTGTACGATCCATGCCTTTAGCGCTGCCTGAACACAAACTGGCCGCGGCCCCGCCCCGCATCATTCGCACCTGTTGCGCTTTTGGGGTCAATATGAAGATGACCGGTTTGCCTTTTGTGCGGTACAACGACATCACCGGGATGGAACGGATCGGGCCCCATACTTATCTGGGGAGCAAGGAGGAAGGCAACGGGATCCTGTACACCCGCAACGGAGGATTTGTGGATATTGGCCATGTCCGGGACCAGGCGGACTGGACGGCCTTCCTGTACAGCCTGATAAAAAAATACCAGTCCGAAGGCAGCAGGGGATTTACGCATAAGCTCGGTTACGAAGGAGGCCCCAAACTGCTCCAGGTATCCCTACCCCAATCCCTGAAAGACGAAGACCTGATGGTCCTGGCCGGGCGAATCGCCTATGATCTTTCCGTATGGCATGAAATCGGCACCTGGAACGGCACCTCCCTCATCCCCATGCTCCCGGAACGGTATTCCGCCTTTTCCATTGAGGATGGTTATTCCAATATGCTGGGTATCCTGCTCGGTATACAGGCCCTTAAAAGCGACCTTCCCTTTGAAGAGGCCATGAACCAGGTCCTCCAGGAAAGCCTGACCAGGCTGGGCGCACTGCCTACCCTGGAAGAGTCCAGGCGGGCCATGCTCTCTGTGGAAGGGGACTGGTGGTCAAACCGGATCCGGCTCCCTAGCGGTAAAGTGGTCAAAAAAAGACAATTCGGAATCTATCCCTGCATTGAACCCGTTCTCCTCCCGCAGTATGTTGTTGGCCCAAACGGCCCCTTGGTGTTGAGCCTGCCGGACCTGCCCTCCCAGGCCGATCCAAACCAGTTTTATTCCATTTATATCCAACTGAATAATAAATTCCCGGTCAAAGAAATTTTTGGAGATACGGTCCGCATCATCACCCAGCGCGATTTTCCGGCCCTCATCGATTACGCGGCCCGCGAAAGCGAAAAGAAATACGGAGATCTCGTTTACAAGGAACCGAGGAGAAACAGGGCTTATGGCTCGGGCCAAGAACCAGAGCCCGGCATTTCCCTGACCGGCCGGCCGAAAGTACAGGCGCCCCTGGGCCCGGACGGGTTGAAAGGGAGGCATGGAAGGGGTGGGAAAAGGTGATGCAGTTAGTCAGTTAGTCAGTTAGCAAGTTGGCAAGTTTGTAAGTACTCACTCGGCTGATATCGGAATTTGAGTCCTTGGGCATCATTGCGGTGCATCATTTCTTTAGTTATCACTGTGGGCGTTGAGAGTGCAGTGGGAATCCGTATAAATACATTACCTCCCTTCCATTACAGCTTCTTTGCGCCTTTGCGCCTTTGCGCTAAATACTGGTGCATCATCTTGATTCACCGCTGCGAGCGATGTTTGAATCTATAATAGAAAATAACCCATCATTCCATTGCCGGGTCTTTGCACTCTTTACGACCTTTGCAGCTTCATATCCCAAATACCATGTTGCATATCACTCAGGTCATCTATCTTCATCCCGGCCCTGAGGCCGAACAATCCTTCCTCGAGTTTGAATCCAGGGTACTCCCATTGATGTCGAACCATGGAGGTGAATTGTTGCTGAGGCTAAGGCCCCAAAAAGAACAAAAAATAGAAGGGAGCCTGGAGCCGCCCTTTGAAGTCCACCTGGTATCTTTTCCTTCCGAAGAATCCCTGGCCGCCTACCTCAATGACCCCGAACGTTTGAAATATCTGCATCTGAAGGAACAGGCGATCAGGGAAGCGGTGGTGTACAGGTAGGTGGTGGGTGGTGGGTGGTGAGTGACAACAATACTCAGTAATCACCCGTACCTCAATCCTCAATCCTCAAACCTCACCCCTCAATCCTCACTCCTCTCACCTGATCAACGTCACATCCCCATACTTCACTTTTTGTTTTCCGTCAAACGTCGTGTATTCCAGCTTATACACATAGACGGCGGGAGGGGCATCCTCGTTGCGGAAGCGTCCGTCCCATACTTCGATCGGCTGGCCACCCGGGCCGAGCTGGTCATGGCTCATGATCAGGGTGCCCCAGCGGTCAAAGAGGGTGAAGCGGTCCACCGACTGAACCTGGGCCGGGGGATGGATAAAAAGAAGCCGGTTGCGGTCATCCGTACTTGAAGTATTGATCAGGTTGGGTACGAAAATATTGATGTCCGGGTCGACCAGGATCCACAGGGAATCCCTTTTGGGGCAACCGTTGGCATCCGAAGCTTCCAGGATATAAAGGCTGGAACGCAGGGGCGAGGCCACCGGATTGAGGCAATTGGTGCAGGAAAGGCTGTTTTGGCTGAGCCATCGCAGGGAACCGATGGTATAATTGCTCTGAATGCCCAAATGGGCTGTGTCGCCGAGGATGATCTCCCGGTCGGGCCCCAGGCTCATCACCTGGTTGGAACTGATGGGAGTAAAACCAATGGGAGTGATGCTTTCACAACCGAATGCGGACCGGATGACCAGGTCAAAGCTGTCCCCGCCGAAGAGGTTGGTGCGGAACGGGAATTGGTTCATGTCCAGGTCCATCACGATATTGGTGCTGAAGGAATAGGGAAATGAACCGCCTGTGACGTTGCGCACCAGGATGGACCGCCTGGTCAATGCCCCGCAACCCGAAGACTCCTGGGTCACCTCGGCCTGGAGCGTTTCCACATGAATGAAAAAATAAACCACGGAATCACATCCGTTGGCGGCCCCGCCCGCGAGGCGCACCGAATCCGCCCGGTGGCCGTTATGAAATTCAATCCCCGAAATCCGGAGGGTATCGCCGGCGCAGATCGTGTCCCTGATGGTGACCGTCACCGGGTTCAATGCCAACCCCTGCACGACCACCACGCTGTCGCAGCCATTGGCCGCCATACCCGGCAGGTACACTTCGCCTGTTGGGTTGCTATGACTAAAAACCACATTGCCCACCCTTAGGGTATCCCCCGGGCAAAACACCGGATTGAGCACCTGGCGACCGCGGGGCAAAAACGTGATATTCACGACCCGGAAGGTGTCGCAGGCTCCAATCACTGAGGGCGGGATGGTATCGATATGAAAAGGGTTGCCGGCCGTGTACGTCCGGTTGCCGATGACTACGGTATCCCCTTCGCATTGGACCGCGGTAGGCACGGTATCCCGGTGCGGGGTGCAGTCGCAACTGAAAGTCAGGTCGAAAACCAGGGTATCACAGGCCGCATCCCGGCTGATCCTGGCCAGATGCCTTTGCCCGAAAGGCACCGGCGGAGAGGTGTACAGCGAGTCCTGGAACGTTCCACCCCCTGAAAGCACGAGCATCGGTTCAGCAGGATTGGGGTTGTTGATCACCACCTGGTAAGACCAGGCCCTTCGGCCAAAATCACAGATAAACTGGGTGTCCACGGGGGCCAGGGGTTGCACCAGGCGGAAACTGTCAGTGCCCGCCATGCTGTTGATAGGCAGGCTGCAACCTGAAGCGTCCACCACGCTGTCGATCCGGATCACACCGGACCTTACCGAAAGGGTAAAAGTGTCGGACCCGGAAGGAAAAGCGGAAGGCCGCCCATTATAAGTATAGTGGACATCATAGGGTCTGTCGAATGCGTCTATGAACATCCGGATGTTGAACTGGTCCTGATCCGCAGGATTGCAGATGGTGCCCTGGTCATTGAGGATCTGTACCGAACCACCGCCGACCCGGAATACCACGGTGTCGGTAAAGATGCAACTGTCCCGGGTGAGGGTAAAGGTGATGATATGTTCTCCGGGACCCGCCTGGGCCGGATAAAAAGTATCCCGGACCATTCCCGGCCCGGACCATGTCCGTGTGTAGGAAGCCGGGTCTGAAGCGCCCCGGATCAATGCCACCGGTTCGATCGGACCATCGCCGGAACAAAATGGGCCTTCCTGGGTTATTTCTACGGTCACAGGCTCACATAAAACCGTAGGAAAGCAGACCAGCGAATCCGCCTGGCCATTGGCACAGGGAATGCCTCCCAAAGGGGTCACCCGGATACCCACCGGTTGGCCGGGCGCCAGGTTGGAAAACAACATCTCAAAGGGAGTTCTTACCCCTGTCGGTCCGGCCAGCAACTCGATCCCGTATTCAAGGGCTCCGGGCACCTGGTTCCAGCGGAAGGCAATATTGTCCGGTCCGCGGGTGCAATTGAGCCCGGTGAGGGCTGCAAGAGTATCGTGGATGCGGACGCTGTGTGTGGTGGGCGGGCCATCACAACTGCCGGTTTCCCCGGAAAGGGTGATGTTGTAATTCCCCGGGCCGAGGTCCCAGCGTTGGTCCGCATTACCTCCTTTAAAGGTCACCTGGGTGGATCCGGAAAAAGCCCAGGTAAAAGTAGTTTCAGGGCCGCGGTCGCCGGTATGGTTGGCCAAAAGGGGTGTGCCCACACAAAACAAGGTATCGGAGAGCATGAATTCCGTGGTCGTGCTGTCTAACACGGTGATGACCATAGAATCAATAGCTGGGCATAATGGCACATCCTGGTAAGCATATATTTTCATGCTTCGGCGGAGGGTGTCGCCGATGGCATAACGCTCTCCCTGCCTGGAGCGATCGTCATAATAATAAAGGGAATCCAAATTGGCTCCGGCAGGCAGGGGCAGGATATATTTTTCACAAACCCTCTGATCGGTTAACTTATTTATCCTGGGCCTATTGACAATGGTGATTTGTACGGTGTCCTCATCCACACAAGCCCCGTTCCGGCTGAAGGGATAATAGGTGCCGGTTTGGAATACGGTATCCCCGGCGTACAGGGATTCGCCGCCGTCATTGGGCAAGGTATGATAATGGGGGTCCGCCAGGTTCTTACCCGTCAGGACAGGCAAACGCAAGGGATCACAGAGCAGGGTGTCCCGCATGGGGACCAGTTCCGGGGTTTGGGCAATACGAATGGTGATGGTTTCCCGCCTAGGGCAATTTGGATCTCCGCCGACCGCCTCGACACGCATGCTGGAAGTGATCCAGTCACCGGGAAACTTGATATCGACGGCATCTCCGTTTTGCACAATATATTGCAGGTTGCCAACCGTGGGGTCATTGGGCAACCGGATGGAATCGCAGGCATCCCAGGGCGAGGCCGGAAGGTTGAAGCCCTGCTGTGAATTAAAACTCACTACGACGGTATCCTGGACCAGGCACATCGGCTGGCTCAGGTCGAAAATATAAAAGGTATCAGCCTGGTTGACTGTCATCCCGGGGCTGAAACGGTCCCCCGTTCCGAAGGTTCCCCTGAAATAAAAAGTGGAATCCGGATTAAAATCAGTACCGTTGACCGGCAGAAGCGTCACTTCGCTGCAGGGATCACTGAGGTCAATATTGTTGAAATATTGAGGCCCTGTATTGAACTGCACGGAAAAACTGTCGAGGTCCGAGCAGGACAGATAACTGGCGTAGACATAATAAGTACCGGATTGCGGGATTGAGCTGCCTGGGATTAAAGCGCTGGTGAGCGCCCGGTCAGGATAAACCATACCCTGGTAAACCTGATCGGGTTTGACCAGGGGTACTTCCAGGGTCTGGCCGCATGCGAGGACGGTGTCGCTGATGGATGTGAGTTCGACAATGGTATGAAAGGGGATCTCTACGGTTCTTTCCACCGTACAGGATCCGGAGAGATATGAAACGCTGTCGAAGGCATAAAGCGTGGTGGACTGATAAATTCCTCCCGCCCCTGCAGCAAGCACGGAATCCCCTGGCAGGTACCGCTGCCCTTTGCCTCCCGGCAAGGTCCAATAAGCAACTTGGGCTGTAAGATTGGCGCCGGTGATCGGGGGGAGGGCATCGAGCAGGGGTTTGCAGGGCTCATCGATGGTGATGGGATCCAGGTCCAGTTCCCGGTAGGTGTATTGCACGCTGTCGATGGTTTCGCAGCCCATGGCCGTCGCTTTGACGTATAGTTTGGTGGAGGCGTTTAGAATATCCCCAGGATTGGAATTGACTCCCGTAAAATTCCTCGCGGTATTGTAGATGAGGCTGGCGCTTTGGATATCAGGTAAAATGAGTTGATTACAAAAAGTATCATTCCGGATGGTGTCTTTGGGGATTTGGGTGACGGGGATGAGGGTTACGCGGAAGGTGTCTTCGTCGAAGCAATTGTAAAAAGTATCATAGACAAAATAAGTCCCACTCATAGTGGCCGGTGTCAGTTGTCCAATACGGTTACCTCCGCCCATGCTTTCTGTATAATAAGCTCGCAGTGGTGTCAAGGCTGTGCCGGTAATGGCCGGGAACAGATAATTTGCCCGGCATGGAACGGTGGTATCTTTGGGATTAACAATAGTTGGGGGATTTAAAAACTGAATAAAGTATCCTCCTTCGGCTGCGCACCCTTTGGTATCCACATCATAAGCATACAGGCGAATGGTGGTTGCCACACTGGAGCGGATAATATCACCCGGAAGGTATTGGGTGCCGGTTCCGAAATCACCCGTATAATACTTAACATTGGGAGAAAGATTTGTTCCGGCAAATGGGGGCAGCACATGAAAACCACAAGCCTGAGTACTTTGAAAAGGAATTTGAGGCCCTTGGTTTATAATGATATTAATCGAATCCTGAACGCTTAAAGCAGGATTGCAATCCGCATAGGCATGCGCATAAAGTTTAATGGATTGAGTGATGATTTGTCCAATGTTGAAGGAATCACCACGCCTGTTTGGGAGCGTAAAATATTTGGCGCTGAAGACGGGGTCCACGGTGAATGGTTGCAACTCAAATCCATCTATTGCACAGGCGGTACTGTCCACATTCGGAAGCACATCAATGACAGGGGCTTCACAATTCAATGCATACAACTGACATCCCGTGGATTCCGCTGCAATCCCTGTATTGTTATTCTCAACGAGTATAAACGCCCCAGTGTTGGTTGAAAGTTCAAATGGATTATATCGGATGGCAAAATTGCAATTGCCAATGATTCCGCTGATAATCCTTTCACAGTCTGCTGTACATTCCGATCTGTTGGCAAACATTGGGAGAGGATCGCTTGTACCTCCTCTGATAACAAAGATCACATCCTTATCACAAAGTGATCTTAGCCTTGCAGCCGAGGAGAATATCACGGGGTTTGCATCGATAAAGGCCAATACCATTTTACCGGCCGGAATGATTCCAAAATATGGAGCCGCATATGGATCAACAAATTTTGGACCATTTGGACAATTGGCAGATGCATTCAAAGTATTGATAAACGAAGCAGCCGATTGCCAACTGTTCCTTGTAAAATGAGTTGCAATAGAGAGGGAACTGATATTTAAATTGAGTGGGACGTCTCCTGTCACAAACTGAAAGTATTCCCCTAATTTTTCATCCGCGGTACAGGCATCCACCTGCACCATCACTATTTCCGGACATCCAACCTGCCCCAAAACCCTTTCACTCCCCAGCAGCCAGGCCACGAAGGCAAAAAAATAAATATGTAGTTTCTTCATTGACCCAGTCGAATACAGGGCCTAAAAGTATATATAATCCCGTTTTTATTCCTTGTTAAATCCTTCATTTAACAGATCATTTTTC
>JAKQHS010000151.1 GCA_029557915.1 Bacteroidota bacterium | reverse complement strand
CGGCAAAAAGGGTACCCCCCTAATAGCAGCGCCTATTGATGAACCGCACAATCCTTGCAAGGAAAGGAATGTTCCATATGCCTGGGGTTTGACTGTCTAAAGTTAATAATTACGGGATTCGAAAATCAAGGGAATAATTTTCCTTGAATTTTTAACCTTTTGTGTTCGGTACCGGTTGACACTTTAAGACGCGAATAAAAACTCTACCCATTCTGTTGAATTCACCGGGCCTTTGCGATTTTTCTTCGCGACCATTGCGTTCTCGGCGGTTAAAAATGTTTAGATTAACCCGCAAAGACCACCAGTAGCGCGACGGTTCCGCAAAGGAATTAGGTGAAACTAGCCAACTGACCACTGATTGCTGACTGCTGATTACTGACTTCTGACCACTGTCTACTCAAACCACAATTTCCCTTTAAACCCCTCTTCATCCCGGTAATGAATCGTGATCTCTTCTCCGGGACCGATGTCGCGGATCGCTTCGATCTGGATCTCATCGCTTTCATAATCACACACTACGCGGGCATTGGGCGCCGGGTCGTGATTGTACAAGGAACCGTAACCCAGAGCGAGGGCGAGCCGTCCTTCGTTCCATACGAAATAATAATTGTAAATCTCTGTGCGGTCGATAAGCGGAGCCTGAGTACCCGGAATCAGAATGAGGGGACAGATTTCGATCAGGCTGCCGGCGGGAATGTCGTGGGCGGTGAAGACTCCCCGTCCTTTGAGCCCGGCGTGGGCGATGTAGAGGTCGGGCAGGCGTTGCATATCAGGTGGAACGGATCAGTTTGATGCCCCCGATGATCAGGCCCAGCCCAAGCAGGCTGTTCCAGTGGACCAGTTCCCCGTCGATCAGGCCCCAGAGAATGGCAACTAAAGGAATGATGTAGGTGACGGTGCTGGTATAAAGGGCTCCTGCCTTGCTGATGATGTAATAATACAAAAGCGAACCGATTACGGTGCCTACCAGCGCCAAGGTGGCGGCGGCCATCAGGCAGGTCAGGATCTGCGGATGGGCGGCCAGGCTGGTCCAGTCCGCCGTCGAGGCAAAGAGGACCAGGGCCGGCAGGGCCATGCCGACAAAGGAGACGGAGGCAATCACGTAAGGCGATAATCCGGCCAGGTGATTTTGGGTGATGTTGATGGTGATGGATGAAAAGATCACGGAACCGATCATAAACAGGCTGTAAAAGCCGACGGAAATATCGCCATGGCCCCGGTCAAACAGGATCAGCACCAGGGAGCCCAACAGGCCCAGGGCAATGCCCCAAAAGTTTTTCCATCGGAAGGATTGCCGGAAAAAAGCGATACCAATGATAAAAGTGGCCAGGGGGTTGAGGGAAGCCAGGATACCGGCCAGGCTGCTGCTGATATGGGTCTGGCTCAGGCCCATCAGGGCATAGGCAAAAAAATAACCCATCAGGCCCAGCAGTAAAAGCCAGGAGAATTGTTTCCGGTTTATTTTTTTAAAAGAAGATAAAAACCAGGGGGTAAAACAAAGGCCGGTGAGGATGATCCGCAGCAGGGCAAACTGGACGGGATTGAAGCAGGGAAGGATCCTTTTGATCAGGATGAATGAACTGCCCCAAATGCAACCCAATACGATGAGCAGGAAAGAGGCGTCATCGCGTTTGATTTTTAAAGGCATTGCCAAGGGTACCGGGCGGAATTACAGTTTGATGAAAGGTTGTTTCCAGCTTCCTTTTTCCGAAGCCAGGTCAAAATAATAGACGCCGGCAGGCAGTTGGCTGAGATCAATCTTTTCCCTGAGGTCCCTGCCCGGCGGAAGGTTGCGCCGGTACACTTCCCCGCCCGCATAATTGCGGATGGTCAGCCGGATCGAGGACAGGGACTGGATGAAGGTCCCCTGTATCTGAAGCTCATGGATGACCGGGTTTGGAAAGGATTTGAAGGTCGTGAAGATCCGGTCGTTCTTCATCGGGGTGGTCTGTTCCTTTTTTTGGACGGTAAAAAGCAGTTGCCCGCAATTATTGTCCTTCCGGATCTCGTCGATGACGCCATCAGCGTCCAGGCATGAAATCAGGTAATAGGTATCCGGTTTCAGTTGTTCCGGGATCTGGGCAAAGGAGGCCAGCCGGGTGGAACCCGCCGGTTCCAAACCTGAATAAAGGATAGCCTGGAAGGTTACCAGGGGAACCTGGTCCTGGGGTGATTTTTTAATGGAATGGAGCACCCGGTAATTTCCGGCTGCCGTCTCCCCGATGTTTTCCATAAAATCGGTAATGTATAGAGTATCGCCTGCCGCTAGGGTGTTTTTGGTCAACTGGAGGCCCCTGAGATTCAGGTCCGCTTTGCGGTTGGGGATGTTTATTTTTTTATAAATGGAATTATTGGATTTATTTTTTTCTGCCAGCAGGCTATTGCGGTTGACCGTCAGCAAAAGGTATTGAGTGCCCGACCTGGCTTGGTCCGGAATGTCAAGGTTGATATCGACCTGGGCAGCCTGGTTCTTGGCCAGCTCGGGAAGTGAAGCCAGGGCTACAGGAAGATCATCGTTTGAAAACAGGCTGTCCAAAGAGAGATAAACGGTATCCCGGATGGCCGCCATGGTCCAGTTGCCGATATTTTGTATCCGAAGGGTGGCGTGCATCGATTCCCCGCGTCTCAGCTCGCCGGCGATCGACAAGTCCTGGGGCGTGAGATCCGGCAGGCTCTGGTCAAGGCTGAAAGATTGCATCATCCGGTTGTTATCTTCGCGGCTTTCCGTAATCTCCCCAGGCGGGTCTATCTCCAGGATCAGGGTATATGTTCCCCCAGGTAGCGCCAATTCCGGAGTGAAAGAAATCGTCCGGCTGTCTGTCTCTCCAGCGGCCAATCCACCATGCAGGAAAGAAAAAGCAGCAATGGTATCCGCAAGAGTTTCAATACCCTGGGGTACCAGGTAACTGCCCCTGACCTGGAAAATACCAGTGGGCAGCAGTCCCAGGTTTTGAAAGCCAACTTTGACCCCCGCCGGGTAGCCACTGTGCAGGATACTGTCTTCAGTTTGCAGGGAAAGTGCCTGGAGGTCGGGTAAAGCGCGAAGTGGCGTAATGGAAAAGGCGGCCAGGTTGTTCTCCAGATTCGGTTCCTGGATCTCACCACCTGGATCGAGGTGGATACTGATATCGGTTTTCTGCCCGAAAAGGCTGTCGGGGAGGACCAGGAACAGGGTAGTGTCCCAAGGGGTTCCTGGATTCAATTCCTCTAACTTGAAGGAAGCGGCCAGCCCGGCCGCGGAACCCGAGGCCAGATAGACTTCAACGACAAAGTTTTCAGCAGGAATTTCACCCAGGTTTGAAATTATGGCCTTGACCGGGAAGGGGAGGCTTGTAAATACGGAATCCGCACTGGCATTGAAGGTGTCGACGGCCAGGTCGGCCATGGGGTTTCTGAGTTCCAGCCGGAAACTCTGGCAATTGTTTTGTTCGGATAGTTCTTTGACTTCCTTCCTTGAATCCAGGCAAAGGGTCAGGTACCAGGTGCCCGGCTTCAGTGGTTCGGGAATCAGCACTTCTTTGAGGACCCTGAGAGTATCGCCAGGGGAAACGGAAGGCAGGCTGTCGGGGAGTAGGGCCAGGGAGGTGGAGTCTATGACCATTTCCTTCCTGGAATAATAGATTCCGGTGAAAGAGACCGGGGCCGGACGCTGGCCCGGATTGGTCACTTCAAAGGGCAGCGTGAGGTGGGTACCGGTTACCAGGACCTCATCGAACAGGGCTGAAGATCCCAGCTGCAGGTCGGGGAGGGGTTCTATCAGGGAAAGATTGATTTCCCTGCAATTATTGGCTTCCTGGGACTCCGTGACTTTCCCTTCATGATCGGCGCAGGCGCTTAGTTTTTTCTGTCCGAGCCAGGCCAGGTCCCGGACCGCGACCTTTTCCAGCAGGGTTACGGATTCGTTGGGGCCCAGGGCAGGGATATTGAAGGTTTTCAGAAGCAGGGGTGGAAGTTCGGCGCTGAAAAGAGTCAATTGACCTCTGGTGGCGGATGCATTCGCTGCCCCCACATTCCTGACCACGATCTTCACGTCATGGCTGTCTTCAATGTAAAACTTGTCCGGAACGGTTACCAGGTCGGTTACCAGGTCGGGCATGGGTGTGGTGATGGATACGGAGATAGCGGTACAATTGTTTGCCTCGTTGGTCTCCTTGATGACTTCCTGGTTGTCTGCACAAATAAGGATAAAATAATTGCCTGGAGCGATCAGGTTGCTCACGGTAAACCGGTCGCTTCGGCCGGCACCGGCGGCCAGGCCCTGGTTGAGGCTGATCTGGCCAAGCAGGACGTCGTTGACGTCCTTGATATTGTTGCTTTTTGACAAATAGAGGGCAGTCCTGGAGACGGGGCTGTTTACCGTCCCGTCATTGCTGGTGGTAAATTGGACCGTGAACGGGACCCCGGAAGGCACGGGATTGGGATTGATGCTGGTATTTTTAATCAATAAGTCCGGTCTGGGCGAAAAAATGGTCAGGGCGAAGGACAAACAATTGTTGGATTCGGAGGATTCCTGAATGTTATTGGAAGGATCGCTGCAGATCAATAGGTAATAATGATCCAGTTCGAGACTGGAAGGGATGGTCAGGGAGGCTTTGAAATTAACGGATTGGGCCGGGTTCAGGTCCCCCAACGTTTCCTTGAACAGGCTTAGGTCATTGCCCGATAGCCGGTCATCGGAAGACAGGACCATTTCCAAAATATGGGCATTGGCATAAGAACTACCCTGGTTGGAAACTTTGCCGTCCAGCACCAGCTTTTGACCCGTGGTCACCGTTTGGGGCATGCTGGATAGAAGGGCCGGGACCAGGTCGGGGTATATGGACGGGGCATCCTTTAACTTGAGTTCAATACTGGTGGACCGGCAATTGTTGCCTTCTGAAAACTCAGGAACGCCTGCCGTCTGATCGGCACAAGTGATAAAATAATAGGTTCCTGACTTGCTGTTTCCGGGAAGGTTATAGGTAAAACTGGTTTGTTGCCGGCCATTCACCTGGATAGCCGGAAGACTGGCATTGTGAATATTAACATCGTTGCCGGACAGGGAAGCGTCGGTGGAAAGGAAGGTGGTGCTTTGAGAGCTGCCCGCCTCGGAGGAACCGGTGTTTGCAGTAGCGTAGGATATCGTAATCCGTTCCGTAGTAGCTGTTATGGAGGGGGGGCTAGCGGTCAGATTTTCGATGACAAGGTCCGGGCTGGTGGTAACCCCGCTACCCGATCCTTCACAGGTGCCGAGGCAATTTGCCGAGCTGACCCTGGTCCGGATCAGGTCGCCCGGTTCGGGTCCGAAGCCGTTGTTAAAATTAACACCCACTCCTGAATTGAGATGGCAGTAGGACATGATGGTACCCCCATTGACGGGAGTGGGCCCCGGGGAACAACTTCCTTCCGGTTCAACACAATTGTCCAGGGGCCCCCCGGGCCAGGTGCAGGACTGGGTATGGGGCGAACCCAGGTTGTGCCCCATCTCATGGGCTACCACATGGACGGTCCAGGAATAGGTCGGGAGGGCATTAAAACTGTTGGTGATCTCACTGTAAGCATAAGGTTTGTTGCCGCAGAGCATGTCCAGCCAGGCAATGCCGCTGAGACTGCCCGAACTGACCCGGACGAAATGCGCGAGGTCGCCGTTAAAACTTCCGCCGATATTGCCTCCAAAATCCTGGAGGGCATCGGAAGATGTGGTTCCATAAGGTTCCCTGGAGGTCCATACTTTTACTGCGGAGATAGAGGTCGATATGCTTTCCCTGTTGTAGATGGTGATCACTGCGTTGTAAATGGCGGAAATGTAGTCGGTGGCGGCCTGGGTGCTTCCCTTTTCCTGGTATACGCTGTACCCCAGTTCAAAATATACTTTTATGCAGCCGGCCTGCTGGCGCAAGCCCCCTTTCACGATGCGGATGCCCTCGCCCCAGTTGGGCAGTTCCGGGCTATGACAATGGAATAGAGGGGCTTCCTGCTGGCCTTCATCAAAGAGCACCAAAGAATTTCTTCTGAGCGTAGGGCTCCTGCCGATCACCTGGTTTGACCGGCCCTGCCTGGAAATCAGGGCCATGACTTCATTTTGAAAAAGGCTAATGACAACCATTGAATTTTCCTGGCCTTTCAGTCTGCCCGAATAATGGAGCCCCGGGGTATATGCCAGGTTGTTATGTTTGTCGGTGCTCAGCACAAAATCATCGTGTAGGACCTTGTTTTCGGTCAGTTCCGCTTCCAGGTCGCCTTCCAGGGTGGGGATCAGGAGCTGGAAAGAGGAAGGGCGGTTTTGTTTTAAAATGGAGTATTGAAGGGTGTCGTAATTAAAGATGCGTACGTTCCGGTTTGAGCGGAGGGCCCTCCATTGCCTTTCCTGCTGGGGGTCTTCCTGGAAAAGCCGGATGGAGCCCTGTCCATAGACCGGAATCATAAACCAAACCAGGCTAAGGTGGAGCAGCGCCTTAAACACATCGTTTCTCTTTGCCTTGGTATCTTTCTTCGTCATGAATGCATTTTGGTTGGTTTGGGTCAGGAAGTTTTTTCCGGTTTCATCTGGGGGAAAAAGAGCACTTCCTGGATCGAAACCTGGTTGGTCATCAGCATGACCAGCCGGTCGATGCCGATGCCCAGTCCGGAGGTCGGGGGCATGCCGTATTCCAGGGCCCGGAGGAAATCCTCGTCCAGGGCCATGGCTTCTTCATCTCCGCGGGCGGCCAGTTTCAGTTGTTCCACAAAACGTTCCCTTTGGTCCAGGGGGTCATTGAGTTCGGAATAAGCGTTGGCGATTTCTTTTCCGCATACAAACAATTCGAATCGTTCCACGCAGCCGGCTTTTGTGCGGTGTTTTTTGGCCAGGGGGGTCATTTCGAGGGGGTGGTCGATGATATAGGTCGGCTGGATGAGATGCTGTTCAACTTTTACACTGAAAATCTCGTCGATGAGTTTGCCCGGGCCCATGAAATTATCGGTTTCGATATGCCAGACTTTGCATTGCTGACGCAGGGCAGCTTCATCCATGGCGCTGACATCGACGCCCGTATATTCTTTGATGGCATCGTGCATGCTGAGCCTCCGGTAAGGCCCTTTGAACTGAAGGAGGTGCTCGCCGTAGGGGATATCGGTTTGCCCATGGACGGCCAGGGCCAGGGTTTCCAGGAGTTCCTCCACCATCTCCATCATCCAGTAATAATCCTTGTAAGCCACGTAGATCTCCATCATCGTGAATTCCGGGTTGTGCGTGCGGTCCATGCCTTCGTTGCGGAACATTTTCCCGATCTCGTAGACCCCGTCGAAGCCGCCTACGATCAGCCTTTTGAGGTAAAGCTCGTTGGCGATGCGGAGGTAGAGAGGAATATCGAGGGTATTGTGATGGGTCATGAAAGGCCTGGCTGCCGCCCCTCCGTGGATGGATTGCAGGATGGGGGTTTCCACTTCGAGCCAACCTTTTTCGCTGAAATGACGGCGCAGGGCGCTGAGGAGTTTTGATCTTTTAAGAAAGATGTCGCGTATGCCCGGATTCACCAAAAGGTCCACATAACGCATACGGTAACGCAGTTCCGGGTCCGTGAAGGCATCGTGCACCTTGCCTTCCGCATCCGTTTTGACCACGGGCAATACCTTCAGGGATTTAGAAAGCAGCCGGATCTCCCGGACATGGACGGTGATCTCACCCATCTTGGTGCGGAACACATAACCTTCGACGCCGATAAAATCACCCAGGTCGAGCCATTTGGAGAAGAGGGGATCATAGGCTTCGCCCAATTCATCTTTTTTGAGGTAAAGCTGGATCCTGCCGCGGGCGTCCATGAGTTCCGCAAAGGAGGCTTTACCCATGCTCCTTTTCAACATAAGCCGGCCGGCCAGGCGCACCGATTGGTATCTCCCGGGATCGTCGTCAAAAAGCCTGAGGATGTCGGCGGTGAAGCCGGTCACCGGAATCAATTCCGCGGGATAAGGATCTATGCCGGCTTCCCTGATTTCAGTGAGAGTCTCGCGCCGTATTAGTTCCTGTTCAGGGAGTGTCGGTGACATGTGGTTGATTTCGAAGGCTAAAGGTATAAAATCGGAACCGAAAAATGATCTGTTAAATGAAGGATTTAACAAGGAATAAAAACGGGATTATATATACTTTTAGGCCCTGTATTCGACTGGGTCAATGAAGAAACTACATATTTATTTTTTTGCCTTCGTGGCCTGGCTGCTGGGGAATGAAAGGGTTTTGGGGCAGATTGGCTGTCCGGAGGTGGTGAGGATAGTGGTTGATGGTTGTTCAGCGGAGGATAAACAATCGGAATATTTTCAGTTCATTACCGGGACTTCCCCATTTTTTTTGAATTCAACCCTTTCGATAACTACTCCGGCTGGTCCCAAAAATTCATGGAAAGCCGTTCCTGCTGCATTATTGAACAGCATGAACATGATGTTGAATATATCGAGTCCTTGTCTCACAGGGCCAATTTTTAAAGATCCATACGCAGCCCCTTACAATGGCGTAATTCCGCCCGGGAGTATGGTGATGGTCTTTACCGATCAAAACCCGGTTTTTGTTAACACTAATCTAAATCGGTTTTGCGGGGATGCCGCCGTATTTGTGATTTCATCGAATACAACAATTACCCCGGCGATGTTTTTTAATAACAATGATTGTGTCAATAATTGTGAGAGGACCATCAGCTTTAATTTAAATGGCTGCCAATCTTCCATTCTTTATGATTCAAGATTGGTTGTTAACATTAATGGTGCATATA
>JAKQHS010000092.1 GCA_029557915.1 Bacteroidota bacterium | reverse complement strand
GGGCACCGCCATGCCTTCGCTGTACATGACCACTCCGGGCCTCACCCGGTCCACGGCAGCCTGGAGTTCTTTGCTGCTGCTCCCCCTGGTGTCCAGCACCACTCCGTCGGCATCGGTTTGATATACCAGGTCGGCCATGCCCTTGAGGTGGTCTTCCTTCCGGGTGCTTTCGTCCCAGGGATTATAGCTTATAAAAAAGCGCACTCCTTCCCGCTGACAGTCCTCTGAAAGTTTGTGCAAGGCTTTGATCCCGCCGGGCAGGTCCCGGAAAAGGTCCCATTGATTGCGTTGGTCAATACCCAGGGCCGGCCAGGTAGGCCAGATGCCGATCACGTCATCTCCGCCGTACCAGGCCTTGCTTTTGTGGATAAAGTCCCGGAGCACATACTTGCCTTGCTTTCGGTCATACAGTTTCTGATCCCAGCCCATGATGAGGTGCATCATTTTCGCAGACCGGATCCATTGAAGGTCCGGGCGCCGATAGAGGGAATCGTCAAACGTTGCAAGGTCATACAGTTTCCGGTCCCGGAAACAAGCCCTGAGCCCCTGTTGCCAGGCACCGGAAAAAGTGTCCGCATGATATTCGTAATACACCGAACCACCGGGGTAAAGCACGGTTTCAAATCGTCTCCGCAAGGCCTTGTCCTGCGATTTCCTGCGGGTGAAAGCATAGATGCTTAACCGGCTGTTCAGGGGCATGGAGGCATATCCCAGGTTCCAGGCATTATCCGGGACGATCACATTGACCGGAGAGCAGCCGGGTACATAGAGGTGGGTCCTTGAAAGCGCATGGTCCCCCGACCCCGTGATATAAACCAGGTCTTTGTTCTGGCCCAGGGGAAGTACATTTTTTAGGGTCAGAGTATCTTTTCCTGAATTGATAAACCGAATCCCCGTCCCGGAATCTCCGGTCATCCATCTCAGTTGTATTGGAATTTTCGGATCGCCGGATTCGTAATAGGTGTTGTTCACTTCAAAACTGATCGCGGGTTTGGCCTCTATTGGAATCACCTCATTCTGCAGCCTGACTTCCCGGATAAACCAGTCTGCGCCAGGGCTGATCATTTGGGCAGGCAACCACCAAATGCCTGCAGTCCAGAAAAAAAAAGTCAAAAAGGATTTCATATCAATAATCAGGAGTCAGTAGTCAGTAGTCAGTAATCGGTAGCAAGTTAGCAAGTCTATCTCGCTTCTGGCTTCTCGCTTCTCGCAGCTCGTTTCTCGCTTCTCGTTTCTCGCTTCTCGCTTCTCTGTGCAAGTTGTCAAGGGCCGTACTGATCCCTGATCCCTGATTACTGACCACTGATTTCACCAATCTCAAAAGCGATCACCGAGTTCTTAAAAAAAGTAGGAACGTAGACCATTTTGGACACCGGATCCAGGCCGATATCGGCAGTATTCTTCCCCAGGGATTTGCCGTCAAAGACCATCTCCTTTGTGCCGTTGGGATTGAGGTACCAGATGGTGCCGGCCCAGCAGGAAAGGATAAATTCATCGCCCTTTACGTTTTCGATCCCGTCGGCACCCCCTTCCAATCCGTCGGTGATCAGCGAGAGGGACTTGTTTTTATTGACTTTGTACATCGCTCCGGCATCGAGGATATAAAGGTCCGCACCCCGGACCAGCACCCCATTGGGTCCTTTCAGGGAATCGAGGAAAAGGGTTGTGGAATTGTTTTCCACCCGGTACAGCCGTTTGCCCTGGGAGTCTGTGACGTAGATGACTCCTGAGGCATCAATGGAAAGGTCATTCAGTCCCTTGGATCCCGTCACGTTAATGGCTCCTTCGATGAGGCCGGTGGCAATATTGATGACGGCGATCTGGGTCAGGTCAGCCACAAACAAGCGGCCGTTCCACAGGCCCATGCCTTTGGGGGCATTGAGGCCTTTCACCCATTCCGCCTTGAGAATGGTACCGTC
Organism: Bacteroidota bacterium; assembly: GCA_029557915.1. GTDB lineage: Bacteria > Bacteroidota > Bacteroidia > Chitinophagales > Saprospiraceae > JADJLQ01. The sequence goes on along the minus strand of JAKQHS010000092.1, from coordinate 2,418 downwards.
GAGCCCGACTTTCGAAATGGAACCCTTCCCGTCTTTGGCCCAGGCATCCCCATCCATATTGGCTACGTACAGGACTTGGTTTTTGGAATCGTAAAGCACAGACTCCGGCGTTTTTAAAAGGGTATCCGTTTCCCATTTCTGAATAAGTTTATGGGTTTTGACCATTGGGGTATCCAGGGCCTGCTGCACCATTTCTTCCCTGGATGTGGGGGATTTGCAAGCCGCCAAAAGTCCCAGGCCGCTTATAATATATATCGCTGGTTTTAACATGGTATTGAATTTTCCGCAAATTAAACAAAGAGTCTAAGCCAAGGATTGACCGGAAGCTGCATTTTCAAATCGTTGGATAATTTCCCATAACTTTAGCAATATTTTATCCCATTTTCAGCATACCATTGAACCCATGAAATTCCTGAGATTCATTTTCCTTTGTTTGCCCCTGTGGTCCCTGGCCCAAACAGGCACTATTAAAGGGGCATGGCAACTGAGTGGCCAGGGAGAACCTGGTGAAACGGCCACTCTGATCGCGGCTGACCAATACCTTTCGGTCGCTGTTTATAAAGAAACGCCTCCACAATTTGTCCGCACTTATGGGGGCAGCTACCGCCTCGAAGACGGGAAATGCATCCTGCACCTTGAATTTGACACCAAAGACACGACGGCCATTGGCACAGATATCCATTATAAAATGACCCTTTCCGGAAATACCCTGACCCTGGAAAACCAGGCGAAGGTCAGCTGGACCCGGGTGGATGAGGGAGAAGCCCCGCTGGCCGGTTGCTGGAGAATCACGGCGAGGGCCGGCAATGATGGAAACATGAACCCGATGCAGCCAGGCCCCAGGAAAACCCTGAAAATAAACAGCGCGACCCGCTTCCAATGGGTGGCGATCAACCCTGCCACCAAACAATTCTTCGGAACCGGAGGGGGAAAATATTCTTATGCCGAAGGCAAATACACGGAATTCATCGGCTTTTTCTCCCGCGACAACAGCCGGGTAGGCAGCCAACTGGGTTTCGACGCCAAGGTCGAAGAAGGCAAATGGTATCACAGCGGCAAAAGTTCAACCGGCAATCCGGTAAGTGAACTTTGGGAGAAACAATAAGCTCTTATCCATGAAATTGAAGATCTCCCTGGCCTTGATCCTCACCCTGACCGGTATCCCTCTGATTGCCCAAAATCCGGTAGAATTGGGTACTGTAAAATGGCAACGGGATCTCCAGCAGTCAGTCACCCTGTCTAAACAGTCGGGCAAACCTGTTTTTATCCTTTTCCAGGAAATTCCCGGTTGCCTCACCTGCCGGCGATACGGCTCCGAAGTTTTGTCGCATCCCCTCCTTGTCGAAGGCCTCGAACAGGAATTCATCCCCCTGGCCATATACAATAACAAAGGAGGGGAAGACGCCAGGGTGCTCAAACAATTCGGAGAACCCGCCTGGAACAATCCCGTGGTCCGGATTGTGGATGCAGGCCTGAATGCCCTGGTTCCCCGCCTGGATGGTGATTACTCCCCGGCAGGTGTATTAAACCATATGATACTATCCCTCAGCCGGAACAAAAAAACCATCCCGCAATACCTCCGGCTTGCTTTGGAAGACGCCTCGGTCCATCAGCCGGGACATGTGAGCCTGGCTATGTCTTGTTTTTGGGAAGGGGAAAAAAGACTCGGCCTCCTGGAAGGCATCCTTGGCACGGAACCGGGATTCATCCAAGGCCGTGAAGTGGTCCGGGTACGCTATGACCCGGATCGGATCAGCGAGGCCAAAATAGTGGCTGAAGCCAAAAAACAGGACTGTGCGGATGCCGTTTTTACCCGGGACCAGCCTGGCTTCAAACCGGACCGCCAACCCCAATATTACCTGCTTCATTCCCCTTTTAAATTCGTGCCCATGCTTCCCTTGCAGGCAAGCCGGGTCAACAGCGCCCTGGGCCTGGGTAAAGATCCCCTGGAATACTTGTCCCCGAGGCAGGTCGGGTTCTATCACTTTTTTAAATCCTTCCCGGAAAAGGGAAATCCGCAAGCCTATCGCCAGGCGGACTTCAAAACACATTGGGAAACCGCTTCGGCCCTGCTCCGTCAGAGCTGATCCGAATTAATATATTCCTTACCCCAATAAAACCGAGATTATGACCTACCTGTCAAAGACGATTTGCCTGCTGGCCTTCAGCAATTTCCTTGCCCCCGTCCTCGCCCAGGAGGGCTCTGTGAACAAAGAAAAATATCATTGGGGCATCATTAGTCAGGATACCAGTTATGGTTATGCGGGCGTCGTCCGTTCGGGCAACACCCTTTATCTTTCCGGGGTGACCGCGCCGGGCAATTTTCCCACCCAGGTCCAATCCGTATACACCACCCTGGAAAACAACCTGAAACGGTTCGGGGCCACCTTTCGCAATGTGGTCAAGGAAAACCTGTTT
>JAKQHS010000091.1 GCA_029557915.1 Bacteroidota bacterium | reverse complement strand
GATGAATCCCGGTTCCGTGCCAAGGATGCCTTCCAGCAGGCCGAGTCTTTTTTCCCCTTCCCAAAAACAAGACATAGCCAGGCTCACATGTCCGTGCTGATGGACCGAGGCGTCTTCCAAGGCAAGCCGGAGGTATTGCGGGATGGATTTTTTGTTTCGGCTGAGGGATAATATCATATGGTTTAATACGCCTGCCGGGGAATAATCGCCATCCAGGCGGGGAACCAGAGCATTCAGGCCTGCATCCACAATACGGACCACGGGATTGTTCCAGGCGGGTTCGCCGAATTGTTTGAGCACCCTGGCGTCTTCCCCACCTTTATTATTGTATATGGCCAGGGGGATGAATTCCTGTTCGAGGCCTTCGACCAGGAGGGGATGCGACAAAACTTCGGAGCCATATCGCCGGCAGGTGAGGCAACCGGGGATTTCCTGGAAAAGGATAAAAACAGGTTTACCCGACTGTTTAGACAGCGTGACTGCCTGCTGGATATCCCGTTGCCATTTTACGGTACCCAATTCTACCGGATTTTGAGCGAACAGAGGGATACCAGTCAGGGTGAGCAACAAGGCCAGGGCGATCTTCAATTTCACGGATAAGCGCTTATTGTTTTTCCCAAAGTTCATTTACCGGATTGCCGGTTGAACTTTTACCGCTGTGATACCATTTGCCTTCTTCGACCTTGGCGTCGAAACCCAGTTGGCTGCCTACCCGGCTGTTGTCACGGGAGAAAAACCCGATGAATTCCGTGTATTTGCCACCGGCATAAGAATATTTTCCCCCTCCGGTTCCGAAGAATTGTTTGGTGGCGGGGTTGATCGCCACCCACTGGAAGCGGGTCGCGCTGTTTATTTTCAGGGTTTTTCTGGGTCCTGGCTGCATCGGGTTCATGTTTCCATCATTGCCGGCCCTCCCGGTGATTCTCCAGCAACCAGCCAGCGGGGCTGCTCCCTCATCCACCCGGGTCCAGTTGACCTTTGCCTGGTTTTCCAGGGTCAGGGTATTTCCGGACAGGGTCATTTTATAATGGATTTCCGAGCCAATGGCCGTGGTGTCTTTGGTGTCAAATTCAAGGTGCAGGATACATTTCCCGTCTTCGAGTCGGTAGCTGCCCCCATAGGTGCGGATAAATTGAGGAGGCGTTTCTTTATAAACGGCGACCGACAGGTATTGGTCAGCCGCGATCAGAGTGGCCGTTTCACCGGGATCTCCCTGGCCACTCAGTTGCCACGCCCCTTTAATAGCGCCTGTTTGGGCCAGAGACCACAGGGGCAAATAAAGGAAAATGAATCTCAGGAATTTCATGGGTTGAATGGTATGCTGAAATGGGATAAAATATTGCTAAAGTTAGGGGAAATTATCCAACGATTTGATAATGCAGCCTCCGGCCAAACCTTGGCTTAACCTCTTTGTTTAATTTGCGGAAAATTCAATACCATGTTAAAACCAGCGATATATATTATAGGCTGCCTGGGACTTTTGGCGGCTTGCAAATCCCCCGCATCCAGGGAAGAAATGGTACAGCAGGCCCCGGATACTCCAGTGGTCAAAACCCATAAACTTATTCAGAAATGGGAAACGGATACCCTTTTAAAAACGCCGGAGTCCGCGCTTTACGATGCCAAAAACCAGGTATTATACGTAGCCAATATGGATGGAGATGCCTGGGCCAAAGACGGGAAGGGTTCCATTTCGAAAGTCGGGCTCGACGGCACCATTCTCAATGCGGAATGGGTGAAAGGCCTCAACGCCCCCAAAGGCATGGGCCTGTGGAACGACCGTTTGTTTGTGGCTGACCTTACCCAGATCGCCGTCATCAATATAACCACCGGCGTCATCGAAGGAGCCATCAACGTGAAGGGATCAAAAGGACTGAATGACCTTTCCATCGATGCCTCGGGGGTGATCTACGTCACGGACTCCCAGGGCAAACGGCTGTACCGGGTGGAAAACAATTCCACGACCCTTTTCCTCGATTCTCTGAAAGGACCCAATGGGGTGCTGGTCCGGGGCGCGGATCTTTATATCCTCGATGCCGGGGCCATGTACAAAGTCAATAAAAACAAATCCCTCTCGCTGATCACCGACGGATTGGAAGGAGGTGCCGACGGGATCGAAAACGTAAAAGGCGATGAATTTATCCTTTCCTGCTGGGCCGGCACCATCTGGTACCTCAATCCCAACGGCACAAAGGAGATGGTCTTTGACGGCAAATCCCTGGGGAAAAATACCGCCGATATCGGCCTGGATCCGGTATCCAAAATGGTCTACGTTCCTACTTTTTTTAAAAACTCGGTGATCGCTTTTGAGATTGTGGAGGAATAGATCAGAAATCGGAAATCAGCCTTCAGCTATCAGCTATCAGTTATGAACTCTCGGCTTACAATCTAACTTGCCAACTGACCCTGACCAATTACCGACCACTAACCTCCCTGACTTCTGACTTCTGAATACTGACTTCTGACTTCTGAAAGCTGAAAGCTGAAAGCTGATGGCTGACTACTATCTTTGGCTTCAGCCAATATGAAATCCATCTTTTCTTTTTTATTCTGGGCTGCCTGCATTTTTTATTTGCCTGCGCAGTCAGTCAAGCCAGGCCCGGACTGGATGATCCGGGAGGTCAGCATTCCGGGAGGTATTATTCCTATGGAAGCGAAACCTGCGGTCACTTTTGAAGTGAACAATACCTATTTCGAATCCGGTGATCCAAAAATTCCAATACAACTCAGATGGATGAGCGGAGATTCCGGGACGGGGATTCGGTTTATCAATTCAGGAAAAGATACTCTGACCTTAAAAAATGTACTTCCTCTGGGCCAGAACAAGGACCTGGTTTATATCACGGGGGCGGGGGACCATTATCTTTCAAGGACCCACCTTTATATTCCTGGTTATTCGCCGGTCAATGTGATCGTACCGGATAATGCCTGGAACCTGGGATACGCTTCCATGCCTTTGAACGGAAAGCTCAGCTTTTATGCCTTCACCCGCAGGAAATCGCAGGAAAAGGCCTTGCGCAGACGATTTGAAACCGTGCTCTACCCCGGTGGTTCGGTGTATTACGAATATCATGCGGACACTTTTTCCGGTGCCTGGCAGCAAGGGCTCAGGGCCTGTTTCCGGAACCGGAAACTGTATGACCTTTCTTCTTTTGACGATTCCCTCTACCGGCGCCCGGACCTTCAATGGATCCGCTCTGCTAAAATGATGCACCTCATCATGGCCTGGGACCAACGACTCTATGACCGCAGGCAGGGCAGGTACGCACTCCGTGACTTTATCCAAAAAAGCAAGGCCTGGTACGGCGGAGATGACGTGATCGGCATCTGGCCGACCTGGCCGGCCCTGGGTATTGACCAACGCAATCAATGGGACCTGTTCCGGGACCTACCCGGGGGGATTAAAGTCTTACGAAAACTTTCAGAGGACTGTCACCGGGAAGGAGTCCGCTTTTTTATCTGCTATAATCCCTGGGACGAAAGCACCCGTAAGGAAGACCACCTCAACGGCATGGCCGACCTGGTATATCAAACCGATGCCGACGGAGTGGTGCTGGACACCAGGGGGAGCAGCAGCAAAGAACTCCAGGCTGCCGTGGACCGGGTGAGGCCCGGAGTGGTCATGTACAGCGAAGGCATGGCGGTGCCC
>JAKQHS010000087.1 GCA_029557915.1 Bacteroidota bacterium | reverse complement strand
TTCATTTTGGCCCTGAATACATCATCCCCAAGCCGGTCGACCCCAGGCTGATCACCACAGTGGCGATCGCCGTGGCCAAAACCGCCATTGAAACCGGAGCGGCCCGTAAAAACATCGAAGATTGGCACGCTTACGGAGAAGAGCTCACCAAGAGACTGGGCCTTTACAAACCCCTCATCCGACAGATCCGGTCGAAGGCCAGGTCCAATCCCAAAAGGGTGGTCTTTGCAGAGGCGGAATCCTACAAGATCCTGAAAGCCGCCGAGATCTGTATAGAAGAAAAACTGGCCAAACCCATCCTCCTGGGCAATGAAGAAAACATCAAAAAGAAGATTGAGGAGTATGACCTCTCCCTGGAAGATGCGGTGATCATTGATCCCCGCTCCGAAAACCAGCAGGAGAGAAGGACCCGTTTTGCAAACACCTATTTCAACAAACGCAACCGGAAGGGAGTCACCCTCCGGTCCGCGCAAAACACCATGTTTGAGTGGAATTATTTCGGGCTCAGCCTGATCGAACACGGTGAGGCGGATGCCATGGTCAGCGGGCTTACAGCCAATTACCCGGAATTCATGCGGCCGGCCCTCCGGCTGTTTGGCCAGGCTCAAAATGTGCATATCGTGGCCGGGTTGGATATCCTCATGACGAAAAGAGGCCCGCTTTTTTTTGCGGACACCATGGTCAACCTCGATCCCGACGCCCGGACCATCGTAAACATCACCCTGCAAACCGCCGATATGGTGCGCCGGTTTAATATCGTGCCCAAAATCGCCCTGCTCTCCTACAGCAATTTTGGTTCGGTCAAAGGCATCGTGCCCACGAAGATGAGGGAAGCCGTGTCCATCCTGCACCAGGATTATCCCGACCTGCTGGTGGACGGGGATATCCAGGGCAATTTTGCCATAAACAGCGAAATGGTCCGGGAGACTTTCCCCTTTTCAAAACTGGTGGATGGTCCGGCCAATACCCTGATTTTCCCCAACCTGGCTTCCGCCCACATCGCCTTTAAATTGTTAAAGGAAGGGGGCAATCTCGATTCCATCGGCCCGGTGCTCACGGGTTTGAAAAAATCGGTGCATGTCCTGTCCCTGGGCAGTACGGTGACCGAGATCGTCAACATGGTTTCCATCGCCGTGGCCGACGCACAGGACAAAGCCTGACCGCATCTGGGCCGGACTGCGTATTTTTACCATCAAAAAGCAGGTGGCCGGTAATCAGTTCGGAGAAATATTCAGGATCAGCACTTTTGGCGAATCCCACGGGAAGGCGGTCGGCGTCATCATCGACGGGTGTCCGGCCGGTTTGCTGATCCAGACGGAATTTATCCAAAAAGAAATGGACCGCCGGAGGCCGGGTCAGTCCGCCATCGTTACCCAACGCAAGGAAGCCGACGAAATTGAAATCCTTTCCGGGGTTTTCGAAAATCGAACCACCGGCGCCCCCATCAGCATGATGCTCCGCAATGTGGACCAGCATTCCGCGGACTACGATCACATCAAAGACAAATTCCGCCCCTCCCATGCCGATTTTACCTATCAGAACAAATGGGGCCATCGCGATTACCGGGGAGGGGGCCGTTCCTCCGCCCGCGAAACCGCCGCTAGGGTGGCCGCGGGGGCGGTTGCCAAATTGTTTTTACACCAACTTGATGTTCATATCCATGGATTCGTCAGCCAGGTGGGTCCTATCCGTTATGAGCCGGACCTGGACCGTTTCGATCCCGCGGAGGTGGAAGCGAATCCTGTTCGCTGTCCCGACCCGGAGACAGCAGAGAAGATGATCGAGCTGATCCGCGAGGTGCGCAAGGAAGGGGATACGATCGGCGGGGTGGTGACCTGCCTGGTCAGGGGTTGCCCGCCGGGCCTGGGCGAGCCGGCCTTCGACAAATTGCATGCTTGCCTGGGCCATGCCATGCTCAGCATCAATGCCTGCAAAGGTTTTGAAATCGGGTCCGGTTTTGCAGGAGTGAGCATGCGGGGCTCCCGGCACAACGACGTTTTTTATAAGGAAAATGATGAGATCCGCACCCGGAGCAACCATTCCGGGGGAGTCCAGGGCGGCATTTCCAACGGCATGGATATCTATTTCCGGGTCGCCTTCAAACCCGTGGCTACCATCGTGCCGGAGCAGGAATCCGTGGACCTCGAAGGAAATTCCGTCACCGTCACCGGCAAGGGCAGGCACGATCCCTGCGTGGTCCCCCGGGCCGTGCCGATTGTGGAAGCTATGACGGCCCTGGTACTGGCTGACCACTTTTTAAGACATAGGGCATCAAGGGTGTAATTAAAAATTAAAATAATTAAAGAATTAAAACAATTAAGAATTAAGGGGCAGGATCTCCCTTAATTCCTTAATTATTAATTCCTTAATTATTTCTGGTATGCCCAGGTCAAAAGGATCGCGCCCCAGGTATATCCTCCCCCGAAGGCGGTAAGCACGAGTTTATCCCCTTCTTTTAATTGGGGTTCGTATTCCCAAAGGCAGAGGGGTATGGTGGCGGCCGTGGTGTTTCCGTATTTCTGGATATTGATCATGACTTTTTCCAGGGGGTAGTCGAGCATTTCGGCCACGGATTTGATGATCCTGTAATTGGCCTGGTGGGGAACGATCCAGTCAATATCGGCGGATTGATAGCCCGCCCGGCTGATGACTTCTTTGACGGCTTCGGCCATGCCTTTCACCGCGGCCTTAAAAACGACCCGCCCGTCCTGCCAGACAAAGTGCTCGCGATGGGCGACGGTTTCCTCTGAAGGCGGACGCAGGGATCCTCCGGATTTGATGCGAAGCATGTCTTTTCCGGCCGCGTCGCCATAAAGGGCGATTTGTTCAAGGCCGAATTCATTGATGGACGGCTCCAGTAACACGGCGCCGGCGGCATCCCCAAAGAGGATGCAGGTGGACCGGTCGGTATAGTCGGTGATGGAGGACATTTTATCGCTGCCCACTACGATCACTTTCCGGTGGGTACCGGCTTTGATAAACTGGGCGCCGGTCGCGAGGGCAAATAAAAATCCGGAACAGGCCGCGTTGAGGTCAAAACCATAAGCCCGGCTCAGCCCGCTGAGTTTGCAGATCTGGTTGGCGGTGTCGGGCACCTGGTAATCCCCCGTGACGGTGGCGCAGATCAGCAATTCAACGTCTTCCGGGTCGGTGCCCGTTTTTTGGAGAAGGCCTTTGACGGCTTCCGCTCCCATGAAGGCGCTTGCCTTGTCCGGATCTTTGAGGATATGCCTTTCTTTGATGCCGACCCGTTCCATGATCCAGGCGTCGTTGGTATCTACCAGCTTTTCAAGGTCTTTGTTGGTCAGCACGTCTTCAGGTACAAAGGCATGCACGCCGGTGATGGCCACCGTAATGTCTCCACTCATGGCGCAAATGTATAAAATTTTCGGATTCAGGAGGAGTAAGCCAAGAATCATATAAAATATTTTTATTACTCATAGTAGTATAAAAATCAATGAAATACAGTTTTATTAAATATCGTATAACTAAATCTGGTATGGGAATTGCTTTATTTATACCGTTGCACAGAACTATTAATTAACCTAAATTCTGGAGGTAACTATGAAAGCGACAAAAAGCCTGTTTATCCTGCTGGCCGGCCTGGCCTTCACACTTCCCGCCCTTGCGGAGGACTCGGTGGTCTTTTTTAACGGCACGGTTGAAGGTGCCCGGGAGAAGGCCCGTAAAGAATCCAAATATTATTTTATTGAGTTTTATGCCAAATGGTGTGAACCCTGTAAATGGATGGACGAATACACCTATAAAAAT
>JAKQHS010000114.1 GCA_029557915.1 Bacteroidota bacterium | reverse complement strand
GCGGTCCGGGTCCTGGATATTGGCAGCGGCATCGGCAAGTTTTGTCTGACCGCCGCTTATTATTATCCCCATGCGCGGTTTGTTGGCGTGGAACAAAGAGAGGACCTGGTGGCCTATGCGGAAAAAGCAAAAGAAGTCCTGCAACTGGAAAACGCCTCTTTTATCCACGGAAATTTCACGGACCTGGACTTCAGGGAATACGACCATTTCTATTTCTACAACTCCTTTTATGAAAACCTGTTTGGCAAGGACAAAATTGACGACCGCGTCTCCTTCTCCAGTGAGCTTTATAATCAATACAGCCGCAGCCTGAACCAACAACTGGAACGTATGCCCGAAGGGACGCGGGTGGCGGCCTTTCACAGTCTGGAGTATGAAGCGCCGAAGGGATATCGGATCGTCAACTCGGAGTTTGAGGACAGGCTGCTGTATTTTATTAAGCAGGTAAGTTTGCGCGGAGTGTTTCGCACAGAGCGCGCGGAGGGCACGGAGGGGTAGAAGAGGGTCATCCCCATTCCGCATGAATGTGCACTTTATTGTTTCCTTTTTATTATTCGAAGCTTCTTCATAACAATTTTTAAATTTATAGGATGAACCCAATAGGTGTGTTCATGCTATTTATTGGCATAGCCATCGTGTTTATTCCTTTGGTATCGGTGGAACGGAAAGGAATAGTTGCCCTGGCTACGGTGATTGGAATTGCCATGGTCAGCAGCATTCCCGCCATAGCCAGTCTGACCGGCAACCCTTTTGAATATGTACTCCAGGGTTCTCAGATCACAGGCCGGATCCCGGTCCGAATCGATGCCTTATCGGGCTGGTTTATCCTGGTACTCAATTTTACTTTTATCACGGGCGCATGGTATGGCTTGCAATACATGAAGGCCTACCGGCAGCAAAGGGAAATGTTATCCCTTCATGCCATCAGTTATATCCTGGTATTCGCCGGCCTGATCGCCATCAGTGCCCTGCAGCATTCGATGGCGTTCCTGATTGCCTGGGAAATCATGGCGCTTTCTTCCTTCTTTCTGATCATTTTTGAACGACACCGGGCGGAGGTAATCAAAGCCGGTATCAACTACCTGATTCAGTCCCATGTCTGCATCATTTTGTTGACCCTCGGTTTTATTTGGGTGGCCATGAATGAAAATTCCTATGACTTCAATGCCATTGTCCAATTCACCGAAAAACGACCGTCTTCCGTGGGGCTTGCCTTGTTTTTATGTTTATTCAGCGGCTTTGCCATTAAAGCGGGCTTTGTGCCCTTTCATACCTGGCTGCCCTATGCCCATCCGGCTGCTCCGGCCCATGTATCCGGGGTCATGTCCGGCGTGATCATCAAAATAGGCATTTATGGTATTTTACGCATGCTGTTACTGGTCAGAACCGATTTCCTGGTTCTCGGGTACATCCTTCTTTTCTTATCGGTCCTAACCGGGATATACGGAGTGATGCTGGCGATCATTCAGCATAACCTGAAAAAATTACTGGCCTATCACAGCATTGAGAATATCGGAATTATCGGAATGGCCATCGGGCTTGGCTGTATTGGGATTGGGAAAGGAAACCCCGGTTTGGTGGCACTGGGCTTTTCCGGGGCTTTGTTGCATACCCTCAACCATTCGCTTTTTAAGTCTCTGTTGTTTTATGCGGCCGGCCATGTATACCAGGCTACCCATACCATGGATATTGAAAAGCTGGGGGGATTGGTTAAAAAAATGCCTCATACGACCCTGCTCTTCCTGGTGGCATCCCTTGCCATCTGCGGGCTTCCGCCATTCAATGGTTTCGTGTCGGAATTCCTGATTTACACCGGTATGTTCCGCGCTTTGCCGGGGTCCGACTTTGCACTGCTCTCCTTGCTGGTCTTAGGTTTTTTCGGATTGGCGCTGATCGGCGGATTGGCGATGTTTTGTTTTACGAAGGCGGTGGGCACCGTTTTCCTGGGATCACCCAGGCACCCTTTTGCCCATGATCCGGGTGAGGCCGGATGGGCTAAACTAATGCCCATGTATGTCATCGTGGTTTTGTTGTTGGGCATAGGTTTGTTCCCCGGGGTTTTTGTCTCTTTACTATCAAAACCGGTTGAACTTTATAGTTTTATTTCATCAGGGAATGGCCTTCCCGGGATCTTTCCAGCCGTTGAAACCCTGTCCGGCATTGGTTGGGGCGCCGCGATTTTCCTGGTCCTGGCCGGCCTGATTTTCTGGTTGCGTACCCGATGGGTGATGAATCGGGTACAAACCTATGACCAGACCTGGGCCTGCGGTTATGAAGGCGATACGGGCAAGATGCAATATACGGCCAGTTCGTTTGTACGGGCCTACCGCAAATTGGTGGAACCCGTTTTATCCATTCATAAGAAAAAAAAGGAAATCACCGGCATTTTTCCGGTCACCGCAGGACAAGAAACCCATCCCGGGGATAAGATAGAGGAATGGTTTATTGATTTGCCGGTAAAAGGGCTTAAGAAATTCTTTAACCGGTTTATTTTTTTGCAAAACGGGAATCTTCAGTTTTACATTCTCTACGGCGTCGTATTTATCACCCTAGTATTGGTACTGCCCCTGGTCATAGAATACTTCAGCGCATTGATTCAATTCTTGAATTCAATATAATATGATCAGTTTTATTTTGATCATCCTGATGAGCCTGATTTTTACCGGAATCGTTATCCGGACCAAAAGTATAACCTCCGGCAGGAAAGGGCCCGGCATTTTCCAGCCCCTGAAAGACCTCGCCCGCCTGTTTAAAAAGGGTTCCGTCTACAGTCAGACGACCAGTTTTATTTTCCAGCTTGCACCCAGCGTTTACCTGGCTTCCATACTCATGGCAGTCCTGGTCATTCCGCTGGGACAATACAAGGGCATCCTGTCCTTTGAAGGAGATTTTGTTTTCTTCGCCTATGTGCTGGGCGCAGGAAAGTTTTTTTCCATCCTTTCGGCCATGGATACCGGCAGCAGTTTTGAGGGAATGGGCGCCAGCCGGGAAGCCCTGTTTTCCATGTTTGCGGAGCCCGCCTTTTTCCTGCTGATGGGATCCTTTGCCCTGCTCACCGGCTATACTTCCTTTCAACAGATTTTTCATTCCCTGCATTTCGGGTCCTCCGTTTCTTATGTCCTGATGGTGCTTGCCACTTATGTCCTGGTCATGATCGCGCTGATTGAAAACAGCCGGATGCCTATAGACGACCCTAAAACCCATCTGGAGTTGACCATGGTCCATGAAGTAATGGTGCTGGACAACAGCGGATTTGACCTGGGTATGATCTTATACGGCACCCCGTTGAAATTGGCCATGTATGGCGGGCTGATCGCCAACCTTTTTATGGGAGACTTTCCGCTGGTTCTTACCATTCCCATTTTTCTCGGACTTCAAATCGCTTTTGCCGTCACCGTTGGGATCATCGAATCCTTCATGGCCCGGTTCCGCATGAATCACAATGCGCAATATATCCTTACCCTGTCTTCGGTCTCGCTGCTGATCCTGCTGGGTGTTTTACTGATTTTAGGACAATTCAATTGAAAAATGACCCATAAAATAAACCATTCATGACCAATGTCCTGCTGATCATCTTTACCATTACCCTGCTTTACCTGGGTATTGCCCACCGCCTGCTGACGTATATTAAAATCTTAGCCTTCCAGGGGATCCTGCTTTTTGGCATCGCGTTTATTGAACTGATTGAAATAGATCTAGCCAACCTGTCTTTTGTTTTATTGGAGACCGTCATTTTTAAGACGATTGCCATTCCCCTGTTTTTACAGTATGTCATGAAGAGAAACCGGATTACCCGGGACGCAGAACCTTACCTGCCTAATTTTATGTCACTCATTATCATCACCCTTATTATTATTTCCACCTTTCTGCTTTCCAACACGATTCCCGATGCGCGGATCAGTAAAATTTATTTTGTGGTCGCCCTGTCCACGCTTTTTACCGGCTTGTTCATTATTGCCAGCAGAAACAAACTCATCACTCATGTTATGGGATACCTGGTGATTGAAAACGGGGTTTTTATCCTGTCCCTGGCCGTAGGTACGGAAATGCCGGTACTGGTTAATCTGGGCATCCTGCTCGACATTTTTGCCAGCATATTCCTGCTGGGAATATTTGTCAACCGGATCGGCGATGTGCTGCGGGATGTGGATGTCGATCAATTGAGCCAACTGAAAGATTAAAGGAATGACTGGATTGTATTTGGCCGGCGGATTCACCATAGGCGGTTTACTGTTTTTTACCAGGAACAGGAGGTATATGTTCCTTTTGATCCTGGGTTTTCTTTTACTTCAGACCGGATTTACCATCTATGAATACGCCCATCTCAATACGCCGGAACTGGTTTTTTTTACCCCTGACGCGCTGGCTGTTCTTTTACTGATGGTCCTGAGCCTGATCAGTATCCCAGCCTTTTACCACAGCCGGGTGTTTTTGATCAGTAACCGGGATCATATCAGGCATCGTGCCATTTATTTTGGCGCCATGGTTCTTCTGATCACTTCGATCTCCGCCGCCTACCTGGCCAATCATATTGCAGTAGCCTGGATTTTTGTGGAAATCACCACCCTCAGCGCTTCAGCCCTGATCTATCACCGCAGGAACAACCGTTCCCTGGAGGGGACCTGGAAATATGTTTTTGTGTGCGCCATCAGCATTACCCTGGTATTCATCGGGATCTTATTCTTAAGTTTCTCCCTCCCCCAGGCCGTTGCAAACGATCTTTCCTTTGCCGCCCTGTTAAAAAACGCTGACCGGCTCAACCTGTTCTGGCTGCGCCTGGCTTTTATATTTATTTTCACCGGTTTTACGGCCAAGCTGGGCCTGGTGCCCATGTTTACGGCGGGTATTGATGCAAAGGACAAGGCTCCTTCACCGGCGGGCGCTCTGTTTTCGAGTGCCCTGGTCAATGTAGGTTTTGTGGGCATCTTCCGGTTTTACGGGGTGGTAGCCCAAACTCCGTTGCATTCCTGGGTCAATACGATCATCCTGATCACGGCTTTCCTTTCCGTGTTTGTCGCATCCGTTTATATCCTCAAAGTGAAGAACCTGAAAAGGCTGTTTGCCTATTCCGGGGTGGAGCATATGGGGATTGTCATGCTGGGCATTGCGGCGGGCGGCGTGGGCTATTATGGCGCCGTCCTGCATATCGTATGCCATGCCCTGGTCAAGTCCAGCTTTTTTTTCCAAATGGGACAGGTATACCGGGTCTATCAAAGCAAAAACGTGTACGATGTCGGCGACTATTTTAAATACAACCTGCACGGAGCGATCGTGCTGCTGCTGGCTTTTTTTTCCGCCTCCGCCATGCCGCCTTCGGGATTGTTCATCAGCGAATTCATGATTTTCCGCTCTTTGTTTGAGGCCAATCATTTATTGATCCTGGCCGGCGTCGTCCTCTTATTGACCGTCATCATATGGGCCTTTGCCAAAAATATCTTTAAGCTCGTATTTTCTCCGGCGACGGGGTTTAACGATAAAAACCTGGAAATCATAAAACCGGTGGAATCCCTTTCTCAGTTTGTGCTGCTTGCCCTGGCGGTCTACCTGGGCTTAAACCCGCCGGACGTTTTTGTCCGGCTCATCGAAGAGGCCATTCACCATCTGCCCCGTTAAATATGAATTTTATCAGCGTCCGCAACCATCAAACCATCCCGCTGTCCGGGATTCCCATGCTGGATTACGACTCCTTTCTGGAACTGAATGTATTTAATCTGATCCGTGAAAAAGGAGCCCATTGTGTCAACTATTTCGGGTTCCGCTTGGATGGCCTGATCCGGCTGGTTTGTTGTATCGCGAATGATGAATCCCATTCGATTCAGGTATCTTCTTCTGCGGTGCCCCGGATGGCATTGCCCTCCTTCTCCAAACATAATCTCGTATTCGAAAAATTTGAACGGGAGATCCATGAAAATTTCGGAATAGCCTATACGGACCATCCCTGGCTGAAGCCCGTCCGGTTTCCATTCAATCGGTTTGATCCGGGTTCCCGGATAGCCGATTATCCGTTTTTTAAAGTGGATAGTGAGGAATTACATGAGGTCGGAGTGGGGCCGATCCATGCCGGAATTATTGAGCCGGGCCATTTCCGGTTTATATGCAATGGCGAACAAATCGTACATCTGGAAATCCAGCTGGGTTATCAGCACCGGGGAGTCGAGTCCTTATTCCTGGAAAAAAACAAGTTGCTTCAGCGATGTACCTTGGCAGAAAACATCGCCGGGGATTCCGTCGTGGGACACAGCCTTGCCTTTGCCCATCTTTGGGAAAGCCTTTGTAAACATCAAACCGGGGATCATTTAAAAATGGCCCGCACCATAGCCCTGGAACTGGAAAGGATTGCCATCCATACCGGGGATTTAAGCGCCATGTGCACGGATGTGGCGTACCAATTGGGCAGTGCGGTTTTTGGCAGGCTGAGAACACCGGTGATCAACTTTTTTCAGAAATGGTGTGGTAACCGCCTGGCCAAGGGTTTGATCCGGCCCGGTAAAAGCCATTTTCCGTTTACCCGGGATCTGGCCATTGGCCTGATGGACTTTTTGGACGAATATGAAAATGATTTTGAGGACATCTCCAAAGAACTATTCAGCCTGCCCAGCGCCCTGGCCCGGTTTGAAAAGACCGGAGTGTTGACTACCGGCCAGGCCCTCGCCATTGGCACGGTGGGCCTTTCGGCCCGGATGAGCGGGGTCAGCCGGGATATCAGGGCCTCACATCCGCACGATGCTTATGAGGCCTTGGATCATCAACCGGTACTGAAAACGCATGGGGATGTCTATGCGAGGGCCCGTTTGCGGAAAAAAGAAATCAACCAATCCATAAACCATATCCGGCATTTAATAAAAATATTAGCGGCGCCCGAAGTTTATGATCAAAACCCTTTAAAGCCAGCCCCGGATTCCTTTTGTGTGTCCTTGGTGGAAGGATGGAGGGGAGAGATCTGCCATTGTGCGATTACAGACGGGAAGGGGGAATTGATTCATTATAAAATCAAAGATCCCTCATTTCACAACTGGCTGGGCCTGGCCCTGGCCGTACGAAATAATGAAATTTCGGATTTCCCCATTGCAAATAAAAGTTTTGATCTGTCTTATTGCGGCCATGATTTATAAAACAGTTTGAAGATTATGTTGGATAATTTAAAAATATTGATTCACCAGGGCAGGCAGTACATACCCGATGTCACCCGGGCAATCGTCCCGGGTATATTCAGAGGCCGGCCGGTAATCAGCGAAGTGGACGTGAAGGAAAAAGAATTGGCGGAGCTTTGCCCGACGAATGCCATATCCCTCAATCCCCTAAGCATCGACCTGGGTAAATGCACTTTTTGCGGAGAATGTGCATTTGCATTTCCGGATAAAATAAGTTTTACGACGGACTACATGCTGGCCACCAATGATCGAAACCGTCTCATCGTTAAATCAGGGCAAGAACATCCAATCAAACTGGATCCCGTCCTGGTGAGAAAGGAAATTCATGGGTATTTTGGAAGTTCCTTAAAATTGAGACAAGTCTCCGCCGGTGGAGACAACAGCTGTGAGTTGGAGCTCAATGCCTGCGGAAATGTAAATTTTGACATGGGCCGTTTCGGGATAGAATTTGTGGCTTCACCGCGACATGCGGATGGCCTGGTCATTACCGGTCCCATCACTGCAAACATGGCTTCTCCCCTGCAGATCTGTTATGACGCCATCCCGGAACCCAAGATCATCATTCTTGCCGGTACCGATGCCATCAGCGGGGGCATTTTTGAGGGCAGCCCTGCCTTGGACAGGAGTTTTATTTCGAAATATAATATTGATCTTTATGTGCCTGGCAATCCTATTCATCCGCTGACTTTTATCAATGGAGTGTTGGATTTGATTAAGAAACAGGAAACTTAAGTTTTGTGCTGAAATCGCACTAAATAAATAGGTCGAAAAAGAAAAGATGTCCCATCCGGAATTTCATCCCTGACGGGACGAAATATCCAATTCATAAATCATCTACCCACAGCTTATCCCTTACGGGACAGATCCAGGTTGTCTGTGAGTGAGTGTTCAAAAAATTTCGTAAAATTCAGCGGGTTCTGTGACGCATAGTCGGAAACGGCCGATCATCACAATCCCCCCGGGATTGAATGTCGGTAACCCGGGGCTTCGCCCCGGGAAAAACCGCCTGAGTCCCGACCCTGGAGGGGTCGAATAAATCCACAAATGATTCACGCGCAGCACTGAGATACCAAAGTGGATCTGCACAATCACCAGTCCACCACCGAACCATCCGTTGCATCATAGGTTTCAGGGTTTTTCCAGTCGTGACCGATCTTATCCGCCAGCTTGTTCTCATCCAGTTCAATTCCCAGGCCCGGGGCCGTGGGTATCAATACCGTTCCGTCTTTTTCGAGTTTGAAGGGCTGTTTTAAATAACCCTCTCCCAATGAGACTTGTTCCTGGACCAGGAAATTGGGAATACTGGCGGCAAGCTGAATGCCTGAGGCCAGGGAAATCGGCCCCATGGGGTTGTGCGGGGCAATGACGGCATAGTAGGCTTCGGCCATTCCGGCAATAAGCCGGCATTCCGTAATCCCTCCTGCATGGCAAAGATCCGGTTGAAGAATGCTGGCGGCTCCTTTTTCCAGGATCTGGCGGAAACCCCATTTTGTAAATATCCGTTCACCTGTGGCAATTGGTAAAAAGGTGCCTTTGGCGATATCGGCCAGGACATCTACATTTTCCGGCGGACAGGGTTCTTCGATAAACATGGGTTGATAAGGTTCCAGGGCACGAATCAGAATTTTGGCGGTTTGCGGAGGAATGGCCCCGTGGAAATCAATTCCGATGTCCATGGTATCCCCACCGGCTTCCCGGAGGGAGGCAAAATTCTCCACGGCATGTTTTATAAACTTGGGATTCTCCACCGCCCGCGAGGGATTCTGTTTGGCTACCCCGGTTTTAATCACCGTGTAGCCTTCTTTGACCCTTTCTTTCATTTGTTCCGCGTTACTGGCCCTTCCATAAATGCGGACCCGGTCCCGGGTCGGCCCGCCGAGCAATTCATACACAGGAAGGTTCAACAGTTTTCCCTTGATATCCCAAAGAGCCTGATCAATGCCGCTCAGGGCGCTGGTCAGAATAGGGCCTCCTTTATAAAAAGCATGGCGGTATATGGCTTGCCAGTGGTGAACCACATCCCGGGGGTCCTTGCCGATCAGATAAGGCTCAATTTCTTTGATGGCCGTTTGGATGGTGAGCGCCCTTCCCTCCAGCAGCGGTTCACCCAGGCCCACTACTCCGGCATCGGTATGGACCTTGAGAAAAATCCAACGGGGTTTGACCAGGAAGGTTTCAAGTTTGGTGATTTTGATCTTTGTCCTGTCCCGGGCCAATAATCGGCTCGG
>JAKQHS010000079.1 GCA_029557915.1 Bacteroidota bacterium | reverse complement strand
CGGTCCGTTGATGACTGCCCCGCGGAGGATGTTCTTTCCCTTTTTAAGCGTTAATCGGTTGGAGGTGCCGTTATCTGCAATCATATCCCTGTCCCCGGACAGCATTAGTGCTTCCCGGCCATTCAGCCACCATTGACACCCTGAATTGCATCCGGCTGCCAGTCTGACGTTTTTGATTTCTTCCGTGCAATTGATCACGGTGACCAACCAGACAAGTATTCCGTAGTTTGGCTTGTTAATGGCGTAGGTAAAATGGTATAAATTAAAGTTGAAGGCCTTGTTGTCCAAAGCATACCATTTCAGTTCGTGGTTTCCCAGTTTTACCATTTCGCCGTTTTTGGGAATGGTGGTGTAATCGGCCGAAAAATTATCGGTTGAAAAGGCGGTTTTAAGGTAGTCGTCAGTGAAAATATTGTTCCTGACAATATCTTTTTTTACGGGTTCCAGCACCAGCCAACGTTGAATAAATCCCTTGGCATCCGGTGCTTTTTTTACGGCGGAGGACGGCGTGAAGTGTTTGGATAGGGTGTGGGTCGTATCTCCTTTTATAGGTATGGGAGGGAGGGGAAGTCTTTGGCCCGGCCCCGGGCCCTGTGCAAAAACGTTAATCCCCCCTGTTTGTAATACCGATAAGACGATAAAAAATATAACCGGCCACAAGAATTTGTGTTTTCTGTTCATAGCAGAATCCTTTTTAATGATTATTCTTTCTAAAATAAGATTAGATCATGTAAACCTACAAAACGAAACGAATAAAATGGGTTCGGCATGTTGATGGAGTAGGTAGCCGATTTTATGGAGGGAATACCCAATTTCCGTTCTCTGGAGCCGTAACCGGTGGTCCCTATCCCCCGGAAGACTGCCGGGAGAATAAGTTGTCCTTTTTTGACGCATGATTGTCCGTTAAGGAGCTCAAAGACGCAGCAGTTTTGTGTCATCAAAGAACAAAATCAAACTAAATGGAAACCAATAAAGTTTATTATGAACTGACCGCCTCAGCATTTGACTGGGCAATTGCCGATGGTAAAATTATAAAAGCCTGGGGTTTTAATCACCAGCTGCCCGGACCGGTACTCAGGGCAAAAAAAGGAGACCGCCTGGTCATTAAAGTAAAAAACGAACTGGATGAACCTACCGTGATTCACTGGCATGGGATCCGGCTGCCGGCTTCGATGGATGGAACAGGTGAGGTGCAAAAACCCATACAGCCGGGAGAAACGTTTGAGTACCGATTCGTCGTGCCCGATGCCGGGACCTTTTGGTATCACTCCCATCTTAATGAGACGGTACAGATGGAAAGGGGCATGTACGGAGCCTTGATTGTGGAAGAGGATACCGGTCTGCTTACCGATGCCGACCGGGTATTGATGATAGATGATATGAAACTGAACAGGGACAACAGCTTTAAAAGGGGCAACTTTATAAGCAACTGGGTTGAAAGACATGATGGCCGCCAGGGGGATACCCTCCTGATAAACGGCGAGGAAAATCCCGTTATTGATATGCATGCCGGCCAAACGGAAAGATGGCGTTTTATTAATTCATCCAGCGCCCGGTATTTTAAGCTTAACCTCGATGGCAAGGCTTTTAAAATGATAGGCACCGACGGCGGATTGCTGGAACAACCACTTGAGGTTACCCAGGTATTGCTGACGCCGGGAGAACGTGTTGATATTCTGGCAGGCCCTTTTACCGAAGGGGAAAACTTTGCATTGGAATCGCTGCCTTACGACAGAGTGACCATTCTTAAAGCGAAACGGGAACCCTTTGCCAAGGTGCAGGTTGGCCCCATGAAACCATCATTAGCCCTTATCCCTGAAGTGTTGAGAAAGATCGAACCATTGGCTCCTGTCCATGCCGCCGCCACCAGGAAGATCAGGCTCTCGGTGGACCCAAGTTTAAAACATATCATTGATTTCCAGGTGAACGGAGGCATGCACACTATGGACAAACCCGTGTACGTGGGTGACTTGCAGGTCTGGGAAATCTTTAACAGCAGCTTGATGGATCACCCTTTTCATTTGCATGGTTTCTTTTTCCAGGTGCTGGAAGAAAATGGCAAGGTCCCCGGCTACCTGGCCTGGAAAGACACGATCAACCTGCCCCCCAGGAGTAAAGCAAAGATCGCCTGGATGCCGGACAACCGTCCGGGCATGTGGATGTATCATTGCCATATCCTTGAGCACCATGAAGCGGGCATGATGGCAAACTTTGAAGTAACAGACCCCGGAAAAGGGGAAGCGTTTGCAGGACAAGATCATCACCATTGCAAAGGGTAAATAATAAATGAATCCGGTGGTGCCTGTTTTCAGGGGGATGAGGTGTTAACCTGTCAATTTATAATTTGCACTTCTTCCCCCTTCTTTTGTTTGGTGCAAAAAACCTTTCTCCACCAGGTCTTTTATATCTCTTAAAGCGGTGTCGGTTGAGGTTTTGGTTATTTTGGCCCATTTGGAAGTTTGCAATTTACCTTCCAATCCGTCAATCATTTTGTTGATCATGAGTCGTTGCCTTTCGTTTATGGCGGTATGCTCGTGCCTTTTCCAGAAGTCGGCTTTATGCAGTATTTTTTGTGTGGTGTTTTCCGTAGCAAGCATGGCGTTTTTCAGGCAATGTAAAAACCAAGCAAGCCATTCCGTGATGTCGCCTGCGCTGTATTGTACTTTTTGTAATATCGCGTAATACTGTTTGCGTTCTATCAGGATTTGGCTGGACATGCTGTAAAAACGTTCACTGCTGTTTTCAGCTCGGGCAAGCAACAGATCCGTGAGGGCTCTTGCAATTCTTCCGTTTCCGTCATCAAACGGATGAATGATGATAAACCAAAAATGGGCAATGGCGGCTTTTAATACGGGGTCAAGGGTGTGGTCATGATTGAACCATACTAAAAACTTGTCCATTTCCGCTTTTACGAATTTGGGTTCTACGGCTTCGTAGTGCACTTTTTCCTTGCCCATTGGGCCGGAAACGACTTGCATAATGCCTGTCCGGTACCGACCTGATTCTATTTTGTATGGTCCACTGTATCCGGTGGGAAAAAGTGCTGCGTGCCAGCCGCAAAGACGTTTTTCGGTTAAAGGCGAGGTGTATCGTTGGGTAGCATCGAGCATCATTTCAACAATGCCTTCTATATGTCGGTTACCCGGTACCAATCCTGCTGTGTTGATGCCCAAACGCCTTGCAATGGATGAACGCACCTGGTCATAGTCAAGCTGTTCGCCTTCAATTTCCGATGATTTTACTACGTCTAAGGTTAAGGCGGTAAGGGTGGCTTCTTCTTTGGCGGAAAAGCCCAACGCATTCATTTGTCCGATGATTTTACCCTGCATCAACCGTACTTCGCCAAATACGACGTTTATGACCTTGTCCTGCCACGAAAAATTGGTCCAGTTTTTCCGCTGGTAAATGTATTTCGCCATTTCCCCAAACCCAATATGCGGTAAACATACTCATTTTTCACCGCAAATTTGCGGTAATCGTTTGAGTTTTTCACCGCAGAATTTACAACCCGTTGAAAGTGACTCCCTGTTCCGGTTGCACTGTTTAAGCCTCGAGGGTGGTAAAAGGCTTTACCTCCGAAGTTGGATTGAAATATTCGATCTTCTATTCGCCCCGGCTTTCCTTCAATGCCTGATTTTGAACTGGATATATTAAAAACCCCTACACCAAATACTTCTTCAACAATCCAATCCCCTGTTTTATCTCATCCCTTCCGGAACTCTCAATCCCCCACCAACCTGAATATCCGCCCTCCCTGGCCATCTTGATCATCTTGGCGGTCAGTTCCTCGGTGGGCTGATTGCGGTAGGACATGCCCTTGGCCCAGGGCAACGTCTTTTGCAGATAGGCGACATTATCAAAATCCTTGCTGGGACTGCGCCAGTCGGGATAGGTACCGAACTTGGGATTGTTGACTGCCTTCATCAGGTCCACCATCCAGTCGGGATCGTTGGAGACGCCTCCGTGGTTTTCGATGACGATGCTGATACCGGAGGGTTTGGAATAGTCCAGGAGCATATTGTAGGCTTCTACAGCCCATTTGAGGGCTTCTTTTTTATCGGAGTCCTTAGGACCGCGGCAATTGGTGCGCACGGCATGGCAGCCCAGGTAATGAGCGATGTCCACCCATTTGCGGTGATTGATATCAAATTGTTTCCGGCCTTCCTTGGTATCGGCGGCCCCATCACCTTCATCGTCCACCATGATCAGCACCATGGTGACCCCCTGGTCGGCGGCGTTTTTCTTCAGCTTTTTCAGATAGCCTTCGGTGGGGACCTCAAACAAGGTATTCACAAACTCGATGCCGTTGAGCCCAAAATCCTCCCGGGCAATGCGGGGAAAATCCAGGTTTTTCCATTTTCCGGCGCGCATTTCTTCGACCAGGGCCCATTGGGCCAGGGAAATATCGTCTTTCATGGGTGAGTGGTGGTTGGTGATTGGTGATTGGTAAGTCAATGGATTGCCGGTCAGTGCAAAAGATCCGGCGCCCAGGGCGGTGGTTTCTAAAAAAGTT
>JAKQHS010000077.1 GCA_029557915.1 Bacteroidota bacterium | reverse complement strand
ACCCCGTGCAGCCTGCGGGGACGGTGTGGACCAACGTGGACGATATGACCGTGACCAACAGCGGCCTTGAACTGGACCTCCAATACCGGAAAACCCTCACGCGCGGATTTTCTTATTACCTGGGAGGCAATATCACTTTTATACAAAACAATGTTGAAAATTCACCCTATACCGTGATTCCTTCCGGTTCGGCATCCGGTTCGGGCCTGACCTCGGCGACGATCAACGGATATGTCAACGGCAACCCCATCGGCACTTTTTTCCTCAAGGAATACATCGGGCTGGATGACAAAGGTCTGAGCCAGTTCCGCGACGTGGACAAGGATGGGATCATTACGGACAAAGACCGGGTGACCCTGGGCAGCGCCCTGCCCAAACAAATGTTCAACCTCAACGGCGGATTCAGCTGGAAAGCCCTGGACTTTTCAGCCAACCTCAACGGAGTGTCCGGCAATAAGGTGTATGACAATACCGCCAACTCCAATTTTTACAAACTCCGCTTGTCCAAAGGAATAAATACCACGGCGGAAGCCATTGCGGAACCCAAGGAGTCCATCAATAATTCCGCTCCGGTCTCTTCGAGGTATCTCAAAGACGGTTCTTTTGTCAGACTCAACAACTTGTCCCTCGGATATCAGATCAATACCGAAAAACTTGGGATCCGAAAATGGGTTTCGGCATTGAGGGTTTCCCTCACCGGCGAAAATCTCCTGCTTTGGACCAAGTACGACGGATATGATCCCGAAGTCAATACGGACCGGAACATCAACGGGGTCAATTCGTATGGGGTCGACTACCTGTCCTATCCCAAAGCCAAATCATTTATTTTCAGTTTAAACCTAACCTTATAAAAAACAAGACCCGTCATGAAAAAGAAACTTATAGCCTTGTTTTTTCTGAATTTTCTTTTCCTCACCTGGAGTTGTACCGACCTGGATGAAGAGATCCTGGATGAGACGAATGCTTCCGGGCTTACGGATAAACAAGCCGCCGATGGCATTCTCGCCCCGGTCTACGCCCGACTTCCCGATGTCTTCTTGCATACCAACTATTTTGCCATCCAGGAAATCACTACGGATGAAGCGATCCTGCCTTATCGCGGGGGGACCGACTGGGGGGACAACGGGATCTATATTGAATTGCACAAGCATACCTATACCAGTACGAATACCAATGTCCGGAATACCTGGAATGTGGTCCTGCAGGGCATTTCCCGGGCAATCACCGCGATCAATGCCCTGCCTTCCCTGAATGATCCTTCCGTCAGTACCTATATCGCCGAAGCCAGGGGGATGCGGGCCTATTATTCCATGCTGACCCTGGATTTGTTCGGCCTGGTCTTTGTGAAGGACGACCTGGGCGCTACGTCCAAAATCCTCAGGGGTACGGAAGCCTTCAATTACGTCAGGGACGAATTTTTGGCGGTGGAACCTCAATTGGATCCTACGGTGGGCCCCGGGCGCCTAAGTAAGGGAGCGGTATGGGGATTGCTGGCAAGGCTTTACCTGAACGGGGCCGTCTACCGGGCCCCCTATTCGGCGACCTTTACGTTTCCGCAGGAGGATATGGACAAGGTGATCGAATATTGCGATAAAATCATCGGTTCCAACCTCTATGCTCTGTCGCGGGATTATTTTTCCATTTTCAATGATGAAAATCACACCAATAAGGAATTGATTTTTGCGGTGGACCAGAGGGCCGACCTCAACGGGCACAACCGCCTGGCTTATTTTTCCCTCTCCGGCGACCAATTTCCGCTGCCCGCTTTTCCGGCGGCAAACGGTACGGATGGCCCGGGCATTACCTCTGATTTTTACCAGACCTGGGCCCAGGCTTATGCACCGGCCGATCCTACGGTGGATCCCCGCTTTCATCAGCAAAACCTGTCGATCTATAGCAATTCCGCCGATTCTTGTGTCGATGCAGCCAGTTTCCGGATCAACCGGGGTATCCTGCGCGGACAGCAATACGGGCTGATCCGGAGAAACGGGGTCTTCCTCAAATGCGCTGACGGTAAGATGAAAGTAGGCCCCCTCTTTCACGATACCCGCAATAAACCGACCCTGGCTGTGAATTTCACTGAAAGGATTGATTTTACGGTAGAAGGCAGCAATTACAATACCGGGTACCGGGTTGAAAAATATGAGTTCAGTAAAAAATCGGCCAGCGGCCGGAATTTCGGGGAAGCCGATATCGTCATTGTAAGGCTGGCGGATATATATCACATGCGTGCCGAAGCCAAGTTGCGAAAAGGCGGGGATGCCGCTTCCGCCCTTGCTGATATCAATACGGTACGGGCAGCCAGGAATATTACCACCCCTCCTCCCCCGTTGACTTCCATGACGCTGGATTTGTTGTATCGCGAGCGGGGATTCGAGTTTTACTGGGAAATGCTGAGAAGGACCGATATGATCCGCTTTGGAAAATACGAAGGAACCTGGACGGAAAAGGACAATACGGATAAAAACAAAAGGATTTTCCCGATCCCGCAGACCGCCATCGACGGCGCCTCAAACATTCCGGGCTACCTCGTTCAGAACCCGGGTTATTGATCCTGCCCTTCTTTCCGGGAAGTGGATGCCCTGGGCTCCAGGACGGAAGGTACCACGACGGACTTGGGCGTGAGGGGCGGTTTGTTTTTACTCAGGCTTTCAAACAAAAGGCTTGCGGCCGTTTTCCCGATCTCATAGGCCGGCTGCCGGATCGTTGACAATCCGGGGTTAAGGAGGGAAGCCGTAGGCAGGTTTGAAAAGGCAAGGACCCGCAGGTCTTCCGGTATCCTTATTTCCAGGGTTTTGCATTCCAGGTAGGTGGCTATCGCCAGTTTTTCCACCGCGCCAATGATGCCGTCCGGCCGGTTTGCTGAGGTCAGCAGTTTCTGAATAAGGACGCGGGCGGCATTGGGATCGGGACTGCAGTTGACATAATGGTATGGGGTACCCGGCCGGAACTCGCGGATGGCTTTCACTCCCCCGTCAAAGCGCTGTTTCATGATGTTCAGGCCGTCCCCGATCGAAAGAAAAGAAATATGAGTGCAACCGTTTTCCAGCAGATGCTTCGAAGCCAGATAGCCCGCCTCAAAATCATCGGTAATGACCTTGTGGACCGGGACCTCATCCAAGACGCGGTCAAAAAAAACCAGCGGTTTCCCGGACATGTTGTAATCCAGGAGATGCCGGGCGGAGGCACTGCCCGTGGCGACGGAAATCAGGATGCAATCCACCCTGCCGTTGGACAATTCCAGGAGAATGGATTCCTCCAGGGCCTGGTCTTCATGGGTAAGGTAGATCAGCACATGGTATCCCGCCGAATGGGCGACAAATTCGATGCCGTTGATGGCCGTTGAAAAAAAGCTGTCTTCCACCTCGGGAACGACGAT
>JAKQHS010000072.1 GCA_029557915.1 Bacteroidota bacterium | reverse complement strand
TTGTCTGTAACGATCGTATTTGAATAAGTGGAAAGCACATTGGCATCCACCATTGTTTTATTCCATCCCAGCTTGGCATATTTGGCATAGACAAAATCCCTGTTCCATTTAAGGTTGCCGACTGCTGCCGGGCTTTGCAGGGTATGGATATAGCCTAAAGCATGGAGCATTTCATGGTTTCCGGTGCCGTAGCGCTCCCCACCTTCATTGTTCCGGTACTTGATATGCCATCCCAGGTTCATGGTAGGCTGGCCTTGTTTGGCGATCTGAGCCAGATCTTTTCCGACATAAGACCACGCCTGGTTGTTTTGGACAAAGGAAACGATCATATCCGGCTGGGTATTGACCTGGACAAACTTCAGCCCGGTCTTGCTGCTGATACCATTATCCCAATCCTGGAGGGTGCGGGTATAAATATCCTGATCACCATTTACAAACTGGATCCGAAACTCCCGCTTTTCTCTGGGCCATTTTTTGGCGTTGAACAACCCAAGTTGGTTTGGCACCCAGGAAGGGAAGGGCATGATGTACTCGACCTTATCCTCGAAGTGTACGGAGATCCCGGCCGCCTGGTAGGTTTCCGGCTTGAATTTAGACGAACAGGAAAGGCTGATCATTGCAGCCAGGATAAAACTTGTTTTCAGGCTTGTCATACGTTCTTTAAAAGTTTGATGAGGGAAAGGATGAGATTAAGGGCGACCCTGCCCAGGGCTACGAATCGGAAAAAATTTGGCTTCCGGTACAGGCCGTCCTTAAAAAGGATGCTTTGGGCTTCGATCAGGGTTTTGGCCAGGGCTGCAAATAACTCGGTCAGCCAGTTTTGAGGCTTCAGGGATTGCAGGACGTGTGCCTGTGTGTTTTCGGGTATCCGGTTACCTGCCCCCCGGGACAGGATTTCAATGGCATTTTTGTACTGAGATATGGTCATAAAGGTTTGGAATAGTCATAAGTCAAAAGCCGGTAAACCAAAAGAACGGTTGCCGGACAGAGTGGAAGCATGGCCCAAAATGTGTGTACGTCGTATATCCCGGCTATGTCCAGGAACCTGGCGTTCAATGCCCAGGCCAGGGAGATAAAGAACAGGATGAACTGCGATCGGAAAGGCCCCCTCCTGGAAGCCTTAAAAATGATCGCTGCCAGGATCGCCCCAATCAGGGTAACGAAGTACATGAACAGCGTAATTTTATCAAGGATTTCCATATCACATCAAGATTACGATTTCATCGGGTTGTAGGCCGGAAGCAAAACGGACCGGGATTTCAAAGCCACGCATAAACTCCAAAATCGCGAGGCCGGCAAGGATGGATATAGGCTTTTCGCCTCCGTGTTCCTCGATGTATTTCTCAACGGTTTTTTTTACCGTCTTTTTATCAACCGACTTTAATTTGACCGTTTGATGATTGTGATGTAAAAGCATGGTATTGTGTTTTGATATGACCGTACTTGTGATTAATCGCGTTGATGGTGTCCTGAGTGATGCAGGCGTGATCCCTGTAATTCTCAAACATGATATCATCCTCAAATTCAGAATGTCCAATATTGGCGGCGTGGCCAATCTCATGGGTTACTACTTTGCAAAGGCTGTACATCCCGGTTTTCCAGTTGTATTTGTCATTGATATATAAATGCCCGGAATACCTTTCATGACTCCCGGCTCCGAATGCATAAGCCAGGACGTTTTCATCCATCGGGAAAGGCTCGATGGTGAAATACTTTTTCAT
>JAKQHS010000041.1 GCA_029557915.1 Bacteroidota bacterium | reverse complement strand
TGGGAAGGAGATCCGTAGGGCCATCTATACTACCAACGCCGTAGAAGCCTTGCATCGTCAAATGCGAAAAGCAACTAAAACGAAAGGGGCTTGGGTCAATCCAAAAAGCCTGCTAAAACAGCTATATTTGAACTTAAGGTTGAATACGAAAGGGTGGAAAAAAAACGTGTTTAACTGGGCTCCCATCCAGCGTGAACTTATTGAAGTTTTTGGCAACCGGTATACCAAACATCTCCAATGATGGGATCCCAAAAATTGGCCAGGGCGGGCTGCTGAGTCTGAGGCCGTAGGCCGAAGACTCAGCAGCCCGCCCTGAAGTATCTGACACACTTTATTGAATACTCCCAACAATTCAAATCTCCGTGCCCTCCTTCTCTCCGTGCGCCCCTCACCGCATCTCCACATCCATCAAATCCCTTCCTTCCATTTTCCTGTAATGCCCCGCCATATTTGCATCCCCGCCCTTTTCATAAGACTCCGCCATACGGCTTACAATGGTCCTGAAATCCATTCGGGCCCGGGTATAATACATGAGATCCTTAAAAAGGAGGTCATTGACGATGGAGGCGCTGACCTTGTACTGGGCTTTGGCCCTTTTATGATGGAGGCTGGGGGCTTCAAGGTAGGTGATCAGCGCGAGGCGGTAATAACGGGCGGCGGAAAGAGCCGTACTCCTCGACGGGGAAGACACCATTTTTGAATAATAATAATTGCCGAGGGCAAGCGGTGCGAGATAATCTTCTTTCCCCAGGAAAAAAGATTTACGGTAAAGGTCGAGAGCGCGGGACGAATCGGCGCCGTTTTCTGCCAACTGGCCGAGGTAAAAATATGGGCGGTGGGCTGTGGGGATGTTCCGGATCACCTCTTCCAGCATATTTTTAATACCCGCAGAATCCTCCCCCGCCATCAACAAACGGGCAAGGCGGGCAAGAAAAATCATATTATAAGAGGAATCGATTTTTGATCTTAAGGCGGCAACGGCGTCACCGATGAGCAGGGAGTCGGAAGAGGGATTCCGGTGTTTCAGGTCGGAAAAAAACTCCGAATCGATAAGTTCGGGATCCAAGCGTACCGCTTTTTTGTATAAGCGGTCTGCCAGTTCGGCATTGCCGCTGTATTCGGCAAGCATTCCGAATCCGACCATGAATTCAACATTATTGGGTTCACGTTCCAGGGCGCGGATAAAGTGAGAGGCCGGAACACCCGCAAGACTGCCAGACTGTAAAAATTCAAGGACGCCCAGGTTAAAATGAACACCGGCATCGGCGGGATTAATTTGTAAAGCCCGTAAAAAATGAGATTTGGCATTGGACAGGCTGGCACGGTCCACCTGAAGGTTGCCTGCAAAAAGCTTGCGGATGGACAGACTGTCCTGAGCCAAGGCCAGTCCTTGCAGTTCATGATAAGGAAACACAACTGGACTTAGTTTTATGGCATGGCCGATCAGGGTGGCGGCCTTTCCTGCGTTTCCGTTTTTCCATTCCACCAGGGCTTGTTCAACCTTCCTTTCCGAACCACGTCCATTAAGTTGGTGGATAAAAAACCAGGCGGACACCAAGACCAATAAGCCAGCTGCAACAGAATACCCGGAATTCCTGCGCAAGGTAAAAAGCACGGGGCTGCCATCCGCCGCATAAGCGGCAAACAAACTCACCAAGGCAAGCACCTGGCTGCTTTCAAAAAAACTCGAGAAAAAAAGTTCCCGGAACGCATAAGCCGCAAAACCGGCAAAAAGAAAACCATAGGTTAAGCGGTCCTTCTTTTCCGGTGACCGCAGAAGATTTATAAAAAACCGCCAAAGGACCAGGAAAAACAAGGCCCCGTAAATCAGAAAGCCCGGTAGCCCTTTTTCGATCAGGATCTGCAGGTAAAGATTATTGGTGAACACGCTGTATCCGCTGTCTTCCTCTTCCCGGAAACAATCATCGGGAGAAAGGGGATAATTATGTGTTCCGGTGCCGGAAAGCCAGTAAATCTTTGACTTGCACAGACCCGATTCCAGGATATTCAACCGGCCATGGGTGCTGCGCTGCTGCGAAGTGGTTTTGTTCATGGCCAAAGTATTTGATACCGGCCTGTAAAAAAGCAGGAGGATCAGGGTCAGCAGGCCCCCGGTAAAAAGCCCGGGAAGGACCAGTCGTCTGCCGGCATCTTTGGCAATCAACAGTAAGACCCCTGTGCAGAGTATGCCGAAAACAAATAAAGAAAGGTAAGCTCCTCTTGAAAAGCTGATCAGGACTGCCAAAACGCTCATACAAAAAACAAAAAGGGCACCGTAAAAGGCCATGCGGTTGGCCCGGAGATGGATGGCTGCGATCAGGGGAAAGGGTAACAGACAAACTGAAAGCGTGGCCCAATTGTTGAGAAAAAGTTTGAAATAATTCAGAAAACCCTTGAACTCCGAAATATCTGCCCACCCCTGCACCCGCAGGTAACCATCCAGGGACATGTAATTTCCCAGGGCGGTAAGCACCAGCATAAGGGCATAAGCCGAAAGGGCTAGGGCAAACAAAGTCTTCACCAAAGACTTCCGCAATCCGTACCGAAGGAGAAAATACAGGGCAAGCCAGAAGAGTATGTTTTCCAGGCCAAACAGGCTGTTGGGACGGTAAAGGGACACCGCATAAGAATACAACTCATACAAGCCAACTGCAAGAACGGCCAGGTCAACCGCATGAAAAGGGACGGGCTTGTCCTGTGTTCTTAACCGCAAGAGAACAAACAAAAGACCAGCCAGGACAAAAGGCAGGGAGATGCTCACAGACCAGGAACCCGCAATGAAAGCAACGAAGAGGGTCAGGGTGAGGGCCAGGTCATCCCGGTGATGTTTTAATTCGGCAAAATCCATTGGGAATAATCGAATTCAAAAATAGCAAAACCGTTAAAATTGCATGTGCTTTTACCATGAAAGGCAAGATCTGGAATATAGCCAAAGCGATGGGTACGGGTCTTCTGGCCTGCATGCTGGCCGCGGGAATGGTTTCATGTAATGAGCAGCCAACTCCTGCCGGAGATGTATTGGAATTGAGCATGGTTTACGCGGGCGATAACCGTCCCGAACTTGAAAAAGTCATTGATCATTTTTCAAGGATAGCGGCAGACAGCCTGAAAAAAAAGTCGGCCATTTTCCTGATCACCAATATGAAGCATAAGGTGCACTACGGAGGGAGATGGATTGAAAAGCAGGATAGCATTTTTTCCAGGGCAGGTGAAATGGACCGGGAGGGGATCCTGCAATGGCTGGATTCCTTTAGAAGACATACCCCCCCTTCGGTAAAAGCGGACCTCCGGATGAAGCACGACCTTCAACACCTCAGCGCGGATTATCTGATACAAAACATAGAACAGGCCCATGAGGCATGGGAAAACGCGCCCTGGAAGGATTTGGTGTCCTATGACGCCTTTTGCCATTTTATCCTGCCCTATAATTCCCTGACGGAATATCCTGAGTCCTGGAGAGCCTGGTTAAAGGAAAAGTACGGGGACTTTGTGCTCCGCAGGGAGGATCTCAAAACCATGGAAGATTATTGTTGCGCATTTGTGGAAGAAGAAAAAAGCTGGTTCCGGTATTCAGAAGTTTTTTTTGACTATCCTTCCACGCTCCGCATATCCGATATATTCAAAGCCAAACAGGGCGCTTGCGTCGAAATGGCCAATCTTGCCGCTTATTCGGCAAGGGCATGGGGTATTCCGGTTGCCCTGGACTTCACTCCGCAGTGGGCCAATCATACGACAGGCCATACCTGGAATGCGCTCATCACTTCCGACAGCAGTTTCATACCCTTCCTTGGAGCGGAGGGAGCGCCGGGAGATTTTAACGGGGTCAGCACGGGCGAAACCAAAACGGCCAGGATCTATCGATTGATGCAGGCAGAGGTGGAAACGTCTTTCGCCAGGGCTGCAAAAATCAGAGGAATTGAAGCGCTGCCCCCCTACCTGAAAAATCCGAGGATCCTGGACGTCACCGGCTCCTATGTTCCCACGGCCTCGTGCAGCATCGCAGTAAGAGGTAAAGAAGGCACCCCGGTTTACTTATGTATTTTTAAACAAGGCCAATGGAATGCCGTTGCCGGCGGTTTTATTGAAGACGATAAGGTCCTTTTTGTAAATATGGGACGGGACATCGTGTATATGCCCATGTTTTACCAAAATAACGATTACCGCCAGGCGGCTCCTCCCCTGCATGTGGATGAAACCGGGGTATTCCGGCACCTGGTTGCGGACCGAAAAGAACCCACCATCCTTCGGCTCGAAAGAAAATATCCGCTTAAAAAGTTCAGAACCAAATGGACCTATGCCCAGTATCTCATTCATGCCCGGTTTGAAGGATCGGATGAGCCCGAGTTTAAAAATCCCTACCTGATCTATAAGGCGCCAGAACCCTATACCTGGTTTGCGACCAATACTATCGGCGGGAAACCGGCGCGTGACCGCCTTGAATACCATATGTTGTGGGAAGGGACCCGGCTGAATCCCATAAAAAAATATCGTTATGTCCGGATGGTAGCCAATGAAGGAAATGCCTTTAAATTGGGCGAACTCGAATTTTATAGTCCGGACGACAGCCTGCCCCTCAAAGGGAAATCCATCGGTACGGTACCCCATCCGGAACGCGCCTTTGACGGTCTGCCGGGATATAGCATAATTAAAGAAGATGCAGTGGATACCGAACGATGGGTGGGGCTGGACCTCGGAGAAAGCAAGCCCATAGCTCAAATCCGTTATCTGCCGGCCAACGACCAAAACCAGGTACAACCGGGGAAACAATATCAATTGTATTACTGGAAGGAAAAATGGATTTCTTTGGGGATTCAGAAAGCGGAAACACATTGTATTCACTTTAAGGCCCCTCCCGGGGCGGTCTTGTTTTGGTTGCACTGTGCAGACTGCAGTTCTACTGAGGAAAGACCGTTTACTTATGAAAAAAACCGCCAGGTATGGTGGTAATGATTAAACCGTTATTTTGTGCATGTGAACGGTTGGTTTAAATTTCAGCCCGGTCTCATTTTATTTGTTTTTTTCTTCATTGGGTCCTGTCTCCCGGACAAGAAGAAAATAGGGGATGCCCTTGAAACAAACCTGGCCCTGTCGGGGAAAAATCGCCCCGAACTTGAAAAAGTACTTAATCATTACCGCCGGGATCCCGGCGACAGCTTGAAATGGAAGGCAGCCGTATTTCTCCTGAGCAACCTGGAAGACAAGGTTCATTACGACAGCGAATGGCTGAGGACCTATGATTCCATGTTCTCTGAAAAGGCAGCCTGGCTGGATAACGAACAAATACAATCATTCAGCGATTCCATTAAGTCCGTGATTGGAAACCCGGAGAAAAAAGACCTCCGGGAAAAACTGGATTTGCAATACCTGACTTCCGATTACCTGATCCGGAACATCGACCAGGCGTATTCATCCTGGCAAAACGCGCCATGGAAATCCGAGGTCAGCTTTAATGCCTTTTGCAATTATATCCTTCCTTATTTCAACTATAATGAATTTCCTCAGGACGATAAAAGCGTCCTGTACGACAAATACCAGTACCTGCTGAAGGATTCTCTGATCCCCCATACCATGGAAGATCTGGTCTGCGCCCAGATCGACGACCAAATCACCTGGATGAAATACAGTGAAGAACTGGATTACCCGGGGGCTTTGAATATGCAACAGATCCTCAAAATTAAAAAAGGGGACTGCGTCGAAATGGCCAATCTCGGGGCCCAGGCCGCCAGGGCATTTGGCATTCCGGCGACCATCGATTATGTGGACGGCCATCACTGGAATGCCCTGATCCTGTCCGACGAAAATTTTGAAGCCTATTCCGGGGCCGGGGACCGTCCGGGAGACCTAAGCCTTCTCCGGGAGGCGGATTCCAAATTCACAAAAGTGTACCGCAAACAATTGGCCAGGGTCCCCGAAAGTTTTGGAGCGAAAGCCGGCGAGGCCGGAATAAAAAATATCCCCGAATTTTTCAGAAGCCCGCGCATTACGGACGTGACTTCCCAGTATACCCTTGTCACAGATCTTGAGGTGCGCGCTAATGGAAAGGACGGAGACCCGGTTTATTTATGTGTTTACCGCAAACACGGCTTTGAACCGGTAGCCGGTGAATTCATTTCAAACCACCGTGCTATATTCAGGCAGTCCGGACAAAGAGAAGTATATATCCCGATGGTTTTCAAAAAGGGAAAATATGAAGCTGCAGGACCCGCAGTCGTAGTGCCGGTGAAGGGCAGCCCACGGGAACTCGTAGCCCGGGAAGACCAGCTTCAAACCATGGTCCTGACCCGCCGGTACTCTTTTAAAAGATGGATGGAGTGGATCCTGGAGGCCCCGATGATTTCCGCCCGGTTTGAAGGCGGAAGGGATTCCGCTTTTACAAATCCCGTTTTGTTGCATGAAATTAAACGGATTCGAAAAATATACCGGAGCAGCGTTTACAGCAACCTGGACCTGAAGGACCGCTTTGAGTACGATTCCATCTGGAAACAGGTTGTCCCGGCGCGTACCGGCCCGGTTCAATTTATCCGGCTGGTATTTCAAAAGGGGAAACCCCTGAAATTGGGCGAACTGGAATTTTATTCCCAGGGCCCTCAGGCGCTCAAAGGGAAACCGATGGGCAATATACCGGACGCCTCGCTGGCCTTTGACGGAGTGCCCGGGCGGAGCATTAAACAGGAAGACACCTCAAAAAGCTATTGGGTGGGCCTTGACCTTGGCGAAGCAAAGCAGATTGATAAAATCAGGTATATTGCTGCCGGGGACAGTCATGAAGTGGAGGCCGGCAGGATCTATGAATTGTTTTATTGGAAAGACAAATGGAAGTCGGCCGGAAAACAAAAGGCCAGTAGCCCTTCCCTTGTTTTTGATCAGGTCCTAGGGGAAGGTTTATATCTTCTCCGGTGTTACAATTGCGAAAACACGGAGGAGCGTCCGTTCACTTATGAAAACGGAAAACAGGTATGGTGGTGAAGAAAAAATTAAAGGAATTAAAGGGAATTAAGAATTAAGAGAATTAAGAATTAAAGGAATACGGATGAATAAAGTCTTTTAAATTCCCGGGCATGTATTATCACACTATGAAAATTATCCATATCCGGTTTTATGGCGGGCAAAGAATTCTGTCCAGAAACGCGGGACCGGGCCAGCCTGGACTTTTTTCATTGTTTATTTTATTGATGCTGGGCGCATGCACCCGAATGGAACAAGGGAATCAAAACGCGCTGGAGCGGAATCTTGTTTTTTCCGGGAAAAATCGTCCGGAAATGGAAAAGGTGCTTGCCCGGTATGCCCGTCACCCGGAAGACAGCCTGAAATTCAAAGCGGCCGTTTTCCTGATCAGCAATATGGAAGGCCACAAACACCCAAGCGGGAAATGGATTGAACAGTTTGACCCCATCTTTAATCACACGGCGGGTGTGGAAAACGAGGAGATCCAAAGACTTAAAGATTCGATAGAGGAAAAAATCGGCCGCTCGAATGAAGGAGAAGTCGAAATGCTTTATGATTTAAAACATCTCACCGCGGACTACCTGATCCGGAATATTGATGAAGCTTTTGAAGCCTGGCAAAATGCGCCCTGGCGCGCCGAAGTGGGTTTTGAGGCCTTTTGTGATTATATCCTGCCGTACAAGTCGTTCTCAGAACCCCCTGAAAACTGGCGGTCAACGCTTCGAAAAAAATACCAGTATCTCCTGGATGATCCGGAGATTCCGGATGCCATGGAGGACATTTGTTGTGCCCTGGTTAAAGAAGAAGGGGGTTGGTTTGGTTATTCAGAGGTTTTTACAGACTATCCGGCGCCCCTAAGCATTTTCCAGATATTAAACGGGAAAAAGGGCAATTGCGTGGAAATGTCCAACCTGGCCGCCTATTCGGCAAGAGCCTTGGGAATTCCGGTGGCCATTGATTATACCCCTCAATGGGCCAATTTTGCAGGGGCCCATATGTGGAATGCCCTGATTTTGCCCGAAGGCGCATTTTGGCCTTTTATCGGCGTAGAAGGTTTTCCCGGAGATTACCGCAGTATCAGCGAAGGAGAAGGTAAAATTGCAAAAGCGTACAGGCATAAACTTGCCTATGACAGCGCCTCTTTTGCAGCCAGGAGCAGGATGGCGGGGATCAGGGATATTCCTGAAAGGTTAAGTAATCCCAGGATCAGTGATGTGACGCGGTTTTATACCCAAGTGCGGGATATCCGCTTTACTATTGAGGCAAAGGAGAATACCCCGGTCTATCTCTGTGTTTTTGAACCGGGATCCTGGAAAGCGGTTTCGGGCGCATTGGTTCACAACCATTCCCTCTTGTTCACAGACATGGGATTGGAAGCGCTTTATATGCCCATGTATTATGAGAACAGGACGTACAAAGCCGCCGGACCGCCGGTCTTGCACAGAATAAACGCCCCCGTGCAGGAATTGAAAGCCCACTCCCACCAGGGCCAAAACCTGGTATTGTACCGGAAGAATCCCCTGAAAAGAGCCCGTATATATAATTATATGCAGCATCCTTTGTATCATTCGAGGTTGGAAGGAAGTCATACTCCGGAATTTAATGACCCGGTATTGTTGCATGAAATACCGCCCATTGCCGGACGTTATCGCCCCCGTTATCAAAGAGATCTTACCCTTAAGGATCAGTCGTCTTATGATTCTCTATGGAGGGAAGATTTTATCCCGGACCCGGACTCCTTCCGCTTTATACGATTTCTGTTTCCTAAGGACGCCCCCCCGCGTTTGGGCGAATTGGAAGTATATGAATCTGCAACCGGGAATCCCCTCAAAGGGATCCCAATGGGAAATCTTCCGCACCCTGAATTTGCTTTTGACGGGGTCCCGGGACGAAGCATTAAACCGGATAGCCTCCAAATGGATTCAGCCTGGGTGGGATTGGACCTGGGAAGGAGGATTCCGGTGGGCAAACTCAGGTATCTGCCGGCAGATGATCCCAACAGCATTGAACCAGGGAAAAAATATGAATTGTATTATTGGGATGGCCGCTGGAAATCGGCGGGAACGCAAATTGCTACAGGAGTTTCTTTGGAATACGCCGGCATACCCGCAGGAACTATCTACTGGCTTCGCTGCCGGGACTGCGGAAACAGGGAAGAAAGGCCGTTTACGTATGAAAACGGGAAACAGATGTGGTGGTGAAGGTAAATTAAGAATTAAGAATTAAGAATTAAGAATTAAGGAGGGGATATACCAATATTCGTCAACCGGTTATTTTCTTTGTGAGTGAGAAAACTCAATGAGGGATTGACAACTATTTTTCGATCGGGATCCGGAACCATCCAGCTTTTCCGCTGCACCGTATTTTTTTTATTGACGGCCCTATATACCTGTACCTGGAAGCCCGGAAATCAAAATGCCTTGGAGCGTAATCTGAAAATGGCCGGGGCCAACCGCCCAGAACTGGAAAAAGCTATCCTTCATTTTTCCACAAATCCGGCTGACAGCCTCAAAAAGCAGGCGATCCTGTTTTTAATCAGCAATATGGAGGAACTGTACCAATATGAAGGAGAATGGCTGCAACGTTTTGATACCTTGTTTTATCCACAGATTGGGGACTATTCTAATGCCCAAACGGATTCTGTACGGAAAAGCCTGGAACGGCTAATCGGACCCTTGCAGATGAAAAAACTGAGCCGAAAAGGAGACTTGAAACATCTGGCCTCCGAGTTCTTGATCAAAAATACGGAAGCAGCCTTTGCAGCCTGGCAAAACGCTCCCTGGAAAAACCAGGTCAGCTTTGATGCCTTCTGCAATTATATTTTGCCGTATAAATGTTATAGTGAATACGCTGAAGACTGGCGAAGCGGGTTAAGGGCCCGGTATCGGCATATATTGGACGATTCCACCAATGGTCAATCCATGGTAAAGGTCACCTGCGCCCTCGTGAATGAACAGTTGACCTGGTTTGAATTTTCAAGAACGCTGGGCGAATATCCTTCCGCCCTGAGCATCGGGCAGATCCTGCTTGGGAAAAAGGGAGACTGCATTGAAATGGCGAGTTTGGGAGCCTATTCGGCAAGAGCTCTCGGAATACCGGTGGCCATTGATTATGTCCCGCAATACGGAAATGTAAACGATACGCACAAATGGGACGCGCTGATCCTGGGAGACTCGGAGAGCCTGCCCTTTGAAGGGGGAGAAACGGAACCTGGAGAAATGTCTTATCTGCGGGAAGGCGATCACAAATTCGCCAAAGTTTATCGCCGCAGGCTGGGATGGGTGGAATCCAGTTTTGCGGCCAAGGCAAGGACATCAGGCATCAGGAACTTGCCGGAGTTTGTTTCCGATCCAAGAGTCCAGGACGTAACCCAGAGTTATACCCGGGTCGGCGACATCCGGTTGAATATAAAAGGAAGGGACGGCACCCCGGTTTATCTCTGCGTATTTAAACTGAGGGAGTGGGTGGCCATCGCGGGAGCAATGATCCGGAATGACGAAGTTGAATTTTCAAACATGGGAAGGGGACTGGTTTACATGCCCATGTTATATAAAAACCACAGGTATTTGGCGGCGGGATCTCCTGTTTTGCTTCCGGCCAGTGGAGGTCAGCAGCTGATCACGATTGATCCGGAAAAAACCAAAGATCTGATCCTGTACCGGAAGTTTCCGTTTAAGCGGCGATGGAAACAATTCCTGGAATCCACGATGGAGGGGGCCCGTTTCGAAGCCGGCCGGGATTCAATAATTACAAACCCGGTCTTGTTGTACCAGGTGCCCAAAGCGAAAACCGTTTACCTTCCCAGGGTACAAAACGATCTTTCACTTAAAGACAGGGCCGGGTATGAATCGGTATGGAATCAGGTAGACCTGCAATTAAGCGACTCTTTCCGATATGCCAGGATCATTTTTGATAAAAACCTCACGTTCAGGTTGGGGGAAATGGAATGGTATACCCCCGGCCAGTCGGGGCCTTTGTCCGGAAAGCCCATAGGAAACATACCCCGTCCCGAACTTGCCTTTGATGGATTTCCCGGTCGGACCATAAAAATGAAAACGGACAGCACAAAGGCTCACTGGGCCGGCCTGGATTTCGGCAGGCCCATAGTGCTCGAAAAGATCAGATACCTTCCGGCTACGGACGCCAACGCCATCCGGGAAGGGGCAAGCTATGAATTGTTTTACTGGAAGGACAAATGGATATCCGCCGGTACCCAAACCGCAAAGGATTTCGCCCTTGAGTTTAAACAAATACCGGGAAATGGACTGTATTGGTTGAATTGCAGGGGCTGCAACAGCAAGGAGGAAAGAATATTTACCTATGAGGGAGGGCAACAGGTGTGGTGGTGATGGAAAGAATTAAAATAATTAAGAATTAATAATTAAACGAAGGACCCTCTTAATTCCTTAATTTTTAATTCCCTTAATTATTAAATGAGTGCTTCGCTGTAAAAATTTTTTGATTTCAGAAGTTCATCGGGCGAGCCGCTAACGCTGAATTGGCCGTTTTCCAGGATATAGATCCGGTCTGCTATCGAAGCGGTTTTGGGCCGGTGGGTGATGATGATGG
Organism: Bacteroidota bacterium; assembly: GCA_029557915.1. Lineage (GTDB taxonomy): Bacteria > Bacteroidota > Bacteroidia > Chitinophagales > Saprospiraceae > JADJLQ01. Next base: position 78,413 of record JAKQHS010000041.1, on the reverse strand, counting down.
TGGAGGTATGGGGACGGATGGCAAGCAATAATTTCAGTATGGTTTGTTCCGTGAATCGGTCCATGGCCGAAGTCGCTTCATCGAGCAGAAGCAATTGCGGCCGGTGGTAAAGGGCCCTGGCCAATGCGACCAGTTGCTGCTGGCCCCCGGAAATATTTATTCCTTCTTCTCCCAACAGAGTGTGGTAACCCCCGGCAAGTTTGGAAAAAGGTTTGTTGAAACCATGTTCTTCAAAAAAGGAGCCAAGGGGAGCCATATCCGCTTCTTCCACGGGACGCAACAGAATGTTTTCCAGCAGTGAAGCATTAAAAAGTTTTACATCCTGGGGAACGACGCCGATGATTTTGCGCCATTCCGGAATGGAGAATTCATGAAGGGGAACGCCGTTTACCAGTAGGGTCCCGCTCTCAGGGAGATAAAAGCGCTGGATAATTTGCAGTAGGGTGCTTTTTCCGGAACCGCTTTCTCCGAGTATGGCGATGATTTCGCCCCGTTTGATATTAAAACTCAGGTGATCCAGCAAAAGGGGGCGACCGGTAAATCTGAAGTCGAGATCGGTGATTTCAAGGGAATCAAAAGAAACCAGAGTTCGTTTTTCCTTTTCTTCCAGGGGATCGTATTCAGGGGGCAGGGCGGTAAATTCCTGCATGCGGTCCAGGGCAACTTTGGCTTCCTGTAAAACAATATTGATCAGGGCTATGGAAGAGGCGGAGGCCATGGCCATCCCGATGAGTTGGATGACCGCCATCACGGTTCCAATGGATATCGAATTGCGAAGCACCAGCAGGGAACTGAATACGATCAGGCCAACAATAAATACGGAACCGGCGATCTGGGAATAGGTTCCGAACCGGTTGACCAGCTGTCCAAGTTCAAAACGTTTTTCCTGAAAAACATGGTAAACGCCCAGGGTTTGTTCGGTAAAACGGGCTTCCGCATTGGCGAGTTTGATCACCCCCACTCCCTGGATGGTATCGATATAGTTGCTCTCGTTCAGGGCATAAGTCGACATGACTTTTTGCTGGCCTTCGATCAGGGGTTTATTGTACCGGTAAACGATCAAGCCAAAAACCGGTAACCACAACAAGGATAAAAGCCCAAGTTGAAGGTGATAAAACATAAGGGCAATGGTAGTGATGAGGATGACCACGGCTTCAATGGTAAAACTGGTGAATACATTGGACACCGTTTGCTGGATCCGTGCGGTGTCGTTCATCCTGGAGATGAGCTCCCCGGTTTTGCGGGTGTCGAAAAAGGGTTTTGGAAGGCTCAGCAGCGAAGAATAAAAAAAGCGGATGATGCGCACATTAAAATCTCGGGTCTGACGAAGGAGAAACAACTGACGGATGTAACCGATTCCGGAGCGAAGCAAAAGGAGGAAAAGAAGAAGGCCGGATCCGACAAAAAGTCGCGTCAGATTTTTTTCCGGGAGGATCTGATCAATGAGCTTCTGGGAAAAAATGGCTACCGATAAGCCCAGCAGGGAAACAAATACGCCAATAAAGAACGAAACCAGGAGAAGGTCAAAATCCGGCCGGGCAAATCCATACAACCACCGCATTTTTTGAATAAAAGAATTATTCCTGGATACTTTTTTGACTTCCGGCGTGGATTTGAGGACCAGCAAGGCCTTGGACTGCCAGAGCGCGTCCAGGTCTTTCGGGCTATAAAATTTTATACCGTATTCGGCGGGATCGCTGATTTCAAACTGGCTGATGTCTGGATACCAGGCATAACAAACCATATAGTGAAGGGTGCCTTCCCGGGTTTGAACATGCAGAATGGCGGGATGTTCAAGAGTCTTGAGGTGTTCGGTGTCCGCTTCAAATCCCTGGGCATCCATACCCAGCTTGAGCGCGGCCTGGTAAAGGCCAAGCATGGTCGTCCCGGTTATCGTGGTCCCACTCCATTCCCTGAGGGTGCTCAGGGGCAGGTTTCCTCCGAACGAACGAAGAACAGAAAGCAGACAGGCCACCCCGCAGTCCGATTGGTCGTGTTGCTGAACGTGAAATTGCTGGTTTTGGCTCAATACTTAAGAATATCTGCGGACAAATGTAAAAATCCCTTACTGGTTTGGAGAAAGGAAGTTGAGTTTCTGAAGCAGGGATTGGATTTGTTCCCGAAGGCCCGGGTGAACAAAACCCGGTAAATAAAAAACCCGGAATATAAATGAAATACTCCGGGTCTTTATTCTGTGAAACGTCCGTTAGGTATGGTCAAAATTGCAACCGCATCCGGTGCAGTAGACATCGATCAGGCGGCTGGCCAATCGTTTAAGGAAGCCAAGGCCATTGGCGCAGGCAAAAGAGTACAGGGCGCAGGCTGAGTAACAGGCCCTGTTTTCAGAGCTGCCTCCGCCTCCTTCCAGGATCGCCATTTTGTTCAAGGAAAGTTGTTTCATAAGCTCGAGTATTAAGATGAATAAATGATGACATTTGGAATAAAGTTCTGGCTGGAAGGAAAGTTGAAGATAATAATAATTGATTTAAAGCGTAAACCAGCTGATTAAAAAATTCATAAGAAAGGGGCTTTAAATAAAAAGCCCGGGATACCCACGCAGGCATCTCGGGTTTTTTGTAAACGGTTGTTTATTATTTTATAGAATCTGTACAACCGCATCCGGTGCAGTAGACGTCGATCAGGCGGCTGGCCAACCTTTTGAGAAAGCCAAGACCATTGGCGCAGGCAAAAGAATACAGGGCACAAGCCGAAAGACAGGCTCTGTTTTCGGTGCCTATACCCCCTTCAATGGAAGCCATTTTGTTTAAGGAAAGTTGTTTCATAAACTCGGGTTTTATGGTTATTAATAAGAATTTAAATCCTGTCGTTTGCAGGGGGAGTTATAAAAGTAATAATTGTTCAATAAAAGAACAAAAAAACCCGGGATAACTAAAGGCATCACCGGGCATTTTTTGATTCGGTTACCAAAATCTAGAAGGCATCCGGGCAATGGCAGCCTTTGCAATAGACATCGATGAGGCGGCTGGCCAGCCTTTTGAGAAAGCCGAGGCCGTTGGCGCAGGCAAAGGAGTACAGAGTGCAGGCTGAAAGACAGGCCCTGTTCTCCGCCGTGGAAGAACCCCCTTCGAGACTTGCCATTTTGTTCAAGGAAAGTTGTTTCATAAACTCGAGTTTTATGGTGATTAATCAAAATTTAAAACCTGGTCTTTGCCGGAGGGGAGTAATAAAAATAAGAATTGTTCAATAATCAGCAAAAAAAACCCGGGATACCTCAAGGGCATCACCGGGCATTTTTTAATTCGGTTACCTTAACTAAACGGTATCCGAGCAATGGCAGCCTTTGCAATAGACATCGATGAGGCGGCTGGCCAGCCTTTTGAGGAAGCCGAGGCCGTTGGCACAGGCAAAGGAGTACAAGGCGCAGGCTGAAAGACAGGCCCTGTTCTCCAACGCAGCACCCCCTTCGATGGAAGCCATTTTGTTCAAGGAAAGTTGTTTCATAAAACTCGAGTATTTATGGTGAATTAAATAAAATTTTGGTCAGGTTACTATTTAAATAAAACCTGAATAATGAAATCACATGGTGGTATCCGGGCAATGGCAGCCTTTGCAATAGACATCGATGAGGCGGCTGGCCAGCCTTTTGAGAAAGCCGAGGCCGTTGGCACAAGCAAAGGAGTACAAGGCGCAGGCCGATAAACAGGCCCTGTTTTCAGCAATAGGAGCGCCCCCGCCCTCGAGGTTTGCCATCATGTTCAAGGAAAGTTGTTTCATAAACACAAGTTTTTTTGTTATGATTGAAGGAATATTTTCAGGTTGACAAAAAATTAAAAATCAGACTTAAAGTAAAAGGGGGCTTGTATCAGGACAAATCTAAAAAAGTTAAATTGAAATACCACAATTTTAGTTAAACAAAAATAAAAAATGTGTTAATTATTGAAAATCAAATACTTGAGCAGGGGAAATACAAATCAAATAGCGGTGGCAAAAGCGGTCAGCACCACGGTAATGGCCAGGCCGGTGCCGTAGGTGAGCAGGATCAGGCCCAGCCATTTGGGTATTCCCCGGGGATCGATCCGATTGAATCCGGCGGCCATCAGCAGGATGAATAGAAACTGATACACATTAATCAACTGCAAAGGGTAGAGGCCCCATTCAGGCAGGTTCTCGGGCCGGAACCAATCCGCAAGGGAAAGATTGGGCATAAAGGAAAGGTCTTCAAATTTTTCGACCTTGCCGGAAAGCAAGGTGATCAACAAGGGGAGCCTGGAAACCGTAAAAACCAGGAAAGAAAGGATGACCACCTTCAAAATCTGACGGAACTGGATATCGTAACGGAAAAGCAGGGTTCCGATGCTGATGCAAACCGAGATCAAAAGGATCTCCCCGATGCGCTGGGCTACTCCAAAGACAACCAGCATCCAGGCGCTGGAGCGCACCGTGGAGGAAAAGGAACTGATATCCTCCAGAGTCATTTTTTCGACCAGAGAATTATAAAGGACTTTTTCGGTAAGCAGGGTGGCCTTGAGGAGAAGATTTACGATCAATTCAACCAGGATGATGATCCCCAGGACGATCCAGTGATTGAATGAGAAATATTTTTTGAGCATGATGCGGATTGCGCCACAATTTAAGAATATCCCGGTTTTTGATCGTTTTTTGACAATTCAAAAAGTCAGTACCCGGCCTTCCCCTGTCATTGACCGTCTTACCGCATTTTCAATTCGTTGACAAAAGGGCAGATCAGGGCGCAAAACCGAATCCGCATATTTGCACATGCAAAGAGATGAACGCGCTATCGTTTTTTTACTCGCCCTGGTCAATTTTACGCATATCCTGGATTTTATGATCATGATGCCCCTGGGGAACTACCTGATGCCTTATTTTGACATCAGTCCGGCCCAGTTCAGCCTGCTGGTCGGGGCCTATACCCTGACGGCAGCCTTCTCCGGTTTTGCCGCGGCTTTTTTTGTGGATAATCATGGACGGAAAAAAATTCTGATCTATGCTTTCGCCGGTTTCCTGGCCGGGACGATTGCCTGCGGGCTTGCTCCCGGTTTTAATCTTCTCATGGCGGCCCGGGTGCTGGCCGGTTTGTTTGGCGGGCTGATCGGGGCCCAGGTCCTTTCCATCATTTCGGATATTTTCGGGTACGAACGAAGGGGATTGGCCATGGGCGCCGTAATGAGTTCTTTTGCCATTGCATCCACCCTGGGCGTGCCCTTTTCCCTTTATTTGGCCAATGCGATCAGCTGGCATGCCCCCTTTTTATTTGTCGGCATCCTCGGCATCGCCATCATTCCCCTATTGAATAAATACATTCCGGAAATGGAAGGTCACGTGAATCAGGAAAATCCGGCGTCCAAATTGAAAATTCTGAACGAGGTCATCCACAATAAGTACCAGCGCAATGCCCTGATGTTTTCCGCCCTGATCATGATGGGCCATTTTATGATCATCCCTTTTGTGAATCCATACCTTGAGTTCAATAAAGGATTCTCCAAGGCCCTCACTCCGACCGTGTACCTGGTGGGTGGTCTTTCGGCTTTTTTTTCTTCCTTCCTCCTGGGCAGACTGGCTGACCACGCGGGCAAAGTCAGGGTGTTTACCTGGTCGGTGGCAGCCTGCATGGTCGTGGTATTCATCATCACTAATCTTCCCGACTGGCCCTTTCCCCTGGTCCTGTTTTTCTTTGGTTTATGGTTTATGGTGGCTACGGGCCGGGGAGTGACCGCCCAGGCCATGCTGAGCAATGTACCATTGCCGGCCCAGCGGGGCAGTTTTATGAGCTTCAACAGCAGTGTCCAACAATTGGGCACTTCGGCCGCTTCCTTTTTATCCGGCGCGATTGTTATCAAGGGATTGAATGGAAAATTACTGCGTTACGATTGGGTAGGTTATGTGTCCATTGCCATCCTCCTCGCCTCTCTTTATATGGGCAGGAAATTGTTTGGAGATATGGATCAAACCAAAAAGCAAATCCAAAATCCATAGATAAATCAACTCCTCAGAAATCGGTGGAATCCAGCAAATTGATCAGATTGATCATCAGGATCCCACCGACAAGGATGTAATAAATTACGTTTTTTAATCCGGAGTGTTTATTCTTTTAATACCTTGAAGATGCGGCGCCCGGAATAACTCAAAACGGAGATCAAGTATATCCCAGAGGGCTGGCCGGAAAGATCCATTATTTGCGGCCCCTGTCCGGCAACATTCATTAATACGCGCCCGGTAAGGTCCCTGACTTCAATCCGGCATCTTTGCTCATCCGGAGGCCTGATATGTAATATCCCGCGGGTAGGGTTGGGAAGGACCCAATTTTCGTTTTTGATCTGGACGCTGCCTATACTGGAATACACGGAACTTCTGCCTTCAGCAACCGCCTTGACCCGGTAATAATTCATACCCGGCGGGGGAGAGTGGCGATAGGTATACGGATGGGATTGGTGCCCGAAGGGCATTTTATCCAGGAGGGAAAACCGCTCGCCGTCCCGGCTGTGTTCAATCATAAAAAGATCGGGCCTCAGGTCACCGGTGGTATTCCATTGAAGCAAGGCCTGGCCCTGCTCCAGGCTGGCTGTAAATGAAATCAGCGATACCGGTAAGGCAATGGAACAGGAAGCAAGGATCTGGTCCCCCGTCTGACAGGATATGGCATTTCCAAAAATAGAATAGGTTTTGTCCGGGTCAAAAAGGTAGAGGCAGACGCTCCGCACATTACATAAATCAAGAAACGGGTTGTTTTCGATGCTCAGGTAGTCCAGGGGATCAGCTTCCACCTGGTCCAGCCCGTTAAGGCTTGACAATAAGCTGTTGTTTCGTATGATCAGGGATTGGCCGATGTGCCTGAGGCTACTAAGGTCGTGTATATGGTTCAGGCTGGCATTGTTGATTAGCTGAAAAGTGCTCCCTATGGATTCCAGGGCCGACAAACCGGACAGGCTGTCCAGGCCCCCGTTATTTTCAATGCGCAAATGACGGCCTATCGTCTTCAGTCCTGACAAGCCGACGGTGGTTTGAAGTCCGGTGTTATTGAGGATTCTGAGATCATTTCCCACGCTTTCCAATTTTTCCAATCCCTGGAAATTCATTACCAGGTTATTGGTTTCAAGCCGGCAATCTAACCCCACGGTTTTAAGCGAACGGAGACCGGAAAAGGAGTTCAGCTGGGGATTGTTCATGACCAGGAGGGTATTTCCGACATATCCGATTGAATCCAGGCCGGATAAACTGGCAAGGGCGGAATTGGATTGAACGGTAAGGTTGAAGGGCACGCCGGAAAGGCGCCCAAGGCCGGCGAGTGAAGTGAGCTTAGCATTGCTTTGAATCCGGAGGGTGCTGCCAATGGACCGGATATTTTGAAGCTGGCTGATGTTAAGAAGCTGGCTGTTGCTCCGGATGTCCAGGCTTCCCCCCACCGAATCCAGGCCAGCCAGGCCATCCAGGTCGGGAACCGAAGTGCTCAGGACGGTGAGGCCGCGGCCGATCTTTTTAAGATTAAATAGGGAATCCAGTCTATTGATGCCTGAGCCGGAAATGGTCACCGCATGGGGGATTACTTCGCAATTTCCGTATAGCCTCCGGAAAGAGTCGACCTGGGCCTGGGAGGTAAAACCCACCCCGTCCCAAAAACAGGTTTTCGAACAGGAGTACCTGACTTCCGATTCCGTGGCGCAGCCTTGCGCATTGCCGATGATTTCAAAAGTCCCGCCACTCAGGGAAAGAAAATCACAGATGGCGCGTACATCACAAACGGCCAAAGAGGGATTATTCCGGATTGACAAATGGCTGATCGTAGTATACAGGATATGGTCAAGGCCATGCAAATTTTCGAGCCCGGTGTTTTCAATGATCAGTTGGCCGCCGATTTGGTAGAGATTGGAGAGGGAATCCAGGTTGACAATGTCCGTTCCGTTTATGATCAGGTCGCCGGGCAGGGCGGCACAATCCCCGTAAGCGCTTCTGAAACCATCCACCTCTGACTGGCTGCTAAGCGTAAGGTTACCCACAGGGCAGTTGGCCAGCCCACAGTTTGTCTTTACCTCAGAAGGGTTGTTGCAACCGGGTTTGTTGTCATTGATATAAGCCAGGCCGGATTTGGTTTCATCGCTCAAAAAGGCGCAAACCACTTCCGCATTGCAGGCCTGCAGCCTGGGGTTAAACTGCAGATAGAGTTCCTGGATCCCCCCATGGTCCACCTGGTACAGGGCATCGATATTGTCCAGTATATTATTGCTGTAAATGCCCAGATAGCCTCCGATGGACCGAAGTCCGGATAAGCCATCCAGGGTCGTCAAAAGCGGATTGAAACTGATGTCCACATACGATCCCACCGAAGTCAGGTTCATAAGACCGGAAATATCATTCAATACGGGGTTACTGAAAATGGTAATATCCTGTCCGATGCTTTTGATTTGCCTCAGCGAATCCAGGTTGGTGATGTCTGACCCTGAAATAAATACATAACCGGCAATGTTCTGGCAGCCTGGATTATTGGCAGGAAAAGCATCGATTTCATCCTGGCTGTAAAACTCAAAAAAGTCCTGCGAACAAGATACGCCACATCCGGGCCTCACCTCATTGAGACTGGAGCATCCGGGTGCATTCTCAGACAAAACGGCAGATTTTCCCGTTGACAGATAAGCGCAAACGGCCGGATTTGAACAGAAACTCAATTGTTCATTGTACCAGATGAAAAGGGCATCCAGTTTGTCCGCATCAAACTGATCCAAACCATCCAGACTGGTCAGCACAGGGTTGTCCCTGATATATAACTGACCTTCGATGAGTTTGAGGGATTTTAAGGGTAAAAGATTTTCCAGGCTGTCCATGGAATAAATCCGGAGATCCGCGCCCACCCCTTGAAGGGAGTCCAAACCCTGAAGGCTTTTGAGCCAGCGGTTCTGATTTATTTCAAGGGTGCCGCCGATCGTTCCGAGTTTAGCGAGGCCGGTGAGGGAAAGGATGGGGTCTTCCTCCTCGGCCGGCCCGATCTGCAGGGAACCCGGCAGGTCAGTGCAATCCGGATAAGCAGCCACCCATTCATCCAGTTGCTGTTGATTGTAAATCGCCTGGTGGCCCGGAGGGCAAATCTCGCCGGGCTGGCATGATTTAATGACCTGAAATGGATTATCACATCCCGGAGCATTGTCCCGGATGACGGCAATACCCCCTTCGATTAGGAAGGAACAGAAACCGGGAAGATTACATTCTGAAAGTTGTGAACATTCGTAAACATATAAATAGTCAAGGCTGTCGGGGTTCAGGTTTTCCAGGCCCTCCAGCCTGAGTAGTGCGTCGTTAAGGTAAATGGCCAGATAATCTCCTATGATCCGGAGAGATTCCAGGCCTTCGAGGCTCTGCAGGCCGGCGTTGGAACCAATACTCAGCGCTTCGCCGACAAACTCCAGGGAGTCCAGGCCGGAAAGGCTGGCAAGCGCCGGATTGTTTTCTATGTAGAAGGAACCCCCAATGCTTTTCAAATGACTGAGCGAGGCCAGGGAGGTGACGGGGCCCTGTTCGGAATTAATAGTCAGGGAACCGGCAATGTGATCGCAATCCGGATAGTTCAGGGTGAAAAAATCCAGGTCTGCCTGGCTCCTGATCTCAATATTCCCCGGAGGGCAGTCCTGGCTGGGATTGCAATTCAGAATAATTTCATTGAGGCTGGTACATCCCGGAGCGTTTCCTTCAATATCGGCTTCACCCCCCTGGTTTACATAATTACAAATGGCCGGAACATGACAAAGCGCCAGCGCCGGGTTGTAGAATATCCGAAGATAAAAATCGGGATTTGTTCCAAGGAGCGAATCGGCCAGGGCACTCAAATCCTGCAGCAACGGATTATTGTCCATGACCAGGCCGACCCCGATCTGACGCAGGGATTCCAGTCCGGCCAGGGAAAGCAAGGCCGGATTAAGCAGAATATAGAAATTCTGACCAATGGATTGAAGACCCGACAATCCATTTAAATGTTCGAGGGAATCGTTGTTGGACAGGTAAAATTGACCGGCGACCGATTTCAAGCCAAATAACGAATCCAGCCTGTTAATATTCCTGCCATCGATGCTGAGGTTTCCGGCCAGGTCTTGGCAGTTGGGATACAGGATATGGAAATCATTCACTTCTTCCTGGGTTCTGAAATACAGGTTTCCCGGAGGACAAAGGCTGTCCGGATAACAATGCTTTTGTATCCGGTGTGAGGTGTTGCAGTCCTGTGCATTTCCATCCAGGTAAGCAAGGCCCCCGCCACTCAGAAATTGGCAGATGGAGGCATGATCGCAGGCCGAAAGCAAGGGGCAGAACTGAAAATATAAGGTATGCAGGCTGTCGGGATCAATCTGCCCAAGCCCTTCGAGGGAGGATAAGGAATCGTTCAACACGAGCTGAAAAGTATTTCCGACCCATTGCAGGGACCCAAGCCCATCCAGGTTTTTCAGCCGGGGGTTGCTGTGAATGGTCAATCCGTTAGCAACGGATAAGAGGGAATCGAGACCTTTTAAATCAGAAAGAAAAGGATTGCTTACGATATTCAGTACATTCCCAATGGTGCGGATACCGGCCAGGGGGAGTAAAGAATAAAAAGTGTCCTCAACGGAAATAAGATTTAAAGAACCCGCGATGTCCTCGCATTCCGGATACAGGCTGATGAAGTCATTTAAATCTTCCTGGCCATGGATCTCGATATTTACCGAAGGACAAAGGGCGCCCGGATCACAGGCTTTGGCGATCTGGAACCTGGAATTACATCCCGGGGCATTGTCGTGGATGACGGCGGAACCTCCCGAGGCCAGGTGGCCGCATACGGCCGGAATGAGGCAGGTTGACAGCCTGGGGCAAAAGGAAATGCGAAGGGGATTATTTTTAAGGTCCAACAAGCCGGATAAGCCAAGGATATCCGACAGGGAATCGTTCTGATAAATGGAAAGTCGTGAACCCAGTTCCTTGAGTGAATCCAGGCCGGAAAAGGAAATCAGATGGAAATTTGAAAAAACGCTTAATTCTCCCCCAACCGAACGCAAACCTTCCAGGCCGGAAAAGTTTTTTAACGAGGTAGCGTAAATAAACAGGCTGCCTCCTATGGCCCTCAGGCCTTTCAGAGAATCGAGATTCGACACCGCCCCGTTAATAAAAACATTCCCTTCTATGCTGTCACATCCCGGATAAAGTCCCGGGAAAGCATCGATTTGCGACTGATTGTTTAAAATGATTCCGTTGGGAAGGCAGGCCTCTTGAGGCCGGGCCTCTTCATTCGGGCCAGTTGAGGTCAGAAGCGCAAGTATAAAAGGTAAAAGATGGAAAAACATAAAGGCTTTTGGGGTTATAGGATTCTGAACGGAGGGGAACTAAAATAAAAATAGGAATTTCCGGAATAAAAAGATAGCCCGCGCCATTCGGGCGCATGACCATCCCGAGACTGTGGGAGGCCTTTTACATTTTATAAATAAAAAAATCCAGCGCTTCATTTAAGGCGCTGGATATCCGCTTCAGGGAAAAAACCGGATCAAATTCTCAGGCAGACCGCCCCGTCGCAATACTTTTCCATTTCCGCGTCTTCCTTCATTTCCACAAATTGCATGGGGAGGATGCCGGCCGTCATATCCAGGTATTTTTCACGGGTAATGGTTTCATAAGGCATCTGGGCGTAAGCGCCCATTTCAAGCTGGGGCAGGAAGCTGATGGATTTCAGTTCATATTTGAAATAATCCAGTACGACGTGGATCATATTGGCTTCTTCCGGCCTGAAGGTCACGGTACAGGAGACCTGGTTGTCCGACCAGTATTTCTGCAGGAAAACGGCGAGGGCTACCTGTTCCCAGATGGAAACCTTTTTGAGGCTTTTGCCCGGGTTGTGTATGGGGAATTCCACCACGTAAGAGGAAGGGTCCACCACATCGTCCTCAATGGGCAAGTGGGCTTCCCGGATGGCAGGAACCAGGGTGGAGTTTTTAGCAACTCTTACGCGGCGGATATAATATTCAAATTCGGGAAAATGGCAACCTGGATTGACGCCGGCCAGCAAGCTGACCGTCCCGCTGGGTTTTACGCTGGTGGTTTTGATGCTCCGGGGCACGCAGAGCCAGGAAGAATAGATCGAATCCCAGCGCTGGATTTCCTGGTATCCGCTGTTTAACCACACCCGCAGGGTCTCCAGGGAATGTTTGTCCAGAAAATTGGTGATCCCTGATACCGAAGTGCCGATCCTGCGGTTGCGTTTTTGGACGCGGTTGGTTTCGTGCCAGGTGGTGCTGACGAGGGTGGCCGTTTTGCCCAGCAGATAGGCAAACTTAAGCGTGCGCATGTAATCTTCATAAGAGTCCGCCCGGGACGGGAAGGTTTCCACCAGGCAGCACAATTCATAGGACTCGAGGGACTGTTCCCCGCAGGGATTGGTGCCTTTGGCTTTTTCATCTTTATAATCCGCAGGGTCACAAAGCCTGGAGTACGCTTTGATATTGTCCATGAAGACATATCCGGGTTCACCGTTGATCGCGGTCTGCGCCGCAATGGGTTTGAAATCGGAATTGCGGTCGACCAGTACGCTGTTGTTGGAGGCCCAGCCCCAGGACGCACGGTGCGCCATACTGCCTTCATATTGCCCGGATTCCGGGTTCCAGCGGTAATCTTTCAGTTTTCGGTATTCTTTGTTTTCAATATCTCCAATGGCGATCTGGGCCGTGCGCCTTACATTGCCGGCGACGACACATTGCCCGATCAGGTTCATGATATCGGTGATCGTGGTCACCGAAAGCAGTTGGCCGTCGGTTTGGTCCAGGATGCTTCGGATCTGTTCGTGCATCCGCATCAGGGGCTCGGGGCCGGAGGAGACTCCGCCAAAGCCTTTTATCGGCAGCCCGGCAGCCCGGATTTCTTCATAATTAAACCGGACGGGATGGGCCCCCCCGTCATCAAAATGTTTTGAAAAATAACTGGTCAGCAGGCGGGAAAGGCTTTCCACCCATCCTTCCCTGGAATCGGGAATCATAAACTCGTCCACGTCTTCGGATTCCGGTTTGTTAACGGTGATCATTCCGCCTCCAGCCACATCAAATCCCACCCCTACGCCGACCATACTCATGTCCATCATGAATAAAAAGGGTTTGACTGCGTCTTCGGTGGACTTGCCGATTTCATCCGTGGAAACAAAAGCGCAGTTGAACAGAGCCTGGCCGATTTTTTTTTCATGAATAATGGGCGTACCCAGGGCCCATAACATGCGTCCCGGGGGCAGGAATTTCATATTGAAAATGCGATCATACATTTCCTGGGCGGAGCGCTGGGCTTTCTTTGGGTTCCAGCCCAGCTCATTGCTGAGAATATGTTGTTTTTGCAGGCTGTAAGCCCCTTCTACTACGCGTCGTACGGTCTCGTACCATTGTTCGTTGTTGCCATCCGGCTTTACCCGGGAGTAGGTGCGGAAATAGGTCAGCAGGCCCAGTCCATTGAAACCAAAACCGGGATCGAGGTGCTTATAGCCCTGCACAAAGTCATCCTCTAACTTGAATATGAGCATAGTTTTCTTATTTACTGTTTGATTGAGGACAGAGTTGTCCTTATTGAACAAAGATATTCAATAGATCTTTCGCTAAAAATAAAATATAATATTTTTTTTTAATGTATCCGGACAGGGATGGAGGCCCCGGTCCGTGCTTTTTGACTATAGGGCTGGGGGCCTTCGCGGTTCAGAACCAGATCATTAACAACCTGGAAAAAAAATGAAACTTTTTTGTGTTAAAATTTTGGTCCCTCACCCAAACGCGGGACCTCACTGAGGGGGGCTTCCGTCTGACTCCGGGTCAGGCGGTCAGTTTTCTTTGAAGGGCAATGGCTTTGGGAAAAAGGACTCTGGACTCGAGCCGGGTATGCTGGATGAGGTCTTCCCGGAAGGCTTGGAGCGCCCCGTACCAGGAACTGAAAACAGGCGAATTTTGTACCGGGACCGTAAAATCACGGCTCAGGTCGCGAATGGCGTCCATACCGGCTTCAAAGAGCCCGTGATCTTCTTCCAGGCCGGCCATAGGCTTGTACAGGGGGCCATCCCTGGTGATATCAATGGTTTTACCTTGTTTTTCAAGGCAGACCAGGGACCGGATGTAAGGAAAAATAAGCTGTTCTTCTTTAAACAAATGCAGTTTCAGGTCTGAAAACAGCATTTCCATTTGTTCCAGGATGGCCAGGGTTTCCACCTGTGTATTGCCATGGAGGACCGTGACCTTTTTACCCATTGCAAGCAGTACAGGCAGGGCTTTTTGAATATAATCGTGATGGATCCTGACCACATAATCACAGAGGAAACCGGGATCCCATAGATAGGGGTCGAGGCTGTGCCGGGAAGGAATGTCCACGGAATGGGGCAAATCGGCCGGGGCATTTTTATGCACATTTTTTGGGAAATGAAATGTCCGTCGGCTTGATTTATTCAGCCTGGGCCCCGGATGATCCGGAGGGCTGTTGAAGTGGTTTATATTGGGATCAGAAACGTAAAATTCTGGGACCCCGTAGTCAAATTTCATACTTACCTATTTTGCCGTTGAACCATCTGGTATAGATGCATTTCCGGACACAAGCCTTGTTTCAATAACTTAAAAACGGGCTGGTTTATTTTCCGGGTTCGTAAAAAACCAGATGGTTTTAAGCGACAAGATCAATAGACTTCCTCCAGTTCAGGCTCGGGGCTGGGTTCCGGGCTGGACTTCATTTCGAATTCTTGTCTTAGGTCCGCGGCTTTCAGATGCCTGGAACGGGTCACCATAAACCAGGCGAATGGAATGACGCCTCCGAAGAAAAACAGGCTGGCCCCAATCCCCCGGAGCCAGGTCAGGGAGATGAACGTTCCGTTTTCAATGAAGTGATGGGAGCGCCCATACCACAAGCCTTTTTCCACCACGGCCTTAAATTGAATGGCTCCCGCGGGAAAGAGGTCGAGGACGACCATCAGCATCAGGCCGATATTGATGGACCAGAAGGACACCAGCAGCAGTTTTTTATTCCACTGCTCCGCTTTGATAAGGAGGCTGGAGGCAAATAAAAGGGCCGCCAGCGAAATGTTTCCATATACCCCCATCAAGGCAGCGTGTGCATGATTGATGGTCAGGTAGGTGCCGTGTTCGAAATAGTTCATGATGGGCAGGTTGACGATGATGCCCAATACCCCGGCCCCGAAAAAATTCCAGAAATTGACCGCTACCAGAAATAAAAAGACCACTGGAAAGCCGAAATCACCCAGGTTTTTATGCTCCACCTCACCCACCGCGATCTTGGGCGTATTTTTAAATCTCCAGGCCTCTACCGTAAGCAGAATGAGGGGCACAAACTGCAAGGTGGAAAATACGCTGCCCAGGGCCATGGTGGCCACGGGTTTGGCGTTCCAGTAGAAATTATGGGATATACCCAATAAACCGGTTCCCAGGAAAAGAAGGGTGGCAAAATAGACCACCCGGATGGCGGCCTGTTTGCTGACCAGGCCCATCAGGACCATGAGGTAACTGATGATGACCGTAATAAAAACTTCAAAAAAGGCTTCCACCCACATGTGCACAACCATCCAGCGCCAAAAGTCTGCGATCACAAAATTGGTTTCGGGTTTGGCTACAAATCCGGAAAGGAAAAGCAGGGGAATCCCGATCACCGAATAGAGGATCCAGTTGGGGAGGTTCCAGTGCTGGCCTTTTACAAAAGCAGGTTTGATGCCCCGGTAAATAATCACCGCCCAAAGGGCAAAAATCACCATGAGCAGGACCTGGTAAATTTTACCAAAGTCCACGAATTCCCAGCCCTGGCTGCCCAGGAGGTGCCAGTAATCCCCCAGCATATTCAGGGGACCAAGCACCATGCCGGCGAGGGAGCCGCCGACCAGGATAAATAATAGGACAAACAATACATTGATCAGACGGAGCTGGCCGCGGACCTCTGTTTTTGCAAGAATGGGCAGGATAAAAATCGAAGAGGCGATCCAGCAGGCGGATATCCAGTACAAAGCCAGCATGAGATGCCAGCTCCTGGGAATGGTGACCGGAAGGCCCTGGGTGATATGAATTCCAATATAACCCAGGAAGTTTACAAAATCGTTTATGGTAATGATGCCGCTGGATACCTGAAGGAAAAACAAAAGGGCAGCAACCAGGAAAAACTTAAAAGTAGCCCTTTGCGTCCTGCTGGGCGTGTAGTTTCTGACCCTTTCCATGGTAAAAAGGTCCTGGGTTGCGGGTTTAAAAAACTTATTGGGAAGCTGGTTGTATTGGCCAATAAAATACAAAACAATGCCGCAGGCCAGTACAAAACCCAACAAGCCCAGTACGCTCCACAGGATCACCGGGGAGGTCGGGGTGTTTCCGGCTTCCGGATCAAAGGGCCAGTTGTGGGTGTAACTAAACGTTTTTCCCGGACGTTCGGTGACACAGACCCAGGCTCCCCAGAAAAAGAAGGAACCGAGGGCGGCCACCTCTTCTTTGTTTTCAATATAATTTTTGGGCAAAAAAGCACGACCTTCCTTGTTTTCAAAAAAGAGGTCCAGGTAATATTCCCTGACCTTTCCTAAAGCGAAAGCCAGGGCCGGAGAAACATAAATAAAATCCTCTTCCTTCCGGTAAGTGTTTTTTTTCAGCTCCTTTTTAATCCGGGCCTCTATATTTATAATGGCCTCTTCACCGGGCGTCACCCCTTTTTCATCCTGGTAGACCCCGGAGTAATATAGTTTCATGTTTTTCGCTACCTGGTTAAGCGCTTCTGCAGTGAAATCAGGCCCCCGCTGGGCCCCGTCGCCGAAAAAACTGCCGTATTCCATAAGGTTGTATTTATGGAAAACCAGTTGACCCTTGGTGATTTCGGCCTTGTCCAGAATGATTTCCCCTTCCTGGTTCTTAAACCCGGACAATGGCGGTGCGTCGTGGTAGGTCTGAAATCCGATCATGCCTACGCCCAGGACGCTGATGATAAAAATGAACAGGAGGGGCCCCCACCAGTTTTGGGTGTTCATGAAATAACTGATGCTTTTGGTAAGGCCGTTGAGGTGATGGTCCGTAGTCTTCATTTGACAAGGAATTAAAGGTTTTAATTAAAAAGTAAGCGGGTCCGGTTTTAATTAAGGATAAAAATATCTTTAATTATCCGATCCTGCGATTTTTTTTTCATCTTTATCCATATGTTTTCCAAATCCACAGAATATGCTTTAAGAGCAATAATTTACCTTGCGCAAAACAGTGATCCGGATCATAAGATCGGACTGGAAGAACTGTCGAAGGCGATCGGGTCGCCCAGGTCCTTTACCGCCAAAATCATGCAGAAACTGACCAAAGACCAGAATTTGGTATCCTCGGTCACCGGACCCGGCGGGGGTTTTTATACGAACCAGGAATCCAAAACCCGGTCCGTGTTCAGCGTTCTTGAACTCATGGGAGAAGAAACCACCATTACCCAATGCGTCCTGGGGCTGGACCAGTGCTCCGATCAGAATCCCTGCCCCCTGCATTCAACCTACAAACAGATCAAACCCCGGCTGCTTGAAATGTTTCAGGGAAAATCGATTCAGCAATTGGCAAAGGAACTGAAAAATGAAAAAACCGTCTTAAACCGGCCCAGGAAGGCCTCTTGAATCCATCACCGGGCCTAAGGCCTCATTATTAAAAGCGCTAAAAGCCGAACCCGATATGAATGCCGCCAACCTGGGTATACCCGCTTGATTTTTCAGGCCCGAACCGCCCCGGAAAAACCAATTCAACAAAAAAGGAACCCGAGGGGCCGATCTTAAACGATTTATTGATCAGCGGGGTGAATCCAAATTGATCCTGACCGGATTCAAACGCCGCCCGCAGGCCCAAAGTAAACCCGGACCCCAAAGGATACAGTACGCCGGGATGATATAATAAATGCACATCATAGGGTTTTCCGGCGTCGTCCGCGTAGGGTTTAATAAAAGGGACCAGTTCAAGGTCAATCAGGAAACGGCCGGAAGTCCGCAACGTGAGGCCAAACGGAAAACCAATCGAATAAAAATCGTATTCGGTCATGTAGCTCGTTTTGTTCTGGTGGATGGCCAGAAGGGGCTGCACTACGCCAATATGATACCCTTTTATGGTTGGCTGATTTAAAGTGTCCTTTTTCACCGGTTGCGCGGAAGCCGGGACCCCCGTCAGAGGGATCAGGAAGGAAAACAAAAGAATTCTGAGAGACATGGGTATTTAATTTTAAGGATGAATAATAAAACACCTTAAAACCGGGACCCGGGGTAAAAATAATAAATGCCTTATAATTTAAGGATAAAATTGTCCACAATTTTTTAACCGGCCAGGGATGGACTGGCCTTTAAATCGGGGGCAGCCGCCTTGAACCGGATATTAAACCGAGGCAGCAGGAAGGGACAATCCCCGAATCACCGGTACAGCCCTATTTTTTTGAGCACTTCTGTATAACGCGGATCTTTTCTCAGGGGGTCAAATTTGGGGTCGGTCTGGATGCTGGTGAGGGACTCCTCGCGGCGGTTTATCCCCTGTTCCAGCCAATGAAAAGCCCTGTCCCGGTCTCCGAGTGCCGTATAAACCAGGGCCAATCCCCGGCAATCATTGTGGCCCAGTTCATTTTCGAATCCTTCCCTTTCCAGGATCTTCCGGGCATCTTCCTCCTGGCCGGTATAAGCCAGGATATAAGCAAGGCCCAATTCTGTTTTCATCCAATTGAGTGATTTTTCACCCCATTGCCGATTTGCTTCCAGGGCCTTTTCGGTATTCCCCAGGGCAAGGTAAGCAAGGGAAAGCAGGCGGTAGGAAGATACAAACTCCGGGTCGAGTTCGAGGGCGGTGAAGGCCATTTCCACGGCCTTTTCGTATTGACGCGTGTAATAATAATACATCCCCAGATCCTTTACAATTACCTGCGAAGACGGTTCCAGCCGGTAGGCCAGGTTAATTTCTTCAAAAGCGGCATCGGGGAAACCGGAATACAATAACCATTCCGCATACCAGTGATGGCCGGTGGCATATTTGGGACTCAATTCAATGCCCAGCTTGAATTCTTTTTCAGCATTGACCCAATCCCAGTCGTTCAGCATCAGGGCGGTCGCTTTGGAAATATGGACCTCGCCCAGCCGGTCATCGATTTCAAGCGCTTTGTTCAGCGCGGTCACCTGTTTTGGGAGCAGCTCCCGGCGGCTGATATTGGTGTATTCGCCCATGAGGCTGTAGGTATCGGCGAGTCCGGCCCAGGCCAGGGCATAATCGGGATCTTTTTCAATGGCCTTTTCAAAGTGCCGGATGGCGGATTTCATGCCCGCGGCGTTTCTTTTCTTGAGGAAAAAACGGCCCTGAAGGTAAAGCTGGTAAGCCTCCGAATCATCGGTGTACCGTTTGCGAAGGTTGTCTTTTTCGTTTTTCGTCAGTCTGATCCGGAGCGCCTCTGCAATACGGGCGGACACGTTTTCCTGAATATCAAAAATATCATCCAGGGTCCCCCGGTAGGTTTCGGTCCACAGGTAGGTATCGCGGTGCGCATCCACAAACTGGGCCGTAATGCGAAGGAGATTGGCTGCTTTCCGAACCGATCCCTCCAAAACATAGGCGGCCCCGGTTTCCCTTCCAATGTTTTTAAGGCTTTCTTTGGAGCCCTTGTATTTCATGGAAGTGGTGCGGGAAATGATCTTTACTTCATGGATTTGGGACAGGCAGGAAATGATTTCTTCGGTAAGGCCGTCGCTGAAATATTCCTGTTCAGGGTCGTTGCTCATATTTACAAAAGGCAGGACCAGCACCTGGTTGGGCTGGATTTTTTCTCCTTTGCCCAGGAGGTTGATTTCGCCGGGAATTTTTATTCCGGGATTGCTGATAGCATAGATTTCCATCTGCTCCAGGACATTTTTCAGGGCAAATTTTCCCAGGGAAACCGATTGTATTTCTTTTTGGTTTTTAATATCATCATATACCTTGCCAGAAATGAAAATACTCCCCGGTACGGCAAAAGATTCTATCCGGGAGGCAATATTCACCCCGTCTCCATAAATGGAATTTTCATTGACCACCACATCTCCGGTATGCAGGCCGATGCGGACAGGCACCGCGGGCTCCTTTTGCATCTCGATCTGGACGGCAATGGCGGCGAGCACCGCTTCGGTGGTGCTGGTAAAACTGCAAAGCGCCCCATCCCCCCGGAAATCAAGAATTTTTCCGAAATGTTTTTCCGTTTCTTCCTGCAATTTCCGTTTCAAACGTTCCCGCCATTGCATGGCCAGGAATTCATTCCTCTGCATCAGGGCGGTGAAGCCCTCAATATCGACAAAGACGATGGCTGCAAGTTGACGAAGGGTGGACATCGGTCATTGAAATAAGTTCAAGGTAGAAAAAAACGGGATGGAAACAAATGGAGAATAAGGTTAAGGTTAAGGTTGAGGTTAAGGTTGAGGTTGAGGCGTAAGGGGGGACGCATTAAAATCCCATGATCCGCATCACTCCCCTGAGAGGTATAATCGCCCAGGCCGGCCGGCTGTTCAGTTCATAACCCAGTTCGTACACGGCTTTTTCAAGAAGGTGATATCTGAGCAGGTAATGGATTTCGGGACGGTAACCGATGTCCAGGCCTCCCCGGACGGCGGTACGGATAAACCCATGGAGGTAAAGGCCGCAAAGCAGTTGGTAAAACCGTTCCGCCAGGTCAAAAAGGTCGTGTTGGGGCAGGGTCCAGTTTTTTTCTTCGTCAAAAAGAGTGGCGTAAATGGCATAGTGAAAAGAGCGAAGCATGCCCGCCACGTCCTTTAGCGGGCTTTGTTTTACCTTGCGGTCCCGGATGGTGCTTTCGGGTTCGCCCTCAAAATCGAGGATATAAAATTCATCCTCATGGACTAAAACCTGTCCCAGGTGGTAATCCCCGTGCACGCGGGTGCGCATGCTGCACAGCGTGGTTTCATCAAAACTCAGGATTTCTTCAAGGACTTCATTGCGCCGGTCCAGGAAAACCTGTCCATATTCCCTGGCCAGGCCGCGCAGTTTTCCAATATTTTTTTCAAGCAGTCCGATTCGGAGATCAAACAGGTAGGTGACCTTGTTTTTGAGCCATACGCTGTAATCGGGATTAAAGGCCACCGGCGTGAAAGAGGTCTGGCCGTTGTCCCTGGCCAGGGCCAGGTGCATCTGGGCCGTACGTTTGCCCAGACGGACCACTCCTTTCATCAGTTTTTTACCAAGCTGGGACCTGGTTTGGGGCGATAAGTTTTTGGGTTTTACGGGATCGAACAGGGTCTCCTTGGGTTCCCAGGTCAACTGGAGCTGATGATTTTGATCAAATCCGCTAAAAAAGGCGTTTACTTCTTGGAGCATCCATTTCCAGGCATCCCCTTCGTTATCCAGTTTTTGCTGCATCAGGCCCAGGGAAATCCGGGGTTTATCCATACGGAGCCAGCTGATGCTTCCCATATATTGGGCCGTATAAGGGAAATGATTGAGGTTCAGGAAACGGGACAGCTCCAGGTCGGGATTGCTTTCGGGGAAAAGGCGCCTGAACCATTTGAAAAAATAACGGTTGTTGTAAATCACCGCCGTATTGCTTTGTTCCGTCTTCAGGATTTCAGAAAATACTTTTTTCCCGGTGGGGGGTTTAAAGGAAGTGGAACTTTCAAATTGCAGGACACCCTGGTTGAGGGGCATTTCTTTGTTTTTAACCATGAGGTCAAAAAGCAGGTTACGAAAGTCGGCCGTAAACAAAGCGTCGATCAAAAACCCTTCCCGGTTATCCGCCCGCAGCCGGGAAATCACCGGAACCTCCGTGTATTGGGCCTCCTCCTCATCGGGAATAAAGGCGAGGGGAAGGAGGTATTGGTGGCTGAACGCTTCCTTAAACTGGACTTCCAGCATCAGGATATAATAGGCCTGTTTTTTATCGGCGAGCCGGTGCGCGTGATCTACCCGCACATGTTTGATGGTGCTGCTTTTTCCCGCAAACCAACGGCAAGTGATGATATAATCCGGAAGCACCAGTTCTTCCAGGTCTTTTTTCAACTGGCTGTCTTCAAAAAGATGATCCCAAAGATGGCTGGTCTGCAGTTTTTTTCCTATTTCCATGCGGATAGGGCACAAGGTAAGGAGAATAGTAATCAGTAGTCAGTAGTCAGGGATCAGTAATCAGTAGTCAGAGGTCAGGGTCCTCAGAAGGGCAAGGTGGATTTTTTTAATTTGCACCACGGTATGAGCCAGGAAAAAACAGCTATTAAAACCACCTATTTCAGCATAGCCGGGAATGCCTTGCTGGCCATAATAAAATGGCTCACCGGGTATTTCGGTAATTCTTATGCCATGATTGCCGATGCCATTGAATCGACCACGGATATTTTTGCCTCCGTCCTGGTTTTGATGGGCATAAAATACGCCAGCAAACCGGCAGACGAAAACCATCCTTACGGACATGGGAGGGCGGAAACCCTGGTGACTTTTATCGTGGTCGGGTTTCTCATGGTATCCGCTACCGTGATCGCCTTTGAAAGCGTCCGGCATATCCGCCTGCCGCATGAAGCGCCCGAATCCTATACCCTTTGGGTCCTTGCAGCCATCATCCTGTGGAAAGAACTGTCCTATCAATGGGTGATCCGGAAAAGCCGGGAAACCAACAGTTCATCCCTTAAGGCGGATGCCTGGCACCATCGCAGCGATGCAGTCACTTCCGTTGCGGCTTTCATCGGGATATCCATTGCCTTGATAGGCGGAGAAGGGTATGAAGCGGCCGATGACTGGGCGGCTTTGTTTGCTTCCGCTTTTATCATATACAATGCCTGGCTGATTTTCCGGCCCGCCCTGGGTGAAATCATGGACGAACATCAATACGATGATTTGATCGCCCGGATCCGGGACGTGGCCGCCACCGTTGAAGGAGTTAAGGGGACAGAAAAGTGTTTTATCCGCAAGGCAGGCATGAAATACCTGGTAGACCTCCATGCAACGGTGGAAGCGGAAATTCCGGTAAGACAGGGACATGAAATTGCCCACCGGCTGACCGCGGTGCTCAAAAAAGAAATACCCCTGATCGGGTATGTTCTGATTCACATTGAACCAGAATAGGATTGAGGATTGAGGGTTGAGGGTTGAAGGGTCAAACTTTTAAGGGATCGGGATGGATCCAGGGTTTACGGTAGGGCCGCTGGAGCAGTTTGGTGGCTTCCGCATCATCCTTTACGATTCGTTTGACGGGATCATATCTCATTGCCCGGCCGGTTTCCATGGCATGATTGGCCAGGATACAACTAGCGGTGGAGATATGGCCTTCTTCGATATCGGCTACGGGGCGTGTTTTATTTTCAATGGCTGCTATAAAATCCAGCATGTGCAGGCGGGTGGCCGGGGCCGCATTGAGTTCTATCCGCTCTTCGGTCAGGTCTTCGGGGTATTTTTCTTTTTCATAGACTACGTCCAGGTGTATTTTCTGGCCTTTGGGATCGACCGGGATAAAGTCGCAGCGCATGGTGCTTGCGATGAGCATGCCCTTTTCTCCATATAAGGTGAAGGACCAGGGATAATCGGGATTGTCCGAATTGCCCCAGCTCCGCTGCTGCCAGACACAATGGAGTTCGTCGTATTCAAAAATGGCGGTTTGGGTATCGGCAATATTGGATTTGCCTCCTTTCTGAACAAAGATGCCGCCCGCAGACGTGATTTTTTTGGGCCAGCCCAGTTTCAGCATCCAGCGTACCGTATCAAACATATGGACGCACATGTCGCCCATGATCCCATTGCCGTATTCCATAAAAGTCCTCCACCACCGAAGATGGGGCAGGCCGTCATAAGGCCTCAGCGGGGCCGGTCCGGTCCACATTTCGTAATCCAGGAAGGAAGGCACGGGTTCCACCGGTGGATTTCCATTGTTGCGCATATGGATATAACAGCACATTTCCACATGGGAGATCTTGCCCAGAAGGCCTGCATCCACGATGTTCTTTTTGGCGTCGATCAGGTGCGGGGTGCTTTTGCGCTGGGTGCCGACCTGGACTACTTTGTTGTATTTTCTGGCGGCGGCAACCATGGCTTCCCCTTCGATCACATCCACGCTGATGGGTTTTTGCACGTAGACATGGGCGCCCGCTTTTACTGCGTCAATGGTTTGCAGGGCATGCCAGTGGTCGGGGGTGCCGATCAACACCAGGTCGAGTTCGTTTTCCGCCAGCAACTTCCGGTAGTCGCCATAAAGCTTGGGCGTCTTTCCCGATTTTTGCCTTTGGGATACCAGTTTTGCGGCTCCATCCAGCATGTTTTTATCCACGTCGCAAAGGGCTACGACCTCCACGGGGCTGACCTGGATCAAGCGGAATAAATCGCTTTTACCATACCAGCCGGCGCCAATCAGGGCGACCCGGTAATTTTTAGCCGGGTAAAACAAGTCCAGGTTCGGCAAACCGAAGGCAGAAACGGCCAGGGAGGCGGTAGAGCTTTGAAGAAAGCGGCGGCGGTTGATGTTAAAAGGTTCCATGTTATAAAGATAGGGAAAGGTGGGTGGTGGAAGATGGGCGGTGGGTGGAAAAAATTGCAGTAAAAAATAACATTCCAGGTTTCGGGTTTCAGAATTAACCCTTTCAGGGTACAAATGAGGAAATATCTATCCATCTGTCATCGTCTGAAATTTCGGACCACCACCCACCAATTTTCCATAGGATATTGACAAAACAAAAACTTATCGTATATTTGCGATATACATTTGATATGGCTTATACCAAAAAAGAAGAATTCGGAGCAAGGGAACAGGCCCTGGCGGCCTTTGCCAAGGCCCTCTCCCACCCGGCCCGGATAAGCATCCTGGGCATATTATCCAAAAAGGAAGAATGCATTTGCGGAGAGATTGTGGATGACCTCCCCCTGGCCCAAAGCACCGTAAGCCAGCACCTGAAGGAACTCAAAGAAGCGGGACTCATCCTTGGCGAAACGGTTGGGCCAAGGAGTTGTTATTGTATCAACTGGAAAGCGTTTGAGCGGTTTTATTCGGAGTTTAGTCAGTTGTTTCACAAACTAAAAGAGCAGCAGGGAAGGTGTTGTTGAATAGGATTTATAGGATTTATAGGATTTATAGGATTTATTAGGATGAATAGGATGAATAGGATGAATAGGATGAATAGGATGAATAGGATGATAATTACATTTTTTGCTATTGGGTTTAATTATCTTGCTGTGGGCCAGATTCGTTATCCCCAAGGGTGGGGACATTATCCGGTTCTTGCAAAGTATTCAAACCCCCCCCGGCCAGGTCAGGCAGGCACGGACTCGATGACGTTTAAGCTCATTCCCGGAGATACCAAGGTCATCCACTTGGAACGCGCTGGAGAAGACCATTCAAAAACTGTTGGAAACGGGTATTCCCAGCTAACTGCCAATGGGGCCATTCGCAAACCGTTTTATTTATCACATGATGAACCCTTTAGTATTGAAGATCCGCCAGCCAACAGCAGCGCCCAGACCAGGGCCGAATTGGACTTCCTGCTTGAGTTACAGAGCCGGCGCACGGAAGAAGACATCCGGGCTTCCAAATACTTCGCTTCCGTTTTTTACCGCACTTCCACCCGACCCGGGGATGCGGATTATGAACGCATGCAGCGAAATCTGTTTCACATCGGCCGTTCTGTTGCCCCCTGGTTTAATGCGGATTCCCTGCCGGCCACCGCAGAACTGGTCAGGCGGGTTTGGGCCGATGCCTCCTATATCCTTTGGAAGTGCAAAAACCATTTTGTCCGCATCCGGCCTTATAAACTCGATCCGGCCTTGAAGAACCTGGAGGAAACCAACTGGGCAGCCTATCCCAGCGGCCATGCCACCAATTCCTATACCAATGCTTACCTGTTTTCTGAATTAATGCCGGAGTTTTCATCCTTTTTTATCAAGGATGCTTATGATATGGCCCATTCCCGGGAGATCCTCGGGGTACATTACCCCAGCGATTCAGAGAGCGGCCGCTTCCTTGGCTACGAGCTCATTCAGAAGCTGAAAACCAATCCTGTATTCCGGGCTGATTTTGAAAAAGCAAAGCTCGAAATTCAGTCCATGAAAAAACGGAAGGGATATGGAAGTTAAAATCTGATGCCTGATCGCTGAATTCTGAAATCTATTTTTTCACTTAAATCAATAACCATGAAAAGCAGTTCAAAAGTGCAGGACCCCGGCGGTTGCTGCGGTGGATTATGCGATTGCTAATCCCATGAATGGTGGATGGTGGTTGGTGGATGGTGATTGGAGCCATTCCGCTAACCGCCTTTCATCAAATTGTTCATGGTGGGATTTCCAAACCTTTTTAAACTTTTAAAGGATAATTTGTTGACGGTATCCCTAAAAACCGGATAAATACGATCAAATCGTCCGGCTGGATTTGCCTTCGCTTGGAATACAACACGGGATATATCTAATAACGGTATAGATCGGCGAAGAAACAGTCAGTAAAAAGTTGATTGTTAAAAAAGCTTTCCAGTGAGAAACCCCGAATCCCGAACCTTGTTAATATTGGGCTAAAATCATGGTTACCGAATTTTAAGTTAAATCATTAGGACTTTGTTTACAGTTAAATTCCATTAAAAAGGCAAGGGGGCATAGTTCTTGTTGTTTTCGCCATATAATTATTTACCAGGCACAAAAGAAAGCACCATGAAAGTATATCCCAATCCGGTTTTTAACATCCTGACCCTTCATTGGGAGCCCTCTGAAGCCCATTATGCGGACCTCATCATTTCAAACCTGGATGGGAAGGTGGTGTTAAAACAAAAAGTGGAATCCGTTACGACACCGGACCACCGGCTGGATTTGAAAATATTAGGCTTATCTCCGGGTATGTATTTGATATCCTTGATCAACCGGGACAGCATTGTAAGTAAAAGGGTGATTTTAACGGGTTGAAATCAAGAAAACCAGTTAGCGTTATCACATCGACCCCTTTACGTTTTTCAATCAGCAGTTAAGAAGGATTTTTCATCATGTTCGACCCCTTCAGGGTCAATGCCTCTCATTCCATAGCCCGAGGGCTGCGCCCCGGGCTATGGATGTTGAATCCCTTCGGAATTCATAGGGCACTAAAAGGTGAAAATGACCCTGGTTTAGTTAAATCCTTTCGGAATTCCTGCCCCGGGCTATGAAGGTTAAATCCCTTCGGGATTACGGGGAACCAAATGGTGATCCCGGTTTGTATAGCTTATCTTCCTACAATTCAATATGATTACTTTTTATTGTAGCTCAATCCTGACTAAGAATATTGTAGGTTAATTATTTTCGGAATTCCGGTTGGCGAATGACAACAAACGGCATTTCTTTAAATCCCGAAGGGATTTAATCCCTTAGCGCCGAATGCAATTCGGTGCATAAAAAGACACCTTCCTGCAACCCCGCAGGGGTTGAATCTTTAACCCAAATATTTTTCATCGTATTCCACCCCGGCGTCATTAAGAAATTCAATAAATTCCTCCATAGAGGATTTTTTTTGATGATGTCTTTCCTGATTATTTACATAGGCGATCAAGGCATCTTTTTCACGATAGGAGCAGGTGAACGCCCCATACCCGTCCTGCCATCCGCCAAAGGAAGGGAATAATTTGTTTTCTTTTATAAATTTTGAAGAGGCCAGTTTGATGTCTTTGATCAGATCAGACAGGGATGTGGAAGGATGAAGATCCATCAACATATGCAGGTGGTCTTCCACTCCATTGATCCGGTACATATGGCATTTTTTGTTTTTAAGAATTGCGGTAATGTACCTAAACAAAGCAGGGCGGCCATCGGCATGGAGGGTCCGCTCCCTGTATTTTGTACTGAAAACAATATGATAAAAGATCTGGGTGTTGGTACTCATAAGGGTGATTGTTGGTGTGTGTGTTGGTCGCGGCCTTTGCCGGAACTTTAAAAATAAATATTTTGAATGAATTATACGACCCCTTCAGGGTCGATATTTCTATGGATATTGAATCCCTTCGGGATTCATAGGGCACTAAAAGGTGAACATGACCCTGGATGTTTAGTTGAATCCTTTCGGGAATTCTGCCCCGGGCGTAATTTTATCCCCCAATGCACAGGTTCCTTCTCTTCTGTTTTATCTTTCCGGTACATCTCCCTTGTTCCATTGCGCAAAAATCCCTGGTCCTCCATTCCCCCGATGACCACCTGCGTTTTGTGATACGCGTCTCGGATGGAATGCTTCAATATGAAATAGACTACAAAGGGAAACCCATCCTGCAAAAAAGTAACCTTGGCATCCTGCTGGGCAATGGTAATGATCTGAGTCAAAATTTAAAAACACGGAAAATAAAAACGCGGGAAGGCCTTGACGAATATGAGCTCATCGTCGGCAAAACCCATCGGGTCCGTGAACCTTACCGGGAAGGAATCATAAGCATCAGGAGCCGGTCCAGGCCCAAATGGAAATTCGACCTTATTTCGCGCGCTTACAATGGAGGAATCGCTTTCAGGTATGTGTTTCCGGACCAAAAATCAGGGGATACTCTTTTTCTGGCCGGGGAAAGCTCCTGCTTCAACTATTTTGGAGATCCCCGGTCCATGGTTTTGTTGCGTCAAAATTTCATTACCTCCCACGAAGGCCTTTATAGCCATGAATCACTCTCCCGAATACAGGAGGATACCCTGATCGACCTCCCTGCGCTTTTTATCACCCCGGACAGCATCTATACCGCCATCACGGAAGCGGCACTTTCAGATTATGCAGGTATGTATCTGAAAAAACGGAAGGGGATATTAACAAGCGCCCTGTCCCCCTTGCCCAATAAAGCGGAAATCAAAGTGAAATCCCCTTTGCCCCATCAAAGCCCCTGGCGGGTCATCCTGGTCAGTGACCGGATGGGGGACCTGATTGAATCCAATATCCTGACCAATCTTTCTCCGCCAAACAAAATCAAAGACCCCTCCTGGATCACTCCGGGGAAAACCACTTTTCCCTGGTGGAATGGCAATATCCTCCCCGATTCCATCAAGGGGGGCAATAATTTTGAAACCAATAAATATTATATCGATTTCTGCGCCCGCAACGGCATCGAATACCATTCGATCGTGGAGTATGGGGGCCATCAGTGGTATGTGGATGACGGGGAGGTTTATCAGCCCGGGCCGAACGCTGATGTGACCAGGCCCGTACCCGGATTGGATATGAAAAGGGTATGCGATTATGCACATGCCCAGGGTGTAAAACCCCGGGTTTGGGTTCATTGGGCCGCCCTGTATCCGAAAATAGACACGGCCTTCGCCCTCTATGAGTCCTGGGGGCTCACCGGCATGATGATCGATTTTATGGACCGGGATGACCAGGAAATGGTCCGCATCCAGGAAGAAATGCTGGAAAAAGCGGCCCGGCATAAACTTCATGTTCAGTTTCACGGGGCTTATAAACCCACGGGCATGTCGCGTACCTGGCCCCATGAAC
Source organism: Bacteroidota bacterium (assembly GCA_029557915.1). GTDB lineage: Bacteria > Bacteroidota > Bacteroidia > Chitinophagales > Saprospiraceae > JADJLQ01. The sequence continues at coordinate 49,094 of JAKQHS010000041.1, read as the reverse complement.
TCACGCGGGAGGGAACCCTCAATTATGAGGTGCATAAATGGGACTCCACCGTCACGCCGGATCATGATCTCGACTTGGTTTTTACACGAATGCTGGCCGGACCCGCGGATTGTCACCTCGGTGGTTTCAGGGCTGTACCTCGGGACTCCTTTAAAATTCAATATATAAAACCTTTCGTGCAAGGCACGCGGTGCCATTTGTTGGGGATGTACGTCGTGATGGAAAGTTATTTGCAGATCCTCGCCGATTATCCCGATGCCTATGAAGGTGAGCCTGGTTTCGACTTTTTAAGAGAAGTACCTACCAGTTGGGATGAAACCCGGGTCATCGCCGCAGCGCCCCGTCAATATGTGGTCATCGCCAGAAGGAAGAGGGATTTTTGGTATATCGGTGCAATCAACAACCGGGAAGACCGGGAGATATCCATTCCGCTGAGTTTTCTTCCGGCCGGCAATCATACCCTGGATATTTATACCGACGCCGGGGATGTGGAATACTTACCAAATCACCTGCATCGTGAAATAAAGAAGGGGTCCCGTACGGATATATTGAAAATCCGGATGGGGCCGGGGGGAGGAATGGCGGGGAAAGCAAGTATTGACCAATAAAACCTTCAAAGGGCTGCGAGGTCAAGTGTTCTTAATTCTTCAGCCCGGAGATGAATGGTTTTATTTAATTTTTTATTGTTAACTCTCAAAGGTGAGGTTTATCAACATCCATAGCCCAGGGGTTGCGCCCAAGACTATGGTAAGAAAAATATCAAAACTAAAGGGGTCAAACAAACCCGCATGCAGGTCTTAACGCGTCGATGGCACCTGCTGAGCCGGAGGAGGCGCCGATTTCACCTCATACACAAAATACCGGGTATCCCCCTGCCAGGGGAATTTGAAATACCTTTCTTTATAATACAGTTCCAGGCGCTCGCCGGTGGCGGACGCCTGCATGACCTTGTTTGCAATATCTTTATTCAGCACCGAAAAATTCCACACATTCGGCGTAAGGGTGCCCTGGGTATTGGTGGAAGGCATCAGCAGGAGGTTGAGTTCTCCTTCCCAGGTCTTAAAGATCACCCCTTTCTTGGTCAGTTTGATCACCTGGCCCGCCCGCATGCCGTCGCTGTAGGGTACAAGGGTAAAAAAAGCCCCCGCCGCCACAAGCAGCAACAGGAGGACCACCAGGGTCCGGATCATGTATTTTTTGATCTTTTTCATCATGGTTTTCAACTATACTTGTGTTAACATTCGGCGGGTCAAAATTAGTTCATTTTCAATGTATAACAGACATAGCCTGGACGATACCATCGCCGCCCTGTCCACGGCGCCGGGCCAGGCGGCTATTGCCGTACTCCGGGTCTCCGGGGCGGAGGCCATCCCCATCGTAAACGAAGGCTTTAAAGGCAAAAACCTGGAAAAGACAGAAAGCCATACGGCCCACCTGGGCTTCTTGATGGACGCGGAAGGAGGGGTGATCGACCAGGTCGTGGTGACCCTGTTTCGCGGCCCCCATTCGTATACCGGGGAGGATACGGTGGAAATCAGTTGTCATGGGTCCACCTGGATACAGCAGGCGATTTTAAACCGGCTGATCCAACTTGGGGCCAGGGCTGCCGGCCCCGGGGAATTCACTTTCCGCGCATTTATCCATGGCCGCATGGATATCAGCCAGGCCGAGGGGGTCGCCGACCTCATTGCGGCAGAATCCAGCGCCGAAGCCCGGTTGGCCCTGTCCCACCTGAGGGGCGGAATTTCAAAGGAAATCGCAGGACTCCGGTCCCGGTTGATCGAGTTCGCCAGCCTGCTGGAACTGGAGTTGGATTTCGCCGAAGAGCAGGTGGAGTTTGCCAACCGAAGTCAACTGAAAACCTTGTTGGAAGAAGCCATCCTCAAAGTGCAGGGGCTGGTGGATTCCTTCCGCCTGGGCAATGCCATCAAACAGGGGATCAACACCGTGATCGCGGGACGCCCCAATGCAGGGAAAAGCACCCTGCTCAACGCCCTGCTCCAGGAAGAAAGGGCCATTGTATCGGATATCCCCGGTACCACCCGGGATACCATTGAAGAAGTCCTGCATATCGAAGGCATCCCCTTTCGTCTTATCGATACGGCGGGTATCCGCGAGGCCCAGGACCAGATCGAGGCCATCGGCGTACAGCGCACCCATGATAAAATACGTCAATCCTCTATTCTACTCTACGTATTTGATGTCACCGGGCTTAAACCGGCTGAGGTGCAATCTGATATCGCGGTTTTAAAACATCCCGACCTGGAGATTATCCTCATCCCCAATAAAATGGACCTCAATCCCTATGCGCATCCGGAAGATTTTGTCATGGAGGGAATCACCCCTTCCGACATCATCCCCACCTCGGCCCGCAACAATATGAACATCCCCTACCTCAAGGAAAGGCTTTTGCAATCCGTCACGGGAAATCATGACCTTTTATCCCAAAACATCCTGTCCAACAGCAGGCACCTGGATTGCCTTCAGAGGGTCAAAGAACACCTGAGAAGGGCCCTGGAACAATTAAATTCAGGCGGAGGGCATGAGTTGATCGCGATGGATATCCGGCAGGCTTTGCATTACCTCGGAGAGATCACGGGGGAGGTGACGACGGAGGATTTATTGGAGAGTATATTCACCCGATTTTGTATCGGTAAATAATCTGAAGAGGTCAGAAAACAGTTGATCGCAGCCCCTTTATTCAAATATTATAGAACGGGAAAGTATGTTAACTCAAATTGTGATGACAGATCTGTAAAACCATTCTAAATCAGCTTTGTTTACCGGTCATTAGCAGATTCAGGATGAGGAAACAAATATTTTTAAAAATGAAATATTATTTCTATTTTTGAAACTTATTCTCATTCGTGGTAGTTATTTCTAAAACCAAGTTAACGGACTTTGGACGCAGGCATGCAGAAGCGGTTGAGGCTGTAAATGACTGGTGGGAAAAAACCAAAGAAGCAGACTGGGCTTCTCTTGCTGACATTAAAAGGACCTTTAATTCCGTTGATTATATAGGCAATGACCGGTACATGTTCAATATCAAAGGAAAGAAGTACAGATTGGTTGCCATGATTTTTTTTGATATCAGGACACTGTATATACGATTTATTGATACGCACGATGAATACAATAAAAAGGATTGTACAACCATATAGTTATGATAAATAAGATCAGATCGGAAAAAGAATATAAAGCGGTAATGAAAACCATTGAGACGCTATTGGAGAAGGCGACCAACTCGGGCGGTTTTCACCTGCTGCCCAAAGAAGAATCTGCCATGCTGGCACAGTTTTCTAAAATTGCTGAGGAGTACGAAGACCATGCGATGCAGTTGATGCCGATAAAACCCAAAACAATACAGGAAGCGGTTGAATTCAAAATGGCGGAACAAAAGCTGACCCAGGCTAAACTTGCAAAGAAATTAGGCATTGGAGCGCCCAAACTTTCTCAAATTTTGAACGGAAAGAGAGAACCCGATGTCGTGTTCTTAAAGGCGGTGTATCAAAAATTGAAAATCGATGCCGGATTCCTGCTGACACATGTTTAAACTAGGAGAAGGCAAACGTAAACATCATTGAACAATGTTCCCTGAAGATAAAACCGCAACCCAACGCGCATAGCAGATTTATTACACGAAAGGAATAGAGTGAAGCAACATCATCCACACCTCCGCCAGCAACAATATGAATATCGTCTATCTCCGGAAGCACTTCCTTGGAATCCATTGGAAATGAAAATGCCAGGCTATCCGAAAATATCCTGACTAATAACCGCCAAGCGGATTGTTTGAAAAAGTGAAAGAACACCTGGGAAGGGCTGGAACAATTAAATTCCGGCGGAGGGCATGAGTTGATCGCGATGGATATTCTGCAGGCTTTGCATTACCTCGGAGAGATCACGGGGGAGGTGACGACGGAGGATTTATTGGAGAGTATATTCACCCGATTTTGTATCGGAAATTGATGAATATGACCTTAAAAAAGGGATCAGCAACTCAATCCACTCAGTTTTTTATACTGCTAAACACCAAATCTTCCAAAAAAGCAACAATCTTCGATTCATCTTTATCTTTTCCAAAATCGGTAAGCGAAGGAAGGTTGTGCATAAAAAAGTTTTGAAAATGCGCCACTTCAATCAAAGTGCTTGCAAGCGATTTGGGATATTTATACTTAGGGTTGTAATCTAAAATGATTTCTCCAATTTTTGCGCAAAGGTCTTTGTAAGGTTTAAACAATTGATCTTTGTTGTCTTCAGTCACATGTTTGGTTAAATAGGCTTTGGTGCCCTCGGCAATGATGATTTGATGAAGGATATCCTCATTGAAATAGGTGGTTTTAATATCATCCTCCACAACCGCAGTCAATAATTTAATGACTCTTTTGAGCCTTACGGCAGGGTCTTTAATATTCATGGTGTTTACGGAAACTCGGTATTCCAGCCAGCTCCAATACCAGGCCGCGATATAGATCAGCAAGCGGTGTTTGTTTTCAAAATATCTGTAAATACTGGCCTCGGTAGTGCCAATATCTGCAGCCAGTTTTTTAAAAGTGAAGGATTCAAATCCATTTTTATGGATTAACTGTATGCTGTGCTGAATGATTTTTTTCCCCAGGGCAGATAGTTCCGGGTTTCTGAGAAACAGTTTTTCATTCATTTTTATCTGCAGCGCTATTTCCATGGGTTCGGGTTTTAAGGTAATGGTTTACAAACAACGAAAAATTCCAAGGTCGACAAATCCAAGCGTCAAAATTAAGGAAAGTTTAACAATCTAAAAAGATAGTAAAGCTATCAAGTATGATAAATACACTATCTTTGTGTTGTTAAACTAAAAAAACCGACAATGGAAATAAAAAACATTTTTAAAGATTTTAAAAACGACCTCCCGGCGAGTATCGTCGTTTTTTTTGTGGCCGTTCCGCTTTGCCTGGGTATAGCTCTGGCCTCGGGAGCGCCACTGTTTGCGGGCATCATTGCCGGCATTGTGGGCGGTATTGTAGTGGGTATGGCCAGCGGCTCTCCTCTGGGGGTTAGCGGACCAGCAGCCGGGTTGGCCGTGATTGTGTTGTCCTCTATTGCAGCCATCGGTTCCTGGCCCGCCTTTTTATTGGCCGTGGTGCTGGCCGGAATCCTACAACTCATCATGGGATTTGCCAAAGCGGGTTTTATCGCTTACTTCTTTCCAAATTCAGTGATTAAAGGAATGCTTACCGGTATTGGGCTTCTGATCATATTAAAACAAATACCTCATGCCCTGGGGTATGATAAGGATCCCGAAGGAGACCTGTCCTACTTTCAAACGGACGGCGGGACCACCATTTCCTCCATTTCAAACGCAATAAACGCCCTTTCTCCAGGGGCCATACTGATTTCAACCATTGCAATCGCCATACTGATATTATGGGATACGGTATTAATGAAAAAACATAAACTGTTTCAGGTAATACAAGGTCCGATTGTAGTCGTGGTCCTTGGCATTGCCATGAATTACCTGTACCAAACAGGCGCCTTAAATTTCAGTTTGGATGCGGACCAGGTGGTAAAACTTCCCGTTGCAAATACATTAAGGGAGTTTTTCAGTTTTTTTACGTTCCCGGATTTTTCGGCCATTACTAATTTTAAAGTTTGGGAAGTGGCGGTCGTCCTGGCTATTGTGGCAAGTTTGGAAACATTGCTTTGTGTGGAAGCCACAGACAAACTTGACCCATATAAAAGAGTTACGCCAACCAACCGGGAATTAAAAGCTCAGGGATTGGGAAATGTCATTTCGGGCATGATTGGCGGCTTGCCCATAACCCAGGTCATTGTGCGCAGTACGGCCAATATAACCTTTGGCGGTAAAACAAAAATGTCAGCCATCCTTCATGGTTTATTCCTGCTCATCAGCGCCATTACCGTTGCGGAATGGCTCAATATGATTCCGCTGGCAAGTTTGGCAGCCATATTGATTATCGTGGGTTATAAGTTGGCCAAACCCGCCCTGTTTAAGCAAATGTATAAATTGGGATGGGAGCAATTTGTTCCTTTTGTGGCCACGGTGGTGGGCATATTGGCCACCGATTTATTAAAAGGAATTACCATCGGTATCTTGTTTGGGATCTTCTATACGTTGCGGCACAGCTATCGAAATTCGCATCACCTGAAAGACGTAGTCACTACGCGGGAAGGCCAGCAGGTTCACCACATAGAATTAGCCCAGGAAGTGTCTTTTTTCAACAAAGCAAGCGTAATGCGGACCTTGGAAGCCATCCCGGCCCAGTCGAAAGTGATTATTGATTTTTCCAAATCTAAATCCGTGGCCCATGATGTGATTGAGATCATACAGAATTACAGAATCAATGCCAAGGCTAAAAACATAACCGTTGAAACGGTCAATTTTATTGAACCGGCTTAGAATAATAAAATATTATTAAATCAAATAAACAATATATAAAATGAAAACATTGACTAAAGAAATGCAGGCGGCCATAACTCCTTCCACGGCGCTTAATTTACTAAAAGAAGGAAACAAAAGATTTGTCAGTAACCTTAAAATAAACCGAAACCTGTTGCAACAGGCCAATGAGACCTCCGATGGACAACATCCTTTTGCCGTAATACTTAGTTGCATCGACAGCAGGACTTCGGCGGAATTGATTTTTGACCAGGGTCTGGGTGATGTGTTCAGCGTTCGGATTGCAGGCAATATCATCAATGAAGATATCCTGGGCAGTATGGAGTTTGGTTGCAAGGTAGCGGGGTCCAAGATTATCGTGGTCCTGGGACATACCAAATGCGGCGCAATAAAAGGAGCCTGCGACCATGTTGAAATGGGTAACCTTACCGCCCTCTTAAGTAAAATACAGCCGGCGGTTTACGATGAAAAATCAGTGTCCGAAAACCGAAATTCAGGCAACCCCGATTTTGTGGAAAAAGTGGCAACCCTTAATGTAAAAAGAACAGTGACGGCCATTATGGAACGCAGCCCTATCTTAAAGGAGATGATTGAAAGCGGCGCGATCGGCATTGTGGGGGGTACCCATGATATCACGACAGGCGAAGTAAAATTTTATGAGGATACCTTAATCATTAACAAGAGGGGTGAATGAAGGTATTCAGCCATTCCTATTCGCTCTTCAGCACCACCGCCGGATTACTCCTGGCCGCCTTCATCGTCTGCGAACCGATCAGAACGATCGCAATCAGCAGTACGGCAAGAAAGCCGGCGAACAATTCGGGGAACTGCACGGGGCTGTGATAAGGAAACCGGAGGAGTACCACTTTTTGGAAAAAGAGGTAGGTCAGGGGCAGGGCGATGAGGGCCGATACGGATAAAAGGCTGAGAAAACCGCTGCTTAATAAGTAGATAAGGTTACCCTGGCTTGCGCCCATCAATTTGCGGATGCCGATCTCCTTCAGCCTGGTTTCGGCAGTGAACACTACCATTCCGAACAATCCCATCGATGCGATAGAAATGGCGAGAAATGACAGGAATCCAATGATTTTGATTATAGCAGCAAATTCGTTGTATGCGTTTTCTATTTCTTCGTCATAGAATTGAGCTTTAAATGGATGAACACGATCGATTTTCTTCCAGGTGGACTCAATCTTTGCCAGGGTGGCCTGCATGTCAGTGCTATGTATTTTGGCATTTATGATTGCCCGGTCTTCGGGAGCCCAGGGTATAAAGGCTACCGGCCCGATGACGTTTTCGACCGTGCCGTAGTGAAAGTCTTTCATTACACCGACAATAGTCATCTTACGCCTGTGTACGTGGAAATTACTGAAAGTGATTTCCTGTCCAATTGCCTTCTCTGGATCATTGCCCGCGATGTTAAATCGTTTTAAAAGTTGCTCGTTAACGATCACTTCGCGGGCGGCTTCGGCCGTGGTGGGTCGAACAATAAAATTTCCGCCAGCAACAAGTTTATACTCATGCAGAGGCAAGTAGTTTTCATCGACGTTATTAGTCAAAACCAGTGCAGAGTCCTGCGAATTTTTGTAGGTCATGTATCCACCCCAGGCATTTCCAACGCTGGTGACTATCAATGACCGGGAGAGTCCCGTTACTTCCGGCATCTCCTTCAGTTCCTTGAGAAGCGCATCGGGTTTATTCCCCTGCATATGGATGTTCAGGATGTTTTCAGTGTTGAATCCTAAGTCAAACGAAAGTATGTTTTTATACTGCACGTAGCCGACGGCGGTGGCGGTTATAAAGATGAGGGTGAGCGTGTATTGAATTACCACCAGGGCGCGCCGGAGGCTCAGGTGTTTGAAGGCTTTCCGGGGCGGTCCGTTCCTGAACGCATGGCTCGCGTTGATTTTTGAAAAATACAGGGCGGGGACAAAACCGGCAATCACGCCTACGGTGACCGAAAAAAAGATAAAAGCCGCTACCATAGCCGGACTGAGGTCGAGCTTTACCATGTTTTGCATTTCCGGAGACAGGCGAATCAGTTGCGGGCGAAGCAGGAAAAAAAGGAGGCTGGAAACAAGAAGGGCGGCCAGGGAGATCATGATCGCTTCCACCAGGAATTGGTGTCTCACCTGACTTTTCCCAGCTCCGATGGCTTTGCGCAGGCCTACCTCCCTGAAGCGGCGCAGGGCACGGGCTACCGAAAGATTGGCATAGTTGAAACAGGCTGATCCGATCACCACGAAGGCCAGGCCGACGAGGATCCAAAGCAGGGCCGGAGATACATGAGGTCCCGAAGGACCCATGGATCGGCTGAGTTGCTCTCCGACTACGATCTTATGCAATGGAAGAAGTTCAAGCCGGATCCGGGTGTCCCGGTATCCCTCGGGACCCTGAACAAGATTTTCTTCCCTGGCAATGGCGTCGAGTTGGGACTGGATGGAAACCCGATCCGCATTTTCCTGCAGGAGTAGGTATACCTGGTTTGACCACATGTTTGTCCAGGCCTCAAAACGGGGATCGTGTTGATTCGCTTTTTCAACCGAAGAAAACGATACCAGGGCTTCGAAGCTGATATGGGAAAAGAAAGGAACATCCTTCATGACCCCGGTCACCTGGTAAGGGAGGGAATCGAATTTGATCGTCTTACCGAGTGCGGATTGGCCGCCGAATAATTTTTTGGCGGCGGACTCCGTGAGAACGATGCAGTAAGGATCTTTCAGCGCCGTTTCAGGATTGCCCTCCACCATTGGAAAAGTAAAGATCCTGAACAGCGAAGGCTCCGCCCAGTAGCCCTTGAGGGGAAGAATACGGTCGCCCACCACGGCATCCTGTGAAAAATCGTTTTGCAGAATGACCACTTCTTCGATGCCCGTCATTTTTTCCCGGATTAGTTTTCCGGTCTTGACGGAGGTTGTTGCAAATTTTCCGCCCGGTCCCTGGTTGAAGGTCGCCACATTGGTGATGCGACAGATCCTTTCCCCGTTTTTATGGAACCGGTCAAACGAAAACAGGTCAAACACAAAGGCGATCAGCAATAGACCGACGGACATGCTGACGGCAAGGCCCATGATATTGATGAACGAAAAGAGTTTGTGGCGCATTAAACCGCGCCCCGATGTTTTGATATAACTTTCAATCATGATCCGGCTGATAAAAGGGTTGACCCATTTTGGTTTCTGAACGGTATAGGGTCTGAAGAACTTGAGCGCGTCGATCATATAGATCAGTTTCGCGCGACGGGGGCCGACGGACCGCAGATTTCGCTCGAAGTATTCATTGAGGTCCCCGATCAGATCTTCCGCAAGCTCGGGCTTGCAGTACCACTCTATAAATTTCCGTGCCCAGGAGGGAGGCTGGTGTTGCGGTTGTTCTTTCATGGTGTTATTTCCAGGCCAGTGAGGGGATCCTGTCCCACAACTGATCGCGCATGGCTTTGGTCCGGACCAGGGCTTCTTTCCCCGTTACCGTGAGTTGATAGAATCTTTTGCGTTTTCCGCCCCGGGACTTGGTGGCTTCACCCAGCTCACTCTTCACAAATCCCTTCTCTTCGAGGCGGTGGAGCACCGAATGCACCACGCCAAGTTTCACGGTACGGCCGTTGTGAGTCGAGAGTTCGTCGCATATCGCTACGCTATATGCTTTATCCATCAGGGCGGCTATGGTGAGTAAAACAAGTTCTTCGAATTCTCCGAGGTTTGTACCCTTCATCTAAGATATTTATTACGCAAATGTATGTAAAATTATTATATTATACATACAAAAGGTGATTAAATAATTTTTGACTGGAGCCATTCAGGCCTTAAATCACAAACGGAAATATTCGTCCCTCAGATATTAGACAGGCCGTTGAGTGCAAAGAAATGGACGGTGAGCCCTTCGTTGCCTTTACTTTTTCTACGGCTGGTTTGTAAACAAATTACACAGATAATGTTAAGTACTTGAACCCAAACATGCAATGGACTTTATATTACACGCTTTGGGTTGAAGTTTTGTCCTGAGGATATATACTGTAAAATAAAACAGGCCCATCCGGCACAGAGACTGCTTTCCCGCGATGGCCCTATTTACCATTCCGCTTCCCTAAAGTAAAACCTTAATTAGACCCGGTCACTTTAGCCCCCTCAAAACTAAAGCCCATTGCTTCCATTTTCATTTTGGTAACCGCTTTCTGGTCATCCATCTGGAATTTAAGCAGCGCCTTTCCGTCGGCATCAAAGGTATGAGGCGTTGCGGTGGGGGACAGCGGGCCCGTCTGCCCGTTGGCCTCTATTATGAGGGTACCATCCTTTACAGAGATTGTAATAAACTCAAACGGCAGGCCGGTCATCCGGTATTTGCCGGTGTATGCGTTCAGGTCACCGGTGGGGGCAAGGGTTTTGGGTTTTACATCCACCGTGCCGGTTTTAAACCGGGTATTCAGCAAGATCATCAGGGACCCCGCTTTTTTTAATTCCGGGTTTGTGAAGACGAGATAGAGAGGATGAAACCCGGTAGTCGGCTCCAAATTGATTAATACCGGCTTTGGGCTGAACCCGGCGCCGTGATCTCCGATAAATTCAGATTTACCAATGAGTTTACCCGAGGGCTGACCGATACGGACTTCAATATATCCCCCGGCGGCATTCAATTGGGCTTTAGGCGCCATAGCCATGGCTTCCAGCTGGGTCAGCCCGGTCAGATCGATGTCTTTTAATCCGACATAACTTCCCGGTTTAGTGGGAATAACAAATTTGTTGCCTCCAAAAGACATTTTGTTGACATCGCTGAATTCTTCGTAATCGCTTGGGTTGATTCCGGGATTGCGCAAAACAAAGGATTCTTCAGTAAGAATTCCCGGCAAACTGTTTGCTCCATGGTCTTTGTAGGCGGCCCGGAAGATATAAACACCCTGGCCTTTATCTCCGTCGGGCAGCTTGATGGTATACTTTCCTTCAACAGGCAGTGATTTAACTTTTGGTTTATCATCTGCAAGGCTCAGAATATACCTGGTCATCTCAGCAGCGTCCTCAGCGGACAACTGCGGATGTGGAGCCATGGGCACCTGGCCCCAGACCCCCTGGCCCCCGGAGATGATTTTTTTGGCGAGTACTTGCTGAGCTCCGGGTTTTCCTTTGTTTTTGAGTGCAATGTCCCGGTACGTGGGCCCGATCAGTTTTTTTGTAACATCGTGGCAGGTTTTACAATCTCCGGCGGCAATGAGTTTCATGCCTTTGGAAAAAGCCGCAGTAGCGTCTGCCGTCCGGTGGCCCTGGGCTATGATGGTTTTGTCATGGCCTTCCGCGAGATAGTCTATATTGACCGATATTTCCTCGGGATTTATTTTTCCATTGGAGGTGCTTCCATCCTCCTGGTCATCCACCACCACCTTGTACTCGTATGTTTTATCCGGGAAATAAAAGGATTTATTGTTTTCCCCAAGATCAAATTTCAATACGGGAGGCTCATTTCCGGCAATCAGTTCTACGGATTGTGTGGAGATCCCGCCCCGGTTATCGGCCGCAGTCAAGGTGACTTTATAAATCCCGGCCCGGCTTAAATCAAGATCTACTTCAGGCCCAACAATATTTTTAATAAACCCGAGTTTGGAGGTAATCTTCCAGGCAAAGCTTAAAGTATCTCCATCCGCATCCGTGGATTCTTTGGAAGAAAGGGTAGTTTTGAAGGGAACCGAACCAGCCAGTTTGCCGGCGACCAGCCTGATCTCCGGCTTTCTGTTGCCGCCGTTGTATTCGATCCTGACCAGACGGGCATCATCGTTGGCCGAAAACCATCCTGAGCCATATTCGAGCAGGTATAAGTCTCCGTCGGCCGAAAATTCCATATCCATCGGATTGCTGAACCGGTAACCGGGCATAAACCTTTCCATGGATTGATAATGGCCTTCCTGGTCCATGGTCACGGCCATGATCCACCCGCGCATCCACTCATAGATAAACAGTTTTTTATCGTAATACTTTGGAAACGCCCTTTTAGCCGTCTTAAAATCCTCTGAATAAAAAACAGGCCCCGCCATGGCATTCCGCCCTCCGGTTCCCACCAGCGGAAATTCTTTGGATTCCGCATAAGGATACCAGATAAAGGCTTTTTGTGCAGGGGGAAGCGCTTCCAGGCCGGTATTGTTTGGGGAAGTATTGATGGGTTTTGAGGCATCCCACAATTCCAGGGACTTGCTCTCTGCAAAATCGTATTTGTAATAAGGCTTGTTGTCCCCGACAAAATGGGGCCAGCCAAAATTACCGGCCACCCTGGCCTGGCCGACTTCATCATGGCCCGCAGGTCCTCTTGCCGGATCTGCATCATTGGCATCCGGGCCCACTTCCCCCCAATAAACAAATCCGGTTTTTTTGTCCACGGAGATACGGAAGGGATTGCGATGGCCCATGGTATATATTTCAGGCCGGGTCTTATCGGTGCCGGCGGCAAACAAATTGCCTTCCGGAATCGAATACGTCCCATCCGCCCTGGGTTTGATACGGATGATTTTTCCTCTCAGGTCATTGGTATTGGCGGAGGATTTCTGGGCATCCCAGGGCATCCGGTCGGGCCTTTCATCGCTGGGACTGTAACCGTTTGAACCATGGGGATTGGTATTGTCTCCGGTCGAAAGGTATAAATTGCCATCTTTATCGAAAGCGATCGACCCGCCGGTATGACAACATTGCTCGCGCTGGGTAGGGACCGCCAGCAGCACTTTTTTAGACTTCAGGTCCAGGACATCCCCAACCAGGGTGTACCGGGTCAATATATTCTGTGACTTACCGGGATCGGAATAATACAGGTAGATCCAGTGGTTGACATTAAAATTGGGGTCCTTGTTCAATCCCAGCAAGCCGTCCTCTGCTTCTGAAGTTTTTCCTTCCCGGTCTTTGTATTGGGTGCTGACCGGGATCGTTGCGATGGTCTTAACGGATTTGGTCCGGGTATTGTAAATTTTCACTGCGCCATGCCGCTCGATAAACAGAATACGCCCGTCATTCAGTACGCTCAGTTCCATGGGTTCATTGAGTTTTTCCAGAAGGATGACTTTTGAAAACCGGTTTTCTTCGGGTTTAGCTTTAGAATAATCCAGGATCACGGGTTTTTCCGAACTCATGGCATATTGAAGCCCGGCCCAGACGTGATTTAAAAACAAGGGTTCGGAAAAACTCTCATCGGTATGTCCCATGGCCGTATAGAAGGCCCTGCCGCCGTCAAAATCATGGTACCAACTCATCGGGTGGTGGTCTCCGTTTTTTCCCCCGCGGTATGATTTTTCATCGATTTTCACCAAAACTTTAATAGTGGGATCGATTTGTTTAAAGCTGTAGAATTCATCCAGGCGTTCAAATTCATCGGGCATGCCCTGCGTCGCCCAGTTCTTTTCGACGACCTGGAATTTTCCTTTCTGGACATTGTCCGGGTTGGGGTGATCGAGGAAATAGGCGCCGGCCAGGCGGCCATACCAGTTCCAGTCGTATTCGCAGTCCGTGGCCGCGTGAATGCCCAGATAACCGCCTCCGGCCTGGATATACCGCTCAAATTGAGTTTGCTGTTCATTGTTGAGGACATCCCCCGTGGTATTGAGCCAGATGACGGCATTGTATTGTTTCAGGACATTCGCAGTAAATTGTCCTGCATCTTCGGTAAAATCCACGTCAAAGCCTTTTTCCTCCGACATTTGTTTGAAGGCCAGTTTGCCGGCATCGATGGAAGTGTGACGGAAGCCTTCCGTTTTACTGAATACCAGCACGCGGAGCTTAGTTGGATCGTCGGAGCTGAATGCAAGTAAAAAGAACAAAGCCAGGGGGAAAACAAACAGGTATCGGGAGGAGGGACCGGTAACGAACATAAAATCGGATTTTGAGGTTGAGTAAAACCTGATCAAAGATAAGAGACTATGGTATAAATCTTGAATCGACGGGCAAACGAGAAAGCGCCATGTCCCATGATGGCAAACATTAATAAAACAGTGAAAAGAATCACGCGCACCTACTTGTTTATCCTGCCCACTGATACCACAAGCGCCCAATCCGTTTCTCCAGCCTGATTTTTCCCGGGCGGAACAAACCTACTGATGCCGGTATTGCTAAAAGCCGACGTTTGCACCGGGAGGTACCGGCCGACGGTAGGATCAAACCAGTATGCGAAGCCCGGTTTACTCAGGACCTGCAAATCCACGCTGACTTCTCCCGGGTGTGCAGGAGGAAAATAGGCTACAAGAAAGGTTCCGTCCCTGGCTGCCGCGGCAGCTATATAAGAAGCGGAGGTATCTATATTTTCCGGATCCTGAATGAAATTTTTCATTCCGTTTAACCCCGCGGGTACCAGTTTCCACCATTCCACCGACTTAATAAACCGGTTGAGCCTGGCCATGTCTCGGGCGCCCCGGGTATTCAGGTGCTGCTGCCATAGCGGGTCAATAAAGGGCCAGACATATCCATTGCCTGAAATATATCCTCCGATGGTGCTCAGCCAGCCCCACCATTGAAAACGGCGCACGGGCTGGGTGGCGTTCGGATTGTAATTGTTTCCATCGGGTCCTTCTTCATCGTAAGGTTCTTCAAGCAGGAAGGCCGGCATGGGGGGATCGTGCGCATAAGCCTTCCGACCCAGGTAAGGGACCGGAACTTTCAATTCCCAGGTATAAACACCGTTGAGGGTCATCTCATGGCCGAAGGCAATATTGTCGGCCGCGTTTTCCCCGCTGTGTGATTCGGCGGTGTATTGGGTGGACTGTTGGTCTTTCACACTTTTCAGTCCGTCGATAAGGGCCTGTTCGGCCATTTGTTGTTCGTCATTAAACTTTCCCATGTCGCCCAGCAGCATCCAAACTATGTTTTTTCTCCCCTTGTAGCGGTTTGCGATCCAGGCGCCATAGGCCTTGGTTTTTTCTTTGCCGTTGGCGACCAGTTCTTTCATCCAGCCCTGCTCTTCTCCGTTGTATCCCAGGTAAGCCGGAAACATAAAGACCAGCAGCCCCTTCCTCTCACAGTAGGCAAGAAACCGGTCGACAAAAAGCCAGTATTTTTCATTGGGTGTGGTAAAGTCGGGCGCTTCCTGGACTAAAATATTGTATTCAAGTTTACCGTCCCAATCCGAGCCGTTGAGCCTTTTCAGAAAAGGCAGTTCGCCCTCTCCGTTGAAAGGCGCATGATTTCCCGTCGGCCAGTGGATGATCACCGCGATCTAAAGGCGTTGTGACCGTGCGCCAGGGTGTTTTCGACAAATTTCCGGTAGGCTTTTTCAGGTTGGGAAAGAATGCACCAGGCGGTGCGGCCAAGGATCGGGAAGGGTTTGTTTTTCCGGTCTACGAGATGCCTATGGTCATCGCTGATGCGGAGAGGAAAAGCGGCCTGCGCATATACACAGTGAAAAACAGTGCTAAAAAGTATAGAAGCCGCCAAAGCCTTGATCATAACTTTTTTGTTTAATCTGTGAAAATATCTATGAAAATTAAAATTCAAAAATGACCTTATACTGAGCCGAAGCCAAGCTTCGTCCAAATGAGAGATAAAAATTACCCCTAAGGGTGAAAAATTCAATTTAAACAGAAACCATTTTTGGGCCATGAAAGCCCATTTACCAATCCTTGTAATTTTTGCATTTATCCTGAATGCCTGCGAAAAAGACCAATCCGGCGGAGATACGGAAAAGATTATTTATGGAAAGATCCGGCTGACCACCAAAATAGATGGGGATGACCGTGAGTATTTTGTACATGTTCCCAAAGCCTATACGGGCAAACAGGCGGTCCCCATGGTATTTATGCTGCACGGTACCAGCGGGGATGGAGAAGAATTTTACGACAGATCGGGCTGGAAGGAAGTGGGGGAATCGCAAAATGTGATCACCGTATTTCCATCCTCCGGGAGATATTGCATTCATACCCAGGGTGAAACTAACAAGACCACCAAATGGAATACCGCGCCCGATGCAGAATGGACTTTTT
Organism: Bacteroidota bacterium; assembly: GCA_029557915.1. Taxonomy (GTDB): domain Bacteria; phylum Bacteroidota; class Bacteroidia; order Chitinophagales; family Saprospiraceae; genus JADJLQ01. Next base: position 32,766 of record JAKQHS010000041.1, on the reverse strand, counting down.
GCAGCGGGCAGGCCCCTAAGGATGATATTAAGTTTCTGCGCACCATTATCGATGAATTGTCCTCAAAATATAAGATAGACGCCAAACGGATCTACCTAGCCGGTTTTTCCAATGGAGGCCAGATGGCCGCAAAATGTTCCATCGAACTGAGTGATAAACTGGCTGCCGTTGTACTAAGCGCCGGAACGTTTTATCTGGACACCATCTATACGCCAAAAAGAAAACTGCCGGTGCTTTACCAGGTGGGCAATGAAGACTACGGCCCCGGCAATACAGGCCCGGCCATCCCGATGAATCAGTTCTCTTACCTGATCAGCACCCCGGGATTGACCTTTAAAGACGGCAGGTTCAATATCATCGCCACGGATCACGTCCGTAATTTTGCGCTCAATCCAAATTTTACAATCAGCGGCGACACCACCAAAGCAAGTATTGCCACGTATAAGCCGCTATTGACGACCGAAACACACGAATTTCAGTATATATTGATCAAGGGCTTGAAACACGCCTATCCAAACGGAGACAACCATCCATTGGAAGCAGCCGAACTCAATTGGAGCTGGATGAAACAATTCAGCTTGTAAGCACAGGGGAAATGCCTGTTTGCAGTCTAAATTCCTGGTAAGAGCAATTTTTCCAGTCCGAAGCCAAGCTTCGTCCAAACCTTCGAGGATTAACCAAGTTCTAAAATGTCCGCCTGTACTCCAAAGTGGCAATAAAACTCCTGGTCAATCCGTCCGGCCTTTCTTTTCTTACAATAAAGGGGACCCCGGCGTTCAATTGAAGGGAATGGTTGTTGTTTATTTCATAATCAAAATGAACGGTGCCGTTTAAAGTCAGGCCCTGGGAACCATCGATGGCCCGCTCCAAACCCTCCCGGTCTGTGTATTGGTCTTTGCCCAGGTGAATGACCGGCAGCAAACCCGGGGTAATTTTAAACTGGTTGTTTAAAGGAATGGAATAAGAAACCCGGGCCATTAGGTCTCCCCTCCGCCTGAACCGGTTAGTGGTTTGAAACTTTTTTAAGGCCGAGCCGGCAGGATAATCTTCCGCGGCGAATTCGTTTTGATTCTGGGCAAGGGGCTGTTGGAGGGCCAAGGCCAGGTGAAATTTATTCCATACGCGGCTGATTCCAAGCAGGAGGTCCAGGGTACCCAGGCTGGACTGATAATCCATGGGCAAAGGCAGGTTCTTTTTAATTTTACTTGCGTCATTCAATGGCAATTTGAATCCCAGGGTGATTTTTCCTATGGTGCCGGCGGGATAGTCCGCACTCAGAAAAAGGTCTGAAAAGCCGAAAGCGGAAATCCCATTGCCGCTTTGGGACAGGGAGGTGAGCCTGGCGCTGAAACTCAGTTTTTTATTCAACATCCGCTGGTAGTCAAGATGGGTGCCAAAGATGGTAATGGAATGATCCGCCCGTCCGAAACTCAATCCGAGTTTAAGCTCATTTTTGAAACCGGACGTGCTGTCCAAACCATTGGGTTTAAAATTGCCCAGGGTGCAAAATCCGGCATCGCTGCACCCCTGGCCCCGGGCAGTATATATGAGGGCGCTCAGTCCAATCATCATCATTATTAAACCCAGGCTTTTATTTTGCATAGCTTATAGGATTTGTGTTATTAATTTACTCCAATTCTGCCCAATCGTGCAAGATCTTTTTTAGCAGGGGATGAAGGACGATCCGGGCCTGGATCTGAACAGGGGACATAAAATTTTTATTTCTTGCCAATGCGATACAACCTTCCCTGATCTGTGATGGTATACAAAGCCCCATCCCGGCCCTGGGTAATGTCCCGGAAACGCTGACGCTCGCCCGAAAACAACCTCTCTTCGCCGGTAACCCTGTTGTTTTCAATGACCAGCCGGCAGATATGACCACCGCTAAGCGTAGCAATAAATAAATTGTTTTTCCACTCGTTGATTTCCGCACCATTATAAAACGTGATCCCGCTGGGTGAAATGACGGGATCCCAGTAATAAACCGGTTGTTCGAGCCCTTCCTTTTGTTGTATGGCATCGCCGATCCTGGACCCGCCGTATTCAATGCCGTAAGTGATGACGGGCCAGCCGTAGTTTTTGCCGGCCACGATCCGGTTGAGTTCATCCCCGCCCCGGGGCCCGAATTCGGTTTCCCACAAATCCCCGGTCACCGGATGAAAAGCAATGCCCTGCACATTGCGGTGGCCATAGGAATACAGTTCCGGCCGGGCACCGGACCTGCCGGCAAAGGGATTGCCGGGGGCCGGCTTGCCATCCCGGGTGAGGCGGATGATCTTGCCCAATCCGGAATTGATGTCCTGGGCCTGGGGGCGGGTTGCCCGGTCGGAGCGCTCACCGGTGGTCAGAAAAAGGTGGCCTTCCTTTGAAAAGAGCACCCGGCCGCCATAGTGCAGCGCTCCGTCGTAGGCGGGAGTGGCTCGGTAGATAACCGCTACCTGCTCCAGGCTTTTTTCATCCGAAGACAAGATGCCCCGGGCGATTGAAGTAACATTCCCTTCGGGCAAGGGTTCGGAAAAGGCCCAATAAACCATTCGGTTGCTCGAAAAAGAAGGATCGATGCAAAGGCCCAACAAGCCCCCCTGGCCCCGGCTGTTTACTGCAGGAATGCCGTCGAGGGGATCCCCCACGGCCCCGGAAGCGGAAACAATGCGCATCGTACCGCTTTTCTCGGTAATGATAAACCGGCCATCGGGCAGGGAAACGATCCCCCAGGGACTTCGAAGGGATGAAGTCAGGAGTTTCAACTCATAAGGAGTTTTCGTCGTGACCGCACCGATCCGCGTCTGGCCTATAAATGCAGGTTTATAATTGGTATTGGCATTTTGGGTTTCCACCGATGCATTGGCTTTTCCGGGCTGGGCGGTGGACTCACAGGAAACGGCCATGAGGAAAACAGCCACCAAAAACATACAATTGGATTTATTCATGATTTAACTCAGATTTGAATCAGGTATAAGGTTGAAACGGGCCACCGTCGCGGACGCCCCGGAATGGAGGGCCGGATCATGCCTGTTTCGTTTAATAGTTTAACGGATTTTCGGTAAAATTAGGCGTTATCCCTATTAAAAACCCGCAATTCAGGCCTTAATAATATTTTTCAAAAAGTTCAGGCATAAGACCGCAGTATGCGGAGAAACTAAAGAGCTATATCCACTCAAAGTGACTGAACTTTGACCGGTACATACCGAAGGCTGAAAGACCCTGACTGACAAAACAAGTTTAAAATATCTATATTGGTAAGGTGACCATGGAAACCAATGATCGTTGACCAATGATGTGTAACCATCTGGCGAAATATTTAAAGTATAAAACCATCCTGTTTTACAGTGTGTTTTTTAGTCTTTCCGCCCTTCAATCAGCTTTTGGACAGGTTTCGGACACCAGCACGCTCACTGAAGCAGGATCACCGGAACCCATCTGGGTGCTATCGCCCGCCGGGAGTATGCAAAAAATAACCGAAGCTCCGGCCCTGGTTTCCTTAGTGTCCAACGATCTGACCCAGAAATACGGATGGCTCAGCGTCAACGAGATTTTGTACAGCCTGCCCGGATTTGCGCCCTCCCAGGATTACGACCGAAGGACCGTCTCCTTCCGGGGAGTGTTTGAGGGTTGGAATAAGAACCATATCCTCACCCTGGTGGATGGTATCCCTTTTAACGATAATCTCTATGGCAGCGCATACACCTGGGAAAACAGCCCCCTGGTTTTTACCAAATCTTATGAAATCAGCCGGGGACCCGGGGGCTCCCTATACGGGGGAAATGCCATAAACGGTACTGTCGCAGCCAATACCCTGGAAGCGACCGACCTCGATGGGATTGCCAGGGTGCGCTTGCGGGCGGGTTCAAACAAAACCCTCATCACGGATTTCCTCACCGGAACCGAAAATAAATCGGCGGGCATCGTAGCTTCCTTCACCCGCTTTTATACGGGGGGCAATGAATACGAATCCTATGATCTTTCAGGGCGAACCCGGACGAATGCTGGTCTGGAAAAATTTAAAATCAGGGATGAACAGGACAACAGCTATTTTTTTGCCAAAGCTTACGGCAAAGGAAAATACAAAGGGCTTTCCCTACAGTACCATGAGCAACATTGGGAATTTCAGACCGGTCATGGCTGGCTCTTTTCCGTGCCGGACCAACCCGAGTCCATGAATGAATACCGGAGGGTACTTGCCTTTAAATATTCACCAGGCCGGGAAGGCAAGAGATTTAACTACGAGGCCCTGGCGAGGTACCAGGATCATGGGGTACACTGGAACATGCGTTTTTTTCCAGACCGCAGCACCGCCTATGGCCTTGATTTTCCCAACGGAGTATCCGAATCGCTGAAGACCGGCGCAAAAGATTTTTTTATCCGTTTCCAGGGAACCTATTCCCTGGATTCAAGCAAGTTCCTGTTTGGTTTGGACGGCGACCGGTTTTATTATCGCGGTGATGTGTTTCATACGGCCAATATGGACCTGAACACGTTCACGGCGCCGGATTCTTCAAACCGGACGTATACGCTGAATCCGTGGATGGAATACATATTGGATAAACCGGTACACCATGCAGCGGCCTTTGTCCGGTATGTTTCACCGATGTGGTTCGATAAACTCCAGCTCATCCTCGGAGGACGGTATGAACACCGGTTTTTTAATTATACCGATATCCAATCCGCGGGAAGGCCGATCAGGCACAAAAGTTTTAATTTATTTGCTCCGCATGCCAGCCTGACCTTTCATGCGGGCGATCTGGTCTTGAAAGCGATGGCGGGAAGGAGCTTGCGCAGCCCATCGCCAACGGAGATGTTCGGGGCCAATACCTTTACCCTGGCATCCAATATCAAGGAACTGGAACCTGAGATCCTGACGAATTTTGACCTGGGCCTGGACTGGAAATGGTCGGAATCCCTGAGGTTCGGTTTAAACGGCTTCCTGTTTCATTTTGAAAATCAAATCGCCTACAGCGTAGCCAATGCCAACCTGAGCACCAATATTTACAGTTTAAAAACGGCGGGCCTGGAGGCGGAACTTCATTTCACCGGAAACCGCCTTTCCGGTTTTTTCAATTATTCATTCAGCAAACGCCTGGATGAATCCATATCCGATTCGACCGTAGCCATCAGCAGGAAAAAACTCACCTGGGCGCCCGCGCATATGGCCAACCTGGGCATGGTCTATTCAATACCGAAATTTTACGCCGCGATCGGCACGCATTTCCAGGGCGAAGTGGCCAGAAGGTCCTCCGATATCCTTGAAGCCTTTGAAGGGTACCGGCCGGCCGCCGTTTCTTCCTGGGTCAATCTGGACGCCAAGGTTGCCTATAAATTAAATCCCTCGGTGGAAATCGGCCTTTCCGCAAAAAACATCACCGGCCAGGGACAATACCTGGTCAAAAACAACGCGGCTCCTTTTGATTACCGCCGGGAAGGAAGAAGGGTGTTTATGGATCTGAGTTTCCGGTTTTAGTTTAAAACCGCCTGGGTTGATCTTAAAACCTCTTTCCTCTGTGCGTCGACCCTTTTCATGATATACGGTAAGCCCGGTTGAAAAAGTAAAATTAAAAAATTTTATTTTAGAGATTTAGGAGTATTCGAAAATTAATTATTTTAGTAATCGAATACAAGCGATAGGACCCAGGAACCCCTTTCCCTTCTGCTTCCTCACCCTCCTTGCTTGCAGAACCTGCATAAAATGAATAACTATGAAATATTTGTTTGTTATTTTAAACCTTCGTCTGCCCACCATTAAGTGGGCAATCTTTGGGGTTATTCTGCCATTGCTTCCGGGATTCCCTGCCTTGGCGCAAAAAGAAATCCCTGCATTCCGTTTTGGAAAATTGCCGGCATCCAATTTTATACCCAAGGTGTGTCCAATTGACAGCGCGGCCCATGCTTATTATTTATTTGATCATGGCCAATCCACCTTTCTCATTACCCCGGAAGTGTTTAAAGTGGTTTTCGAACGTCATTTCAGGATCCGTATCCAGGATAAATCCGCCTTTGATCAGGCGGATATATCCATCCCCTTGTATTACAAAGACCCCAAATCAGAGGAAAAACTCGTTGAACTCAAGGGGATCACCTACAACCTAGAAAATGGAGAGCTGGTCGAAACCAAACTCGAAAAGTCATCCATATTCAAGGAAAAAACAGGGGAGCATCAAAACCAGGTAAAATTTACCATGCCCAACATCCGGGAAGGAAGTATTATCGAAGTCCTATACAAAATCGAATCGGATTTCCTCTTTAATTTCCAGGGTTGGGTTTTCCAGCACGACATCCCAGTGCTGGAAAGCGAGTACCTCACGGCCATCCCGGAGCAATTGCAGTATAATCCTTATTTCTGGGGATACCTGAAGGTAAATGTATCGCGTGAAGAGCGAAAAAAACCAGGATATGATTTTTTTGAAATCCTAAACGGTTATCTGATCCGGAACGTTCCCGCATTTCCCTCAGAACCCTATATTCACAATAAGGAAAACTACCGGACCAGGGTGGAGTTTGAACTGGCTTCCACCAAATTTGGAATTGATTATAAAGAATATACCAAATCCTGGGCTGCCCTGAATAAACTATTACTGGAAGACCAGCAATTTGGCTTGCAACTCAGTAAAACTGGGTATTTTAAAGACGAAGTGGCCGAGATCCAGGCTAATTTTTCTCAACCCAACGATAAGATAAATGCCGCCCATCAGCTGATACAACAGCGGATGCGATGGAATGGGGACCACGGTATTTATACCACCGGAAATATCCGCAAATCGTTTGAACAGCGGAAAGGCAATGTAGCCGATATTAACCTTTGCCTGGTTTCCATGCTCAGGGAGCTGGGACTGAGTGCATTTCCAGTTGTACTCAGCACTATTGACAATGGGGCCATTTTGCCAACGTTACCAACGTTGACTAAAATGAATTATGTATTGGCTGCAGTGATCCAGGGAGACAAAAAAATCCTTTTGGATGCAGCGGACCCTTTCGCCACGCCCAGTCTACTGCCTGGAAAATGCCTTAACGGGCAAGGGAGGCTGATCAACGATCAGGATGGGGTGTGGGTAGATCTCAAAACTTCCAAAATAGATCAATCGCAAGCCTATTATAAACTGGATCTCGATCCCCAGGATGGGTTCAAGGGCACCTACCAGGAAAGGCATTTTAATTATTCCGCCTATAGGATGCGACATCAATTGGGTGATTCCACCGACTTGACCGAGTATTTGAAAAACATCCACGAAAAACATCCCGGAACAGAACTGACGGAAGCGATCATGACCAATTTTAATGACTACCAAAAAGACATCATCCTCGACGCCAAGATCAAAACCCGGGGAAATATGGAAGTGACTGATGAACTGATTTATTTTACCCCGATACAAATGGAAAAGCTGGTGGACAACCCCCTGAAGATTGAGGACCGGCAATTTCCCGTTGAATTCGAATATCCCTGGCTGGTCAATGCCACCGTAGAAATAAGAATCCCGGAATCCTATGATCTCGAAAGCACCCCAAAATCGGCCATTTTCCAGAATGCCTCTAAAACAGCAAAATTTACCTTCGGAGTTGAGGTTGTTTCCGGGAATACTTTGAAGATCAGTTCCCTGATATTTCTGACCAAAGCACAGTACGAAGTAGACGAATATGAAGGATTGAGGGATTTTTTTAACCTGGTGGTCTCCAAACACGCGGAACAAGTGGTACTGAAGAAAAAGGTCTGATCATGAAATTATTTTATCCTTTTATCTTTTGCCTCGTTTCTCCTTTTCTGTATGCGCTTCCCGCAACGGAACCTGATTACATTACCATTCATCATTCCAAAACCCATTATAAAATCAACGCGTTGGACGATGTGGAAGAATCCGTGTGGAAAAACTATACCATTCATCACGAAAAAGGGTTAAAAGAAGCTACGCTGATCCTCCCGTATGATAAACAATCAAAAATAACCGAAGCTGAAATCATGGTCAAAAACAAGTTTGGAATGATCACCAAATACAAACTTCGCGATTTCACGGATCAGGTGATGCAGGACGGATATTCGATTTTTTCTGACAACAGATTAAAGTATTTAAAGATTGAAGCAACCGGCTTTCCAATGAACATCGATTTCCGCTATACTATAAAATATAACAGCACCCTCGGCCTCGGCCGGTGGATGCCGCAGGAGGGGTATCATTACAGGCTGGAACATGCGGAATTGACGGTTCAATCGGAGATTCCGGACCTGGTATCCTATAAGGAAGTGAATTTTCGGGGCGCCCGCCAGGTCGAATCCAAATCCCTTGCCTGGGTGACGGATACCCTGGAGGCTATCCAGGACGAAGACTTCGACACGCCAATGGAAGAAAAGTTCAGCATGGTGTTGTTGGCAACGAATCAAATTGAGTTCGAAGGTCACCGGGGCGACCTGGGCGACTGGAATCAGTACGGCAAGTGGGTGAATGGCCTGATCCGGGACAGGGACCAATTGCCTCCTGAGGACCAACTTAAAATCAATGCCTTGGTCAAAGCCACCGATTCGCCCAAATCCAAGATCAACACACTCTACAAGTATTTGCAGGAAAACACAAGGTATGTGAGCATCCAGTTGGGCATCGGGGGATTTCAGCCCATGGCGGCCTCAGAGGTTGCGAAAGCCGGATATGGAGATTGTAAAGCCTTGTCAAATTATATGAGGGCCTTGTTAAAACACGTGGGGATCAATTCTTATTATACCGAAATCGGCTCCGGAAGCCGTAAAATCAATCACACCGACTTCAGCAGTCTATATCAAACCAATCATGTGATCCTGACGGTTCCAGGCCCTGAGGATACTTTGTTTTTGGAATGTACCAACCAATATTTCCCACCAGGATATCTCGGCAATGCCAATTCAGACCGATATGCGCTCATGGCTTGCCCGGAAGGCGGACGGCTTATCCGGACTCCTGTATACGACGAAGGCAGTAATACCCTGACTTCCCATAGCGAACTCAGGCTGGATGCTTTTGGTCATGGCGCCTCTTTCACCACCGCACGATATGGCGGCCTTTTTTATGAAACCTATGCCGACTATGACCTAAAAGGGGAAAAGGAGAAAAAGGAACAACTGCTGGAAAATCGCAAAGGCATGGACTATGCCCTCGATTCCTTCAATTACTTTTTTGACTACGCCTCCGTGCCCCGGATCGCTTTCAATGAATATGCCCACATCAAAAAATATGCCTCCGTCTCCGGTATCAGGATGTTTATCCCCCTGCAATTGATCCATGAATTGGCCCCGGATCTAATACCCGGTAAATCCCGGATGAACGATATTGTGATTCCTTTTGGATTTTCCCAAAAGGATACTTTATCAATAGTCATCCCATCCGCTTATGAAATAGAAAGCCTGCCTAAACCTTTTACCATTAAATCGGTGTTCGGGGAATTGGATTTTAATGCAACGGTTATGGACCGGACGGTACAGATCAGACTTCATTTTACCTTGCTCAAAACACGGCGATCCAAAGAAGCGTATACCGAATTTTCGGATTTATTGTCGAAAGCTTCCAAGGTCAGGCAATCCAAAATAGTGATCAAGAAGATAGAAAAACCCTGAAACCATATTTAATAGGATTATAGGATTATAGGATTGATGGGATTATTAGGATTAATTGGATTGATGGGATTGATAGGATTGATGGGATTGATATTGCAGTTTACAAATTGGCGGAAACAGGTTTTTCGCTTTTAAATCTTCGTATCAAAACGAGGGTTCCGTAAGCCAAAACCAATAGACCCGCCAGGAACAGCGGCCAGTTGAAAGTTGAGGGAATATAATCAGACAGAATGCCGTCCAGGTATTGGGACCCGGAAAGGACATCCGACCTGTCCATGAAGCTTATTGCCCTTAGGTATTTCCAGAAATCCCAGACAAATGAGAGGATGACTACCAAACTGCCTGCGGCAAACAGGCCCCATTCATTGGCTTTTAACCGCGTGTCCTTTTCCTGTGAGTGATAATAAAAGATGGCCGAAGCCAAAAGGATCATGTTGAGGCATAGGATGCAGGGAGCAATCACCGGGCCCACCCAGGGAACGGGAATTAAAAAAAGAATATCCCAGGTGAAAAAGGATTCCGGCCAGTCCAGGAGGATCCATAGAAACAAATAATAAAACAGGTCCCAGATCGCAAAACAAAAAATGAATACGGCAAGGCGGAGGGAAGCCTTGCGGGCTGAAAGCATGCCTATGCCCAGCAACATCAGGATGGTAGCCGCTTCGCGCAACAATTCAACCATCGCCATTTCTGCCTCCATGGGCACCAGGGGAAATTTAAAGCCGTCCGGATAATACAATTTCCGCAGGTAGACCACGACCGCGGATTCCAGATAACCCATGGCTATGCTGAAAACGGCAAGCCAGATGATCGTTTTGATTTTCATTCTACCCGGAGTCATCGTCCTCTTATTTGAAACCGAACAGGACCGGGAAAATAAAAGTCACCACCAGGGCCCAGAGGACGTAAACAGGCAAATAGGAAGCAATGCTTTTTTCGACGGTTTCCGCTTCGGTTTTGTTCCGGATGGTTTTTAAAAGACGGTAACTCACCAGCAGTAAGTTGATCAGCATCAGGAGATTTCCCCCCAGGACGGCAAGCCGGTTTGGGGTAATGCCCCACTCGGAAATCCGGAACAGGATGGCGGACAGGGCAATGCCGTTGATCAGGATGGTTACCCCGGAAAGGGCAAACAACATCATTCTCTGGCCGTTGCCCCCGTTTTTTGAACTTTCGGCAATGGAAAAAAGGATGATCGCCATGACCCCGATCAGCAAGGCATTAAAAATCAAAAGAAATTCCCTGTCGTTAAAGGGGTCTTTGCCGGTGTATATCACGGCAACCAGATAGATGGTCAGCATGGCCAGCACCAGCGGGGTAAACACCTGGGCAATGACCGGCGAAACATTCTTTACCAGTTGCGGGTTGATCTGAATAAGATAATTTCCGAGAATGGGAGCCGCGGCGAGGCCCCAGATGCCAAAATAATGGAAATACAATTCTTCGATCTTAAGGTCGATGAGTTCAAACAATCCAATGGTTACACCGGTCAGGAGGGCCCCCGCTATACCTATGATGGTAGTCATCACCAGCAGGTCTCCATTATACCTCAGGAAATCCAAGCGCCGGTAAGGATTGTTTCGGTCCCCGCCAACAAAGGAAATGCCCAGCACCGCCCACAGCAAAAGCGGCAGATGAATGCAGGCCAGGATCAGGGTATCGCTTTCCGGATTATCGGGAAGCAGATTTATATATCCTGCAGACCCGAGAATCACCGCCAAAAGAGGCAAAAACGTTTTTGGAGCCAGTTTTTGTTTCCAGACAAAATAGGCGGACAAGAAGGGGAAAACAATAAAACCGAGGTTGCGGGGATAAAAAAAATCCTGGTCAAGCCATGAAAAATCAGGGATTTTTGCCACCAACCCGGCCAGGAAGGCAGCCACCAGGATAAAGGTCCATTCTTTTGAATTGCCCCAGGAAAGATCCCCGTTTTCGAAATTCAATCGTTCATGCCAGTAAGGCACCATCGGCTTTTCACGGATATCCGGGTACAGTCGGTTAAAAGCTTTTTTGAAAGCCTTTTTATTGATCTGGTACAATTGCTCCAGTTGTCTGGGATAGTCCAGGTTTGCAAGGATTTCATCCTCCAAAGGGAGGATCTCGCCAGGATTGCCGGTTTTTGATTCCATAAAATTATTTATTAATAGTGCTTTGAATTTCAAAGTGGATGTATAAAAAAAATCAGCCCGATTTTTTAATCAGGTTTTCCAATGCTTTCAGGTGGTTCTCAAACGCTTTCTTGCCTTTGGGGGTCATAAAATATTTTGTGTTGGGTTTTTTCCCGATAAAGGATTTTTCCACCCCGACAAATTCCTCTTTCTCCAGCGCTTTGATATGGCTCGCCAGGTTGCCGTCGGTCACCTCGAGGAATTCCTTCAAGGCGTTGAAATCAAACTTGTCGTTGATGGCCAGGGCCGACATAATGCCGAGCCTGATCCTGCTTTCAAAGGCCTTGTGGAACCCGTTTATTAATAATTTCACCGCTCGTACCTGTAATGTATAAAAATACCGTAAAGCACATGGGCCAGGCCAAAACCCAGGGCCCAGAACAACAAACCATACTCTATAAAATAGGCACCGGCCAGGCCCAGGACCATCTCAATAAGCCCCAGGGTTTTCAACTCATCATAGGTAAACCGGCTGATATGGTATAAAGCCAGCCCATAAAACAATAAGGTAAGCGGGGCCATCAGGCCAAGCCATCCCTTGGATATTAAAATAAGGATCAACAGCCCACCCGCGATGAGCGGGACGGCCATATGGGCCAATAATCTGCGCGTGGTGGCGTTCCAGATTCGCTCACCCCTTTTATGGGCTTTCTGTTGGGAAAAATAAATGGCCGTGCCGACGGCAAGGATCAGGATGATCAGGGCTAAAACAACAATCTTCCAAAGGTCGAAATTTAAGATTTCCCCCGGGACCTGGCGGTATTCAAGGTCAGCGGGATTAAATCCAAGAAAGGAATAGGCAATATAGGCGCCCGCCAGAGCATAAATCCCCGCCAGGATGCCGGACCAGCCGGAAAGGGATAAAAACTTGGAAGAACGCTCCATCATGGAACGTATCTCGGTGATGTCCCGTAAATAATCCTGCTCTTCCTTCATTTAAAAGTACTTTTAAATACAAAGTAAACACTAAATTTTAATGCGCGCAAGGCCTGTCCGCAAATTTTTAAAAAAATTCGAATGGAAAAATGCAAAAGCAGGGTTGCTTAAAATTAAAAGTTGGGCTGTTCGGTTTACTCAGAAAGGGATTTCTTGAATACCCGTTGCGACCTGGGTGCGCCGCCGTAATAGGCTTTCCAGATCCTGCTGAATTGCCTTGGACTTTGATATCCGCATTGCCCGGCAATTTCTTTTAGGGTCAATTCGGTATTCCGAAGCAGGTGTTCACCGCGTTCCAGGCGAAGTTTATGTCTTATGCTCTGGATGCTTTCGCCGGTGTGGTGCTTAAACAACCTGGAAATCTGGCGCACGCTCATGTGCAGGTCTGCAGCCAGATGGGTTAAAGTATAGGAGGACTGCAGGTTGTTGACCAGCAACTGCTGGGCCTTATAGACTTCCGGGTTGAAATGGTTTTTAAAATCAAGAAAGGTATTTTTTTGATTTTGGGTTTCTGCGCGGCGCATATTGATGACCATCTCCTGGGCGATTTCTGCAGAAACCAAAGGATTGGACCATTTTTCGACCAGGGCCAGGGCCATATCTATACCGCAAGTCATGCCCCCGCTGGTGAATATGCCTTTGTCAAATACATACAATTGACTATCCATAAACCGCACACGGGGAAATTTTTTCCTTGCATAATCCAGGCATTTCCAGTGTATGGTGCATTTGGTACCGTTCAACAGGCCCATTTTCGCCAGGATCAGAGCGCCGGAGCAGATGGAGGACAAATACACCCCCTTTTTATAATTTTTAATGACCCAGGACGCGGTTTGTTCAATTTCAGCATCCATCTCCCCGCGGACAAAACTTTTAAAATCAACCCCGACTACCACGATCATATCCTGTTTGCGAAGAGGCACCGCTTCCGGAGGACGGAGCCCGGCAAACCGGAGCCCTTGTTCGGTGCTGATGCTTTCCTTAAGCGAAACAAAATGAAGTTGGTATTTTCGGGTACCAAAACTATTGGCTTCATAAAACACCTGGGCCGCACCGGCCAGGTCCAGTAAGTGGGCTTTGGAATAAAGCATAAATACTATATGGATTGGATCCATCGGTTTTCAGGTTGGAAAGCGCCATCGCCTTCCGCGAACCGGCAGAAGGCGAAGGTCATAAACGGACAAATTTAAGTCAATCGAAGACATATTGCGTATGGGGGACCGGGAACCGCTAACCTTGTGCGGTTTCTTCCGGCCAGAGGATTTCAATTTTAGCAGGGGAACCGAAACGGCCTATGTATCAACCGCCTCAAATTTTATAACATGAAAAAAATCATTTTGGGATGCCTTGCATGGATCCTCTGGAATGCCGCGCAGGCACAATTCAAAAACGACAACCTGGTTTATAAAACCGTTTATCTGGAGGACTTGTGTCAATCCGTCAAACAACTGAACGGCGGATTGCTGTTGGATGTGCGTTCTCCGGGGGAATTCAGCGATACCTCTGCGTATCACAGTTTGAATATAGGCAGATTAAAAGGCGCGGTAAACATCAGTTCCAGGGAGATCCAGAAACGACTGGATGAAATCCGGGATTATCGCGACAAACCGATCCTGCTGATCTGTTCACATAGCCAAAGGAGCCGGGTGGTATCCAAAATGCTGGTGGACAGCGGCTTTACCAATGTGACCAACGTCAATGGGGGAATGACGGAATTAAACCGGTTGCGGAACGGCAGCATTCCCTGTTTGAACGAACTTTACACCTCCGGAAACGAATTCAATTTATTGTCTCCGGCCGGGGCTTTTAATTTGGTTCGGAACACCAGGGACCTGTATATTCTGGATGTGCGCCCGGACACCGCCTTTCAGGGCAAGACCGCTTCCGCCATGTTAAGGGCCCATGGGCGATTTAAGAAAGCGGTAAATCAACCGTTGATTTCATTGAAGGAAAACACGGATAAAATACCCAGGGATAAACCCATACTGATCCTTGATCAATTCGGGGACGACGCCGTGCAGGCCGCCCGGATCTTGGCGGACCGAGGATTTAAGGGGATTCACGTGCTGTTTGATGGCCTGGCTGCCTGGATAACGGAAACGGAAAAGGACCTTAAGGAAAGAAAGAAAATTTGGGAAAAGGGATCGTCCTATGGTCTGATCAATTCGCAGGATTTGCACCGCAGGTTTAAAGGGGCATATTCGGGCCTGATTCTGGATATCCGGCCCTATGCCGATTTTAACAATCAAAACAAGAATCAGTCCTTCAGGAACAAGGGCCATATCCGGGGAGCCATCAATATCCCGGAGAACGAATTAAAATCCCGTTTGCAGGAACTGACGCCCTATAAGAATAAAGAAATCATCGTCTATGCCTTTTCAGGAAATCCGGAGGCCTTTGCCGCTGCAGAGATCCTGATTAAGAATGGATTTAAAAAGGTTAAGGTGCTGACCGGAGGATTATTTGCCCTGAGGTGGGAAGCGGCTAATCTTATCGGAATGAAAGAGATGATGAACTGGGTGGTAAACGTGCCTCCCGAAAATTATTGAGAAACTGCTCAACAAAGCACTACATTTAATCCTGCTCATCATGCAGGAACGGACCGCCAGATTCAGGAAAACGCTCGATTTTTTTTGGAACATCAGCGACAAACTGGTACTAACCCTCATTCTGTTTCAGCTGGTTTATTTCCTGATCCTCTATTTTTCTGAACTGAAGGAGAGAAAGGCAGAACTGATCCCCTTTTTAACCTGGTTTATTGTTTTTCTTGCGGCCACCGCCCTTCTGGTGGGGATTTATAAAATATATTTCCAGAAAAAGGATACCATAAGGCGTGTGGTAACCGCCTTTTACAGAATTTTTATTGTTGCTTATTTATTGCAATGGTTTTTTGTGTTGTTGTACTGGTTTATCAATCCACCGCTCACCTTTACGCAGATTTCAAGCTGGATTGCCGGCCACGGGTTGAAAAGGGATTATGTGGACTATGACGCCATCAGCCCCAACCTGAAACTGGCGGTCTTGGCCAGCGAGGACCAGTTGTTTCCGGACCATGACGGATTTGATATCAAAGCGATCAAACTGGCCTTAAAGTATAATAAAATCAGGCCCAAGAGAAGCAAGGGGGCGAGCACCATCAGCCAGCAAACGGCAAAAAATTGTTTCCTCTGGCAGCGGCGCAACTTTATTCGTAAAGGCCTGGAAGTATATTTTACCTTTATGATCGAAACCTTTTGGTCGAAGAAAAAAATCCTGAACCGCTACCTCAACGTCATTGAAACAGGGAAAGGCCTCTTCGGCATGGAAGCCGCGGCCAGGTATTATTTCAATAAACCAGCCAAAGCCTTAACCAGGACGGAATCGGCCATGATCGCCGCCTGTTTACCCAATCCCCGAAAATACACCGTCAAACCCATGAGCGCTTATGTCCGGTCCAGGGTTGAATACATCCTCGTTCAAATGAATAATATAGAACCTGACCCCGACATCCAGTCATTGATCAGATGAAAAAAAGGAATTCCTTCAAGACAGTCCCCACGGAAAGCTACAAACTCTTAATTGCCTTTTTCAGGTGCGCATAACTGATTTTAATCTCATCGTTAAAATGTTCCCATTTAACGCCAGCGTCGTGTTGCCTGGATTTTACTTGGGATACGATGGAATTGACTTTTTTGGCGGCATCATACATTTCGGCCTTAAACTCTTTGGTCAGTTTCTTTTTTTCCGCGCCCATTTTCTTTTCAAAAAGATCCATTTGCAATTTCAGTTTTTCCATTGCGCCGGTAAGATGGCCTGCGAATTTTATTAATTCAGGTCTTTGCTTTAATAAATTTTTGAGTTTGTCCAAAGCCTGAATGATATTCTTCTTCTGTTCCTGGAACAACACTTTTGTTTTTGCCTTCCCTTTATTGAGCATCTCCTCAAGGTGGTCGACTCTTTCATTGAGGGACTTGAACCAGGTATCGTTGAGTTGAGCAGGGGGTGGAAGGAGTTTTTTAAATTCCTGGAGCCGTTTCTTCATCTGGACCTTGGCTTCTTCAAAGAGATCAATGACTTTCGATTTACCCAAGGCGATTTGCACCGCCAGGTGATCCAGATCCTGCTGTTCTTTTAATAATTGATTGGCAAGACGGACCAAAAGGGCCTTATTATTCTTTTCATCAGATTCTTTCATATTATTAGATTTTAGCAAAATGTAAAATTACCGGAAGATGGGATCCTGAAACCTGATCAGAATCAGGTGACGGGGGCACCTTTCTCATATCCAATGAATGAATCTTCTTCAGGAAAGATAATCCTGTTCAAGGATGGCCTGCAGGCCAAGCATGATCTCTTCCAGTTTTTGCTTTATGGAAGCAAATCCTTCCAAGGCCCGGATGCTTAAAGGAGGATTCCCGGCTTCGGTTTCTATTTGAGACAGGGGAATCAGGGATTCGTCCAGTTTGAAAAGCGCAAAGGTGGACTTCAACTTATGGGCAATGTTTTTTACAGTATTGTAGTCTGGTTCCTGAAGCGCTTTTTCGAGTAATTCAATATCCTGAGGTGTTTTTTGTATGAACAGTTCGATCATTTCTTTTTCAAAGGCAGCATTCCCGTTGGACAGTTCTTTTAGATAAGAAAGATCAACGGCAGCGGGGACGACTTTTTGGTCTGCAGGATCAGGAGCAGGGGGAAGGTCATGGGAACGGTCGGCCCCAGGTCGATTCACCAGTAACGCCTGGATTTTTTCAAAAAGATCTTCCTGTTTAAAGGGTTTGGGTACATAGGCATTCATTCCGATTTCGAAACATTTCTGCTGTTCACCGACCAGGGAATGCGCAGTCATAGCGATGATGGGAATGTCGGATTTAAGGACTTCCCGGATATGATGGGTGGCCTGATAACCGTCCATTACCGGCATTTGCAGATCCATCAGGATCAGGTCCACCTTCCTTTTGGGCAGACAATCGATACATTCCTGTCCGTTGTTGACCACGGTTATATCAAAACCAAAGTTTTCAATGACCTGTTTGGCCAGGCGCTGATTGATCACGTTGTCTTCGCACAGCAGGATGGAAAGCCGGCGATCCGACTTCAGACGGACCACCTTTTCTTTGACTGACTCCTGCTGTTGGTCCGCGGTTTTTTTATATTCCAGGATAAAATAGAATTCGGAGCCCAATCCCGGTTTGCTTTTTACATGAAGGCTGCCTTTCTGCAGTTCCACCAGTTGTTTGGAAATGTTCAAACCCAATCCGGTCCCGCCAAACCGGCGCGAAGTGCTGTCTTCGGCCTGGGTAAAACGGTCGAATATGGTACTGAGTTTTTCTTCCGGGATGCCGATGCCCGTGTCTTTGATGGAAAACCGGAGGGTTACGCTTTCCTTCGTCTCTTCCAGCTTCTTTACTGTGATGATCACCTCTCCGGAAAGGGTGAATTTGATGGCATTCCCCGCGAGGTTCATCAAAATCTGATTCAACCGGCCTTTGTCTCCGATCACCATATCCGGAATATCCGGATCCATAAACAGGCTGAATTCAAGATCCTTGTCGGCGGCCTTCACCCTGAGCAGTTTGTAGAGATGCGTCATGGCGTTTTTAAGGCTGAAGGGATTTGCTTCTATGACCAGGTTTCCGGATTCGATTTTAGAAAGGTCCAGGATATCGTTGATGATCAGCAGCAAATGATCGCCGGCATTTTTAATGTTGTGGATATAATCCGACTGGACCTCGTTCAGGTTGCTCTGGACCAGGAGGTCGGTGAAGCCCAGGATGGCATTAAGGGGGGTCCTTATTTCATGGCTCATATTGGCCAGAAAACTGTCCTTGGCCAGGACGGCTTTTTCTGCAGTCTGCTTGGCCTCAATCAATTCCGCTTCGGCCCTTTTTTCTTCTGTGACATCCGATTCGATGGCAATAAAATTGATCAGCTCCCGGTTTTCATTAAATACGGGATTGATGTTCATGCGAAGCCAGTAAGGACGGCCACTTTTGCTCCGGTTTTTGATGTCTCCGTAAAAGGAGTTTTTTTGCTCCAGGGCTTCATGGATTTGCCTGACCGTCTCCGGGTCGGTCTCGTCGTACTGTAGTAATTTTCCGGGATCCTTGCCCAGGGCTTCCTCCAGGCTGTACCCAGTCAATTTTTCAAAAGGCCGGTTGACCCATTGGATTCTTTTTTCTTTGTCTGTAATGACGATGACATTGTCGGTGCTTTCGGCGACCAGAGCCAGGCGGCGGTATTCTTCGTTGAGTTTGCGGATTTCGGTAATGTCCCTGCCAATGGAAAAGATAGTCCCCGTTTCAAGGTCCGAAGAGGCGTTCCAGCTGATCAGGCGGAACGATCCGTCCCGCATTTGAAGTTTTGTTTCGAAATTCCGGGAGGGAATGCCTTTGGATCTTTTTTCCAGTTCCTGCTCCAGGGCAAGGGGACCCGCATCCCGGGGAGTGGCAAAGGCGGTAAAAGGCTGGGAATGGATCAGTTCGGGAGGAATGCCCAGTTCATTGATAAACTGAGGGCTGACCTTGGTCAGATATCCGGCAGCATTCGCAATGCACAGGTAATCCTGGGACATTTGGAAAAACTGGTTTAGGGTGTTTTCCTCCTGTTTGATCCGGGTGATGTCCTTGCAAATGGAGAAGTAACGATAAGGTTTGCCTATTTTATTAATAAAAGGAAATATCGTCGTGTCCAGCCAGAAATACGAACCCTCTTTGTCCTTGAGCCGGATGTGATTGTTCCACACCGATCCTCCCGCAATGGTATCCCAGAGCCCTTTGATGAACTCGGGGGAATGTAATCCCGAACTCAGCATCCTGTAGTCCTGGCCAATGAGTTCTTCCCGGCTGTATTTGGAAATTGCGCAGAAGAGGTCATTGACATAAACGAGTTTTTGATCTTCATCGGCGATAGAAATGATGTGGGTCTTTTCCAGGCCCGTTTTGATGAGGTCCAGTTCCATGGAAGGGGATTCCATTAAAGCAAACCTGCTTAATTCAGAAGAAGGAACGGCGGGGCCGGGAACGGGTTTATGGCTTTTACTCATTGATTCGATTAAAGTATAAAAAATGCGGCATTTAAATTAAAAAAATCAGAATCCGGAAACCGGCTTGACCTTTCAGAAACACAAACCGCTCGCCGGCAATCCATCCTGACGTCAAGCGCCAGCCGGATGACCTGGAATTAAAAATCTTCTTCAAAAGGTTCGTCCCCCTCTCCTTTATCCTTTTTCTGATTGAGCCGGTAAGTTAAACTGAGCATAAGCTGTCGGCGCCTGCCCTGGAACTCGCTGTAAGAATTCAATTCCACCCCTGTGATTTCCCTGCGGAAACGGCGAGTATTAAAGAGGTCTCGCACACTGATGGCCAGGGTTGCATTTCCCTTCATGAGATCCCGCGACAGGGCAAGATCGGTGGAATGTAGGGATAACCGTCGACCCTGGGCAGTGTTTTGAGGGGCCTGGTAATTAAAAGTACCCTGGATATCCCATTTTTTCCGGACCGTAAACTGCAAAATGGTCCGGTTTGTCCAGGTCAGGGCTTCCCTGGCAAAGGTTTGGTTCTCATAAACCCCTTCAGAACTTACCCGGTAGAAATTGTAATTGGAAGTGGATCGAAACCAGGGGCCTGGAGACCAGGATAAATTGAATTCAAAACCAAAAGCCGCTTCACGGGAGAGATTGATGGGGAATTGACGACTAAACCCAATGGAATCCACCAAAGTGATCTCTTCAATCACTCCGCGGCGGCCGCGATAATATATACTGGAAAGCAAAGAACCCGAACTCCAGTTGAACAAATGGGAACCTTCCACCGAATGGGTAAATTCCGGCCGGAGATTCGGATTGCCTGTTGACAGGGACCGGTTGTTGGAATAGTTGGAGAAAGGCAACAAATGACGGAAACGCGGCCTGCTGATCCGGTAACTGTAACTGAGCTGAAAAGTATGCGATTCGGAAAGTTTGTAGGAAGTAAACAGGCTGGGAAAGAGGTTAAAATAATTTTGACGGTTGCCCTCACCGGTTCGTTTCAGGTCAACTGAAATCCCGGTAAGTTCTCCCCGGATACCGGCCTGATAGGACCAACGTTTCCAGGCCTTTCCGGCCATGGCGTAACCGGAAAATATTTTTTCCGAGTATTCCAGGGCGTTGTTGAAACCCGAAAGGATATCCCATTCACTGAAATTGTTTTCTACTTCGACCAGAAATTCATTTTCAATCACCCGCAAACTGCCGCGCAAGCCGGTCTCAAACTTTCCGGTTTCGCTGAAAGGCTGGACATAATCGGCCTGGAAAAAAACATTTCTTTCATTTTCGGTGTTGGAAGACCTTTGCCTGGCCACCGTGCCGTCGCGGTCATCGGTTTGTTCAAAACTTGAAATTTCTTTCTCTACATTTTCGATCCATTTGAAATCGCCGCTCAGTTGTTGTCCCTGTTTTTTAAAATCCTTTCGGTAACTGAGTGAAACCTCACCGTTGGTTTCCGGTTCCTCTTCCCTTTCCCTCCGGCTGAGGGTCCGAAGCAACCGGTCGTTCCCGTCCAGGTCACGGAACCGAATAAGACTGGTATTGAGCCCCGAAGAGGGACGGTATACAAAGGATCCCGTGAGCACGCTGCTTTCATTGAAATAATAGTCCAATCCCCCGATCAGGTTGTGGGAATGACCACCCCGGACCCGATCGGTTTCTTCCGTATAGGCAAAAACGGAATCCGGCAAAGTATAACGGACCGATGAAATCCCTGAGCCCGGACTTTGACGGTAATTGAATCCGTAACTGGTGAAAAAATTCAGTTTTTCCCTCCTGAAATTGAGGCCCAAAGTCCCCCCAAAATGGTCGGGTCGGCCGGCATTCAGCATCAAAGAACCGTTGACGCCCTCCCGATGTTCCTTTTTAAGTATAATATTAATGATGCCCACCTCTCCTTCCGCGTCAAACCGGGAGGAAGGATTCGTAATGACTTCCACGCTTTCGATCAGGCTGGCCTGTACCTGTTGCAGGGCGTCGGCGATATTGATTCCGGTGAGGCCGGAGGGTTTGCCGTCGATCAGGATCCGCACATTTTGGCTCCCCCGGAGGCTTACGTTGCCTTCCACGTCCACCGTCACACTGGGGACATTGTTGAGTATATCCGAGGCGCTTCCGCTGATGTTGGTGAGGTCTTTGCCCACATGAAAAACCCTTTTGTCCAAACGGAGCTCTGTAGTGCTCCGTTCCCCTTCGATGATGATTTCCTCCAGCAGGGCACTGGCCTGGACGAGGGTATGACTTCCCAGGTCCAGATCCCGGCTGGCCAGCAGTATCCCCGGAATGAACTTTTCCACATAAGATAAAAAAGTGATCTTAAGAAAAAAACTGCCGGGCGGACTTTCAATTGAAAATATTCCATCGTCATCTGTAATTCCCCCGCTCACCAGTGTGGAATCCGCGGACCGGTACAATCCCACATTTGCATACGCAATGGGCTCTTTGTTTTCATCGTTCACACGGCCCGTAATGGAAAACCGGCGTTCCTGGCCCGTTGCCGGAAGGAGGAACAGGATCATCAGTAAAAAGGTTATCGGTACGGTATTATACATTTCGACCCTTCCTGTTTAATGATTATTGCCCGGTTGCGGGCGACGCAAACCGGCAAGTTAAAGGTTATTCATTAAACGGGCGGGAGGCCTTTGTGGTTTAATGGTATTGAATATAAACCGGCCGGGGTTTGAGTTGAAGGATCTGTTCCGGTGACATCAGGGCGTAACCGTCCAGCGTATCATTTTTATAAAACAATTTGAATCCGGCAAACTGTACCGGTTCTTTATATACCGCCTGGTAATAAGAATTTCTTTTTTTGGCCGGAAAACCAAAACCGTCCATATTTATGACGATCTGCACTTCGGGTCGGATCTGGATGTGGCGGTACCGGGTGAGCATTCTTTTGTTGAAGCGGTGAACGACCAGGATTTTCGGAGCTAACTGGTATTGCCTGACCAAACGGGCCAGGAATTGGCTTGCCGTATTGATTTCTTCTGCATCGACAGATCCGATCCTATCCCCCGGCGGGCTATCCTCTTTCATGGAAAATTCAGGATCGATCCCGAGATGGACATTGGTTTGGAGCAGCCAGGGCTCCAGGTAATGGATTTCATCCAGGAGGGACCCCTTGCCCACCTGGACATCCAGGAAAACCAGGCCGTTTATGGCTTTAGCCAGATCGAGAGCTCTTTCGATCTGCCCCGGGGGCATCCTGAGCCGGTATTTGGAATCCCGTCCGGCTTGTTTCTGGGCGGAGACCGCTATGTAATGAATGGCCGGAATGACCGGATAAGAAGGATCCGCCGCATTCCAGCGTTGCATTTCAGAATTTATTTGATGGATCAGTTTGTCGCGGGGCAAGGCCCCCAGGACTCCCATTTTCGGGGAATAGAAATTTCCGTAAAAGGCGAGGATCCTTTTGAAAGGGAGGACTGCTCCGGCCAGGGGAAGAGGCGCTGCGGCGGGCCATAGCCCGGAAGAATCGCCATTGGCAAGATCCTGGATCAGCCGGTGATACAACAGGGTATCCAGACCCGGGTCTTTTACGGCTTTTCCAGGAACCTCACGTAGCGGAATTTCTGCGCGGACCGGTCCGGATTTGATTTCTTCTTCGGTACAGGCTAACAGCAGGTTAAATAAAACAACCACCACCCAGGCTGTTTTTTTATTAAAATGCGGATGTTGTAAAACAAACAAGGGCAAAAAACGAAACACCTTATCAAAATAAATCCCCCTAAACACCATTTTCCACTGATGAAAATCATAAAAAGGAATGTTTGATTTTCTTTGTTGGAGGAAATTCGAAGCGGGGCCTTTTCAGGAAAATGGGGGTAATATCGGAAGCTAGCCTTTTATAGTCAGGCAGGAATACCACCAGTGGTCATGTCTGAGATAAAGGATATAACTGCCGGCAGCAAGATGGTCCAGCGCCAGGGTGTTTTTAGCCGCCGTCAATACCCACTCTCCCATGATTCTGCCGGAGAGGTCATACAGAAAGCACCGGACCGGCCATTGTCCTTCGGGAAGCGTGACGTGAAGGCCGGCATCGAATGGATTTGGATAAGTTAGGATCCGGAAATCCGGTTGTCCGTTTAAATAGGGGGTGGATTGATTTTTCAGGCTTGAATGGATATGCCAGAAGCCCTGGCTGTTTTGTACCTGCCCCGAGGCGACCACCTGGATGAGGGGCTGTGAAACCGACCCCCGGAGGACGAGGTTTCCGTCCCGCATTTCATGTCCTCCTGCATTCAGGGTATAATTAGGTAAACGAAGTTCCTGGCCGGCGAGGCTTTGGTATATAAGCAGTAAGATTAGGAATAGAAATTTTTTCATATCCCGGCCCGATTAGTTTTTAATGATCATGGCTTCGAGGCTTTCCAGCCTTTGAGACAGGGATTCCATCGATTTCATCCGGGACTTTAATTCTTCCAGCTGATTTTTCAGGTCCCGGATTTCAGCTTGCTGCTCCTGGATGGCCCGGACCAGGGAGGGAACAAAATTGTCATAAGTCAGGCTGTAGGTATCCTGATCGTTTTTGGGGAGGTGAAGGCCTGAAAAAGCATAATCCAGGGCATTTGCCGCCTTTTCTACATCCTGGGCGAGGAAACCGCTGATTCTGCGCGGGTCCCCGGCATGGGTCAATGTATAGGATACGGGCCTGAGCCGCTCGACGAAAGCAAGGCCGGGAATATCCTCCTTTACTGAAGTTTTAAACCTAGCATCCGAAAAAGTCGAAAACCCTACGTTGCCCCTGATCTGGGTGATGGCCGTGTTGCCGAGGATGATCTGGTTTGAAGCGGTGACCACGGCTCCCGATCCGATCGCGGTGGAGTTCTGGACGGAAAGGTTGCTGGATCTCGCGTTTTCACCAATGAAGGTGGTATTGGTATGGGTGGTGGACAGGCCGTTGAAAAAACCGGCGAAATTGCCGATCCCGACGTTTCCGTTGCCCACATTATTGGTCAGGGCCAGGTTGCCGACGGCGACATTGAAGGAAGAATTATTGGAATTGCGCATGGCTTCAAATCCAATGGCGGTGTTGCTGTTGCCCGTGGCGGAGGTCAGCAAGGCGGAATGACCCATGACCGTATTCCACCTTCCGGTGGTATTGGAACTGTTGGAATGATTGCCCACCGAGGTGTTAAAGGAACCCGTGGTATTGGAGAGGAGGCTGGAGTAGCCCAGGGCGGTGTTTTCGGAAGCGGTGTTATTGTTTAAGCTGAAGCCTCCAATTGCAGTATTCTTATGACCAGATACATTGCTCCTGAGGGTTTGTGATCCGATGGCTGTATTATCGGATCCGGTGGAATTCAGCCCACCTGCTTCAAAACCAAGGACTGAATTATAAAACCCAGTGCTGTTTTGTTCAAGCGTCCCTGTTCCTACGGCTGTATTGTAACTCGCATTGTTCTGAAACAAAGAACGTGCTCCAACAGCCACATTCTTAGACCCATCAATACTTAGTTCGAGGGCGCTTGCTCCCAGGGCGGTATTGCTGGAAGTACTGCTCTGTGATAAGGCTAAATTACCGATGGCGGTATTTGAACTTCCTGTAATATTTAAAGCCAAGGCGCCAGCCCCAACAGCAGTGTTGTCTTCACCGGATACATTGGAATTTAGGGAAAAAATTCCCAACGCAGAGTTTGTTTTTCCGGAAGAATTGGAAGCTAACGAATTCACGCCGACAGCTGTGTTACCATTTCCCATATTGGACCATAAAGCAGCTGTTCCAACGGCCACGTTATTTACTCCTGATAGACTCTTTTCCATGGCCCCGTAGCCAAGACCGGTGTTGTTAAACCCTCTATTTGAAAAAAGTGAATAAGCACCCACGGCCACATTCCTAGCTCCTTCGGCATTTTGTTCCATGCTTCTAAAACCAATGGCTGTGTTATCTTCACCATTATTTTCATACAAAGTCAGAAATCCAATGGCGGTATTGGATTTTCCAAGAGTTGAATTTTCCATGGAGCGGTTTCCGAGAGCAATATTGTTTTCACCGTTATTATTAAAAAGTGCAGTGTTTCCCAGTGCAATGTTGTTTTTAGCCTGAGCGCCTTCTTGCATGGAAGCCAGACCGATGGAAATATTCATTTCCCCGTTATTTGAATAGAGGGCTCCTTCTCCGATGGCAATATTGTTTTTTCCGGTTATGCTTTCTTGAAGCGCGGCAAAGCCGATGGCAAGATTGGATTCGCCGTTACTGTTTAAAAGAGCATTTCCTCCGACGGCAATATTATTTTTTCCCGAAGCGCTGTTTTCCATAGCGCGGCTCCCGATGGCAAGATTGTTTTCCCCATTATTGGATTTCAGGGAATATGTCCCCAGGGCGGTGTTGTTCTTGCCTTGGCTGCTGTTGGCCATCGCATAAGCCCCAACGGCTGTATTCATATCGTTTTTATTAATGCCCAGCGAACCGAATCCAATGCCAGTATTTTTTACACCCTGGTTTTGGGCCAAAGAAAAAGAACCGATGCCGACGTTTTCATTGCCAATATTCTTTTCGCCGGCGCGATATCCCCAAAACACATTATCCATTCCTAGATAACCCGCCGAAGTGTCCCTGAGCCTGAACAGGAGGGGCCGGTCATCGAGGGTGCCCAAAAAGTGCATCCCGGTCAGGCCCTTATTGCCATTCAAACTCCAGCCTGAGGTGACCTGGTCCGCATAAATCGCCCGGATCGCGTAAGGCGCGCTGGACAAAGGCGAACGCGGGCTCATCTCCTCACCTCCATCCACCCGAACCGCGAGATAATAAGGTTTGTCAAAAAGCAGGCTTGAAGGGATCGGGGTGGTTTGACCAATCTGGTAATGGAATACCCCGTTGGAAAGAAAAACCTGCTGGGTTTCCGAATACAACGGATTACCTCCGGTGGCCTGGTCATAGATCAGGACCTGAATGGTATAATTTTTATCCGGCAGGATTTTCCCGGCGGCATCGGCGAGAATGCCCTGGTAACTGAATTGTTTCGGGACCTGGGCCTGAAGGAGGGAAGACGACAAAATCAGGGCAAAAACAAAAATGGATTGGTACATATGGAAAGAGTTTTATTACCAGAAAAAGATTCTATGGATGCCTAATATAATAAATTGTTTCTGGTTTTGTAAATAGACCATTTTACTGTATTTTGTTTTGTTAACGGCATGCAGTATGGCATTAAGTTAACCGTAGATTGCCCTTTAGCATAAGGTCGAAGCCAGGGTGATCCTGTGCGTAAAAATCAGATACCAATGAATACAGGCATCTCTTTTTCCAGATCAAGATATCTGGCCATGTTTATTTTCCTTGTAATCATGCTGGCTACGTCCATCGGCAAGATTTCGGCAAAAGACGTCAATTTGGGTAAGATCAGCGCAGCCGACCTTAAAGCACAATGTGAAGCGGAAGGGGGCACTTTCACCATCACTCCGGACGGGGAAAATTGGATTTGTACCAAAAGATGCGGCAGCAGCATCTGCCTGGTCATTTGTGATATAGAAGGAGGCTGTTCTGGCCATTCCCCGGGCAAACCGGCAGATCACCGGCCGGTGACGCATACGGTTTCAGAGGTTCTGAATGGAAAGATCAAGGACGGATCCGGAACGATTATACCATGGCTTATCCCCGGGCTCATCATTCTCTTGGTCCTGGGCGGTTATTGGGTCTTAAACAAGCGCAGATCCTGAGGCCTCTCATTGACTTGGTGACGTCAGGTGGTAAAACCGGATTAGGTTGATTTATTGTTCTGATCAGGGGGCTTCATTTATTCAGCATAGCCGGAAACCATATTCTCCTAAGTTTGGGATTTGATAAGAACCGTTCGTACGGGAAAGGGAATGACAATGCCCTCCTCCCTAAAGCGGCGGTGAAGTGTTTTGATAAAATCCGAGGTGATCAAAAATTGGTCGCCAAAGGTTTTGGAGCGAAGGAAAATCCGCAGATCAATGCTGCTTTCTCCAAACTGATAAAAACGGACAAAGGGTTCAAAATATTTGACCCCGCCTGCGCTTTCTTCCAGGATTTTCTTGCCTGTCTCCAGGCAAACCCGCTCCACTTTTTCCAGGTCGCTGTCATAACTCACTCCGACCGATACATTAAACAGCACTTCCGGGCTGTTGATAAAATAGTTCTCAATGATCGAATCGGTCATCTTACTGTTGGGCACGATGATGATGTTGTTTTGGGCCGTTTCAATGTCGGTATTGCGCCAGGTGATGTCTTTAATAAAACCTTTTTGGCCCCCTTCCAATTGGACAAAATCACCGATGTTGATCTTTTTGGAAGCGATGAGTTGCAAACCTGCAAATAAATTGGAAAGCGTGGACTGAAGGGCAAGGGCCACGGCAAGGCCCCCGACTCCAAGGGCGGCAAGCAAGGGAGTGATGGCAATTCCGAATAACCGGAGGGCGAGCATCAGCCCGATGGAATAAATTATGGCCCGAAGGGTATTGCCCAGGATGGAAGTGGAAGCATATTCCCGGTCCTGTTCGGACGAGAGGGAATATAATAAGCGGGTGGCGATGGCCGCGACGACCAGGGTAATGGAGAATATAAAAGCGGTGTGGATAATGCTTCTAAAAAGGGATTCATGCCGGGCTGTAAACGCGAGGGATCCTCGTAAAACCGGAAGGGCGTACAAGAGAGCCGCCAGCAAAGACCAAAAGAGGATCCAGGGGGAGACCGCAGCGGCGATAATATCATCGCCTTTCCATTTTGTTTTACCGGCGATCCGCAGCACAAAAGGGATTACTGTTTTTTTGATCAGGAACCCCAGGAGCAGGCTGATGGCCAGGACCAGAAAAACTTCGAGCAGGGGCGAGTTGCCAATTCCATTCATGGTATTGCAGCTGTCTTTTATTTTAAAAAAGGGTTCATGCTTCCAGGCCTTTGCCGGCTTACGTTGAAAGGGTTCCGGGCGATGTGGTGATCAGCCGTATCCCCGCATTTTCCAGGCTGATCTTTTTTTGTTTATACAAGGCGCCCAGGGCCATTTTATAGGTCTTTTTACTCATTCCGAAAAAAGAATAAATTTCGTCCGGATCGCTTTTGTCGTGATAGGGCAAGTACCCGCCATGCTCCTGGAGGAGGCGGATGATTTGGTCCCCTCCTTCTTCAACCCGCTGATATCCCCGGGCGCCAAGCACTACGTCGATCGTGTTTTCAGCCGAAATGTTTTTTATATATCCTTTCATTTTATCCCCGATGCGGAGGTCGCGGTATATTTCATTTTGGTGCAGGACCCCGGTATGTCTCTGGTTGATGATCACTACATACCCGATGGGGGTTTTCCGGTACACGATGAGATCTGCTTCGTCCAGGACCTTCACCGTAAGCGCTTCATTGCTCAAAAAAGGGTCCAGCTTTTCCGTGGCAACCATCCTCCCCGATAAGCGGTCGATATAGATTTTCACCAGGTATTCATGGCCGGGCATCATGGGGCCGAATTGATTGTTCCGCGGCACAAACAGGTCCTTCATCAGGCCATTGTCCAAAAAAGCGCCGTGGGGACTGGTACCGGTCACCCGCAGGCGCAAAATATCCCCCACCACTCCTTTGGGTTTTAGGGTCGTGGCAATGGGACGGCCTTCCTTGTCGTGGTAAATAAAGACCTTCAGTTCGTCCCCCGTCTTCGCGCCTTCCGGCACCACCCGTTTTGGGAGCAAGAGGCCTTCTCCCCCATCATCCAGGTATACGCCGTTTGAAGCTTCCCGGATGATCTTGAGCATATTGAATTCGCCGACCCGGATCATGAGGCAAAGGTAGCAGGAAATGATTTGTTGAATAGCTAATGGGTCGGTAGCCGGATCCGGCAGTTTAATAAAAAACAGGCTAAAATTATATTTTGTATTTTGGCGCCCGTTTAAACTCCAAATAAAATCCAAATGAAAAAGACCTACTTGATTATAGCCTCAATGCTGTTTCTTTTAAACACGGTTACCCAGGCCCAATCCTTTACGCCCTGGACCTGGGACACTTACGGCCTGGCCTTTAAGGCGCCTTCCAATATGATCGTGGAAACCAACAACGGGGAAGAATTTGGGGCTAAACTCAAGAATGACCTCCTGCATTTATATATTTTTCCCTGGAAAGACGCAGAACTGACTACCGGGAGCCTGAATGCCGAGGTGGAGGCACTGGCTGAATCCCTGGGTTATGAGGGATCGGAAGTGGTGGAACTGGAGCTCAATTCTTTTGAAGGATCCTATGTCATTGGAAAGAAAGACGAAGTCACGAGCATCATCCTCGGCCTGCTGGACCCCGAAAGCGAAAACAATTTTTACGTCCTCATCGTATATGGTCCAGGTTATGAAAAGAGGGCTCTGGAGATCGCGAATAGTTTTTCGAAATAAACGCCTCCCCGGGGCTGGCCCTAATATTTTGTAAAACTTATCAATTTATCGTAATATTGCGATCAAATAAACGATCGTGGGCGCAGCCAAATCAGACGAATTTTCAGTAAAGGACAACCGGATTGCCTCCTATGCCAAAGCCCTTTCCCATCCGGCGCGGGTGGCCATCCTCAAACTGTTGGTTAAAAAAAATGCCTGTTTTTGCGGGTCCATCGTAGAGGAGCTGCCTCTGTCACAAAGTACGGTATCACAACATCTTAAGGAACTCAAGGAAGCCGGCCTGATTAAAGGCGATATCGAGGGGTCCAGGGTTTGTTATTGTATTGATGCCAGGGAATGGCAGCAGGCAAAGAGTCTTTTAGGCGACTTGTTTTCCAGTTACGAGGCGCCTCCGTCCAATTGTTGCTGATATTTTTTTGAACCCATCCATCGAAATATTACGATAAAAAATATAATAAACAATGATACAAACCGATGAACAATTAAAAGCGCTGGTGAAACAGAAATACGGTGAAATCGCTTTACAGGACAAGGAGACCAATCAATCCTCCTGTTGCGGTTCGGGCCCCTGTTCAACGGGGACGTATACCATTATGAGCGACGATTACCAGGAATTGGGAGGATATAAACCGGATGCGGACCTGGGCCTGGGTTGTGGCCTGCCCACGCAGCATGCCCGGATCAGGAAGGGGGATACCGTGATTGACCTGGGCAGCGGCGCCGGTAACGATTGTTTTGTAGCCCGCTCAGAAACAGGAGAAGATGGCAAGGTTATAGGAATCGATTTTACACCGGCTATGATCGAAAAAGCAAGAGCCAATGCCCTCCGGGCCGGATATTACAATGTAGAATTCAGGCTGGGGGACATTGAAAACATGCCTTTATCGTCCAACCGGGCTGATGTGGTCATCAGCAATTGTGTGCTGAACCTGGTGCCCAACAAAGACGCCGTATTTAAAGAAATCTTCCGTGTATTAAAACCGGGAGGGCATTTCAGTATTTCGGATGTGGTCCTGGTCGGAGAACTTCCCGAAGCGCTAAAACGCGATGCCGAATTGTATGCGGGTTGTGTGTCGGGAGCCATACAGAAAGACGCATATCTGGAATTGATAAAATCCAATGGTTTCGGCAATATCACCGTGCAAAAGGAAAAAACAATCGTTTTGCCGGATGAGATCCTGTCCGCCTATCTCAATGAAATGGAAATTCGGGATTTTAAAGAGGCAAAGCAGGGTATATTCAGCGTTACGGTTTATGCTGAAAAACCAAAATCGTGTTGCGGATCTGATTGTTGCTAGGATTAGTAGGATTAGTAGGATTGGTAGGATTGGTAGGATTAATAGGATTGGTAGGATTAGTAGGATTGGTAGGATTGGTAGGATTGGTAGGATTGGTAGGATTGGTAGGATTGGTAGGATTAGTAGGATTAGTAGGATTAGTAGGATTAGTAGGTTAGGTGGGATGAAGGCATACGATTGGGCATCTGCCTATGGATTAATTCCAGGGAGGTATTCCTGATTGTGCAAAGCATGGAAGTACCCACTCGGAATGTCCTGGTGAAACGGCTTGTTGGGTCGAGGAAAAAGATGTTTAAATAAAACCATTGTTTTGATCCTTACTTCTGCTCACGGCGGATTTTTATAATTTTATTATAGCCTTTACCAAAAATACGAAATGAACAAACAAGCACCTCTGATATGGGCTTCCGTTTTGCTGCTGTTTGCGGTACTCACTCTTTTTATGAGCAGTTCGGTCTTGTTTGATATGTTTGGCATAAGGGAGCGGGAAGGAAATTATGTTCCTTTTGTGGTCTGGGCCAATTTTTTTGCAAGCCTGTTATACATGGCTTCGGTTTATGGCCTGGTGCACAGGCAAAAATGGACGGTTCGCGTTTTGGGGATGGCCCTGATCTTGCTGGTGGTCACG
Organism: Bacteroidota bacterium; assembly: GCA_029557915.1. Taxonomy (GTDB): domain Bacteria; phylum Bacteroidota; class Bacteroidia; order Chitinophagales; family Saprospiraceae; genus JADJLQ01. Next base: position 848 of record JAKQHS010000041.1, on the reverse strand, counting down.
TTTACCGCTTTTCTTTTTCATATCCGCAGCGGAGGATTATACGAAACCAAGACCCTAGGTGCTCTGGTTTTCAGAACAGGCGTCACGGGTTTATTTACTTTTATTGCGTGGAAAACAAGCCAACAACCTAAAAGGACCTGACCCATGAAGTCTGAAAAGGAAAAAATGCTCGCCGGGGAAAAGTATGATCCGACCGATAAAGTGCTGGCCAATGAAAGGACCCGGACCCGACTCCTCCTTCTCGAATTGAATAATTCAAGGGAGGATGATCCGGAAAACCGGATGCGCATATTAAAGGACCTGATCCCGAACTCGGGCCCTAATCTGTGGCTACAGCCCCCGTTTTATTGTGATTACGGAAGCAATATGCTGATCGGGGAAAGGGTGTTTTTTAATTTCAACTGCGTGGTCCTGGATGTCATGCAGGTGCGTATTGGAAGCCGGACCAAATTCGGGCCCAATGTCCAGATTTATACCGCTACCCATCCCATTGACCACGAAGAACGCGCATCAGGACTTGAATTTGCCAAATCCATTTATATTGGCGAGGACGTATGGGTGGGTGGTTCGGCCGTGATATGTCCCGGTGTGACCATCGGCGACCGTACGATCATTGGCGCGGGCAGTGTGGTGACCCGGGATATCCCATCGGATGTTTTCGCCGCGGGGAATCCTTGCAGAGTAGTTAAACAGTTAGCAAGTTAGCAAGTTAGCGGTTGATGGCAATATAAAAATGAGTCAGCAATTTTTTTATAATATGTTATCAGTCCGGTTAAGTTTTAACTTTGATTTTGGGTTGATTTTAAAGTTAATGGATTTGATTTTTCTCAGTTTTTTTTCTTTTTCCA